>CP034537.1:4542500-5163333 GCA_004000515.1 Pseudomonas poae
GCACACAAGGAGACGTGTACCTATGGCCACCCCGGACGGGCCAGCAGCCCTTGCTTTGAACGAATTGTCACGTGTCATCCGTGAATACTCGCTGTTCCAAGCGGTTTTACAGGTGATCAGTTGTCTGCGTGATGCCCATCCCTCGCTGGATGATGATGCGTTGTATGACCAGTTGGAGTTCCAGGCAAACCCAGGTTTGGGGTTTCCCGGTCACGATATCGACCGAGTGGAGTTTTTGTTGAGCGTGATCAATTACGTGCACGTCTTCGCCTCAACGTACTCGGCCTGTGCGGGGCGGGCTCGCCCTTGCCGGCGTTTTATGGTGAGCAAGCACTGGCTGACGGTGCGGGTGGCACCGCGACCCGAAATTTTCTAGACCTGTTTCACCACCGCCTGCATCGGTTGATGTTGCCGATCTGGCGCAAATACCGCTATCGGGCGTGTTTTCAGGACGAGGCCAGTGACGGGTTTTCCCAGCAGATGTTTGCGTTGATCGGTTTGGGCGGGCGGCACATGCGCAGTGCTGCGCAATTGGACTGCAAGCGGCTATTGCCCTACCTGGGGTTGCTGAGCTTGCGGGTGCACTCGGCAGCCTTGATCGAGACGGTACTGCGTCACTACTTCAAGCACAGTTGCTTGTTCATCGAACAGTGGGTTGAACGCACGGTGGTCATCGCGCACGCGCAGCGCAACAGACTGGGGGGCGCCAACAGCCGGCTCGGTCATGACCAGGTGCTGGTCGCGAGGTTGCCGACCGAAGCGGCAAGTTTCGGGTGCACCTGCAGGGGCTGAAGTGGCAACGATTCCACGATTTTTTTGCCGACGGGGCTGGACCATGAGCCGCTGTGCTCACTGGTCCGGCTCACCGCCCGCGACCCCTTGGAATATGACCTGCGCCTGGTGTTGGCCGCAGGAGAGATTCGGCCGCTGCACATTGGAGAGCATAACCCGTGCCGCCTGGGCTGGACCAGTTGGTTGGCACACGAATGCGCTGATGGTGTGGCCATTGTCGCCAGCAACGCTCATTAGGGACGAATGATTATGATGAATGTGGACTTGCAACAACTTATCCAGACCTTGACCGCCGCGACCCGTAGTGACCTCGAACGCTCGGCCGAACGTTGCATCAGTCGTGGCGGTAGAGAAGTCCTGGTCGAAGACCTGCTGCTGGCGTTGCTGGAGCATCACGACGGGCTTCTGCTACGGGCGTTGGCGGATGCAGGTATCGAGCCCGGTGAACTACAAGACACGCTGCAGCCCAAGGGTGAAACAAGCGCGTCGCACAGCCCGGTGTTCGCCCCGGCTCTTGTGTTGTGGTTGCAGCAGGCGTTGATGGTTGCGCACCTTGAGTTGCGGCAAACCGAGGTGGGTCATGGGGCATTGTTGCTCGCACTGCTTCGCCACCCGTTGCAGCACGCAGGCAGTGGCTACCAGCGTTTATTGAGCCGGTTGGACACCCAACGGGTGCTTGACTGCGTGTTGAGCCAGGTGCCTGAAAACGCATTGGCTCCCAGTGGCGAGTCGTTGTTGGAGCGCTTTACCCATGACCTGACGCGCCAGGCCCGGGAAGGGCTCATCGATCCGGTGTTGTGCCGCGATGGCGAAATCCGCCAGTTGATCGACATTTTGGTGCGCCGGCGCAAGAACAACCCGATCCTTGTGGGTGAAGCCGGGGTGGGTAAAACCGCGATTGTCGAAGGTCTTGCCCTGCGGGTTGTCAGTTCGCAGGTGCCGGAACCCCTCAAGGATGTGCGGGTGTTGACCCTGGATATGGGCTTGCTTCAAGCCGGCGCCAGTATCAAGGGGGAGTTCGAACGACGCCTCAAGGGCGTGATGGACGAAGTCCATGCCTCGGCAACACCTGTGATCCTGTTTATCGATGAGGCACACACCCTGGTGGGGGCCGGAGCACAGGCGGGTACATCCGACGCCGCCAACCTGCTCAAGCCGGCACTGGCCCGTGGTGAGCTGCGTACCATTGCCGCCACCACCTGGTCGGAATACAAGAAATACTTCGAAAAGACCCGGCCCTTGCCCGCCGTTTCCAGCCCGTGCGTGTCGGCGAGCCCACTGTCGAGCAAGCGGTGGCCATTTTGCGCGGCCTGGTTCCAGCGTACGAAGCCAGCCACGGCGTGTATGTACGTGATGACGCGGTGGTTGCGGCAGCGCAGATGAGCGCCCGTTACCTGGCGGGTCGCCAGCTACCCGACAAGGCCGTGGATGTGCTGGATACCGCTTGCGCACGTGCTCGAACCAGCAGGGTGACGGCGCCTGAGTCGGTGCAAAAGCTGTTCGCCGAACACGACAAGGGTATACGGCAGCGGCAGGCGTTGGAACGTGACAGGGACGCAGGGCTTTGCGTGGATGAGCAGGCCTTGCTCGCACTGAGTCTTCGGCTGGAGGGGGGTCGAGCGCGAGCGCCAACAGATGGAGCAAGCCTGGATGGAGCAACGCGTATTGGCGGAACAGGTACTTGAGTTACGCCAGCAATTGCACGAGGCGCGACAGGCGGGGCAGGGCGTTGATCAGCTGGAATGCACCCTCGCTGCGCAGCGCAAAGCATTGCTCGCGCACCAAAACAGGCAGGCGTTGGTCAATCTTGATGTATGCCCGCGCCTGGTGGCACAGGTCGTCAGCGCCTGGACCGGTATCCCTGTCGAGCAACTGGCGCTTGAGCACAACCAATCCGTCCTGGGTTTTGCCGATGCATTGCGTGCACGGATCCTGGGTCAGGAACCGGCAGTGCAAGCCCTAGACGGTAACCAGCGGGCGGTTGCTGCAGGACTCAACAAGGTGGATGCCCCGGTGGGGGTTTTTCTCCTGGTGGGCCCAAGCGGAGTGGGCAAGACCGAAACAGCGTTGGCACTCGGCGACCTCCTGTATGGCGGCGAGCGTTTTGTCACCACGCTTAACATGTCGGAGTTTCAGGAAAAACACTCGCTGTCCCGGTTGATCGGTGCACCGCCCGGGTATGTCGGATATGGCGAGGGTGGCGTACTCACGGAAGCCGTACGCCAACGTCCGTATTCGGTGGTGTTGCTCGATGAGGTCGAGAAAGCCGACCCGGAAGTGCTGAGCCTGTTCTACCAGATCTTCGACAAGGGGCTGGCCAATGATGGTGAAGGCCGGGAAATCGATTTTCGCAATACGCTGATCTTGATGACGTCCAACCTGGGCAGTGAGTGCATCGACGATCTGTGTGCTGGGGGGCGCGCCCGGACACGTCAGTGCTGCAAGAAGCGATTCGCCCGCTGTTGAGCGCGCACTTCAAGCCCGCGTTGTTGGCGCGGATGCGTGTTGTGCCGTACTACCCGATCACGGGTGAGGTGTTGCATGAGTTGGTCAGGCTAAAGCTCGACCGCCTTGGCCAACGGTTGCAACTGCGCAGATTGGCGTTCAGCTATACACCCGAACTGGTGACGCAGATCGTCACACGTTGTGCATTCGGCGACAGCGGCGCGCGGCAGATCGATCAATGGATCGAGACGTGCTTGCTGCCGCAGATAGTCGACCGTGTGCTGGGGGCAATGGCCGTAGGCGAACCTCTGGCATACGTGCTTGCCAGTCTGGATGCCAACGAACAGCCAGTCTGCGAGTGCCACTCATGATGGCGCACTCCTTTACCCACTTGCCTGACCCCCTGGCCTACGCCGATGCGTTGCTGGGCTGGTTTACGCGCTTGGGCAACGACGGTGATGAAGCGACATTGCCAGGGTTGTGTGCAACGGCTGCCGCCGAGCTGAGCCAGTGCGAGCTCAGTCAATTGTATTGGCGCGATGAGGTGACGGGGCGGCTTGAATTGCTTGCCCAACATTTCCCCACGGGCGCATCGCCTTGCGACCAGGCTTCGCGCGCCGATTATCAGCATGAGCAGTTGTTGCACTACGTCCTCAGTCAGCAACGGGCACTGAACCTGGACGATGTGTCGGGCAGCCTCTACGAGAGTGGGTACCTGCCGGCGTCTGCAACGCCGTGGCGCTCATTGTCATGTGTGCCGTTATTCAGCCGACACACGCGAATTGCAGGCCTGTTGTTGTGCGCCAGCCAGCACTCCAGACCGTTACAGGATTACGCCTGCTCACTGGGGAAACTGGGCAGTTTCGCCATGAACCAGCTTTGCGTTCTCACGGCGCGTACGCCCAGTGCAGGACCCTCGGTACTCACGCCGCGCGCGGCGTTTGGCCTGATCGGAAACAGCACAGCCATGGATGAGACCTGCCGCTTGATCGGCAAAGTATTGAACACGTCTTACACCGTGCTACTGCGCGGTGAGACCGGTACCGGCAAGGAGGTGGTGGCGCGAGCCATTCACTCGGCAGGGGCGCGCAGTGATAAAGCGTTCGTCGTGCAGAACTGCGCGGCCTTTCCCGAAAACCTGCTGGAGAGTGAGCTGTTCGGTTATCGCAAAGGCGCCTTCACTGGCGCCGACCGTCACCACGCTGGGTTATTTGATACGGCGCACGGCGGAACGCTACTGCTGGATGAGATCGGTGACATGCCGCTGGCGCTACAGGCCAAGTTGCTGCGGGTTTTGCAGGAGGGTGAGGTACGCCCGCTAGGGGCCAGTACCGCCCATAAGGTTGACGTACGCATCATCGCCGCGACCCACCGCGACCTCGGTGCAATGGTCGCCCAAGGCAGTTTTCGCGAAGACCTGTATTACCGACTGGCGCAGTTTCCCATCCAGTTACCTGCCCTGCGTGAGCGCGAAGGCGATGTGCTGTTGCTGGCGCGGGCCTTTGCACACACGGCCTGCATTGGTCTTGGCCGGAGCCCCGTGGAGTGGTCGAACGCCGCCCTTGACCAGCTGTCGAGCCATGGGTTTCCCGGCAATGTCCGCGAACTCAAATGCCTGGTGGAGCGTGCTGTGTTGCTCTGTGACGACGACGTGATCCTGCCCGCGCACCTGGCGTTGTCGACGTCACCTACCACGATGGATATGGATGCAACGTTGCGCCAGCGGATGGAGCGGGTTGAGCGGGTGTTCCTGATCGACTGCCTGCGCAAGAACCGTGGAAATCGAACCCGTACTGCGCGCGAACTTGGGGTTGCACGTCGCACGCTGCTCTACCGCCTGTCGCGCTTGAAGATCCCCCCTCGGCGACGTTCGGGAGGAATGCTGAATGATTTGTTTATGGGCACCTTTTTTCGGGAGATACCTGATGCCTTTTCATCGTTGGCCAGCCTTAGTGCTTGCCCTGTTCTTGCTGGGTGGCTGCAACGCCAACTATGTCTTTGACGATGCTGACTACCGTCCCTTGGGGGACTCCCAGGCCAGTGGCCGCGGCCATTGAACAAGGAAGCCTTGCCATGCAATTAGTGTTTGAGGTGTGTGATACCGCTAGCGGTGAACCACCGGCCGAGAAGACGTTTGACGGTGTCGGTGGGGTTATTGGGCGAGGGCAGCCTGTGACTGGATCATCGCCGACCCCCGCCGCTTGATGTCCAGTCATCACGGGTTGGTCAGTTATCGCGACGGCCAGTATTTTTTAACTGATATCAGCAGTAACGGTATTGGCATCGGCGGCGGGCCTGAGCGCTTGCACAGGGGCAGGTTCGCCTGATCTGCGAGGGTGACATCTACCAATTAGGCTCGGTGAGTATCCGTGCGCGGCTGGTGGGGCATGTACGGCAAGCGTTCGTTCTTGGAGAGCTGATCCCTGATGATCTCTTCCTGGGGGTGGACCCGGTGCGTGCGTTGGATCGCGAACAGCGGCGCACGGAGTCATCGGTAGAGCTGGATGCGTTGAACACAGCGCCCGCTGAGCCCGCGTTCCCGAGGGACCATGGGGTTGTCGATCGAGATCACCTGGTGGTGCCCAAATGGGCCGAGCCTGTCGAACCGTTATACGGCGCCCAACCCGCCACCGTTGCACCGGTGGCTCAGGATGCGTTCTGGTTTCAGTTCGGTACAGCACTTGGCATGCCCCTTGGCGCACTTGATAACCCGGGGCGGGAAGACCTGGCGATCAAGGTCGCGAGCCTGCTCAGGCAAACCATCGACGGCTTGCAACAGAGCTTGCGTACCCGCGACGAGTTGACCGGTGACTTGAAGATGAGTGCGACCACCTCTGCGCAAAGCAGTCATCACTTGCTAAGGGATTGCACCGATAGCCAGTCCGCATTGGCGGCGCTGTTGGTGGGGGAGAGTTGCGCCCGTTATCCGCTGAGCAAGAGGTCGCTCATGCCTACCGGGAAATGCAGGCCCACCAACTGGCATTGGTCGCGGCTTGCCGCGCCACAGTACGCAGTGCCTTGGGGGCGTTCGCGCCGGGTCATCTGCTGCTGTGTTTCGAGCGGGAGGGCAAACGTTCCAGGTTTTCCACCGACGGCGCCCATTGGCGGGCCTATCAGCGTCATTACCAGCGCCTGGTCAACCAGGATTGCTTGGCTGAGCAGTTATTTCGCCACGACTTTTCCGATGCCTATAGGGAGCAGGTACGCCTGGTCTCAACCTTGCACGCGGCTTACCCAGGATAATGTTCATGTATCGATTCACCGTTATATCAATGCTGGTTGTGCTGGGGATGTTGGCCGGTTGCAGCAGTGTGTCGCCGTTTTCAGCCTTGACAAAATTGGACCTGACGTTGACCGCCAGCGACGAAGTCAACCCCGATTTGCATGGCCGACCCTCCCCAGTGGTGGTACAGCTGCTCGAACTGCGGCACCCCGTAGCCTTCGAGAATGCAGATTTCTTCAGCCTTTATGGTCGAGGCGAGCAGGCACTGCCCAAGGATTGGGTGGCCGGCGAAGAGCTGGAGTTGCGACCCGGTGAGCAGCGCGAGCTCAAGCTCAGTGTCGAACCGCACAGTCGTTATGTCGGGGTGCTGGCGGCGTATCGAGACCTGCCGCAAGTGCAATGGCGGTATGTACTGCCTGTGGTCCATAAGCGTTTGACACGTGCCGAATTAGTGCTTGATCACACCGGTATCCGGGCTGCCAGCGCTCGTGCCAATGCGATGGAGGATTGAAATGGGCGCCGATAAAGTCATCTGGCGCGAAGGCATGCTGCTGCGGCCCCAGCACCTGCAACACAATGACCGTTATTACCACCAACAACTCAACCGTACCCGCCTGCTGGGCAGTGACACCTGGGGCTTCCTGACGCTGGAAATCGACGTGCAGTACCTCAACCTGGGCAAGGTAGTGGTCAACCAGGCCAGCGGAGTTTTACCAGATGGCAGCCTGTTCGAACTGGACGGCGCGATGGAGCCCTTGGTGCTGCAGGTACCCGCCAACGCCGGCAGGCAAACGGTGTACTTGGCGTTGCCATTGGCTGTGGGTAACCAGATTGAAGTCCGCACACCATCACAAAGTGATGTCCTGGCCCGTTACATCTCTCGTGAAACTGAGGTAGGCGATTGCAATGCGGGGGCCGATTCTCGTTGCCAGATCAACTGCGCGCATCCCGATTTCCGCTTGCTGCTGGAGGACCCCACCAGTGACGCACTCTACGTCAAGCTGCCGGTCGCCCAGGTACTGGATTCGACCAGCGAAGGCGGCGTCCGGTTGGATACAGACTTCGTGCCCTCGTTCATTTACCTGCAGGGTTCCGGGTATGTGTCCTCGTGCATCAAAGAGGTGATCAGCCTGCTGGCTACTCGAGGTGATGCAATCGCTACGCGTATCCAGGGCAGTGGCGCGTCGGCAGGCGCGCAGGTCGGCGATTTTCTGATGTTGCAAATGATCAACCGTGCAGAGTTGATCCTGCGTCACTATCTAAGCCAGTCACAGGTTCGGCCGGAAGCTGTGTTTCGAGAGATGCTGTCGATCCTCGGCGAGTTATCGACGTTTGGTGCCGATAACAAACGCCCGCAACTGGAGGTGCGCTACAGACATGGCGACCAGGGCGCGAGCTTTCGCGCGTTGATGGAAGGCCTTCGTGGGGTGCTGTCGCTGGTGCTGGAACAGCACGCCATCGAGTTGGCGTTGCAGCCGCGCCAGTACGGGGTGCTGGTCTGCCCGATGAGTGATCTCAAGCTGCTGGGGAGTGCAACGTTCATCCTGTCGGCCACTGCCCAGTGCGACTCCGAGGAGCTGCGCCACCGCCTGCCGGCGCACTTAAAGATTGGGCCTGTGGAGCGCATTCGCGAATTGGTCAATCTGCAACTGGCCGGCATCAAGGTCAAGCCGTTGCCAGTGGCGCCGCGACAGATTCCATTCCACGCCGGCAAAACCTATTTTCTCCTCGAACTCAGTACCCGCGACATCACCCAACTTGAGCAATCGGGTGGTTTCGCTTTCCACGCCAGCGGCGAATTCGCCGAGTTGGAGCTGCACTTTTGGGCCATCAGGAACTGAACGCCATGACGATCGACAGTGAATATCCAGTGGATGAAAAAACCGTGCTGCTCGACCACGAGGGGCGCAGCCCGGCCCAGGGTGCGGTAACGGATACCCCATCGCCGCCACGCTTTGAGCAGCTGGAAGATCGGATGATCTACACCGCACGCTTGCAGGGTGCGATGAACTTCAACATGGGACCCAATCCATTAGTGGACGCCGCTTGGGAACTGCTGTTGCAACTGGCCCAGCTCAAGGCCAGCGCGGGTCGTGAAAGTGTGCAGGCCCTCAATGATCGGTTGTCCGCGGCGATCACTGCGTTTGAAGTCCACGCTTTGCATCAGGGCGCAGAACATGACCAGGTGATGTCGGCACGCTACGTGCTCTGCAGCAGCATCGACGAAGCTGTGACCACCACCCCGTGGGGCAGTCGCAGCGACTGGTCGAAGGCCAGCCTGTTGAGTCGTTTTCATAACGAGACGTTTGGCGGCGAAAAGTTCTTCCAACTGCTGGAGCGTTTATCCCGTGACCCCATCAAGCACGTAGCCATGCTCGAACTGATGTACCTGTGTTTGTCCATGGGGTTCGAAGGCAAGTACCGGGTCATGGAGCGGGGAGGGGTGCAGCTCGAAACCGTACGTGATGCCCTGTACCGGCAGATCAGGCACGTTCGCGGCGATCACCGTTCGATAACTACGCCGCCGGCCGCCGTAGCGGGAAGTCACCCACGGTTACGCATGGTCTGCACCACTTGGGTCTGTGTGCTTGGGCTGGCCGCTTTGCTGGCAATGTACTCAGGGTTTACCTGGGTGTTGGGCAACGAGCGCATGGCTGCGCTGCAACCTTTTCAATCCTTGACGCCGGATCAGAGTCTGCCGTCCTTGTAATGCTGGGAGCAATGAATGAACGCATTCTTCAAGAGCGCGGGCAGGCTGCTGCGTAAAGTTTGGCTCTGGAGCCTGTTGCTGGTGTTGTCCGCAGCGATGTTGGTGTGGTTTTTTGGGCCTTTGCTGGCGGTGGATGAGCATCGTTTTTGGCAAGGCTCGACGGCACGCTTGCTGACCATCAGCGTTATGTTCCTGCTGTGGGGGCTGGCGATGGTGATCGTGAGCGGTCGCCGTGTCGCGCGGCTCAATCAGCCGGAGAACCAGGCGCGGCAGCAGCAAAAGGGGTTGGTGGAGGATGAGCACAGGCAGGTGCGGGGGCGTTTCAAGGAAGCCTTGCAAGCCTTGAAACGCTCGCCCCGTTATGGCGAACACGGCGAGCGTTGGCGCAACGAGTTGCCCTGGTACCTGGTGCTCGGTGAGCAAGGCAGCGGCAAGACTCGCCTGCTGGCGGCCAGCGGATTGCAGTTTCCGCTGCATCGCAGCGATGCACTGGCGCCTGGTGCGACGTCCTACTGTGACTGGTATTTTGCTGACGAGGCGGTCGTGGTCGAGACGGCCGGTCGCTACTTGTTTCAGCCCGACAGCGCGGTGGATGGTACAGGCTGGTGCACATTGCTGGGCCTGCTCAAGACGCGGCGCCGCACGCGCCCGCTCAACGGCGTGGTGGTGACGCTGTCGGTCGACACGCTGCTGAGCAGCAATGAGCATGATCTGGAACTGCATGCGCGTCACGTTCATAACCGTTTGCAGGACATCCAGCAGACGCTGCAGGTGGACGTCCCGGTTTACCTGGTGCTGACCCAGGCTGATCGATTGACCGGGTTTGCCGAGTTCTTCGATGGGCCGCAGGGTGACAGCGCCGACGCCGTGTTGGGTGAGAGCCTGGTCACCGGCAGGGCCGGGATCGAAGTCGCCCAGATGCGCGAAGCGTTCAAACGCTGCTGCAAAGATTGGGAGCTGAGCTGGTTCAGCGCCTGCATCAGGAGCGGAGTGTTGAGCGTCGTGGCCAGATGCTTGAGTTTCCTCGGCAGGTCGCCCATATCGGCGAACAGGTGTGCCTGTTTGTCGAGACTGCCTTCTCTGCCCATCGCTATCAGCGGATCAACGGGTTGCGCGGGTTCTACCTGACGGGCGCCGAGGCCGGTGATCGGCGCGCGCATTTCGCCCAGGGGTTGTTCCGCCGGGTGATTTTCGCCGAAGCCGGCCTTGCGGGGCTGCAGGCCCCGGAGCAGCGACGCATCCAGCGGCGCCAGGGGCTGTTGGCATTGGCTGTCGTGCTGGTGGTGGGTGGGGTCGGCGTACTGTGGTCGCATAGTTATTGGGCCAACCATCAACGCTTGGCGCAATTGGCGCAGCTGACAGCGTCCGATGGGGCGGCGCCGACAGCTTCAAACGATACCCAGGCATTGCTGGCGCTGTTGGACAGACGCCTTGAGGCAACACGGGTATTCCCCTCGCTGGCAGACGCGCGATGGGTGGACCGTGCTGGTTTGTATCAAGGGGAAATGAGCCGCCCGTTGTTGGCGGCTGCCTATGATGAGGCGTTGCGCCGACAACTGTTGTCCCACGTGGCAACTCTGCTTGAAGAGCAGGTGCTCACGAGCCTTGACGACCGTGATCGGTTGTTGGAAAACCTGCGCGCGTACTTGATGCTCAACCTGCGCGAACGCCGTGACGCCGCGTGGCTGGCGGAGCACGTGGCAGGTCATTGGTCAGTGCGTTATCCCGGTGAGACATCGGTGCAGAAACGGCTGAATGAACACTTGGGTCATCTGCTGGCACAACCGTTCGTGGTGCCGTTGAACGATGAGTTGGTCGCCCAGGCTCGACTGCAATTGCGTGGTGAGTCACTGGCAGACGTGGTCTACCGCACGCAGCGGGAACAGGCTCGGGGCCTTGAGCCCTTGCGCTTGTCCGAGGGGCGGGCGTTCTCAGCCACAGAGTCGCTCATCCCGGGTTTCTACAGCAAGAAGTACGTGCAGTACTTTGAGACGCAGGGGGCTCGGCTGGTCAATGCCATCGTCCAGGACAACTGGGTGCTTGGGGCCGGCGCCGATCTTAGCGACATGGACTTGCGCCGATTGATGCTGGAGCTGGAGCAGCGCTATTTCAGTGAGTACGCCGACGCCTGGAGCGAGGCAATCGGCCAACTCCAACTGTCGGAAAGTGACAGTCTCAGCCAGGGTGTCGACAGGCTTGCGAACCTCACGTCCGCACAGTCGTCGCTGGTACAGCTGTTGCGGCACGTTCGTGAAAATACCCGCTTGTTGTCCACTAATGACCGGCTTGAGGCGCTTAACCAGCAGTTAGGTGAGACCGCATTGAGCCCACTGCTCGGTCAGTTGCCTGGGCAGGTGTCGCAAGATTCTGCGCGGCGTGCGTTGCAGCGTCGTTTCGAGCCTCTGCACCAACTACTCGACGAACAGCAGAACCCGGGCGCTGAGCTGACCCAGGCGTTGCGGTTGCTCGATGAGTTGCATCTGCAATTGGCTGCGCTGAACCGGGAGAGCGCGCCGGAGCAGGCAGCATTCAAGATGGTCAAGTTGCGCATGGAAGGGCAGCAGCCGCTGCTGGGCCATGTGCGTGACGCCGCTGTCCGCCTGCCGTTGCCGCTCAGGGGATGGTTTGAGGGCATTGCTGACGACAGTTGGAGGCTATTGCTCAACGAGGCCTACAGGTATGTGAATCAACGTTACCAAAGCGAGGTCCATGGTTTTTACGTCAAGGCCATCCAACGACGGTATCCGTTCAATGCCCACGCCAGCAGTGACGTTGCTCTGGACGATTTCCAGGAGTTCTTCAAAGGACGGGGCGTGATGGGGCGTTTTTATGAGGGCTACCTACGGTCTTTCGTCAGCGCCGAGGGCGGCCGTTATCGGTTGCGCGGCCTGGACGGTCGCAGCCTGCCGTTGTCGCGCTCGCTGCTCGACCAGTTAGGCAAGGCCCAGATGATTCGCCAGGGTTTTTTCAGTGAGGACCAGGGCGAGTGGGCTGTGCGTTTCACGTTGGCTCCCTACAGTCTCGATCAGGCGGTCAACCGAGCGGTCCTGCGGATTGGTGACCAGCAGCTCGAATACCGTCACGGGCCCATCGTACCCATGACCTTCCACTGGCCCATCGAGGCGGGCAATGGCCGTAGCAGCCTGGTGTTGGAGCGCGGCGCCGCAAGGCCCATGGGCATCGAAAAAACAGCGGGGCCTGGTCTTGGTTCCGGCTGTTGGAGCTGATGCAAAGCGAGCCAGCCAGTGGCAGTGAGGCTCAGATAATCAAAGCCGATCTTGCGGGACTGCGTGCCAACTACCTGTTGGCGAGTCAACGTAACCCCAGCCCATTCCAGATGGCCGCCTGGCGTACCTTCCGCCTGCCGGATCAATTGTGAGCCAACCCGTGTGGCGCAGTGCTGGCCGAACCGCTAAAGGCAAGCTGCGCTCGCGCAACGAGGACGCGTTCCTGGATTGCCCCCAGCGCAGTTGTTGGGCGGTCGCTGATGGCATGGGCGGCCACCGAGCAGGGGATGTGGCCAGCCAGTGGGTGGTCAGCAGCCTGGCTTCGTTGCCGGGTCACGGCAGCCTGGACCAGCGCATCGAGGATGTGCGGCAATGCTTGCGCTCAGTCGATTGCCGTCTGGGTCAGGGTGGCCGGCCAGACATCATGGGCAGCACCGTGGTTGCGTTGTTGCTGGAAGGCAACCGCGCCGCCTGTATCTGGGCGGGGGACAGTCGCTGCTACCTGTGGCGTGAGCAGCGCCTGTACCAATTGTCACGGGACCATTCCTTGCTGCAGCAGCTCATGGATAAACAACAGTTGAGCCGTGAGCAGGCCTTGGCCCAGCCGGGCGCTCGCGCCCTGACACGTGCAATCGGCGCCCGACAGCCATTGAGCCTTGAGGTATTGGAGCTCCGTATCCACCCCGGCGATGTGTTTTTACTGTGCAGCGACGGCTTGTATCAGAACCTCAGCCATGGCGAGCTGGGGCGCGCGATGAATGTGGGCACACCGCAACAAGTGGTGGCTCGCTTGTTCAGCAACGTGTTACGCGGGCCGGCGGCGGACGATCTCACCGCCGTTGTGGTGCGGCCATGAGCACGGCGGCCTCTGCGCCAAAATTGCTGGCGGGGCGCTATCAGCTTGAGCGGGTCCTGGGCACGGGCGGGATGGGGGTGGTCTATCGTGCCCGCGACCTGTTGCATGAGGTGCTGGGTGAGCCTGACTCCAGCGTGGCAGTCAAACTGTTGGGGGAGACGTTCGCGCAGTCTCCCGATGCCCACCTGTTGCTGTACAGCGAGTTCGCGTTGACCCGTAGCCTGCGCCACGCGCATGTGGTGCGCTTGTTTTCTTTCGAAGTCGACACTGCGCACCAGCTCGCATTCTTCACGATGGAACTGATGCACGGCATGACGCTGGACCATCTGCTCAAGGAGTGTCCGAATGGTCTGCCTTGGCCGGAGCTGCAACCCCTGGCCTTGCAACTGTTGGATGCACTTGACTACAGCCACCAGCAAGGCGTGCTGCATGGGGATGTAAAACCGGCCAACATCATGTTGGGCGAGCAGGGGCTGCGCCTGTTCGATTTTGGCTTGGGCCACTCCGAGGCGCAAAAAGCAGCTGGGTTGCCAGGGTTGAGTCGCAACCGCCTGCACGCCTGGACGCCCGCGTATGCCGCCCCGGAACTGATGGCGGGTGGTTGTCTGTCGGCGAGTACCGATTTGTATGGCGCCGCCAGTGTGCTGTATGCGCTCGCCCAAGGTCAGCGGCTGGGTGAGGAGCAACGCAATCAGCCGTTGCACAGGCCTCGGCAGTTACCCAGCGATTGTTGGCCGGCGTTACGTTTGGCGCTCGCCACAGACCCTGAACGCCGAACCGTTTGCGTCAGTGAACTGCATGAAGCGCTGGTACGCAGGCGCCGTCGTTGGTTTTTCTAGTGGGTGCATCAGCCTGGCAAATCATGCAGTTGGCAGTATTCGGCCCAACTGAGGCCGGCCATCTGCGCCACTTCCTTGTGCACTTCGAGGCGCTGTGCTTCAAAGGCTTCGACGGAGTCGGCGGTCAGCTTGAGGGTCAACTCCCAGGCAAAGAGGCCCTGAAGTTCAGCTTCTGCCTCGAAGGCTTCATGCAACCGTTCGGCGCGGTACTCCGCCAGAGTTTCGCCCTTGGCCTGCGCGGCCAGCGGGTTGAGGGTGTTCAGCTGCGTGGCCACTTCTGGGTGTTGGTTCAAGAACCGATCCAGCGCGAGCTGGTGGTGTTCAGCGGGTTGGGACAAGGTTTTGCTCCAGGTAAGGCGGGCTCAGGCCCCGGCTTTGAGCCGCTGGCGAGCGGCATGGCGGCGGGCGCGTTTATACAAGCGGCGATTGATCCAATTGCGCATCGGGTTGAGCAAAAACAATAACAGATAGGCGATCAGCACCAGGGCCAGGTCAAACGAACTACCGCTGGTGTCGCCCATTATTCGTTCGATCACGTCCCTGCTCATCAGCAGCAGCGTCACCCCTGAAACCCATAGCAGCGTGTTCAGGAGCAACGGATGCATGTACGTGGACAGCTTGTCTTGCATAGTGAACCTATCTCCTTGGTATCCGCTGACGTCGCAGGCACCTTTCCTTGAACGGGCAAATCTGAGGCTGAGCGCACCCGGATTGCGCGCAGAAAAACGCAGATACTACCCATTGAAGCAGGTTCGGCGATTGGCACAGGTCAGAGAATTCAATTATTGGGATAAATAAGCGGATTGCCTGTCACCCATTGCAGAAAAATCACTCAGGCAGATGGCAAAAGCTTTCGCTCAGAGTAGCAGGGCGTGTAGCGTTAGCCCGGTAGTTTGCGGCCCTGCCTTCAGGGGCCACGGGGCGTGTGGACAGAGGGACGGGTCATGGCGCAAACGCTGTTCAAACTTTTCTTCACCCAACGTCTGGCCGCCCTGGCCAGTACCGAGTCGTTGCGCGCGATCCGCGAGGGGCTGTTGTGGATCCTGCCGTGCCTGTTGGTGTCGGCGGGCTTTTGATCCTCTCCGAATGCGCCCGGGTGCTGGGCTTCGATCCGCAAGTGGTGGCGTTCCTCGCAGGGCTGCATAACCAGATCAGCTCGGTGATTCCGCTGCTGGTGGCTGCCTCCATTGGCTACATGCTCGCGATCCAACATCGCCTGCCGCAACTGCCGGTGGCGTTCCTGTGTCTGGCCCATGTGGTGGTGGCGACGTTTATCTTGCGCGAATACCCTCGGGCCTCGGCCACCTTTGTATTGTTTATTGCGATTGCCTCGCCACTGCTCAACGTGCCGGCGATTGCCTGGCTGCACCGCTATCGCTGGACGCGGCTGGTCAATGAGGACCTGGTCGGGCATAACCTCAGGGGCACCATCAATATGGTGGTGCCGGGGGCGATCACCGCTCTGGCGTTGGTGCTGGTGTTGTCGGTGCTGTTGCAGGTGCCGTATGTGGCGCAGCTCCAGGGGCCTCAGGTACTCGATGCCCTGGAAACGCCCTACGGCAGCGGCTTGTTTGTAACGCTGATGAACTCGCTGTTGTGGTTTTTTGGAATCCATGGCGTGTATGCCATGCAACCCCTGTTCGATGTGCTGGACCAGGCCGTGGTACTGAACAGCGCCGCGCTGGCGGCCGGCGAGCCGATCAAATATGTGCTCAACAGCGGCTTGTTGGGCAGCTTCGCGTTTATCGGCGGTTCAGGCAGTGCGTTATGCCTGCTGGTGGCCATTTTGCTGTTTTCCAAGAGCCAGTCCATGCGCCTGTTGGCGATGGCAAGCCTGCCACTCTCGTTGTTCAATGTCAGCGAGGTGCTGCTGTTCGGCTTGCCGATCATTCTCAACCCGCGCCTGTTCATTCCGTTCTTGCTGGTGCCGGCCCTGAATACCCTGGTGGCGTTGACGGTGGTGCTGCTGGGTTGGGTGTCCCCGGCGGTGGCCAGTGTGCCGTTCACCGCGCCGGTGCTGCTCAACGCCTACCTGAGTACCCACGGTGATATCGCGGCGGTGGCGTTGCAGGTGGCGCTGTTGGGCCTGGGCACCTTGGTGTACTCGCCCTATGTACGTGCGATCCACCGACAGGGCATCGAGGGTGGCACGGTGTACCTCAAGTCGCTGGATATGACCTTTCGCGGCCTGGAAGAAAAGGGCCGACTGCGCGAATTGGACCCGGTGCTGGCGTCCCACAAGATCCAAGCGCGCCAGGCCGCTGAACTGAGCCGCATCCAGCAGATCAGCGACTACGAGTTCTATCTCGAATTCCAGCCGCAAGTCTCGACCCGCACGGGCCTGTGCACCGGCTGCGAAGCCCTGATGCGCGCCCGCGACGCCCAGGGCACCGTGCATTCACCGTGGGAGTTCCTGCAATGGCTGGCCCAGGCACGGCTGATGCCCGATGTGGATGTGTGGGTGGCCTCACAGGCGGTTCGCCAGTACCAGAAATGGCAGAAGCTCGGCTTCGCCCTGCCGATGACCATCAATATTTCCAGCGCAACCCTGACCGACGCCGCCTATGGCGAACGCCTGGTGGAGATCCTGGCCCAGGCCCATGGGCAGGTGTCGGTGGAAATCACCGAAGATGCGCTGGTCAGTGACGTCTCGGCCACGCGCCAGACCATCCAGAAGCTGCAGGCCATTGGGGCCAAGGTGTATATCGATGACTTCGGCACCGGCTTCTCGGCATTGAGTTACTTGCACCAATTTCCGGTGGACTTCATCAAGATCGACCGCAGCTTTGTGGTGGCCCAGCACGACCCTAAGGGGGCCCAGGTGTTGACCGGCATGCTGCGCTTTTGTGAAGCGCTCGACCTGGGCGTGGTGGTGGAAGGCGTGGAGACCGCCGAGCAGTTGGCTTTCCTGAATACCGGCACCGAGTTGTTTATCCAAGGCTGGTATTTCAGCAAGGCGCTGCCGGGTGATCAGTTGGAGCGTTTTGTCCGCGAGCGGGCCGTGCTGGCTGAGGCCTAGGCTGTATCATAGCCACGCCGAGTCTGTTCGATCTCCTCGACCAACGTGTCGATACGTGCCAAGCGTGCGCGGTTGTCATGGTCCCAGGGGTGAAAACCGGGCTTGAAGTAGTGCAGCCACGGCCGCAGCATTCGTGGGAATACGCCCTTAGGTCCGTACAGAAACTTCAGCATGCGCCAGGAGCCTTTCCAGAACCCAACCGCCTTGCGGTCGGCAATCAGCAGGCGCAGGTGGAAGTCCAGCACCACCAGCCAAAAGAACACCGTGGTGGTCAGCATGGTCCCGGTGCGCAGCAAATAGCGCTTGGGTCCAGGTTTGATCACTGCGTTCCACACATCAAAGGCGACGGCCTTGTGCTCGGTTTCTTCGAGGGCGTGCCAGTACCACATCTGCTGGTAGCCCTTGAGGGAATCACCGAAGCGTGACGGGTCGCTCAGCAGGATCTCCGCCAGCATCGCCGTGTAGTGCTCAAGGGCAATGGTAATTGCCAGGTTGAACGACGGCGCGAAGTGCTTCTTTTGCAGGTCGAGGATGAATTTGAGCCGGCGGTCGAGGGTGTGTGCCGGCAAGCCAGCGGCTTGCAACAAGTCGTTGTAGGCCACGTGCTCGCGGCTGTGCATGGCTTCCCTGGCCGATAAAGCCCTGGATCGCTTTTTTTCAGCACGGGATCGTCGATGCGCTGGCGGTAGTGGCGCACGCTGTCCATGAAAAACAGCTCGCCCTGGGGAAACAGCAGCGACAACGCGTTGAAAAAGTGCGTGATGAACGGACCCTGTTCATGCCAATTGGTGATGCGCTCGGCGGGCAGGGCGAAATGGATGTCGCGACGGATAGGCAACATAGTGCGTGCTCCTGTTCAGAGGCGAGGCTCGTCGTTGGTTTCAAACACCGGCGTGCGTGGTTTGGGCGCCATGCGTTTGCTGGCGAACACCACCAGCGCTTGATAGGCCGCGGGCAGGCAGCGGGCGAGCAGGTCGAGGAAGTACGCGTCACGGCCGATCAGCACGCGACGTTTGTTTTTGCGCACACCTTGCAGGATGACCTTGGCCGCCTGGTCGGCATCGGTGATGAAGAGTTTTTCGAAGTCGGCGCGGGCTTGTTGTTCGCTGTGGATCAGAAAACCGGTCATGTTCGCATCGATGCGACTGCTGCGGCAGATATCGGTCCGAATGCCGCCGGGGTGCACGCAGGTGGCCGATACGCCGCAGCGCTGCATGTCCAGTTCCTGGCGCAGGGACTCGGTAAAACCGCGCACGGCGAACTTGGTGGCGTTGTAGCCGCTCATGCCCGGCTGGGCAAACAGGCCGAACACGCTGGAGGTGTTGATCACATGGCCGTCGCCGCAGGCTTTCAGGTACGGCAGGAACGCTTTGGTGCCGTAGACCACGCCCCAGAAATTGATGCCGACGATCCACTCCAGGTCGGCGTAGTCCACCCTTCTACCGTGCTCGACAGGGCGACGCCGGCGTTGTTGAACACCAGGTTGACCTGGCCGTGTTCGGCAACGCAGCTCGCAGCCCAATCCTCCATGGCCTGCCGGTCGGACACATCCAGCACTCGGGTGGTGATCGTGACGGGGGACAGGGTTGAGGTCTTGATCAGTGCCAGCGTTTGCTCAAGGCCCTGGCTGTTTTTGTCTGCCAGTGCCAGGTGGCAGCCTTCCCGTGCCAATGCCAGGGCCAGGGCGCGGCCCATGCCGGATGCCGCGCCAGTGATCGCCGCCACGCGGCCGTTGAATGACTTCATGACAGGCTGCCTTCTGCAGAGGAGAGGGGCTGCGCAACCGGTTGTGCGGGCGCATTGATCGGCAGCAGGTCTGCCACGTAATCCTTGAGCGCGAACTGCCGGGTGACCTGTTTGAAGCGCCAGGTCGATCCGGGCCACAGGGTGGTGTTCTTGCCGGTGCGTGGGTCGAGGTACCAGCTCTGGCAGCCGCCGGTGTTCCAGATAGTGCGCTTGAGGTTGTTCTGCAGCTGCAGGTTGTAGGCGCTTTCCACCGCCGGTTTGACGTCCACCGTGGCTATACGATGCCGCTGCATTTGCTTGAGCGCGTCGAGGATGTAGGTCACCTGGGCTTCGATCATCAGGATCATCGAGTTATGCCCCAGGCCGGTGTTCGGTCCGACGATCAGGAACAGGTTGGGATAACCCGGCACCGTGGTGCCCTTGTAGGCATGTGCGCCGTCGCGCCAGGTGTCCATCAGGTCCACGCCGTCACGGCCGATGATGCAGTTACGGGGCAGGGGATCGGTGGCCTGGAAACCGGTGCCGAAAATCAGGCAATCAGCGGGGTGCTTGATGCCGTCCGCCGTGACCACACCGTCGGCTTCGACCCGTAGCACCGGGGTAGTCACCACCTCGACATTGCTGCGGGCCAGTGCGGGGTAATAGTCATTGGAGATCAGCACACGCTTGCAGCCAATGGTGTAGTTCGGCGTCAAGGTCTTGCGCAGGGAAGGGCGGGACACTTGTTTATGCAGGTGGCGTTGAGCGATTTTCTGCACCATTTTCATCAACCTTGGGTGCAGCGCAAAGCCGACCACGCGGCCCTCCAATGCCCAGTAAAACGCACCGCGCAGCAGGCGCTGGGTGAAGGGCAGGTGTTTGAACAATAGGCGTTCGGCAGGCGAAATCGCCCGGTCAGGTTTGGGCATGATCCACGGCGGCGTGCGTTGGAACAGGTCCAGATGGGCCACCTGCGGCGCGATCTGCGGCACGAACTGAATAGCGCTGGCACCCGTGCCGATGACGGCCACGCGTTTGCCCTTCAACGAATACCCATGGTTCCACTGTTGGGAATGGAAGCGCTCGCCTTTGAAGTCGTCCAGCCCTGGAATGTCCGGCAGCGCCGGGCGCGACAACCCACCCATCCCCGACACCAGCACCCGTGCGCTGACTTGACGACCGTTGCTGAAGCTCAATTGCCAGCGCTGCCGTTGCTCATCGAACACCGCCCGTACCAGGCCCATGCCGAAACACAAATAGGGCGCCAGTTCGAAACGCTCGGCGCACTGCTCCAGGTAGGCGCGGATCTCGGCTTGCGGCGCGAACTGGCGCGTCCAGTTGGGGTTGGGGCAAAGGAAAACGAATACACATGGGACTGCACATCGCAGGCACAGCCCGGGTAGTGGTTGTCTCGCCACGTGCCGCCGAGGCTATCGGCCTGCTCGGCAATAAAGAAGTCGGTAATGCCGGCTTCCTTGAGCTTGATGGCCATGCACAAGCCGGCAAAGCCTGAGCCAATGATGGCGATGTCGATTAAGTCGTCGTGGGCATTCATAGGCGGATTCCCGTGCTCCTGTTTTTGTTTTGTCTTTTAGATAGAACACCATTGCAAAGAAAAAATGAATTAATTATTTTAAAAAGATTTTAAATAATCTACCTGAAAATGTCGCCTACGCTAGTCACTGGCTCCTCATGTGCGACTTGTCCGACGGACGAGCACGGTAATGCACATAAGTTTAGGTCCAGGGGTGGACGATGGCTGAGGTCTGGACCAATACCGGTCGGGCCGACAGCAGCAGGGATGCAGAGGACCGAACTATGGCTGTCGAATGGGTTGTCGCTGCAGGTGTGTTTGCCGGCGCGAGTGCAGTGTTGTGGGCCTTTAGTGCCTGGATGACACGGCGGATCGAAGCGGCTGTGCCGATCAACGGGCGCTTTCTGGAGGTCGACGGCGAGCGCTTTCACTATGTAGAAGAAGGCAAGGGCCCGCCGCTGGTGATGATTCACGGGCTGATGGGCAGCAGTCGCAACTTGACGTACGCCTTGTCCGGCCAATTGCGTGAGCATTTCCGAGTGATCACGCTTGATCGTCCGGGGTCGGGCTATTCCACTCGACACACAGGCACGGCGGCGGGCTTACCGGATCAGGCGCGTCAGATTGCCGGGCTGATCAAGGCCCTGGATCTGGACCGGCCGTTGGTGCTGGGGCATTCCCTCGGTGGGGCGATCTCCCTCGCGCTGGCCCTGGATCATCCCGAGTCGGTATCCGGGTTGATCCTGGTGGCACCGTTGACCCACCCCAACGCCTCTTGCCACTGGTATTCCTGTCATTGGCGGTGCGCCCCGGGTGGTTGCGACGCTGGATGGCCCACACCTTGACCATGCCGGTGGGGCTGCTGACCAAAGGCTCGGTGGTCAAGGGCGTGTTCGTCCCGGACGCGCCCCCGGCGGACTTTGCCACTCGCGGCGGTGGCCTGCTGGGCATGCGCCCCGACAACTTCTATGCAGCGTCCACCGAGATCAACCAGGTCAACGATCACTTGCCGGGCATGGTCAAGCGCTACTCGCAACTGACCCTGCCCATCGGCTTGATCTATGGCGCGCGGGACCAGGTACTGGACTTTCGTAAACATGGCCAGGCCCTGGCCGACAAGGTGCCGGGCCTGAAACTGCAGCTGGTAGAAGGGCGCGGCCATATGTTGCCGATCACCGCCACAGCACGTGTGGTGGAGGTGGTCCAGCAGGTGGCCAAGCGTGCTCGACCACCGGCGAACGCCAGCGTGTTGCATCCACCTTTTGCATTGGCGAGCAAATAATTGCGCAATCCGAATCGCGGTTCAGCGGCGTCAATGCCTGCCCTAGACACCTGACCAAACGGCTGAAAAACAGACTGCTCGGTCACATGAAAAAGTGTTTGAAAAACTAGTTGACGACCTAACGATTCCGCGCTATTTCTTTAAAAAAATATTTCAATGTTTATTTTGAAATGATTTTTGAAATGCCTAAGAGCGAATAAAAATGAAAAAACGTCTTTTATCGCATGGTTGATTTCCTGGGGCATCCAGCGCTCCTCGAACCTGTTTTCCGCGTCCCTGCCTACTCGCCTCATTCGGAGGCTGCCATGAACCAGACCCTGGCAGCGCCGAGTGTATGGACCGACGGCAAGCGCCACCTGTGGTGGCTGGGCATCCTGCCACTGGCTACCCCACTCTTGTCTGGCTCACTCGCCATCACTACCGGTATTCAGCAATTGTGGTGGGTTGGCGTTCTGGTGATCTTCGGCCTGATACCGTTGATCGACGGCCTGCTCGGTGAAGACGTGAGCAACCCACCGGAGTCCGCCGTCGGCCATCTTGAATCCCAAAGCTACTACCGTTGGATCGTCTACACCGGCGTACTTTTCGTCATCTCGTCGGTGGTGATCACCGGTTGGCTCGCGTCTGGCGGTATCGAATGGATCATCCAGGGAGGGCTGCTACAAGCGGCGGCTCATCTTGATCCTTCCAGCTGGCTGTCCCACGCCGCCAGCTACATCACCGCCCGCACTCAATTGCATGGCGAACCCAGCTGGTTCACCTACTTGGGCATGGCCATGTCGACCGGTGCTGCCACCGGCATCGCGATCAATACCGCCCATGAATTGGGGCATAAACCCAATGCACTGGAAGTCTTCCTGGCCAAGGTGACGTTGGCACCGACCTTCTACGGGCACTTCTACACCGAACACAACCGTGGTCATCACGTGCGTGTCGCGACCCCGGAAGACCCCGCCAGCTCGCGGCTCGGGGAAAGCTTCTGGGCCTTCCTGCCGCGCTCGGTGTGGTACAGCGCACGCTCGGCCTGGAACCTGGAGCGCGAACGCCTGCGCAAACTCGGCCTGCCGGCCTGGCATTGGAAAAACGGCGTGCTCAGTGCCTGGATGTACAGCGTGGTGTTGTGGGGCGCGATGATTGCCTGGTTGGGGGTTGCGGTGATTCCGTTCCTGATTATCCAGGGCATCTACGGTTTCTCGCTGTTGGAAGTGGTGAACTACGTCGAACACTACGGCCTTAAACGCCAGAAGTTACCCAATGGCCGTTATGAACGTTGTTCGCCACGCCACTCCTGGAACAGTAATCGGATTGTGACCAATATCTTTTTGTTCCAACTGCAACGGCACTCCGATCACCATGCCAACCCGACGCGCAGTTATCAGTCGTTGCGCCACTTTGATGAGTCACCGCAACTGCCATATGGCTATGCAAGCATGATTGTCTGGGCCTATGTGCCTTACTTGTGGCGACGTCGAATGGACCATCGAGTACTCAATCATTACGCCGGGGATATCACCCTGACCAATCTTCAACCTTCACAGCGTTTGAAATACCTGGAGAAGTACAGCGGCAACTCCAAGCCGTTTTGATTTGAACTGATACATCCATTGGCGTACTCGGGATCTGTGTATCGCGCAGGATTATTTCGCCCGGAATACGCGAATGAAGCGTTGCAAGAAGTTGTTTGACCCTAACAAAAATAATTTCAAGGGAAGGACGTACACCATGCAAACACCTGCCAAGTTCACCACCCATATCGTGTTGGCCGCGCTGGGACTTATCGTTTATCACCAGGCCCAGGCTGCACGTATCGAACCGGCCGGCAGTGCCTTCACTGCCCAAGGCCCCATCAGTTTCTCCAAGGGCGCGCTAATTAGCGCCGACTGCACCATCAAGGTCGCCGGCAAGGTGGCAGCGGATGGAACGTCGGTGAATGTAGACAAAGTTGAATTCGACGGGGGCCTCAAGTGCAGCCGCGTCGAGGCCATTAACTTGCCGTGGGTATTAGTGGCCAAAGATACCAAGAGCGGCTCCATGTCGAAGATCAGCGTGGATGTTCATGCCTTTGGTCTAGGCGGCAAGTGCGGCCCTTCAACCGCCGACGGTACGTGGGATAACGCCACCGGCAAGTTGGAGGCGGCCAATGTACCCATCGGTGACGACTGCAAGATCAAGACGGTGTCGATCAAGATGCCGCCCAACTTCAAAGTGGTTGAATAACCGTTGGATGTTGCTGCGCTAATTGAATTGAGATTTGGCTGGAAAGGGATGTTCTGCTTGTTTCACCGTGACTTCTCGATCATGGCCATTACCCCTGGCGAAATGAATTCGCCATAACATTTGAGGAAAAACAATGAAAAGTTTTAAAACCCTCGTATCGTTGTCTGCTTTGGTTGTTTGCATGGGCGCTGCTTCGATGGCCAATGCCTATAGTTTCAATCCAAAAGTTACGGGCGGTACGCCGTTTTCCGGTACCGGAACTCTCGTTGCCAAGTCCCCAACTTCGAACAACTTGAATGTCACCTGCTCGCTGTCAGTGACAGGCAGTATTGATGCTGCCGGTAATGCGAGCATCCTCACTGCAGCCACAACAGGCGGTGGTCTGTGTGCGCTACCGACCATCACGGGTTTGCCTTGGCCTGTTGTACCTACCGGCCTCTCAACGGTTCGAGTCGATAACGTAGGTTACAACCTCCCTGCGGTATTCCCGTTTCCCAAGTCAACATGCGGGTTAACTTCGATTAATGGCTCATTCACTCCGGGTGCCAGTGCCTCACTTGGTTTTACCAATCAGGCTTTGGCGGGTAGTTGCACGATTACCTCGCTGACCATCACCACGTCGGGCGCAACCATCACGATCACCAACCCCTGAACTTCGTAAAGGGCTGATCACCCGTTGAAGGCAGGCACTTCTTGCGAGGTGCCTGTTGTTGTAAGGTGAACCGGCGTGGCCGGGCACTGATAATAATAAGGAGTGTTGCATGAGCAATAAAAAAAACCACGCTCGTACTTTATTAAGCATCGCAGTATTGGGAGGGCTGATGGCGGGCGTCCCTTCGGTACAGGCGGGTGGTTTATCCACGCCTACTTATGGTGCTCCAGGGTGGGGCGGGCATTTGGCGGCGGTTCGCTGTTCAAGAACGACCCCAGTTCGGCCTTCAATAACCCGGCGGCCATGGCATTTGTCGATAAGACCATTTCACAGTTCACCGTGGACTATGCACGGATCAGCATCAAAATGAAGGGGCAGTCTAAGGATTACAACGGCGACCCCTTGACCAGGACGCCTATTGCTCCCGATGGCAGCATCTTGTTTGACGACGCCAGTGTCGTGAACGGTGAGGGTGGCCAAGGCGGTTTTACCGCATGGGTGCCCACGGGTTTTCTGGTAATGCCTATCGGTGATCGCTTCGCGTTCGGTCTGAGCCAAGTGGTGCCACAAGGTGCGCGTACAACGTGGGATACCGATTCGAAATACCGTGACTTTGCCGTGGACACAAAAATCGAGACCGTGGGCCTGACGGGGTCTCTATCGTTCAAGGTCAATGACGAATTTTCCATCGGCGCGGGCGCTATCGTTCAGCGCAGTCAGGGATTTGTCAGCCAGAACATCGATTTGTTTGCCGCCGCCTCAAACTCACCGGGTATCGGCAAGGATCGTCCAACGGGGGTGTAGCACTTCCTGCCGGGATCGGCGATTCGTTGATCCGCGTAAAAGTCGACAACGTCTCTGTCGGCTGGTTTACCGGGGTGGTCTGGCAGCCGACCGAGCGTGACTCCCTTGGCTTGAACTATCACGCCAAGATCAAGAACAAGATGAAGGGCAACTACAACATCTATACGGATTCAGTGACCCAGGCATTGTTGACAGAGCCTAGCCCGTTAAACCCAGACGGAGGGACGATATTGGGGGCCGCCTACCCAGGGTTGAATCTGTACCCCAACGGTGCCAAGGCTTCGACCCAGTTGGACATCCCTGCAACCGCCGCGTTTGACTGGGTTCACCAGTTTGATGATCGGCTGACAGTGGGTGCCAGCGTGATGTGGACTCAATGGTCATCCTTTCAGGACCTGACGCTGAAGTCGGAGGGCTACACCATCGTTTCCATCCCATACAAGTACAAGGATGTCTGGATGTACTCCTTGGGTGGCGACTACAAACTTACCGACCAATGGACAGTGCGTGCCGGTGTGGCTTTCGATCAGACCCCGACCCGCAACTCTACACGTGACCCGCGGATTCCTGATGGCGACCGTGTCTTCACCTCGTTGGGTGCAGGTTACGTTGTCAAGCAGATCCCAGGGCTTTCGCTGGATGCCGCTTACTCCCACCAATTCGTGGAAAAGGTCAAACTCAAGACCCAAAACGTCGATCGGCTGGGTGCGGGTAGTCTGGATTCCGAGGCCAAGGCTCATGGGGATGTGGTCAGCCTTTCCGCCACTTACGCGTTCTAAAACGCAGCACTACAACCCACACGCTTGAACGGCGGTGGTGCCAGGAACAAGGCTTTTACAAAAAGCCGAAAACCTATCACCGCCTGTAAAAGCCTGATCGGTTTCACTGTCTCAATTCACCCTTTGTGCCTGAGCCATGCGGCTCTGTTTTGTTTGGCTCAGGCATTAAATAAAAATTTCAAATATATTTTTAAATAACCACCTATTGTTTAGTCAGTGAACAGGCGCACGGCCTGTATCCGGGCAGATGTTCAAAGTGAGGTGCGGTATGGTTTTCTGGTTCTTGGTCGGTATGGCGTGCGTAACGGCGTTGGCGTATCGGCAGTCGGCGGCTGTTGTCTGGGCGGGTTGGAGCCTGATTTGGCTGACAGCAGGTTACTTGTTGGGTGGCATCGGTGTGTTGGGCTTGTGCCTGTGGGCAGTGGCGTTGCTGGTGCCCAGCGTAATCCTCAGTATCAAACCCCTGCGACGGTGGTTGATAAGCAGCCGTGTACTGGCGATGTTCCGGCAAATCATGCCGGCGATGTCCGATACCGAACGCGCTGCCATCGAGTCCGGCACTGTGTGGTGGGACGCCGAACTGTTCAGCGGCAAGCCGAACTGGGAGCGCCTGCTGCAAGCGGCACCGGCCAGCCTCAGCGCGGAGGAACAAGCCTTCCTCGACAACGAAGTGGAAACCCTCTGTGACATCGCCAATGACTGGGAAACCACCCAGGTTTGGCAGGACATGTCGCCCGAAGGCTGGCAGTACACCAAGGACGCCGGTTTCCTCGGCATGATCATTCCCAAGCAGTACGGCGGCAAAGGGTTCTCCCATTACGCGCATTCGCAAGTGGTGATGAAACTCTCGACGCGCTGCTCGGCGGCGGCAATTTCGGTGATGGTGCCCAACTCCCTGGGCCCGGCCGAGCTGCTGTTGCATTACGGCACGGATGCCCAGCGCAACCACTACTTGCCGCGACTGGCGCGGGGTGAAGACATTCCGTGTTTTGCCCTGACCAGCCCGTATGCCGGCTCCGATGCCGGGGCGATCCCAGACCTGGGCATCGTTTGCAAAGGCACCCACGAAGGTGAGGAAGTGCTGGGGTTCCGGGTGACCTGGGACAAGCGCTATATCACCCTCGGCCCGATTGCCACGGTGCTCGGCCTTGCGTTCCGTGCCGAAGACCCGGATGGCCTGCTCGGTCCGGCCGGCTCGTTGGGGATTACCTGTGCGTTGATTCCTACCTCCCATCCGGGTGTGAACAGTGGTCGTCGTCACTGGCCACTCAACGCGGTGTTCCAGAACGGCCCCACCACCGGCAAGGACGTATTTATCCCGCTGGAATGGGTGATCGGCGGCCGCGAGCAAGTCGGCAATGGCTGGCGCATGCTGATGGAGTGCCTGGCCGCGGGGCGAGCGATTTCGCTGCCGTCGGCCAACGTCGGCCTGGGCAAAGTCGCGGTGCGCGGTACCACCGCTTATGCCGCGATGCGCAAACAGTTCGGCCTGCCCATCGGCAAGTTCGAAGGCGTGCAGGCGCCGCTGGCACGCATGGCCGGGCATCTGTACGCCTGCGATGCGGTGCGCAAGGTATCGGTCGCATCCTTGGACGCAGGTGAGAAACCGTCGGTGATCTCGGCGATCGCCAAGTACCACGTCACCGAGCGAGCGCGGATCATCGTCAATGACGGCATGGACATCGTCGCCGGCAAAGGCATTTGCATGGGCCCCAATAACTTCCTGGCCCGCGCCTATCAGCAAAGCCCCATCGCCATCACGGTGGAGGGTGCCAACATCATGACCCGCTGCCTGATCATCTTTGGCCAGGGCCTGATCCGTTGCCATCCCTATGTGTTCCGCGAGATGGAAGCCGCGCGCAACCCCGACCGGCGCAAGGCGCTGGAAGAGTTCGACAGCGCCATGTTCGGTCATATCAGCTTTGTGCTGGCCAATACCGTGCGTGCAGCGGTGCATTCGCTGACCGGCGGGCGGCTGATTTCCGCGCCGGCCAAGACCGACCCCGCGCTGGCGTCCTACCACCGTCAGGCCAATCGTCTGTCGGTGGTGCTGGCGCTGATCTCGGATGTTTCCATGGGCATGCTGGGCGGTGCCCTCAAGCGCAAGGAAAGTATCACCGGGCGCCTGGGGGACATTCTTTCGCAGTTGTACATCTTGTCCTGCGTGCTCAAGCGCTTTGAGGATGATGGCCGGCCCCAGGCGGACCTGCCGCTGGTGCATTGGTCAGCCCAGGACGCCTTGCTGCGGGCCCATGAAGCGCTGGCCGAGGTGCTGGAGAACTATCCGTCGAAAGCCGCCGCTGCAGTGGTGCGCGGCTTGAGTTTCCCGTTTGGTATTCCACTGCGCAAACCTTCGGACCGGCTGTTGGCCCAAGTGGCCGATGTGGTGCAGACGCCAGGGGAAACCCGCGACCGGTTGCTGGCCAATTCCTACGTCCCACGGCCAGAAATCGACAAGTTGGCCTACGGCGAATTGGGCTTCCGGTTATTGCCGCAGGTGGAGTTGATCGACGCACGACTCAAACCGGCGATCAAGCAAGGTCTGATCGAAGCACTGCCGATTTCCGCCACGGCGTTTACCGCCTGGCGCGTCAAGGCGCGGGCGCTGGACTTGATCAGCGACGACGAGGACGCCTTGCTCGCGCGCTATGTGGAATACGCCGACCACGGCATCCAGGTCGACGACTTCCCGCAGGACTTCGGTTTGCTGGAGGCGTTGCAGCAACGCAAGCAGGCGTTGGAACCGCCCGCAAAGCGCAAGGCCAGCCAGGGTGAAAACGCCTCGGTCAATTGATGGGTACTGAATGAACGCGCTCCGTGTGGGAGCTGGCTTGCCTGCGATGGCATCGCCGCGGTTTGACTGGCAGACCGAGTCGTCTGCATCGCAGGCAAGCCAGCTCCCACATTGAGCGGGTTTTCAAGGCAGGAATGTGTTGTGAGTGGATCTATCTATGAGTGACAGCTACCTATCGTTCGTCAATTCCCCGTGGGGCCGTCGTTTGGCCCAGGCCATCGGCTTGCCCCAACCCTTGACGTTGCAACGCCATCGCAGCGGCCAGCAGGGCCTGGTCAACCCGGTGATTCTGGCCGGGGCAGGGCGCCTGGCCGGCGAAGTGCAGCGTATTTTCGGCGACACTGACACGGTCACCGCCACGGCGGCCACCCTCAAGGCACCGTCCACGGTCAAGGTGCAAGGCGCCGTATTCGACGCCAGCGCCGTGGCCGACCTACAGCAGTTGGATGAGCTGTACGTGTTCTTCCACGCCAATGCCAAACGCCTCGGCCAGCACGCCCGCGTGGTGGTACTCGGCACTGCGCCGGAGCACTGCCAGGACTTGCCCCAGGCCGTGGCCCAGCGTGCGCTTGAAGGCTTGGTGCGCTCGCTGGCCAAGGAGCTGCGCCGGGCGATTACCGTGCAACTGATCTATGTCGCACCGGGAGCGGAAGAAGCGCTGGACAGCAGCCTGCGCTTCTTCCTGTCGCGCCGCTCGGCCTATGTATCGGGGCAGGTGGTGCGCCTGGAAAAACCCGTGGATGGCCAGGTCGCGGTCAACTGGGACAAACCCTTTGCCGGTCGGCGGGCACTGGTCACCGGCGCCTCCCGTGGTATCGGCCTGGCGATTGCCCAGGTGTTGGCGCGCGACGGTGCGCATGTGGTCTGCGTGGATGTGCCCCAGGCACAACAACACCTTGAACAAGCGGCCCAGAGTGTCGGTGGTTCGGCGCTGCCGCTGGACATCACCGCCGCAGACGCCGTTTCACAGCTGTTAGCCCATACCCGCCAGTACGGCGCCTTCGATGTGGTGGTGCACAACGCCGGGATCACCCGCGACAAAACCATCGCCAAGATGACCGAAGCAGCCTGGCGCAGTGTGCTGGCGGTCAACCTGCAAGCACCGTTGCAACTGAGCGAGGCCTTGCTGGCAAACCAAGGTCTGAACCCCGGTGGACGAATCGTGTGTGTGTCGTCGATTTCCGGTATCGCCGGCAACCTGGGGCAGAGCAACTACGCCACCTCCAAGGCCGGGGTGATTGGCCTGGTGCAAGGCCTGGCGCCGCGTGCAGCCGCGCAGCAGGTGACGGTGAACGCGGTGGCCCCGGGGTTTATCGAGACCCAGATGACGGCGAAGATCCCGCTGATGATTCGCGAGGCGGGGCGGCGCATGAATTCATTGTCCCAGGGTGGCCAGCCGATCGACGTGGCCGAGACCATTGCCTGGCTGGCGCACCCGGCGTCCGGCGGGATCAACGGCCAAACCGTACGCGTCTGCGGGCAAAGCCTGCTGGGAGCCTGAGCCATGGACTATGTAACACAGGTCATCGACCCACCCCCTTCACGCACCCAGCTATTGATGGATGGCGTGCGCGCCTTGCGCAAACCCAAGCTCGACGGCGTACCGGTTTTACCCAAGGAACGCCTGGTGCGCTCGGCCGTGGAGCTGTCCGCCGCTGGAATCGCCGCCTATGGCCGTGCCTGCGGTTTTCGCCGCGAGCAGGGCGTGCCATTGTCTTATCCGCATGTATTGGCGTTCCCGTTGCACTTGTTGCTGCTGACCCGCCCGAGCTTTCCATACCCGGCCAGCGGCATGGTGCACCTGGCCAACCGTATCCGTCAGCACCAGCGCCTGCAGGAAGGCCAGGCCCTGCGACTTGAGGTGTATTGCGAGCGCTGGGTTGCCCATCCCAAGGGGCAGGCGCTGAGCATCGCCACCCGTGCCTACGGTGCCGACACCCTGGTGTGGGAAAGCGACAGTGTGTACCTGCGCCGTCACGTGAAAGACCCGGTTGGCGAACCGTGGGACGGCGCATTGCCGTTAAGGGAAGACGGTCTGCTGCGCACCCAGCGTTGGGTGTTGCCCGCGGACCTGGGGCGACGGTTTGCCAAGGTCTCGGGAGACTTCAACCCCATCCATACCTCGGTGATCGGCGCGAAGCTCTTTGGCTTTCGCCGCGCCATCGCCCACGGCATGTGGACCCTCGGCCGTGCGCTCGCCGCCCAGCAACCCCCGGGGGGGCTGGACCAGGCCGAAGCCCATTGCGACTTCAAGCTGCCAATCTTCCTGCCCGGCCAGGTCGCCCTGTGGAACCACTCCCGCAAGCGGCCCACGCCGCGAATTCGAAGTGCGCAATGTTGCTGGTGACACACCGCATATGCGCGGGCTCTTTGTCTGGAACGAGAACCGTCGATGACTGATTACAGCTTCAACCCGGCCCCGGTTCGCCGCGTGGCGATTATCGGCGGCAACCGCATCCCGTTTGCGCGCTCCAACACCGTGTATGCCCATGACAGCAACCAGGATTTGCTGGTGGCCGCGCTGCAAGGCTTGGTGGACCGCTACAACCTGCATGGCCAGCGTCTGGGAGAGTTCGCCGCCGGGGCGGTGATCAAGCATTCGCGCGATTTCAACTTGGCGCGTGAGTCACTGTTGTCGACCACCTTGTCCCCGGACACCCCGGCCTATGATGTGCAGCAAGCCTGCGGCACCGGCCTGGAAGCGGCGCTGTTGGTGGCAAACAAGATCGCCCTGGGCCAGATCGAGGTGGGTATTGCCGGCGGTTCCGACACCACGTCCGACGCGCCCATTGGCATCAATGAAGCCCTGCGCCACACCTTGCTTGCGGCCAATCGCGCCAAAGGCCTGGGCGACAAGCTCAAGGCGTTGCTCAAGGTGCGCCCGTCGATGTTTTTCAAGCCATTGCTGCCACGTAATGGCGAGCCGCGCACCGGCTTGTCCATGGGCGAGCACTGCGAAGAAATGGCCAAGCGTTGGCAGATCAAGCGCCTGGCCCAAGATGAACTGACCCTCACCAGTCACCAACGCTTGGATGCGGCGTACACGCGCGGTTTTTTCGATGATTTGATCAGCCCCCATCGCGGCCTGGCCCGGGACAACAATCTGCGTGCCGACGCCAGCCTGGAAAAGCTCGCCGGCTTGTCTCCCGCCTACGATCGACAGAACGGCACCCTCACCGCTGGCAACTCCACGCCGCTGACCGATGGCGCCTCGGTGGTGCTGTTGGCCAGTGAAGAATGGGCTGCCGCCAACGGCTGGCCGGTGCTGGCGTATCTGCGTACCGGCGAGACAGCAGCGGTGAATTTTGTCGACGGCACCGAGGGCCTGTTGATGGCTCCGGCCTACGCCGTGCCGCGCATGCTCAAGCGCGAAGGACTGAGCTTCGAGGATTTTGATTTCTTCGAGATCCACGAAGCCTTCGCCGCCCAGGTGCTGTGCACGCTCAAGGCTTGGGAAGACGCCGACTACTGCCGTGAACGCCTGGGTTTGGACGCACCGTTGGGGCCCATCGACCGCGCAAAGATGAACGTCAACGGTGGCTCTTTGGGCTGCGGCCACCCGTTTGCCGCGACCGGTGGCCGGCAACTAGCGGCACTGGCCAAAATGATCCACGAGCGCGGCGGCGGACGGGGCCTGATTTCCATCTGCGCGGCGGGCGGGCTGGGCATTACCGCCATCGTCGAAAAGTAGCTCTATCAAAAACAACAACAAGGAGACTGCCATGAACGCTGTAAGCCTGGAACACACCGAACGGATCTGGTTGGACGCTTACCTGCCCGGCGTGCCGGCGGACATCGATGCCGCTATCGCGGACTACCCCTCGCTGCGTGAGGTGTTCCTGGAGCACCTGGAAAAATTCCGTGAGCGGGTGGCCTACGTCAGCATCGGCACCGAAATGACCTACGCCGATTGGCAGGTGCAAGGCATCGCGTTTGCCGCCTGGCTGCAGAGGCAGGGCGTGCAGAAGGGCGATCGCGTGGCGCTGATGATGCCCAACTGCTTGCAGTACCCCATCTGCCTGTTGGGCACGATCCTGGCGGGGGCGGTGGTGGTCAACGTCAACCCGCTGTACACCGCCCATGAGCTTAAGCATTTGCTCAAGGACAGCGGCGCGGAAACCGTGGTGATCTTCGAAAACTTCGCCCACACCCTGGAAAAGGTCGTGGCGGGCAGCAGCGTCAAGCGTGTAGTGGTAGCCGCCATTGGCGATTTGCTTGGCACGTTCAAAGGCGCGGCGATGAACTTCATCCTGCGCACGGTGCAAAAACAGGTGCCGGCGTTCAACCTGCGCGGCTCGATACGCTTCAGCCAGGTGCTGAAACAGGGGCGCGGGCTCAACCACTTCCCCGTGGACATGCAGCTGGATGACCTGGCCTTTTGCAATACACCGGCGGTACGACCGGAGACGCCAAAGGCGTGATGCTCAGCCACCGCAACATCATCGCCAACCTGCTGCAAGCCAAGGCCTGGGTCGGCGACCAGTTGGATCAGGACAAGCAAGAAACCAACGTCACCTTGCTGCCGCTGTACCACATCTTCTCCCTGACGGTGAACTGCTTGATGTTCATGTGCCTGGGCGGGCGCAACATCCTGATCGCCAACCCACGGGACGTGAAACGGGTGCAGATGATCCTGCGCAAGGAGCGCTTCAACGGGATTGCCGGGGTCAACACGCTGTTCAATGGTTTGCTGGAGAACAAGGAGTTCTGCGCGCGGGACTTCTCCGATTTACGCATGGTGATCGCAGGCGGCATGGCCACCCATACGTCGGTGGCCAAACGCTGGAAGGAAGTCACCGGGTTGCCGATCATCGAAGGCTACGGCCTGACTGAATGCTCGCCGGTAGTGAGCATCAGCCCGATCAACATTGCGCGCATGCGCGAGATGGAATTCACCGGCAGCATCGGCGTGCCACTGCCCTCGACCTGGGTGCGCTTCATGCGTGAAGACGGCGAGTTGGCCGAGATTGGCGAACAAGGCGAGCTGCAAGTGCGTGGCCCGCAGGTGATGCAGGGCTACTGGAAACGCCCGGATGCCACCGCCGAGGTGCTGGATGCCGAGGGGTGGTTGTCCACCGGTGATATCGGGGTGATGGATGCGCGCGGCTATATCCGCCTGGTGGACCGCAAGAAGGACATGATCCTGGTCTCGGGTTTCAACGTGTACCCCAATGAAATCGAAGACGTGGTAGCGATGCATCCGGGCGTGAGTGAAGTGGCGGCAATCGGCGTGGAAGACGCGGTGACCGGCGAGAAGGTGAAGATCATCGTGGTGCGCAAGGACCCGAACCTGACGCAGGAGCAGATCATGGCGCATTGCCGGGAGTACCTGACGGGGTACAAGTTGCCCAGGTATGTGGAATTTCGCACGATGGAGTTGCCCAAGACCACCGTAGGTAAAGTACTTCGCCGAGCCTTGCGCTGATGTAAGGCTGTAGGCGATCAAATGTGGGAGCGGGCTTGCTCGCTCCCACATTTGAATGTATTCACAAGTCAAGATGTGGGGGACGTTGGGTTTCAGACCGTGCCCACGTTTACCCAACGCTCTTCCTTGGCCGCCACGCGGATCGCCGTCGCCAGTTGCTCCACCGCCCACGCGCTTTCAAAGTCAGTGCCATCGGTGCCCTGGCCCGCCAGCGCCAGGATCAACTCCTGAACTTCCAACGTCTTCAGTTCGTTGTACCCCAGCTGATGCCCCGCAGCCGGGCTGAACGCTGCATAGCCTGGCAGGGCCGGGCCCGCCAGCAAACGCTGGAACCCTTCCTGGCCGACTCGGCACAGTTGCAGTTCATTCAAGCGCTCTTGATCGAACGCCAGCGTGCCCTTGGTGCCGCTGATCTCGAAACTCAGGTGGTTCTTGTAACCGTGCTTGAGCCAACTGCTGCTCACCGTGCCGCGCGCGCCATTGGCAAAACGCAGCAGCGCGTGCACCTGGTCATCCACCGCAATGGCTTTGCGCTCGGCGCTGCCTTTTACGGCCGGGCGCTGGGCATGCACGGTCTGGGTGTCGGCGCACACGCTCACCACCTCTCCCACCAGATATCGCGCCATCGACAGCAAGTGACTGCCCAGGTCTGCGAGGGCGCCGCCGGCGTGTTCCACTTCGCAGCGCCATGACCATGGCGAGGCGGGGTCGGCCATGAAATCTTCGCTGAATTCGCCCTGGAAGCTGATGATGTCGCCCAGTTCGCCGTTGGCGACCATTTGCTTGGCCAGCACGATCATCGGGTTGTGCTGGTAGTTGTAGCCGACCCGCGTCACCACGCCGGCGGCACTGGCGGCGCGGCGCATGGCGTCGGCTTGTTCGAGGCTGACGGCCAGGGGTTTTTCGCAGTACACCGCTTTGCCCGCCGCGATGGCGGCCATGGCCATGGGGTAGTGCAAGTGGTTGGGGTGGTGATGGCCACGACGTCGACGGCGGGGTCATGGATCAGCGCTTGCCAGTCGCCATGGGCCTGGGCAAAACCCCAATCCCTGGCACAACGCTGGGCGCGTTCGGTGTCGGCGTCGGCCAGTGCGGCCAGCTTGAGGGTGACGGGCAGTTCAAATACCGCACGGGCGTTGTTGAACGCCAAGGCATGGGCGCGGCCCATGAAACCTGTGCCGATCAAGCCGATTCCGAGTTCACGCATAGCCGTGGTCCTTTGCATTATTGTTTTCAGAGGGCTTATTAATGGAATAAAAATTCTCATAATTCAATAGATGGAATAAAAATTCATTTGCTGTGAAGCAATCAGCCTGGCGAATACGCCTATATTCAGCGCGTGGCCAAAGGCCTTTAGTTAACAAAAGATAACGTAGCGCTGATTGTCAGACGATTCGAAAGCCCGATAGGATGGCCGAAGCTTCCTCCAGGCGCTCTAGATTGCAGGTTTCAGCGCCCAGGAACGCCCCCTAACAATAATAAATGGGAGAAAGGTCTATGAGTGAGCCTGTCATGGGTTGGGTTGTTTGCCGCCCACGCGCCGCACGCAGGGTTGCGTTGCTGGCCACAGCGCTCTCGCTGTTTGGACTGGGGGTAACGGCCGCCACGTTGCCGACCGCCGTCCAGGCCGCCGGTGATACCGCTTTTGCGATTGAATCCCCAAGGCCGCCAAAGGCCTGATGATTGACGTGGTCCACGCGGGCAAACGCCTGGTGGCGGTCGGTGATCGCGGGCATATCCTCTATTCCGACGACCAGGGCAGTACCTGGACCCAAGCCAAAGTGCCTACCCGACAACTGCTCACGGCGGTGTATTTCGTCGATGACAAACAGGGTTGGGCGGTAGGCCATGATGCGCAAATCCTCGCAAGCACTGACGGCGGCGCCACCTGGACCCAGCAATACCAGGACCTCAAGCGCGAAGCACCCTTGCTCGACATCTGGTTCAACGATGCCAGCCACGGCCTGGCGGTCGGCGCCTACGGTGCGCTGATCGAAACCACCGACGGCGGCAAGACCTGGGCAGACGTCAGTGATCGTCTCGACAACGAAGACCAGTACCACCTCAACGCCATCGCCCATATCAAGGATGCCGGCCTGTTTATCGTCGGCGAGCAGGGCAGCATGTTCCGCTCCAGCGACGACGGGCAGACCTGGGAAAAACTCGAAGGCCCCTACGAGGGCTCGCTGTTTGGCGTGATCAGTACTGCGCAACCGCAGACCCTTCTGGCCTATGGCTTGCGCGGCAACCTGTACCGCTCCACCGATTTTGGCAGCACCTGGGAGCAGGTCGAATTGAACGCCGCGCGGGGAGCGCTGGAGTTCGGTTTGTCAGGCGCCACCTTGCTCGATGACGGTGCCATCGTCGTAGTGGGTAACGGCGGCAGCGTAGTGGTCAGCCATGACGACGGGGTGACGTTCAGCGTGTTCAATCGGCCGGATCGTATTTCGCTTTCTTCCGTCACGGCGGCAGGCAACGGCAACTTGATTCTGGCCGGGCAGGGTGGTGTTCGCGTGGCGACGCCTGCCGGCGCCGAACCGACAAAACAATAAGAAGGCGGGGAAAGAATGAGCAGTCATCACAACGATAAAGCGACCTTTCTTGAGCGCCTGATTTTCAACAACCGCCCGGCAGTGATCGTGATCTGCCTGCTGGTGAGTATTTTCCTGTTCTGGCAGGCGACGTTGATTCGCCCGTCCACCAGCTTTGAAAAGATGATTCCCCTCAAGCACCCCTTCATCGAAAAGATGATGGAGCACCGCAATGACCTGGCCAACCTGGGCAACACGGTGCGGATCTCGGTGGAGGCCAAGGACGGCGACATCTTTACGAAGGAATACATGGAGACCCTGCGCCAGATCAACGACGAGGTGTTCTACATCTCTGGCGTCGACCGCTCCGGGCTCAAGTCGCTGTGGAGCCCCAGCGTACGCTGGACCGAAGTGACCGAAGAAGGCTTTGCCGGTGGTGAAGTGATCCCGCAGAGTTACAACGGCTCGCCGGAAAGCCTCGACCAACTGCGCAACAACGTGCTCAAGTCCGGCCAGGTCGGGCGCCTGGTTTCCAACGACTTCAAGTCGAGCATCGTCGATATCCCGCTGCTGGAGTCCTACCCGGACCCTCAAGACCAAGGCAAGTTGCTGGCCCTGGACTACCGCAAGTTCTCCCACGAACTCGAAGACAAGATCCGCGACAAGTTCGAAGCGCAGAACCCCAACGTCAAGATTCACATCGTCGGTTTCGCCAAAAGGTCGGCGACCTGATCGATGGCCTGGTCATGGTGGTGATGTTCTTCGGCATCGCCTTCGTCATCACCCTGATCTTGCTGCTGTGGTTCACCAACTGCCTGCGCAGCACCGTCGCGGTGTTGAGCACCACGCTGGTGGCGGTGATCTGGCAACTCGGGCTGATGCACTTCTTTGGTTTCGGCCTTGATCCGTATTCGATGCTGGTGCCGTTCCTGATTTTCGCCATTGGTATTTCCCACGGCGTGCAGAAGATCAACGGCATCGCCCTGCAATCCAGTGAGGCTGACAATGCACTGACAGCGGCGCGGCGTACGTTCCGACAACTGTTCTTGCCGGGGATGATCGCGATCCTCGCCGATGCTGTGGGTTTCATCACACTGCTGATCATCGACATCGGTGTTATCCGCGAGCTGGCCATTGGCGCGTCCATCGGTGTGGCGGTGATTGTGTTCACCAACCTGATCCTGCTGCCGGTGGCGATTTCCTACGTGGGCATCAGCAAGCGCGCCATCGCCAAGAGCAAGAAGGACGCCAATCGCGAACACTCGTTCTGGCGCTTGCTGTCGAACTTTGCCAGCCCGAAAGTCGCACCGATCTCCATCGCGCTGGCGCTGGTGGCCTTTGGCGGCGGCCTCTGGTACAGCCAGAACCTCAAGATCGGCGACTTGGACCAGGGCGCGCCGGAACTGCGCCCGGATTCGCGCTACAACAAAGACAACAACTTCATCATCAGCAACTACTCCACCAGCTCCGACGTGCTGGTGGTGATGGTCAAGACCAAGGCCGAAGGGTGCTCGCGCTACGAGGCCATGGCACCGATCGACCAGTTGATGTGGAAGATGCAGAACACCGAGGGCGTGCAGTCGGCGATCTCGCTGGTGACCGTGTCCAAGCAGATGATCAAGGGCATGAACGAGGGCAACCTGAAATGGGAAACCCTGTCGCGTAACCCGGACGTGCTGAACAACTCCATTGCCCGCGCCGATGGCCTGTACAACAACAATTGCTCGCTGGCGCCGGTGCTGGTGTTCCTCAATGACCACAAGGCCGAAACCCTCGACCGTGCGGTGCATGCGGTGCAGGACTTCGCCAAGGAGAACAACAAGGACGGTCTGGAATTCATCCTTGCCGCCGGTAACGCCGGGATCGAAGCGGCCACCAACGAGGTGATCAAGGAATCCGAACTGACCATCCTGATCCTGGTGTACCTGTGCGTGGCCACCATGTGCATGATCACTTTCCGCTCCTGGGCGGCGACCCTGTGCATCGTGCTGCCGCTGGTGCTGACCTCGGTGCTGGGCAACGCGCTGATGGCGTTCATGGGCATCGGCGTCAAGGTCGCGACTTTGCCGGTGGTGGCGTTGGGTGTGGGGATCGGCGTGGACTACGGCATCTACATCTACAGCCGCCTGGAAAGTTTCCTGCGCGCCGGCCTGCCGTTGCAAGAGGCGTACTACCAGACGCTCAAGTCCACCGGTAAAGCCGTGCTGTTCACCGGTTTGTGCCTGGCGATTGGCGTGTGCACCTGGATTTTCTCGGCCATCAAGTTCCAGGCCGACATGGGCCTGATGCTCACCTTCATGCTGCTGTGGAACATGTTCGGCGCGCTGTGGCTGTTGCCGGCGCTGGCGCGGTTCCTGATCAAGCCGGAGAAGTTGGCAGGGCAGAAGGGCAATTCACTCTTCGCGCATTGATCGATTTAGACCATTGCCTCAAGGCACGGCGGGGGAATTGACCTATCATGTGTCTTTTCCCCCGCAGTGACTTCACATCATGACCGACGCATCACCAGACCTGAGTAATGCCCTCAAAGACAGCGACATGCTGATCATCAACGGGCTGCACGCCTTCGACTTCACTTTCGACCAGCACCTGCTGATTGAAAGCATGGATGGCCGGGAACTCAAGCGCTGGAAGTTCAGTCCAGAACAACTGAATGCCGCCACCTTTGACGACAGCTTGCAAAGCTGGCTCTTGAGCAACGAAGACGGTGAGCACCGACTAGTCTGTTTGAGCGCGATCAAGGGCGACAACAACAACGACGAGGACGAAGCGGATGATGATGCGTAAATTCTGGCCCCTGCTGATGGCTGGCAGTGTCGGCGCCATGTCAGTACAGGCCGCCCCGGCCGATACCTATGAACTGTTGGTAGGCAGCTACACCGCCGGCACCAGCGAAGGTATCTACCGCCTGCAGTTCGACAGCCGTACCGGTAAATTCCAGGGCCAGCCGGTGCTGGCAGCCAAGGCGGCCAACCCCTCCTGGTTGACGCTCTCCAAGGACCAGAAGCACCTGTTTGTGGTCAACGAGAACGGCCCGGGCCAGAAAGACCCGGTCGGCCGGGTGAGCAGCTACAGCGTCGACCCGCAGAATCACCAGCTCACATTGATTAACCAGGTGCAGAGCCTGGGCAACGAACCGACTCATTCCAGCCTGGCCGCTGACGGGCGTTACCTGTTCGTCGCCAACTATTCGGTGCTGGAAGACCCGGGCGGCAGCCTGGCGGTGTTGCCGCTGGATGCCAATGGCAAACTGTCGCCACCGGTGCAGTTGAGCGCCCACCGGCCAGCCGTGTGAACCCTGAGCGCCAGGCGTCCAACCACGTGCATTCGGTGGTGTCGTCGCCGGATGGCAAGTACGTGTTTGTGCAGGACCTGGGGGCGGACAAGGTGTTTGCCTACCACTACGACCCCAAGGCCAACCACGAGCTACCGCTGACCCCGGCCAACCCGGCCTCGGTGCAGTTGCCCCCAGGCAGTGGCCCACGGCACTTGCTGTTCAGCGCCGATGGCAAGCACGCGTGGCTGACTACCGAGATGAGTGCGCAGGTGGCGGTGTTTGACTACAACGACGGCAAGCTCAGCCAGACCCAACTGGTGGACTTCGCCGCCGGCCAACCGGTCTCCGACAAGGCCGGCGCGGCGCTGCATGCGTCCAGCGACGGCAAGTTCCTGTACGTGAGCAACCGTGGCACGGCCAACCAGATGCTGGTGTTCAGCATCGACCCGGCCACCGCGCACCTCAAGGAGTTGCAGCGCCGCTCCGTTGAAGGCGACCACCCGCGCGAGTTCAGCCTGGACCCGAGCGGCAAGTTTTTGCTGATCGCCAACCAGAAAAGCAACGAAATCGTGGTAGTCGAACGTGACCCCAAGACCGGCTTGCTAGGCAAAACCGTGCAAAAATTGGCCATCGATGCCCCAGCGACCTCAAGTTCCTGGTGCGTCAATAAGCCACAGGCCCCGCGCTGCGGGGCCTGACCCCTATTAATTCCATTAATAGCGGCTACTGTTTCAAAGCATTTCTAAGGTTCAGCCCTCGGGCGTAAGTTTGGTTCCAAGGCCTTCCCCGGCCACCCAACCAAACGAACACAAGGGTTACCGACATGAATCTGAACCTCTTCTCCATCATCGCCGCTTCCGCTGTTTCCGCCACCGTAGCCCTGCCTGCCGCCGCTAGCGTGGAAGTCACCGGCAAAAATCCAACACCAGCGCCTACACCCAGAAATACCTGCAACAGAGTGCCAATTTCTATGCGGCTCTGGATCACAAGATTCAGCAGTGAGCTAAAGATCACCTGATTCAAAAGTGGGAGCTGGCTTGCCTGCGATGGCATCACCTGGATATGACTGATTCACCGAGGTGTCTGCATCGCAGGCAAGCATCGCAGGCAAGCCAGCTCCCACATTTGTTAGGGTTTTGCCATTACTGCGATAAACAGTGGCGATTCCAGAAAGCGTTCAAGCCAGACCTGCAACCGTTTATACGATGTACCGGCAAACCACACTCGATCCACATGGGCAAACTGGCGCACAAACGGCGCCAGTGCAGCATCCGCCAGGGTCAGATGGTTTGCCAGCAGGTAATCCCGCTCGGCCAACAACCCCTCCAGCTTCTGCAAGAACACCTCACCCTCGGCCCGATAGTGTTCCATCGGTTGCTCTGGGTAACGCTCGGCGTACTTGTATCGATTCAAGTGATGTTTGAAGCCCTGATCGTTTTCTGCAATCAACGCCAAGACCGCTGGGTCACCGTGCAGCAACCAATCCTGCGGATCGTTCTGCGCCAAGGCCCATTGCATGATCTCCAGGCTTTCCTCAATTACCCGCCCGTTAACACTCAACACCGGCACCGTGCCTTTGGGCGACAGCGCCAGCATCTCGGCCGGCTTGGCCTTGAGGCTCACCTCGACAACGCGCACCGGCACACCGGAGTAGCGCAACGCCAACCGTGCCCGCATCGCATACGGGCAGCGTCGGAACGAATACAGCAGCGCTTCGCTCACTTGACCTCCAACGTGCTCAAGCCATTGCCCTGGCGCTTGACCTGGATCTGCACCGGGATGCGTTCATGCATTTCCTGCACGTGGGAAATCACCGCCACCTTGCGGCCCTGGGCCTGCAAACCGTCCAGGGCATCCATGGCCAATTGCAGCGATTCGGGGTCGAGGCTGCCGAAGCCTTCGTCGATAAACAGCGACTCGATCTTCAAGGTGCTGGACGCCATCGACGCCAAGCCCAAGGCCAGCGCCAGCGACACCAGGAACGTCTCGCCGCCGGACAACGAATGCACCGAGCGCAGTTCGTCGCCCATCTCGGTGTCCATCACCAACAGGCCAAGCATGCTGCCGCCACGCTTGAGGCGGTAACGACGCACCAGTTGGCGCAGTTGCACGTTGGCGTGGTGCACCAGCAGGTCGAGGTTGTAGGCCTGGGCGATCTTGCGGAACTTGTCACCGCTGGCCGAGCCGATCAGCGCTTCAAGGCGTGCCCAGCGCTGCCATTCTTCATAGGCTTTGGCGGTGGTCAGTGCCAGGGAGTGGTTGGCATCCTGGCGACGTTGGTCTTCGGACTGACGCGCACGCAACTCGGCAACCTGTTTCTCGCCCTCGGCCAGTTGCTGGTTGAGCGCGGCCAGGGTGCTGTCCAGCGCCTCGGCTTCGAGGTTGCCGTTGTGCAGCGCCTGGTGGTCGGCTAGACGTTGTTCACGTTCTTGCAGCAGCACCTTGGCTTGTTCGACGGCTTTCTCGCTGTGTTGCAACTGCTGGCGCAGCGCGCTGACCTGCGCGTCATCGAAGGTCAGCAAGCGGGTGAGGCCGACGTCGTCTAACTCCGGGTGCAGGGCGCGCCACTCGCTGATGCGGGTGTCGAGGTTCTGTTGCTCGACGAGTAGCGCGTGTTGGCGTTCCTGCTGGGCCTTGAGGTCAGCCGCCAGTTGGATTAGCGCATTACGCGTGTCCTGCAACTGCTGGTTGGCATCCGTCTCGCTTTGGCGGGACTGGACTACGGCTTGGTCCAATTGCTGCTGCCAGTGTTCGGCGCTGGCGTGGGCGCCGAGCAGTGCGCCGAGTTTCTCCTGGGCGGCCTGTTGCTGCGTCGCCAACTCGGTGACTTGCACAAGCAACGCATCCCGTTGCTGCTGGCGATGTTGCTGGTGAGTCTGTTCTTTCTCAATGGCTTGCTGGCGATCTTGCTGCTCGGCCAGCTCATCGCGTTGATGGTCCAAGTGCTCAAGGCGTTGGCTGACCTGCTGGTCCAATTGCATGAAGGTCGCCGCCGGTTCGTTGCGCAAGCCTTCCAGGGTGTCGGCAGGCAACAGGCTGGCGAAGGCGTTGAGTTCTTCGTCCAGGCGTTCGCGGTCGTTGGACAACTCGCGTTGCTGGTCCACCAGCAATTGCCGGGCTTGCTGGCTGGCATCCTGCGCGGCTTGCAGTTGTTGCTGCAAGCGTCCGGCGTTTTGTTGCAGGTTGAGCAGGGCGCCCTGGCGTTGTTCATCCTGGGTGATGCTTTGGGTCAGTTGGCCGAGCTGTTGGGCCAACCAGTCGCTGCGTTTGGCTGCGTCCTGGTTGAACAACGAAGCGGACAACGGGTGCGCGTCCAGGGTCGGGGCCAGCGCTTGCTGCTGCGTTGCCAATTGCTCCTGCTGTTGCAGGAACTCCTTTGCTGGGCGATCAAGCCGCCGACTTCGCCACGCAGTTCGTTGAGTTTTTCCTTTAGGGTGTCGACCGCTTTCTGCGCGGCAGCCTCTTCGTTGTCGTCATGGCGACCCAGGCTTTGCAGCAGGGCTTCGGGCTGGTGATACGGATGCTCATGGCTGCCGCACACGGGGGCACGGCTGGTCGTTTTGCAACTGCTCGCGAAGCTCTTCGACGCTGGCACTGCGGGCCAGGCGTTGGCGTTCCAGCAGTTGCTTGGTTACCGTCAGCGTCTGTTCGGCAATGGTCAGTTCAGCCTTGGTTTGCAAGCCGGTCTGGTTCAGTTGTTCACGCTGCTGTCGGGCATCTGCGAGCTTTGCGCCAGTGCCGTCGCGCGCTGATCGAGTTGCTGCTGGTTGTCCCACAGGCGCGTCAGGTCTTCGAAGGCGCGCTGCTGTTTGCGATTGTCTTGCAGCAGGCTGGCAAGTAACTGGATCTGCTCGGCCACGGCATGGGGTTCGGCACCGGCTTCCTGGTACAGCAGGTCCAGGGCTTCGCGCTGTTGGGTGAAGCGTTCTGCGGCAGTGGTGGCGCGTTGTTCCAACTGCGGCAATTCGGCTTGGCCCTTGTTCAGGCGATTGCCGATCAGCATCAGTTGTTGCAGGCGCTCACGGTAAACGGTCCAGGCATCGCTTAGCGGGCGAGGGCGGCGCTGCGCTCCAGGCCTGTGGCCAGGCGTTGCAGGCGTTCGGCAACTTGGGTTTGTTTGTCCAGCAAACCGTTGAGCAGGGCCTGGCCTTCGGTGCAGGCGCTTTCGTGTTGCAGTTGGTCTTCGACGCGCTTGGCCAGGTCCTTGGTCAAGTGGGCCAGGGTGCTTTGCTCTTCGAACGCCTGGCGCAGCAAGGGCACCGCGTCACTCTGGTTCTTCAAGGCATCGACGAGGGCCGTGTGTGCCGCTGCCTGCTGTTGGTGCGCCTGTTCCTGGCGGGTGTTCAGTTCGGCCTGTTGTTCGATGTGCTGCTGAATCTGCGCGGCCAAAGGCGCCAGCAGATTGGCCAGGTCAGCCTGACGGGCGAAATGGTGACGCTGCGGCGCCAGTTGATCCAGGCGGCTCAGGTCCTGACGCAGTGGGCCCTGGCTGTCCCAATCGGCCTGCGCGCGCTGCAGTTGCTCGGTGGCACTGAGCTGGCGCTCCTGCCATTCGCGCAGCTCCTTGAGCCAGGTGTGCTGCAACTCCAGCTGCTTGAGCTGGGCCTGTTGGGTCTTGAGTTGCTGTTGGGCCTCAGTGAACTGTTGATCCAGTTCGGCGCGGGCCTCAGGTGCCAGGGGACTACGCCGGTGGCCTGGTCTTGCAGCTGTTTGTGGGCGTCCTTGGCCTCTTTGGCCTTGTCGAACGCGCGACGGCCGAGCTGGGTATAGAGCGCGGTGTCGGTGAGTTTTCCAGCAGTTCACTGCGTTCGTTGTCATTGGCCTTGAGGAACGCGCTGAACTCGCTCTGCGCCAGCAATACGGCACGGGTGAATTGCTCAAAGTTCAGGCCCAGGGCCAATTCCAGCTGGGTCTTGTATTCGGTCTTCTGGCTGGCCAGCAGTTGATCGCTGTCGAGGTCGATCAGACTCTGGCGGCTGTTCTGCAGCTTGCCGCTGGCCTTGTCGCGGGCGCGGTTGGCTTCCCAGCGTGCGCGATAACGACGGCCGCTGACGCCGACAAAATCCACTTCGGCATAACCGCCGCCGGTGCCACGCCTCAGCAAGGTACGTGGGTCACCGATGGAAATGTCGCTGTCGGCATCCGGCATCTTGGCCTGGCCGGTATCGCCCAGGCGCGGCACCGCACCAAACAGCGCCAGGCACAAGGCGTCGAGCAGGGTGCTTTGCCGGCGCCGGTTGGCCCGGTGATGGCGAACAAACCGGCGCTGGCCAGGGGCTCGGCGGTGAAGTCGATTTCGAACGGGCCCGCCAGGGAGGCGAGGTTTTTCAGGCGAATGGCGAGGATCTTCATGGCTGTTCATCCTCCTGTTGCACTTCCTGGAGCAGCACGGCGAAGTCCTTCAAGGTCTGTTCATCCACTTCACTGCCGTAGCTGTCCTGCCAGGCGCGGCTGAACAGTTCCTGAGGGGTGAGTTGGTCGAGTTCGATCAGGCGCTCGTCGCTTTCGTCTTCGCGGTTGCCGGTACCCGCATATTCAGCGGCGATGCGCACCAGGCGCACGGCTTTGCCTTGCAGGGCGGTTTCGATCTGCTGGCGCAGGTCCGGCTGGGGCTCGTCGAGGCGCACGCGGACTTCCAGCCACGGGTGGCGCTGGGTTTCGGCGAGCAGGTCGATGTCCGGCAGCTCGGCCAAGGTGCTGAGGATATCGGCCAGCGGAGCGGCTTCCAGGCGTTGCAGATCGACCGAGCGCGGAATCAGCAGCGGTTCGACACTCACCAGGCATTGGCCCTGGAATGTCACGTCGAGCACCTGGTGCTTGTAGTTGATTTCGGAAAACGACAGTGGAATCGGCGAGCCGCTGTAGCGAATGCGTTCCTCGCCATTGACCTTTTGCGGCTTGTGCAAATGGCCGAGGGCGACATAGGCGACACTTCGGTCAAACAGGCTGGCGGGAAGCGCCTCGGCATTGCCAATGATCAGGCTGCGCTCGGAGTCTTCCGACAACGAACCGCCGGCCATATGCGCATGGCTGATGGCAATCAGCGCCTGGCCTTTCTTGCGCTTGGCGTTGGCGGCAGCGATCAGCTGTTCATGCACCTGGCCGATGCCGCGCAGGTAATCGTCGCCCAATAGCGTGCCGGTGACTTCCGCCGGGCGCAAAACGGCAGCGCCAGGCACCAGCCGGCAATCTTGCCTTTGGCATCTGGCAGTGGGATGAGCAGGCGCTCGGCATCCAGCTGGCCGTCGTCCAGCCACAACACCCGACCGAGGGCGTGGGTGCGCAACCGGCGCATCAACGGTGCCGGCAACTCGATGCGTGAACCGGAATCGTGGTTGCCGGCGATCATCACAATGGTCAGTGTCGGGTTTTGTTCGTGGGCGCTGATGATGAAGTCATACAGCCGCTCCTGGGCCTTGAGCGGCGGGTTGACCGTGTCGAAGATATCGCCGGCGATCAGCAACACATCCGGGGCGTGTGCCTTTAATTGGCCCAGCAGCCAGTCGAGAAAACAGGCGTGTTCGTAATCGCGTTCCTGGCCATGCAGGTTTTGCCCAAGGTGCCAGTCGGAGGTGTGAAACAGACGCAAGGCGAACTCCGTGGAGAATAGGAAAAGGAGGGAGTTTACCTGTAAAAGCACACGCGGTGCCTGTTGCGGGGCACAGATCAAATGTGCGGGCAGGCTTGCCCTAATGCCAGTCAGTCAAGCGCAACATGGCTCTGTAGTGAGCGGGCTTGTCCCGCGCTGGGCTGCGAAGCGGCCCTAATTCGGCCGACGCGCTCTTCCAGATAGAGCCCAGTTGTCCGGTTTTGGGGCCGCTTCGCAGCCCAGCGCGGGACAAGCCCGCTCACTACAAGAATGAGGCCGCCTTTCGTTTCCTTAGACGACTGGCATTAGGGCAAGCCCGCTCCCACATTTTGATAGGTGTCGTGCCTGGGATGTCGCGTTACTTGGGATACAGCGGCGGCAAGCTGGTGGTGTCAGTGGCCGGGTCCAACTCACGTTCCGCCATCGGGATCGACTTGACCGCACGCCACAGGTCCTCGCCCAGCCAGTATTGCCCGCTTTCGCTGTAGAGCGCGCCGTTCAGCCCATCCAGCGCATCGGACAAGGGGATGTACCTCGCCGCCATGTCCGCCAGGGTTTCCGGCTGTTGCCGCGCCCAGGCGTCGAGGGCCTGGCGCGTGGCCTGGGGGTCGTTGGCTTGGGTGGCGCGCTTGAGGTCGTCCAGTAGCGTGCGTGGGCTGGGGCCGGTTTGCGCGGCGCGCAGCACGGCCGGTTGCCAGCGCGCACGCCACCATAGGCCAAAGCCCAGCAGTGTGGTGCAGGCAAGAATCAGGGTGCTCAGTTGCCACAACCACAGGTGGCTGTCGTCGGGCGCGGTGATCACGGTGGGGGTGGCGGGGGTGTCCACCACCAGGCTTGGGTTGGTGGCCACTTGCAGGGTGCGGGCCGGCAGGCTGGTGCGTTCCAGGTGGTCCTCATGGGTGTTCCACCACACCACTTCTACGGCGGGCATTTCAAGTGTGCCGGCGCGGTTGGGCACCAGGGCCTCGCGGTCCTCACGGCTGCCGATCAGGCCGCGGTCGTTGGTCTGGTTGCCCAGCACCGGTTGGTCGGGATAGCGGCGCAGGCCAGGAATGTCGGTGCTGGGCAGGGCAGGCAGTTGGGCGCTCGACAGGCCTTCGGCCTTGACCGTCAGGCTGCGGGTCAGGGGAGTCGCCGACCTGCACGTGTTCAGGTTCCGGGTTCCAGGTTTCGCTCAGGGTGAGGCTGCGTGCCGGCAACCACGGGGTGTCGGCGGGATACAGTTCGGGTTTGGGCTTGACCGTCAGTGCAAGCTCCGCCGAGCTCACGTGGATCAGCTTGCCGGGCTTGGTGCCTTGCAGGGTATTTTCCTGGGGCGGCCGCGCTTCCACCAAGGTCGCACTGAACGTCTGCGCAGGAATCACCAGGCTGCCGCTGTGCTGCGGATAGATCGCGTAGCGGGTTTCGATCACGCCGTGGCGAATGCTGTTGATGACTTTCTCGTAGGTGCGCGACTCACCCAGCTGCTCGACCCGCGCATCGGGAATCTGCAACGGGGTCAGGCTGCTGTCGTCATACAGCGACACCGAGTGGTACACGCGCACAGTCAGCAGCGCTTGGGCCTGCACATATACGGTGGGCTGGTCGATGTTGGCTTCGACAAACACCGGCGCCAGCTCGGCGCTGGTGTTCTGGCTGGCGGTTTCAACCACTTGCAGGCTGATGGGCTGGGTCTTGTATTCGCCGACCTGTAGCGGCGGGATCACCACGGTGCCGTTTTCCTTGGGCAGCAGGGTGATGATCCAGCGCGTGGTGGCGTGGTTATCGCCGCCCAGGGTAGTGAGCTGGTTGAGCTGGCGCGTGCCGCTGACTTCGAATTGCGCATCCAGCGGCGACAGGTCGGGTTTGCCGAACAGCGTGACGTCGTTGGATTCCACCGTCAGCTCTACCGTTTCCCCCGGAGTTGACGCGGCTGCGATCAACGCTGGCGACCAAATTCGCCGCCTGGGCGTGGCCTGCCGTTAACGCGAGCAGAAGCAGTAGGGTGGTGCGGCGGCTCATCGAGTCTTGTCCTGATGTTGTTGCTGTTCGTACCAGAATTTGCGGCGCAGCAATTCACCGGGGTTGTCCGGGATCTCCTGCAGCCATTGCTCCAAGGCCTGGCGGTGTTCGCCGTCGAGGCTGGCATCGTTTGGGCGCAGCGGCGGGGTGGTGGTTTGCTCATCCCCCAGCTCGCTGCCCGGCACGTCATTGTTGCCGGTTGGTGAGGTCGCGCCGGTCTGTGTATCGCCAGTGCCGGCCTGACCCTGGCCTTGGGAGGACTGATCACCACCGCTGGCGTTTTGCCCGCTGGTGCCCGGTTGCGCAGTTTGGCCGGGTTGGGTGGTTTCGTCATCCTCGTTTTTTGCAGGCTTGTCCGGCTCTGTCTTCGCCTGCTCTTGCTCCTGAATCAGGGTTTCCAGCAGGGCTTTGTTTTTCAAGGCTGGCTGCAAGTCTGGCTGGGCTTCCAAAGCCTGTTCGTACGCATCGATCGCGGCCTCCAACTCGCCTGACTTGGCCAGGGCATTCCCTCGATTGTAGTGGGCGTAGGCGTCATCGCCCTCGGCAAAACGCTTGATGGCCTCGGCATAGTTGCCGGCCTCGTACAGCGCCACACCCTGCCATTGCGGGTCCTGAAAGTGTTCGGCGGCTTCGGCAGGACGTTTTTCTTCAACAGGTACTGACCTTGTTGGTCGGGACGCAGCCACAGGTCCTGAAAGTCAAAGGCGTAGCTGGGCTGTGGCGCACCCAGTAGCAATAACGGCAAGCAGAACAGCCAGCCACGGCGCCCGGCGCAGGCGGCGAGTAACAACAGCGGCAGGAGCAGCCAGTAGCCTTGGTCGGCCCAGGTGTCCAAATGCAGCAGTTGCCCGTCGTTGCGCATGGATTGAGGCGGGTCCAGCACGCCGAGCTGGCGCAGGTCCTTGTCATCCAGGCGTGCCGCGCGGTAACGCCCGCCCATTTCGCTGGCGAAGGCCTTGAGGGTCGGGCTGTCCAGGCGCGGCACCAGAATCGCGCCTTGCTCGTCCTTGAGGAACTCGCCGCTTTCCTGGGTTACCGGCGTGCCTTCACGGCTGCCAATACCCAGGATCGACAAGGCCGGCGACTGTGCCCCTTGCAGCAGCAGGCGGATACCCTGGCGTTCCTGCTTGGACAGCGACGAGCCAACCAGTAGCAGGCGGCCTTGGCCCAGGCCACCTTGCTTGAGCAAGCCCAGGGCTTTCTCCACTGCCAAGTCGGCACGATGCCCGGGTTCGGGCATGATCGACGGGCGCAGCGCTTCCAGCAGGTTGCGGCTGGTGGACAGGTCATCCGACAGCGGCACCAGGGTGTGGGCGCTGCCGGCATACACGACGATGGCGGTTTGCGCGTCGCTGCGTGCTTGCAGCAAGTCATACAGTTTGCGCCGCGCTTGCTCCAGGCGGTTGGGCGGGCTGTCGGTGGCGAGCATTTCCGGGGTCAGTTCCAGCAACACCACCAACGGGTCGGAGGGTTTCTGGCTGGACTGTTCTACCCGCTGCCAACTCGGGCCGAGCAATGCCAGCACCGCCAGCAGCCAAGCAATGCCCAACACCACCCAGGGCGATTTGCTTTCGCGGCCATTGCCACCACTGAGCAACACGGCGTGGAAGGCCGGCGGCAGGATCATCTGCCAACGCCCGGCGCGTTTTTGCCGGTGCCACAAGTGCCACAGCAGCCAGCAGAGCAGTGGCAGCAGCAACAACCACCAGGGACGGAACCAGTGCGGCCACAGGTCGATCATCGACGCCTCCGCAATCGCAGGCGTTTAAGGCGTTGGCGCCATTCCGGGTGTTGTTGCAGGAAAATCCCCTTGCTCGACAGTTTGTTGAAAAAGCGCTGCAACGCGTTGTTTGGCCAGCGTTCCTGGATCACCAACAGCATGCTGAGCACCAACGCCAGGGCCAGCGGCGCGCTATACAGCGCCCGGGACGGGCGTGCGCGGGTCGGTTGTTGCTCGACCGGCTCAAGTTTGTCGAGGGTTTCCTTGATGGTTTGCAGTTCTTCGCCGTCGCGGGCGCGGAAGTACTGGCCGCCGGTGGCCTCTGCAATCGCCTTGAGCGCCGGCTCATCCAGGTCCAGGCTCGGATTGACACCCAGAATGCCTAAGGAGCCGGTTTGTTCCGGGTCGGCACCGATGCCGATCGGGTAGATCTTCACGCCTTCTTCGGCGGCCAGGCGCGCAGCGGTCAACGGGTCGATCTGCCCGGCGTTGTTGGCGCCATCGGTGACCAGGATAAGCACGCGGCTTTGTGCCGGACGCTGGCGCAGGCGCTTGAGGGCCAGGCCAATGGCATCGCCGATGGCGGTGTTCTTGCCGGCGATGCCGATGCGCGCCTCGTCCAACCAAGTGCGCACGGTGCGGCGGTCGAAGGTCAGCGGGGCTTGCAGATAAGCCTGGCTGCCAAACAGGATCAGGCCGACGCGGTCACCTTCACGGTTTTCGAGGAAGTCGCCGAGCAGGTGCTGCACCAGACTCAAGCGGCTGACGTCATCGTCCTGCCAGTGCATGTCGGGAAAGTCCATGGAGCCGGACACGTCCACCGCCACCAGCAAGTCGCGGCCACTGGCGGCGATCGGCAGGGGTTCGCCCAGCCATTCCGGGCGTGCGGCGGCGGTCAACAACAATAGCCACAGCACCACGAACGGCGCTTGCTGCCGCCAGCCCGGCAAATTGACGCGGGCGCGGCGACGGGCCAGGCCTTCGAGGTCACTGAGGTAACTGACTTTAAGCGCGGGCTCACCGCTGTCGGCCGCCGGCAGCACCCACCGCATCAACCACGGCAAGGGCAACAGGGCGAAGATCCACGGCCAGGCGAACTCAAACATGTTTGCGAATCCAGGTGTCGACGGCTTGGGTCAGGCCGGCGATGGCCTTGTCGTCGAGTTTGCATTCGGGTTTGTAGGCGCCTTCCACCAGCACCATCCAGCGCGTGAGGCCGGCGGCCGGACAGCGGTTGTCGAGAAACGCCAGCCATTTGCGACCGTTGAGGGTGTGGCTCTGGCTGTAGGGGTAGTCGTTACGGCACAGGCGCTTGAGCAGACCGTTTAGCTGCTGCAGCCAGGCGCCGGCGGGTGCACCGTCGTAGGGTTTGGGCATCAGGGCCAGTTCTGCCAGGGCGGCGATGCGCAACGGGTCGAGTGGTTGTTCGGCGCGCGCCACTGGGCGGCGTGCGGGCAAGAAGCGGCGCAGCGACCATAGCCCCAGCCCAGTAGCGGAATCACCAGCAATAACAACCACCAACCGGGCGCAGGTGGCCAGAAGCCGATGGCCGGCGGGGCGATCAGCGGTTGCAGTTGGTCGAGGCTGCTCATTGCTTTTTAACCGGGCGTTGCGGGTTGAGGTATTCGCGCAGTTGCTCGACCATTTCGCTTTGGGTGCTCAAGGGCATCAACAGAATGCGTAGTTTTTGCGCGAGCAATTCCCAGCGCGCAATACGCGCCTCGGCCTGCGCCTTGTAGGCCTGGCGCAGGTCGTAGTTCAGTGTGTCCAGTTCCAGCTGCGCGCCGCGTTCCGCGAAACGCAGTAGGCCGGCGGCGGGTAGGGCGTGGTCCAGCGGGTCGGAGATCGGCAACAGCAGCAGGTCGCAATGACGCGACAGCAAGCTCAGCTGTTGTTCGGCGCCTTCGGTCAGCGCACGTTCGTCGCAGATTACGATCACCAGGCTACCGGGGCGCAGCACTTCACGGCCACGGCGCAAGGCCATGCCCAACGCATCGGCTTCGGGGCGGCTCTCGGTGTTCAGGCTCTGGTTGACCCGTACCAGCCGGTTGAGCAGTTGCAGCAGGCTTTGCTTGCTGCGCCGGGGTTTGATTTCGTAGTGCTCGTTATCGCCGAATACCAGGCCGCCGACGCGGTCGTTATGCCCCAGCGCCGCCCAACCGATCAGGCTGGCAGCTTGCGCGGCGAGCACCGACTTGAACATCTGCCCCGAGCCGAAAAACAACCGACAGCTTTGCTCCACCATGATGAAAATCGGCCGCTCACGTTCTTCATGGAACAGCTTGGTGTGCGGCTCTTGGGTGCGCGCGGTCACGCGCCAGTCGATGGTGCGCACATCGTCGCCGGCCTGATACACGCGTACCTGGTCGAAGTCGACGCCGCGTCCACGCAGCTTGAGTGGTGCAAGCCGATCAGCGGGCTGCGCTGGCTCGGCGTGGAAAACAACTGCACTTCGCGCACGCGATGGCGCATCTCGATCAATTCGCTGAGGGTGACGCGGATTCCATCGCTGGCGTTCATGCGGGTCAAGCGACGGCAACGACGTCGAGAATGCGCTGCACCACGCGGTCCTGGTCAATGCCAGCCGCTTCGGCCTCGAACGACAGGATGATGCGGTGGCGCAACACGTCAAACAGCACCGCCTGGATGTCTTCGGGCTCACGAAGTCGCGCCCGGCCAGCCAGGCGTGTGCACGGGCGCAGCGGTCGAGGGCGATAGAGCCGCGTGGGCTGGCGCCGTAGGCGATCCACTCGGCCATTTCCGGGTCGAACTTGGCCGGGGTGCGCGTGGCCATGACCAGTTGCACCAGGTATTCCTCCACCGCGTCGGCCATGTACAGGCCGAGGATTTCCTTGCGGGCGGCGAAGATCGCCTGCTGGCTGACGCGTCGCTCGGGCTTGGTTTCACCGTTGAGGGCTTCGCCACGCGCCTGTTGCAGGATGCGGCGTTCGACGGCGGCGTCGGGGAAGCCGATTTTCACGTGCATCAGGAAGCGGTCGAGTTGGGCTTCGGGCAGCGGGTAGGTGCCTTCCTGCTCGATAGGGTTTTGCGTGGCCATCACCAAAAACAGCGGCGACAGCTCGTAAGTGCTGCGCCCGACGCTGACCTGGCGCTCGGCCATGGCTTCGAGCAAGGCCGATTGCACCTTGGCCGGCGCGCGGTTGATTTCGTCCGCCAACACCAGGTTGTGGAAGATCGGCCCTTGTTGGAACACAAAACTGCCGGTTTCCGGACGATAGATCTCGGTGCCGGTGATATCGGCGGGCAATAGGTCGGGGTGAACTGGATGCGATGGAACTGCGCTTCGATGCCTTCGGCCAATTCCTTGATGGCCTTGGTCTTGGCCAGTCCTGGCGCGCCTTCGACGAGCATATGGCCGTCTGCGAGCAGGGCGATCAGCAGGCGATCGATGAGTTTTTCCTGGCCGAGAATCTGCGTAGAAAGAAAGGTTCGCAGCGCAAGCAGCGCTTCACGATGTTCCATCGATGACGGTTCCTGGAAAGATAAGCGCGGGCATCGTGGAAAATGCCTGGGCTGGGGCGCCTACTTTAATCCATCGAGGGGCTGGCGACTAACGGCTTTTCGCGCAAAGTGCCGGGTTTTGAACCCAGTCGGCCTTTGCGCGGGGGCGGTAGAGGATTTTTGAGGACTAAGGGCAGGGCACGCCCAAATGCCATTCCTTACCCCATTCGGCCGAGTTGACGTCGGGTGGCTTGTTGATGTTGTAGAAATTCTGCTTGTAGACCTTACCGTTGTAGGCCACTTGCTCGGCGAAGACTGCATAGGTTTTGGCCGGATCCCACGCCGGTATAGTGCCGCAGTTGCCCGGCGCGGGAGCGGTGACATTGACTATGTGAGTGGCCGTTGCCTCGCGATGGGTGGCATCCGTGATCCTCAGCGTGATGCTGCGCGGGCCCACAGCCGGGGGCGCAGTGAAGCCTGGAGCAACCTGTGTCGATGTAGCCGGGATAAAGTCCGGTGCCGTCCAGGCATAGCGCAGGCCGCTACCGCTGGAGGTGCTGGCGGACAACGCCAGTGTCTTGCCAACCTCTGCGGTATTGGCGCCGGTGATCCTGGCTTCGGGCGGTGGGGTTGCCTGGCGTGGGCGAATGGTGATGACTTGGGTGGGGGTTTGCAGGAAGTCGCGCCCATCGCTGACGCGCACATTGACCGTCGCCCGCACCTCACTGGTCACCGGCGCAGCGGTATAGGTGGCCTGTGGCGTGTTGCCCGGGGATCCCAACAGTGAAGCCGAACTTGCCCATGTGTAACTTAATGGCTTGCCTGTTGAGCTGCGCGCGTCAACGCGTACGGGGACCGAATCGCCCGAGCCCGCCGCTTCCGGCGCCGTCAGCGTGGCGGTGATGGGCGGTGCCTTGATGATCACGCTTTCGGTCAGCGTGATGGTATGCGTGCCATCGGACACGTCCACGGAAACCGGCATCACAGTGTCCGTGTTCACGGCGGGTGCAGTGAGTGACAGTGACGCATCGTGTCCTGTGGCGGGAGTAAAGCCCGCGGTATTCCAACGATAGAACAGCGGCTTGCCTGCCGATGATTCGGCATAGACATGGTTGCTGAAGGTGCCGGCGGATGGCGCCTCGTCAGGAATTGCCAGGCGCCCGGTCGGCGGCTTTCCAGCATGGTCGGCCAGCATTTTTCTGATAGCCGCGTCCAGGTCGGGTTGTACGCCAATTTCGGTACGGTTGCCGTTGATCTGCGGGTAGCCGGTGGTCACCAGGATGGCGCGTAGTTCCTTGGGCGGAATCGGGCCCAGGTCATGGGCAAGTGCTACGCCTTGCAGAGAAGCGACCACGCCCGCAATGATCGGGTTGGCTGAAGAGGTGCCGCTGAACGTGTGGGTGTAGGCACTGTCCGGGTTGTTTTTGGTATAGCTGGTGGTCGTGACGTTCTCGCCCCAACTGAATAGGTCAACACGGCTACCGTATTCGGAATAGCCCGCTCTGAGCCCGGACTTGGGGTCGACCGCCCCTGCGTAAATACCACCGGAGTCGAATTTCTGGCGGTCAAAAAGCCATTGAAGTAAGCCGCGTCGAGATTGATGTTGCCGTTGGCGGCCGCCAATACCACGTGAATGCCTTTTTCTTCGGTCATATAAGCAATGGTGTCGCGTACGACAGCGTTGTACTCAACCGGCATGTAACAGTCCGTCGCACATCCAACTTGGGGGATTGCGGGGTAGAGATAATGCACGCCAATTTGGACGACGTTACCCGCGTGTAAACGCTCGGCTAATTGGATCAGCCGATCTTGACCCCAGTCCATGAAACCGAGTTCGGTAGCTTGCGCGATTCCCGTTGTTCCGAAACCATTTTCTCGCGAGGCGATAATACCGGCGCTTGCGGTGTCATGGGAGCCCACCAATGCCGGGTTGGTTGGGTGCTGGATTTCCAAGTAAGGTTTGGGTAGGTCCAGGTGGCTAAAGGACCAGTGATCGACTTCCGAGGAAACGACCTGCATGTTTTGGCCTTTGCCACCCGGTATTTTCCAGGCCTCCACGGCGTTGATACCGCCGATCCTATACGGGGCTACCGGCGCTTGGCCGAGGAGGTAAGTTTGCCGACCCGTATAGTCAGGGAATGCTTGGGGTGCTCGCCAGCCCAATGGCCAGGCCGTTGTCGCCATGCATGCCATCGACAACAGGTTCAAGTTGAACGTCCTCAACGCTGGGGTCGGCTTTTAGTTGAGCGGCCAATGCTTGTGCCTGTGCCAGGCTCATCGGGCGAATATCAACGGTGTAGTAACGGTCCAGGCGGTGGCGTTGCAATGCCTGGGTGTCCGCGGGGGTGCGTGCGATAGACGCTGGAAGCAAGGGTTGAAGAGTAGGCGCGAGCCGCCTGAGGTTGTTCAGCGGCGCAGTGTTGTTGAGGCCGTTACTGCCCGTCCCGGGCTTGAGCAAAATGTTGAGCGTTGTATAGCCGGAGGGGCTGCCAGCGTTGATAAAGGCAATAAAGCAGCCCAGCAAAACGCGATGTTCAAGCATTTGCTCATCGGTTTCATGTTGGCACCTGAGTGATTGACCCTGTTGCTGGCCTTACTTATCAGTCAGCAAAGACTCAATCAGATGTTCTCGATACTGTTAGAAATAACAGTGCGGACGAACGGTCAGGTGCCCTGAATTCAGGCGCGGATGTAAGTACCGGTGCCTTTGAGGATGTTTTGCAGGGTTTCTTCGACTTCGGGCAGGTCCGAGGCAGCGGTGGTGTGGGTGATCTCAAGCTGATCCTTGCCGCCCAACGCGTCCGCGTCCCCGGCAGCCAGTTCCACCAGCAGGGTCGCGTCACTCAGGGTGACTTTCAGCCCGTCCAGGGTCGATGGCTCGTAGTCCCAGGTCAGTTCCACTTCCTCTTCATCCGGGTACCGGGTGAGCATGAACATTTCGCCGTTTTTACCGTGGCAGCAGAGCATGGCCATGTTGTCTTCTTCGTCGTCGCACGGGGTGACCATCAGGGCGTCGGTTTTCAGTTGCAGCATGGGGAATCCTGTCTGGGGTAGGGCGTAATGCGGGCAATTGTGCCACTGCGGCGAATTTTGTGCTGCATCCTGTGTCAGACACAGGGCATGACTTGACGGGCTGTATCAGTCATTTCCGGTACTAATGACGGCTAAAACAGCGGGTTTTTCTGCCGAAAATATCGGGTTGCCAGAGTCGCAACTCCAAGCCTGCGTACCGATGACCGAATATGTCGCAGCGTCGCAAGCAGCTGTCTTCCTACACTCGTTAAGCTGCGCAACGGATGTGCATGAGCCGGGCGCCTGACCTGCCCGTCGTACCGTCACCCGGCAGGGTGCGCATCTTGTGGGCGTTGTATGTGACCTGAGTGTCTTGTGCAGCTTCACCCACCTGTCACTCCGATTCGCTATGGTTAACCTGCGAACAGAGCTGACGGTCTCCCCGCAAGGGGATAACACGCGACGCTTTCATCAATAACAAGCCCAAGCGGAGTACCACAGATGGCGTTCTTCACCGCAGCCAGCAAGGCCGACTTCCAGCATCAACTGCAAGCGGCACTGGCGCAGCACATCAGTGAACAGGCACTGCCACAAGTGGCGCTGTTCGCTGAACAATTCTTCGGCATCATTTCCCTGGACGAACTGACCCAGCGTCGCCTTTCCGACCTGGCCGGTTGCACCCTCTCTGCGTGGCGCCTGCTTGAGCGCTTTGACCACACCCAACCGCAAGTACGGGTGTACAACCCCGATTACGAACGTCATGGCTGGCAGTCGACCCACACCGCGGTCGAAGTGCTGCACCATGACCTGCCATTTCTGGTGGACTCGGTGCGTACCGAGCTGAACCGCCGTGGCTACAGCATCCACACCCTGCAAACCACCGTGCTCAGCGTACGCCGTGGTGCCAAGGGTGAGCTGCTGGAAATCCTGCAAAAAGGCACCCAGGGCGAAGGCATCCAGCAAGAATCGCTGATGTACCTGGAAATCGACCGCTGCGCCAACGCCGCCGAACTGAACGTGCTGAGCAAAGAGCTTGAGCAGGTATTGGGCGAAGTGCGCGTGGCCGTGGCCGACTTTGAACCGATGAAAGCCAAGGTCCAGGACCTGTTGGCCGGTGTCGACGCTAGCCAGTTCGCGATTGATGGCGAAGAAAAGGCCGAGATCAAGAGCTTCCTGGAGTGGCTGGTGGGCAACCACTTCACCTTCCTCGGCTATGAAGAATTCGTGGTACGTGACGAGGCGGACGGCGGTCATATCGAATATGACACCAACTCCTTCCTCGGTCTGACCAAGTTGCTGCGTGCCGGCCTGACTGCCGAAGACACGCGCATCGAAGACTACGCCGTGGCTTACCTGCGCGAGCCTACTGTGCTGTCGTTCGCCAAGGCTGCACACCCGAGTCGCGTACACCGTCCGGCTTACCCGGACTATGTGTCGATCCGTGAGATCAGCGCCGACGGCAAGGTCATCAAGGAACACCGCTTCATGGGCCTCTACACCTCGTCGGTGTATGGCGAAAGCGTGCGGGTCATTCCTTATATCCGTCGCAAGGTCGCGGAAATCGAACGCCGTTCGGGCTTCCAGGCCAAGGCTCACCTCGGCAAGGAACTGGCGCAAGTCGTTGAAGTGCTGCCGCGTGACGACCTGTTCCAAACCCCGGTTGACGAACTGTTCAGCACCGTGATGTCGATCGTGCAGATCCAGGAGCGCAACAAGATTCGCGTGTTCCTGCGCAAAGACCCGTACGGTCGTTTCTGCTACTGCCTGGCCTACGTGCCGCGTGACATCTATTCCACCGAAGTGCGCCAGAAGATCCAGCAAGTGCTGATGGATCGCCTGAAAGCCTCGGATTGCGAGTTCTGGACCTTCTTCTCCGAATCCGTGCTGGCCCGTGTGCAGCTGATTCTGCGGGTTGACCCGAAGAACCGCCTCGACATCGACCCGCTGCAACTGGAAAAGAAGTAGTGCAGGCCTGCCGCAGCTGGCAGGACGACTACTCCAGCCTGGTCGTGGAAAGCTTCGGCGAAGCCCAAGGCACCAACGTGCTGGCGGATTTCCCGAAAGGCTTCCCCGCAGGCTACCGCGAGCGTTTTGCTGCGCATTCGGCCGTGGTCGACATGCAGCACCTCAACAGCCTGACCGAAGCCAACCCGCTGGTGATGAGCTTCTACCAGCCGCTGGGCCAGGTCTCCGGCCAACGTGAGCTGCATTGCAAGCTCTACCACGCCGACACCCCGCTGGCGCTGTCCGACGTGCTGCCGATCCTGGAAAACCTCGGCCTGCGCGTGCTGGGTGAGTTCCCGTACCGCCTGCGTCACGCCAATGGCCGTGAGTTCTGGATCCATGACTTTGCGTTTATCGCCGCCGAAGGCGTGAACCTGGATATCCAGCAGCTCAACGACACCCTGCAGGACGCGTTCGTGCACATCGTTCATGGCGACGCCGAGAACGATGCGTTCAACCGCCTGGTGCTGACGGCTGGCTTGCCGTGGCGCGACGTGGCTTTGCTGCGTGCTTACGCCCGCTACCTGAAGCAGATCCGCCTGGGCTTCGACCTGGGTTACATCGCCAGCACCCTGAACAACCACACCGACATCGCTCGCGAGTTGACCCGGTTGTTCAAGACCCGCTTCTACCTGGCGCGCAAGCTCACCGCCGACGACCTGGAAGACAAGCAGCAACGCCTGGAACAAGCGATCCTCACCGCCCTGGACGACGTTCAGGTGCTCAACGAAGACCGCATCCTGCGTCGCTACCTGGACCTGATCAAGGCCACCCTGCGTACCAACTTCTACCAGACCGACGCCAACGGCCAGAACAAGTCCTACTTCAGCTTCAAGTTCGACCCGCGCGCCATTCCTGAACTGCCTAAGCCAGTGCCGAAGTTTGAAATCTTCGTGTACTCGCCGCGGGTTGAAGGTGTGCACCTGCGCTTTGGCAACGTGGCCCGTGGCGGCTTGCGCTGGTCCGACCGTGAAGAAGACTTCCGTACTGAAGTGCTCGGCCTGGTAAAAGCCCAGCAAGTGAAGAACTCGGTCATCGTGCCAGTCGGTGCGAAGGGCGGCTTCCTGCCGCGTCGCCTGCCTCTGGGCGGCAGCCGTGACGAAATCGCGGCCGAGGGCATCGCCTGCTACCGCATCTTCATTTCCGGCCTGTTGGACATCACCGACAACCTGAAAGACGGTGCCCTGGTGCCACCGGCCAACGTCGTGCGTCATGACGACGATGACCCGTACCTGGTGGTGGCGGCGGACAAGGGCACTGCGACCTTCTCCGACATCGCCAACGGCATCGCCATCGACTACGGCTTCTGGCTGGGTGATGCGTTCGCCTCCGGTGGTTCCGCCGGTTACGACCACAAGAAAATGGGCATCACCGCCAAAGGCGCGTGGGTCGGCGTGCAGCGTCACTTCCGTGAGCGCGGCATCAATGTGCAGGAAGACAGCATCACCGTGGTGGGCGTCGGCGATATGGCCGGTGACGTGTTCGGTAACGGCCTGTTGATGTCTGACAAGCTGCAACTGGTCGCAGCGTTCAACCACCTGCATATCTTCATCGACCCGAACCCGAACCCGGCCACCAGCTTCGTCGAGCGCCAGCGCATGTTCGAGCTGCCGCGTTCGGCCTGGACCGACTACGACACCAGCATCATGTCCGAAGGCGGCGGTATCTTCTCGCGCAGCGCGAAGAGCATTGCTATCTCGCCACAGATGAAAGAACGTTTCGACATCTCGGCCGACAAGCTGACCCCGACCGAACTGCTGAATGCCTTGCTCAAGGCGCCGGTAGACCTGTTGTGGAACGGCGGTATCGGTACTTACGTCAAGGCCAGCACTGAAAGCCACGCCGACGTGGGCGACAAGGCCAACGACGCATTGCGCGTCAACGGCAACGAGTTGCGCTGCAAGGTGGTGGGCGAGGGCGGTAACCTCGGCATGACCCAACTGGGTCGTGTGGAATTCGGCCTCAATGGCGGCGGCTCCAACACCGACTTCATTGATAACGCCGGTGGCGTGGACTGCTCCGACCACGAAGTGAACATCAAGATCCTGCTCAACGAAGTGGTGCAGGCCGGTGACATGACCGACAAGCAACGCAACCAGTTGCTGGCGAGCATGACCGACGAAGTCGGCAACCTGGTGTTGGGCAACAACTACAAGCAAACCCAGGCCCTGTCCCTGGCGGCGCGTCGTGCCTACGAGCGTGCTGCCGAGTACAAGCGCCTGATGAGCGACCTGGAAGGCCGTGGCAAGCTGGACCGCGCCATCGAGTACCTGCCGACCGAGGAGCAGCTCGTCGAGCGCGCCGCGACGGGCAAGGGCCTGACCCGTCCAGAGCTGTCGGTACTGATCTCGTACAGCAAGATCGACCTCAAGGAAGCGCTGCTCAAGTCCCTGGTGCCGGATGACGACTACCTGACCCGTGACATGGAGACCGCGTTCCCACCGAGCCTGGTCGCCAAGTTCGGCGAGGCCATGCGCCGTCACCGCCTGAAGCGCGAGATCGTCAGCACCCAGATCGCCAACGACCTGGTCAACCACATGGGTATCACCTTCGTTCAACGACTCAAAGAGTCGACCGGCATGAGCCCGGCGAACGTGGCGGGCGCTTATGTGATCGTGCGTGACATCTTCCATCTCCCGCACTGGTTCCGCCAGATCGAAGCCCTGGACCACCAGGTTTCCGCTGACGTGCAACTGGAGCTGATGGACGAGCTGATGCGCCTGGGCCGCCGTGCTACACGCTGGTTCCTGCGCAGCCGTCGCAACGAGCAGGATGCTGGTCGCGACACTGCGCACTTCGGTCCGCACCTGGCAGCGCTGGGCCTCAAGCTCGACGAACTGCTGGAAGGCCCGACCCGCGAAGGCTGGCAGAACCGCTACGGCAAATACACCGAAGCCGGTGTGCCTGAGCTGTTGGCCCGCATGGTTGCCGGTACCACTCACCTGTACACCTTGCTGCCGATCATCGAAGCCGCCGACGTCACCGGGCACGACGCCGCCGAAGTGGCCAAGGCCTACTTCGCCGTCGGTAGCGCCCTGGACTTGCCGTGGTACCTGCAGCAGATCAGCGATCTGCCAGTGGCCAACAACTGGCAGGCCCAGGCCCGCGAAGCGTTCCGCGACGATGTGGACTGGCAGCAACGTGCGATCACCATCTCGGTACTGCAAATGGCCGACGCGCCACAAGACATGGAAGCCCGCGTGGCCCTGTGGCTTGAGCAGCACAAGGACATGGCCGATCGTTGGGTGGCGATGATGGTGGAAATTCGTGCTGCGGTCGGCACGGACTACGCCATGTACGCGGTGGCCAACCGTGAGTTGCTGGACCTGGCGTTGAGCGGTCAGTCGGTGGTGTAACCGGCTTGATCAAACGCTGAAAACCAAAAGCCCCGTATCGCGAGATACGGGGCTTTTTACATCCTGTGACGTTACATCAAGGGCCAGTTACGTTGAGCGGTAAATTGGATATCCAGCCGGATCGGACGCCATCGATATGCTGGTAGCCAGTCATGTTGAACTTCGGCGGGCTAAGGGGCAGCGGCCTCTCTAAGGTGACTGACCATTTGCCATGCCCGTCGACAATGGTTGACGCAAGTGTCACGTAAGGTTTGTTCTGTTCAAGCAATACTATGACGGCCCCAGCCACTCCTGTTCCGGAAACTATGGGGTGGCGGTTCGTGTCGGCGTTGGCTAGTGGCGATTCAATCACTGGCGGATCGGGGGTCACGACGACGGTGATTACTCTATTCTCCAACCAGTACGAGCGCTTCCCCTCAATGGTTTGGTAACCCGTCAGAGTAAAGTTGGGTGGGCTGATTGGGAGCGGTGTATCTATCTGTGTCGTCCAGTGCCCATACCCATCGACACTTGCAGTTGCCAGCGTATTATAGGGATCGTAGGCCTTAAGCAGTGTGACCGTCGCCCCGGCGATACCTTTGCCTGACACAATAGGTTTGCGTCCGGTTTTTACGTTTTGGGCAGGGGTCTCGATAATGGCCGGGCTCGGTATGTCTACAACATTGATGCGTCTGTTCGCCAGCCAGTACGACCGTTTGCCCTCAAGAGTTTGATATCCCGTCATGGTAAATACTGGCGGACTTACCGGCAGCGGCCTTGTTAGTGGTACCGTCCAGTGGCCATGTCCATCGACAACTGTACTTGCCAGTGCATTATAGGGGTCGCCGGCTTTAAGCAAGGTGACGGTTGCACCGGCGATCCCCTTACCGGATACAACGGGGTAACGCCCGGTGCTGATGTTTTCGGCAGGCGTTTCGATGATGGCCGGATCGGGCTGGTCCACAATATTGATTTGTCTGTTCGCCAACCAATATGACTTTTTCCCATCAAGCGTCTGATACCCGGTCATGTTGAACACAGGCGGGCTTATGGGAAGCGGTTGCTCTACCTGCACTGCCCATTGCCCAAACCCATCAACCCTTGTCGTCGCAAGTGCGTTGTAGGGGTCATAGGCTTTAAGCAAAACAACTGTGGCTCCAGGGATCCCCATACCGGATACGATTGGCCGACGCCCCGTACGGATGTTTTCCGCGGGCGACTCGATAACCGCCGGAAGCACTTCCATGTCAGCAACTTGAAAGCTGCGTACGTTAGACGCAGTGGAGTGCCGAGGCCCAAAATATTGCGTTGCCGTATAGGCATAGTTACCCAATTCGTGCACGGAAAGCATGTACACCGACCACCTACCATTACCGTCTGCTACCGTTGAACCCAACGCTTGACCGGGATTGTCGGGGCTTGAAATGACTATGCGAGCGCCGGGCCAACTTGTTCCGGCAAAAACGGGTTGTTTGCCAGTTTTCGCTCCCTCGATCGGCGCTTGAATGATGGGAGGCGGGACTGTTGTAGAACAGTAAGGAAACGCGGCGCCATTAAGTGCAACGGCAATGATTGCTTCCTGATCGCTTGTTGAGCAGACGCGAACTTTTACCTTGCCAGAATCATCTTCGAACGTATGGCCTGCCTGCAAGGTGGGGTCTGTCGTGATTGCCGTTTGTGGTGTGGCGTCTATTTGTCGATTTAAGACGTTTCCGCTGTCGGTGGAATAACGCATCCACACACCGTTTACCCGGTTATCTCCTTCAGGAAAATTATCGAACGCGGTAGGTTTTCTGTACTCCAGTGTCAGCAGTGGCAGGCTCCCGGCAGTTGATGTGTAGTCAGGTATCTTGATCAGATAGAGCTGTGGACCCTCTCTTCCTAACACTCCCAGGCTATACAGCCCCGTTCGATTAATGGTGACCGCCTGCCCCTCATCCAACCAGCCGGAATGCAACCTGTTGATCGCAGGATAGAGTGTGCCCCACCTGATACAGAGTCACCCGTGTCTCCGTATTCCACTAAGGAGCATCCGCCCGGGGCAGTTACGGTATTTCCGTCTGAAGGGCACCCGATATACGTTGAACCATGGGAGTACCCTAGATTATGACCGAACTCATGTTTGTAGACGTGCGGCCCGCCGGCCTTGCCATAGACTCCAGTAATCCTGCCAGGCGCATGAGCTGATGCGCCACCGCCGGGGCAATTGATGACATTTATCAAGTAGTCGAAGTCATCTGGATTAAGTCCGTTTGCATTGGCGGTTTTGAGCCCCTCATCGATAGAAGTGGACATTCCGCAGCTTTCAGGTCGAGGGCCTGATTCCGCCTCGACTACTCGACCTTGCAGGTTCAACTTCCCACCTGATGCGGCCATGATGTAGGAGCGTAGCGAGTCGGGGTCATTGGAAATTGTGTGTTTTTCAACTTCGGCCTTGTTGAGTACTTTCTCCCCTTGCCAGTGGGTGACTGTAACCAGCATTGTCTTGGTTCCTGTCACTGGATTTGAGCGTGTTGCGGCGAATGTTGAATTTTCATTCATCTGAATAATCTCATCATTCAGAAGCGTTGGATCTGTGTTCTCAGTTTCCTTGGGAATTGGACCAAGGGTCGCGCAAGAAGCCACAATCATGAACAGCAAACATAGCAAACCGATCATCAGCCGTTTCATCTCAGCCACCCTTGGAATTTATTAAGAGGTGGGTCTGACCATACGGTTAAAAAGAAGCGCCGGCCTACTGTCAGAAGTAACAGGTACCCGCTGTTTGACGTCGATACCGCTACTTTTTGTTTAACTGGAATCCGATCAGTGTGGGAGCAGGCAAGCCAGCTCCCACATGGGTTCTTCTATGTCTGGAGGGGGGTTACCAGTCGTAGGTCAGGGTAGCGGTCACATTGCGGCGTGGGCCGTAGTAACACGCGGTGTTGTTGGTGCAGGCCGTGACGTAATCCTTGTCAAACAGGTTGCTGGCATTAACGGCCACCCGCGTGCCCTGCAACTCGCTCGACAGCTTGCCCAAGTCGTAATGCACCGCCGCATCGAACACCGTCACATTGCCGCTTTCGATACGGCTGCGCGCCGCCGTGGTCGATACCGCAGAGCTGCCCCACAACACACCGGTGTACCGTGCGCCCGCGCCCAGGCCGAGGCCCGCGAGTGGGCCATCGTCCAGGGTGTAATCCAACCACGCCGAAGCTTGGTGACGCGGTGTAAACGGCAACTCGTAACCTTTATCGGTATACGCCGAGGTTACATAGCCGCTCTGGGTGATTTCGCTGTCGGTGTAGGTGTACGACGCGAGCAACGAGAGGTTGTGGCTCAACACGGCCTTGCCTTCCAGCTCAAACCCACGGCTGCGCGCTTCGCCGATTTGCACTGTGTTGCGGATGTCGACGGGGTCGACGGTGGTGAGGTTTTTCTGGGTCAGGGTGTAGACCGAGGCGGTGATGAAGCTGTCCTGGCCTGGCGGCTGGTATTTCACGCCGGCTTCGTATTGCTCGCCTTCGGTGGGTTTGAAGATCGGTGTGGTCGAGCTGACGCTGGTGTTGAGCGTCGGGTCGAAGGATTGGGAGTAGCTGACGTAGGGCATCACGCCGTTGTCGAACAGGTAGCCGAGGCCCGCCCGCCAGGTACCTTTTTTCGTCGTTTTGCTTGATCACTCGATCACGTGGCGTAGCGCGGTCCGGGCGGAAGTCGCTGGTGGCTTTGGCCCAGTCGTAACGGCCGCCCAAGGTCAGGATCCAGCGGTCGAGCTTGATCTGGTCCTGCAAGTAGATGCCGGTTTGCTTCTGGGTCTGGTACATGTCGCGGCCGACGTACTGGTTGCTTACGCTGCTGTTGTAGGTCGGGCTGTAGGGGTTGATCGAGGTGAACGTGCCGTTGACCACATCGTTGTCCAGCGCGTTGCGACGAAAATCCACGCCCATCAATAAAGTGTGTTCCAGCGCGCCGGTATTGAAACGGGCTTGGGCCTGGTTGTCGACGTTGAAGATCTGGATGTTGCGTTTGATGTCCGACGCCAGGCGCAGCAACATTGGACTGGTGGCGCTGGCATAGCCGTTGTTGAACGCCGAGCGGTTCTGGATGTTGACCTTGCTCCAGCGCAGGTTCTGACGCAGGGTCCAGGTGTCGTTCAGGTGATGCTCGAACAGGTAGCCGAGTTGGTAGCTTTCGCGGCGCAACTGGTCGTAGTTCGGATCGCCGAGCAATGTATCACTGCCGATGTGACCCCAGGGCGAGCCTTGTTGCGAACCTTTTGCGGGTAGTACTGCTCGGTGGTACCACCCCAGTCGCGCTGGTATTGGGCCAGCAGGGTCAGGGTGGTGTCATCGTTGGGGCGCCAGGTCAGCGCCGGGGCGATGAAGTTGCGGTTGTTGTCGACGTGATCAACCTGGGTGCCGCTGTCCTTGACCAGGCCGGTCAGGCGGTAACTCCATTCGCCCTGGTCGTCCAGCGGGCCGCCGAAGTCGAAGCCCAGTTGCTTGAGGTCGTGACTGCCGCCTTGTACCTGGATCTGGTGGATCGGCGTGGCCGTGGGCAATTTGCTGGTGAGGTTGATCAGGCCGCCCGGGCGGCTCTGGCCGTACAGCATGGAGCTTGGGCCCCGCAGCACTTCGACACTTTGCAGGCCGTAGGGCTCGGACATGCTGCCCTGGCCACTTTCACCGTAGGGCAGCATCAGGCCGTCCTGGAACACATACGGTGAGAAGCCCCGTACGCGGAACTGTTCGCGGCTGTTGTTGCTGCCGGTGTATTCGCCGTAGATGCCTGGTGTGTAGCGCACCGCCTGGCTCACATCCTGTACCGCCTGGTCATCCATCTGCTTGCGCGAGACGACGGAGATCGATTGTGGGACCTCAACCAACGGGGTGTCGGTCTTGGTCCCGCCACGGCTGCGCTTGACCACGTAGCTGGTGTCGCCGATTTCCTCTGCGTTGCCCGCGCGGGCGTTGATGCTGGTTTCGTCCAGGTTGACTGTGCCGGAGGGCAGTGGCTTGAGCGTCAACACGCCGCCTTCTGTGGTGTCCAGGCCCAGGCCGGAGCCCGTCAGCGCACGGCTCAATGCCTGCTCGGTGCTCATGTCACCGCGCACGGCGGGGGCTTGAAGGCCGGAAACCAGGCTCGGCTCATAGACGATTTCCCGCGCGCTTTGCTGGGCAATGCGGCCCAGGGTGGTCGCGAGGCCGGCGGGCGGCAGGTCGAACGTCGCAGCGTGGGCCATGGGCGCCATCAGCAATGCTAGCGGGAAAAGGGTACGGGTGCAGCGGGACATAACGAGGGCTCCATTGGCGGTCCGCATTCGTGGGCGGTTCATGGGGTATGTCCAACGAGAGTGAAAAAAGCGATATAGGCGCGCGCAAAAATAATTCAGGCGAGGTCGACGCTGATCCACCAATCGCTGTAGCGCTGGATGCGCAGCGGCATGGTTTGCGCCAGTGCTGCCAGGGCGCGGTCGCTGTGGTCGAGGGAGAACACGCCGGAGACCCGCAGACGGGCGGCGTTCGGGCTGACGCGCAAGATGCCTCGGCGGTATGGCTGCAATGCGCTGATCACGTCGCCCAGCGACCAGTCCTGCACGTTGAGCCAGCCGTCCTGCCAAGTGCTTTCGCCGCTGCGGTTGGCGGCCAGCCGTTCGATGCGGTCGTTGAAGCGTGCGCCCTGGTCCGGTTGCAATGCCAGCTGCGCGTTGCTGCGGGTGCTGATGCGCACGCCTGGACCCAAGGCCCACACGTGGGTGAATGATTCATAGGCCGCCACCATCAGCCGAGTGCCATTGGCCTGGACGCTGCCAAAAGTGGTGAGGATATTGAAGGGGCGTGGGTCGTGGATGACGTCGAGGATGATCCTGCCGGTGCGCAGTGACAGTCGACGCACATCCGTGCCCATTTCGATATCCACGGCGCTTTGGGCATCGAGTACCAGGCGGCTGCCATCGGCCAATCGGGTGTTCAGGCGCTCCCCAGTGCCGGTGCGCAGGTCGGCGCTCAACTCTGCCAATGGCATGCCCGGCTGGCGCAGTACCTGAGTGACTACGCTCATCCCGGCAATGGCCAAGGCGCCACGCAGCAGATGGCGACGGCTCGGGCGCGGGGCTTGCAGCACGCGTCGGGCATGGGTTTCGCCAGCCGGCATCAATACGCGTTGCACTTGGCCTTGCACGGCATTCCAGGCCTGGGCATTCAATGGGTCGGCGTCGAGCCAGCGCTCGAACGCATGGCGCTCGCTGGGCAGCAACGACTCATCCCGCAGGCAGGCGCTCCACTCAATGGCTTGTTCGATAGCGGCACGCGAACTCATGGTTCAAGCAACTCACGGCAGCACAGGCGCAGCCCCTTGGCGACGTATTGGCGCACGCGAATGGTTGATACACCGAGCATGGCGCCGATGTCGGCGTACTTCATGCCATCCAGCTGGCTGCACAGGAACGCAGTACGGGCCCGTGGCGAAAGCCCGTCGAGCAGGGCGTCCACGGCCATCAGGCTTTCCATGGTCAGTGCGCGTTCTTCGAGGGAAGGTTCGACCGCTTCGGGCTGGGCGGCCAGCACTTGCAGGTAGGCCCGTTCCAGGTCGCGGCGACGCCAGGTGTCGTAGATCAGCCGTTTGGCGATGGTGGTCAGCAGGGCACGGGGTTCGCGGATGGTCTGCGGCGCGGGCAGTGCAACGACCTGAACGAAGGTTTCGGCGGCCATGTCGGCAGCATCGTGACGGCAACCGAGGCGAGCGCGCAGACGGTCGAGCAACCAGCCGTGATGATCGCCGAACAACTGCCTCAGAATCTGTTCGCGCAGGGCTGAGGCGTCGGGGCGGGCGAGGGCGGTGGCTGGCGGCATAGTGCAACTGTCTGTGCGGGAATGAGAGCGATTATCAATTATTCCCCCGCAGGTGACAACCGGGTGCCGCGATCAGTTGAGTTTCAGCAGCTTGGATTCCAAGTGATCCAGGTGTTGAGTCATCAGCGCGACGGCCATCGTGGCATCCCGCTGCTCCACCGCATCGATAATCGCCCCGTGCTCCTGCCACGCGCAGTAGGTGCAGGCTTTTGCCTCGAATTGGGCGATGGCTAGAGAGGTCAGCGGCACCAGGCTGTTGAGAAATTGCGCCAACGGTGCGTTCCGCGCCATGGCTGCCAATTGCAGATGGAACTCCCCGGAAAGGCGAATCGCGGGTCCACGTTGATCCTTTTCGATGCATTCACGTTCGCGGGCAATCAACTCGCGTAGCTGGCGCACCTGAGTGGGCGTGGCATGCACGCAGGCGAGTTGCACCACCGTGATTTCAGTCAGGCGTCGGGCTTCGAGGATCTGCCGGGTTTGCTGCGCATCCGGCGCTGCGACCTGGGCGCGTTGATTGGGGCGCAGGATGACCACCTGTTGGTGGGACAGTTTGGCCAGCACCCGGCGGATCACGCTGCGGCTCACACCAAAGGTATCGCCCAGGCTCTCTTCGGTAAAACGACTGGCGGGGGCAATGCGTTGTTCCAGAATGGCGTCGAACAGGCGCGGGTAGATGTCATCCACCGACGGCTTTTTTACCGGCGATCAAGCGCAGGGCAGGGAAGATAGGGTCGCGTTGCAACGCGTAAGCAGTCATGGCCGGTCTCCGATAAATCAGCTGCCCAGATGGTCATCCGGGATGTTCAAGCGAATGCCCATGCGCAGGCCTTCCTGGAGGATGTGCCGACGCATTTCGGCGCTGGCCAGGGCGCTGTTTTTGTTGCGGATGGCGCGCACCACGGCCTCGTTTTCCTGCAGACGTTCGGCCAGGTGTTCCGGCGAATTGCGCAGCACCTGGGCGCTCTGCTTGAGGGCGTTGCTGGTTTGTTGCACCACGTTCTGGAAGATCGGGTTGGACGTCAGGGCAAAGAGTTCTTCGTGGAAGTCGATGTAGGCGTTCATGCCGGCTTCGGCATCTTCAGCATCGAGGGCTTCGCGCATGTCCATCAGGGTCAGGCGCAGTTGGCCGACTTCCTTGCTGCTGATGGACTGCGCCACCAGGCCGACAATGAACGGTTCGAGGGTGTAGCGCAGTTGTAGGATGTCTTCCAGGCTGGCGTCGGCAACGGCATCGGCGGATTGTGGTTCGCTGATGCTGGTTTCCAGCACGACTACACCTTTGCCGGGCATCGAACGTACCAGGCCGAGGGTTTCCAGCACGATGACCGCTTCGCGCAGGCTCGGGCGGCTGATGCCCATTTGTTCGGCCAGTTCACGTTGGCCGGGGAGCATTTCGCCTCGGCGCCATTGGCCACGCGCCAAGGCGGCGCGTAGTTTTTCTACCACTGAATTGACGACGGTTGAGGTGCTGATCACGTCTACGCCTCCTTGTAAGTTGCAAACACAATAGTTAATCCAGCGACAATTCCCTGTGGGAGCTGGCTTGCCTGCGATGGCGGACTGTCAGCCAACATCTTCATTGCTGATCCACCGCTATCGCAGGCAAGCCAGCTCCCACATTGATAAGTGTTGTGCTCAGGAACGCATCAGAACTCCTGATGCGCCGGCAACACCGGCTTCTTGGCCTGGAAGGCATAGCCTTGCTGACCGTCCAGCACCTTGTTGGCGCGCTGGATATCAATGTCTTTTTCCCAACGTGCAATCGCCACAGTGGCCACGCAGTTGCCGATCAGGTTAGTCAGCGCACGACCGATGCCCATGAACCAATCCACCGCCAGCACCAGCACCAGACCTACCACCGGAATCGCCGGGATCGCAGTGAGTGTCGCCGCCAGGATCACCAGTGCCGACCCCGGAATCCCGTGGGCGCCCTTGGAGGTAATCAGCGAGACCAGCAGGATGGTCAGCAAGTCGGTCATCGACAGCGGAGTGCCGGTGGCGTTGGCGATAAACACAATGGCGAGGGTCAGGTAGATGGAAAAACCGTCGAGGTTGAACGAATACCCCGTCGGAATCACCAGGCCCACGGTGGAGCTGCCGATGCCCAGGTGTTCGAGTTTACGCATGATCTGTGGCAGCACGGCGTCGGAGGAGGCAGTGCCCATCACGATCAGCAGTTCTTCACGCAGGTACTTGAGCAGCGGCAACATGCGCAGGCCGGACAGGCGCATCACCAGGCCAAGGATGATCCCGACAAACGCAAAGCAGGTCAGGTAGAACAAGCCCACCAGGCTGCCCAGGTGTTGCAACGAATCCAGGCCGTAGGTGCTGGTGGTGAAGGCGATTGCACCAAACACGCCGATAGGCGCCAAGCGCACGATCATGCCCATGATGCGGAAGATCACATGGCTCAGCTCGTTGATCAGTCGCGAGATCCCGGACGCTGCTTCGCCGACCAGGTTCAGCGCGCTGCCGAACAGTACCGAAAACAGCAACACTTGCAGCACGTTGTTGTCGGCAAACGCGCCGATCACCGAATTGGGGATCAGGTCCATCAGGAACTGGCTCGTGCCGCGGATGTGCTGGCCCTTGTCGGCCAATTCATTGAGGCCGGCGGACGACAGTTGTTCCAGGTGGATGTTGGCGCCTTGGCCGATACCCGTGCTGAAGGCCATGATCAGGCCGATCACCAGGGCGACGGTGGTGAGTACTTCAAAGTAGATCACCGACTTGAGCCCGATGCGCCCGACCTTTTTCAGGTCGCCGGCGCCAGAGATACCGCTGACCACCACGCAGAATACGATCAGGCCAATCAGCATTTTGATCAGCTTGATGAAGCCGTCACCCAGGGGTTTGAGTTGCGAGGAGAATTCGGGAAGGGCCAGGCCGCAGATGATGCCGAGCATCAGACCAATCACGACTTGCAGGAAAATCGAACGCGAGCACCATCTGAGCATGGGAGGGATCTCTATTCGGTGCCCTGGTGGTTCCAGGGCTTAATTGTTGTGGTCATACCGGTAAGTCCAGTGCGGGGCCAGTCTACGCCGGGTTTTTTTGAAATCACAAGTAAAAATTCAAGGGTTGACCGGTCCCGGTCTGACCAGTTGGTCGGCAAGGGCGGAGCTTGAGCGGTTGGGGGCTTGAAAATATTTGGCTTATCATCCGCCGCTCGGCATATGAGGTGAAGGATGGACAAACCAGGGCTGACCAGCGACGCATCAGGGCTCACACACTGCACCTGGCGTACCGCCGCGCCGGAGTACCCGCGTTACCACGACCATGAATGGGGCGTGCCGGTGGCGGATGACATCCAGCTGTACGAGAAGATCTGCCTGGAAGGCTTTCAGGCGGGCATGGCGTGGATCACCATCCTGCGCAAGCGCGAGCAGTTCCGGGTGGCGTTCGAGGGCTTTGATTTTCGGCGGGTCGCGCAGTACGGCGAGGTGGATATCGAGCGGTTGATGCAAGACCCCGGCATCGTGCGCAATCGGGCGAAAATCGTCTCCGCTATCAACAATGCGCGCAGAGCGTGTGAGTTGGTGGACGAAACCGGCTCGCTGGCGCGCTGGTTGTGGGCGTTTGAGCCAGCCGACGAAGAACGCCCGGCGATGGTGGACATGGCTTATTGGACGGGCAATCCCACGTCGCCGGCGTCGATGCGGTTGTCGAAAGCCTTGAAGAAACGCGGCTGGACGTACGTGGGCCCGACCACGATGTACGCGTTGATGCAGGCGATGGGGATGGTCAATGATCACCTGGAAGGGTGTGTTTGCCGGCCGCAGATTGAGCGTCTACGCAGCCAGTTCAAACGTCCCGAATGAATACGTTTGAAATTGTGGGAGCTGGTTTGAGCATCTACACCATTCTGTAGTGAGCGGGCTTGCCCCGCGCTGGGTGGGGAAGCCGCCCAAACCATGGCACCTCGCTGTATCTGAGGCTTGATCAGGGCCGCTTCGCAGCCCAGCGCGGGGCAAGCCCGCTCACTACAGTTGCGCTAGATATTTCAGCTGACCCAGCGCTATCGCAGGCAAGCCAGCTCCCACATTTGTCCCGCTGTGTAGCGGGTTACTTTGGCAGGGGTGTGAGCACCTCGGCCTTGTCATCCAGCACCATCACCACCAGCAATTTGGCCGGTTTTGTCTGGCTGGCATTGCTCGATTCGAAGTGTCGCGACCCTGCGGGTTCGTAGAAGGTCTCGCCGACTTTGTAGGTTTTGGCCTGCTCATCATTCACCCGCGAGGTGATCGAACCTTCCAGCACATACGCCACGGCAGTCCCCGTGTGGCTATGGGGAACAGTGGCCTGACCGGGTGCGTAGTCCACGGTCAGCATGATGGTTTTCTTGCCGGGTACATTGGTCAGCGCATGTTCTTGCAGCACCTTGATCGATTCCTGGTTGTAGACAGGTTCGTGGGCAAAGGCGCTGAGGGAGGCGAGCATCAGGGAGGCGGCGAGCAAACGTTTCATGGCGTAGTTTCCGAGTAGTTCGAGACCTCATTACCCTACGCCCGAGGCGGCAGGTGACCAATGACCAATCCGCCGGAAAACCGCCTAGCCAATCTGCTGGAGAATGTCGCGCACTTTGTCGAGGGCCGGGTCGATGTCCAGGGTTTCGATCGCACCGAAGCCGATGATCAAGCCTGGCCGGACCGGCGCGTCATGGAAGAACACATTCAGCGGGTACAAACCCACCTCCACCTGGCGCGCCAGCTCCATCAGCAACGGGATATTCACCGCCACCTTGCACAGCGCAGCCATGTGGAACCCGGCCACGGTGGGCACCGCTTCGAACCACGGCGACAGGTCGCCGGCCAGCCGCTGCAGGATGCGCTCGCGGCGTCCGGCGTACACCGTGTGACAGCGGCGGATGTGCTTGAGCAGGTAGCCCTCGCTGATGAACTTGGCCAGTGCCCATTGCGGCAGGGTGGAGCTGTGCTGGTCGGTGAGTTGCTTGGCCTTGAGCACCGCGCCATGGATCGCCGGTGGCAGCACCGCGTAGCCCAGGCGCAGCTCGGGTAGCAGGGTTTTGGAGAAGGTGCCGACGTAGGTCACCACGCCGCGAGTGTCCATGCTTTGCAGGGAATCGGTGGGGCGGCCTTCGTAGCGGAATTCACTGTCGTAGTCGTCTTCAATGACGATCGCCCCCAGTTCGAACGCGCGGGCCAACAGGGCTTCACGGCGTGGCAGGCTCATCGGCATGCCCAGCGGGAACTGGTGCGACGGCGTCACGTAGATCAACCGCGTGCCCTCGGGGATCTGGTCGACCTGAATGCCGTGTTCATCCACCGGTACGCTGGCGACCCGCGCGCCCATCGCCACGAACAATTGGCGTGCGGGGCTGTAGCCGGGGTCTTCCATGGCCACAATGCTGCCCGGTTCCAGCACCACGCGGGCGATCAGGTCCAGGGCTTGCTGCGCGCCGTTGGTGACCACGATGTCGCTGTCTCGGCATTTGACCCCGCGTGAGAAAGCGATATGCCCGGCGATGGCACTGCGCAGCGTCGGCAACCCTTCGGGCTGGCTGTAGAAACCGCTGTCCTGAGCGATGCGCCGCAACGCGTCCTGGGTGCAGCGCCGCCATTCATCCGCAGGGAATTGGTTGCGGCTGGTGGCGCCGCCGATAAATTCGTAGCGCAGGGTGCTGTCGCGGGTGGGATGGCGCATCGGTGAGGGCAGCGACGCCCACTGTGCCAGGTTGGCGGCGCAGGCCAGGTCGGTGGCGGTTTGCAGGCGTTCGGACTGCGCTGTGCGGGCGTTGACGAAGGTGCCCCGGCCGGTCTTGCCCACCAACAAGCCTTCATAGGTGAGGGTGGCGTAGGTGTCGGACACCGTCTTGCGCGACACGCCCAGTTGCTCCGCCAGCAAACGGCTGGGTGGCAGTTGCGCGCCGGCGGCCAGCCGCCCGCTGCTGATGGCTTCACGCAGTTGCTGATACAACTGTTCGGCCAGGTCCTTGCGGCCGTTGATCACAACGTGCAGTTCCATGTGTATTCCCAATGCTTGGATCTGCGCCAAGACTACTCGCTCGCGCGGTGCGCTCAAAATGGTCTGCGCATAAACCGGCGAATTGGCTATAGGGCTTATGCCCTGCGGGTTCTAGGCTAGGGAGTGATTGCCTTTGTCGCCCGAGAGTTGCCCATGGAACCCCGTCTGGATTACTACACCGCTTCGCCGCTAGCGCTCAAGGGCATGTTGATGCTGGAGGCGACGCTGTTTGAGCTGTCTATCGAAAAGCCGCTGTTGGAACTGGTGAAGATTCGCGTCTCCCAACTCAACCACTGTGGGTTTTGCACCGACATGCATTCGATGGCTGCGCGGCAGCGGGTGAGACCGAGCGACGGTTATTTGCGTTGTGTGTATGGCGCGATTCGCCCTTTTTCAGTGCCAGGGAGAAGGCTGCTTTGGCGTGGAGCGAGTCGGTGGCGACGTTGCCGACTTCAAGCATTTCAGATGAGCTCTTCACGGCGGTGCGCGTGGAGTTCAGCGAGCAGGAACTGGTGGACCTGACCATGGCGGTGTCCAGCATCAGTGGCTGGAACCGCCTGGCGGTCAGTTTTCGGCAGCAACCGCCGAATGCCTGATCAGGACAGGAAACCGCCGTCCACATTCAGCGAGATGCCCGTGGTGTAGCTTGACGCATCGCTGGCCAGGTAGAGCACCGCGCCGGCCATTTCGCTCGGGGCGGCGACGCGCTTGAGCGGGATCTGCGCCAGGGCCATTTTCAGGATCGAATCGTTTTTCACCAGCGCCGAGGCGAACTTGGTGTCGGTCAGGCCTGGCAGCAGGGCGTTGCAACGAATACCAAAGGCAGCGCACTCCTTGGCGAACACCTTGGTCATGTTGATCACGGCGGCCTTGGTCACCGAGTAGATGCCCTGGAACACACCAGGAGAAATGCCGTTGATCGACGCCACGTTGATGATGCTGCCACCACCGTTTTCGCGCATCAGCTTGCCGGCTTCCACCGACATGAAGAAGTAGCCACGAATGTTCACGTCAACGGTCTTCTGGAACGCCCCGAGGTCGGTGTCCAGCACGTTGCAGAACTGTGGGTTGGTGGCGGCATTGTTGACCAGGATATCCAGGCGACCGAACTGCTCGCGAATCCCGGCGAACACTTGGGTGATCTGCTCCATTTCACCGATGTGGCAGGCAACGGCCGTGGCCTTGCCGCCGTCGGCGATGATCGCATCGGCCACGTGCTGGCAACCCTCAAGCTTGCGGCTGGAGACGATTACATGGGCGCCTTGCTGAGCCAGCAACTTGGCGATGGCTTCGCCGATGCCACGGCTGGCACCTGAAACAAAGGCAATCTTGCCGTCGAGGTCGAACAGGTTGGTCTTGGACATGAGGGTTCCTTGTTGTTGTCGATCAGAGCGCGGACTTGCCGATGACTTGCAGGCTCATCTGCTCCAGCAGCTTGTTCATGTGGATGAACTGCGCAAAGCGTTTGTCCTGGGTCTGGCCATGGAAGAAACGGTAGTAGATCTGCTGCACGATGCCGGCCAGGCGGAACAGGCCGTAGGTGTAGTAGAAGTCGAAGTTGTCGATCTGGATGCCTGAGCGCTCGGCGTAGTAGTCGACGAACTGACGGCGAGTGAGCATGCCAGGGGCGTTGCTCGGCTGGCGACGCATCAGTTGCACCGGTGCTGGGTCCGCTGCTTCGATCCAATAGGCGAGGGTGTTGCCCAGGTCCATCAACGGGTCGCCGAGGGTGGTCAGCTCCCAGTCCAGCACGCCGATGATCTGCATCGGGTTGTGGGGGTCGAGGATCACGTTATCGAAGCGGTAGTCGTTGTGCACGATGCTCGACGTTGGGTGGTCGGCGGGCATCTTGTCGTTGAGCCAGGCGCGTACCGTTTCCCAGCTTGGGGCGTCGGGGGTCAGGGCTTTTTCGTAGCGGTCGCTCCAGCCACGGATCTGGCGCTCCACATAACCTTCAGGCTTGCCCAGATCCGCCAGGCCGCACGCGGTGTAGTCCACTTGGTGCAGCTCGACGAACTTGTCGATAAAACTCCTGCACAGCGCTTCGGTCTTGGCAGCGTTCAGCCCCAGTTCGGCTGGCAGGTCAGAGCGCAGGATGATGCCGTTGACGCGCTCCATCACATAGAACTCGGCGCCGATCACCGACTCGTCGGTGCAGTGCACGTACGCCTTGGGGCAGTACGGGAAGCCGTCTTTAAGCTTGTTGAGAATGCGGTATTCGCGGCCCATGTCATGGGCGGACTTGGCCTTGTGCCCAAACGGTGGGCGGCGCAGGACGAACTCTTGGCCGGGGTATTCCAGCAGGTAGGTCAGGTTCGACGCGCCGCCGGGGAACTGGCTGATGGTGGGCGTGCCGCTCAGGCCCGGGATATGGGCCTTGAGGTAGGGATCGATCAGGCTGGCATCAAGTTCTTCACCTGGGCGAATCTGGGTCGATTGGTCATTCAGCGCCATGCTTATCCCTTCTGCTTATTTTAAAGGCCTTGGACTATTTCCTAATCTAATGCGCACAACCGCCCAGCGACAAGGTCGGGGCGGCTTAATAGGTTAGCGTGTTGGATGATGATCAGCGTGCCTGATCGGTCATTTTGCGGGCGGGGGCAGGGCAACCGGTGTGAGTACTGGGCGACCGGCAAAATACTCCACCAGGTTGTCGGCCACACGTTGCACGGTGTCGTGGGCGGCTTCCGGTGACAGGCCTGCCACGTGGGAGGTCAGCACCGTGTTGCTCAAGCGCTTGAGCGCGTCGGGAACCTTGGGTTCATCGTCGAATACGTCCAGTGCCGCGCCGCCGATACGGCGCTGTTCAAGGGCGGCTACCAGGTCGTCGGTCACCACCACGCTGCCACGACCGATGTTGACCAAGAAGCCATTGGGCCCCAGTGCATCAAGGGCGTGGCGGTCGATCAGGTGGCGGGTGCTGGCGCCGCCGGGCGTAGCCAGGATCAGGAAATCCGAGTTGCGCGCCAACTCCACAGCCGTGGCGCAGTAGGTGTAGTCCACATCATCGCGCGGCTGGCGGTTGTGATAACTCACCTCCATGCCAAACCCCAGGGCGGCGCGCTTGGCAATCTCCAGACCCACGGCACCAAGGCCAAGGATGCCCAATTGCTTGCCGCCCAGGGACGGGCGCATGACTTTCGGCCACTCGCTGCGGCGCACGGCGGCGTCGGTTTGTGGAATGCCGCGCACCAACGACAGCAACAAGGCCATGGCGTGATCGGCCACCGACGGCGCGTTGACCCCCGCACCATTGGTGACCACGATCCCACGGTTGCTGGCGGCCTGCAGATCCACATGTTCATAGCCCGCGCCGATCACACAGATGATCTCCAGTAACGGCAGCGCAGCGATTTCCTCAGCGTACAAACCCAGCGGGCCACGGGTCAGCACCGCCTTGATCTGCCCGCCGTGGGCCTTGATGGCCTGGGCACGTTCGGCAGGCGTCGGCGCCAGAATCACGTGAAAGTCATTGCTCTCGATGATTTGCAGGTATTCGTTGATGGTTTCAACCAGGACCAGAACAGTGGTGGACATCGGAAGGCTCTTCCTGAGGGGTTTGAGACGATCAGTATGCGCGATTTGTCATACGGATCGTCTGCTTCAAGCATGAAATTTGTGCGTCGAGATCACAGGAAATCGACCTGTTCGGCGCGAACCCGCTTCACAAATGCGCCCGCCAACGTCGCGTTATGGTGCTCAATGATCGCCTTGGCCGGCAATGCCGGGGTATCCATGCAGGTATGGCCGTCTTCTGGCAGCACCACCGAAAACCCCCGTTCCACGGCTACCCGGCAAGTGGTGTCGATGCAGAATTGGTTTTCATCCCCACGATGACCAATTCATTGACCTGTGCGGCGTTCAGTTGCTGCTCAAGGTCGGTGCCCAGGAAGCAACTCGGGCGGGTCTTGTTGAACAGGTGATCGCGGGATTCGTCCACATCCAACGCAGGCCACAGCTGCCATAAAGGGCTGCCTTGCGCAATTGGCGAGCCTGCCGGGCCGGTATGGCGGGCGACGAAGATCGGGGCGTTGGCGCTGCGAGCGCGCTGAATAAGCTGATTGATAGTGTCCAACAAACGCTCGCGCGCGTAGGGCTTTTCCGGGCCATCGAACAGGCCAGCTTGCATGTCGATGATCAGCAGGGCGTCAGCCATGGTGTTGCTCCTTGTGATTGCCAGGTGGCGGAGCAATAAAAAAGGCCCCGTCCATTGCTGGCGGGGCCTTGGGTTGAATCTGTCAGGTGTTTAGCTCAAGCACCCACAGCCACCGCGCGACCCGCCGGAAGCGGTCGTGGTGGTGGTACGGGTGAGGTGCATCTGAATAAGGTTCATGGCCTGATCATGCTGGGACAGGCGCGGGGCTGTCAACGGGGACCAGGGTATTTCGTACCGCTTCTAGGAATTCGTCTGACAAGGCATTGCCTCTTGTCGCACGTGCAAGGGTAACGGCGCCGACCATCATCGCGTACTTGGCCAGCATGGCCTGGCGGTCGTCATCCTGAAGCTGGGCAAACACCGCCAGCGACGCCTCGACGCCATCAATAAAGGCCTGTTGCAGCGCCGTATCGGCGGGTTCGTGGCACATGTCCGGGGCAAAGGCCGACACCGGGCAACCATCACCGGGGTTGTCACGATGCGCGGCGGACAAGTAGGGGCCCAACACGGCCTGGCGGGCGGCGGGTTGATCGTCGCTGCGGCTGATTTTCTCCTGCCAGCCCTGGTTCGCGTGCTCGAATGCCTGCTGGCAAGCCTCGGTCGCCAGCGCTTCCTTGGACGCGAAGTGGCCGTAGAACCCGCCGTGAGTCAGGCCGGCAGCCGCCATGACGTCGGACAGGCTGATGCCATGCAGGCCGCGCTCACGAAACAAATGGGTGGCGGCCTCGACGATGATTTCGCGGTTGAGTTCGGCTTGTTTGCGGGAGACGCGGGGCATGACGGGGCACTCTGGGTTAACGGCGGGCACGGTTTGAAAACTACAGGATCAGTCGCGATCCTGAAATAGATTTTTAGGGGAATGTATTGCCGTGCCTGCCGCGATGGATCAAAGCGCCTAGTTCAAAAACACTGTGGATGAACCATCATGCCTGCTGGGTGATGTGTGCTGAGGTATCGATGTGTTTCTCGGTTGCAGGCCGTGACACCAGCGCGGCGATGGCTGCCACCAACGCCAACCCACCGACAAAGTAGCCGACGGGCATCCATGCGGTACCGTCGCCCAGCAATAGGTAGCAGACGCTGGGGGAAAAACCGGCAACCATAAAGCTCAGTTGCGTGGCCAACCCCACGCCTGTGTAGCGCACTCGAATGCTGAACATTTCTGCATAGAAGGAAGGCCACAAGGCATTGGGCGCGCTGTAGACGACGCCTTTGAGCAACACGGTACTGAGCACGATCAGCCATATCTGGCCGGTGGTAATCGACCACAAGAACAGGAATACCCCTGCGCAACAGGCCAGCGCGCCGGTCGCGAAGATGCGCTGTTTACCAATTTTATCCGCGAGCAGGCCAAACAGCGGCTGGCAAATCAGTGCAACGACCTGGCTGGCGGCTATCGCCGACAGCATGGATGCGCGGTCAACCTGTTGATTGTTAGTGGCCCAGGACAATCCAAAGATAATTACGAGTGACGAAACCGAGCAAATCAACGCGCAGCAGAATACCGCGATAAAGGCGCGCCACTCTTTGCTGAACATCTCGACGACGGGAATGTGCGTTGCTGCTTGCTTCTTGGCCAGGAACTCTGGGCTTTCATCGACGCCCCTGCGAATGATCCAGGTGATCGCGACCATCACCGCGCTGAGCAGGAAGGGAATACGCCACCCCACGACAATAGTTGCTCTTCGGACAGCATCGACAAAGGGATAAACACCGAAGTGGCGAGGATCGAACCCATCGAGGCGCCGTTAATCAGCCAGCTGGTGTAGAAAGCCTTATTTTTCCCGGGAGCGTGTTCCATGGTCAGCAGGCTCGCGCCAACTTGTTCTCCACCGGCTGAAAGCCCTTGAAGAAGTCGGCATACAACCAACAACGCCGGCGCCCAGGCACCGATGCTGGCATGCGTGGGTAACAGGCCGATGGTAAACGTCGCCAGGCCCATGAGCAGAAGCGTCATCATCAGCACTTGTTTGCGCCCTATGCGATCGCCCAAATGCCCGAACAGCAATGCGCCTATAGGCCGGGCGATGTAGCCGACGCCGAACGTGGCCAATGCTGCCAGCGTCCCGGCCATGGGATCGTCTGACGGGAAAAATAATTTATTGAAGACAAGTGCGGCGGCTGAGCCGTAGATGAAAAAGTCGTAGTACTCGACGACGCTGCCGAGAAAACTACCCAATGCGGCTTTGCGGGCCATGCGCCGGTTGTCGGGTTGATGCGTGTTCATAGGCAACCTTTTATTGTGATTGTGATGGTTGAACAGGTGATACGGTCAGCGATTTCCGAAGGGCGCCAATTGGCTACCGCCGCAGACATGGATGACTTCTGCGGTGATAAAGGCGGCATCGGTGGACGCCAGGAAGGACGTCGTGTTGGCGATGTCTTCAGGCGTGGTCAGGCGTTTTAGGGGGGTCACGCTGATCGACGTTTCAGCCATGAGTTCGAAGCTGGCCGCGTCGCGACCGTCCAGAGTGAAGGCCGAGGGCAGCAGACCTGGGGCGATTGCATTGACCGTTACGTTATGAGGCGCAAGTTCTCTGGCCATGGAGCGTGTCAGACCTACCAAGCCAGCCTTGCAAGCGACGTAGGCGGGCGGGCCTCCGGCGACCCAGCACCGCGACACCATATTGATGACCCTGCCACAGGACTGTGCCTTCCAATAAGGGGCAACCTTTTGGCATAACAATGCGGGGCCCCGCAGGTTGACGGCCATCATGTGATCCCAATGTTCGGCGTCGAAGTCGTAAATCGAACCTCGGTGATTGACGGCGGCATTGTTGACCACCACATCGATACGTCCGAAGGCATTCCCGGCTTCATTCACCATGGCAACGATGGAGCCTTCATCGCCGAGATCAGCCTGAATCGCGATTGCGCGTTGATCCGGCTCGAGCTCCAGGGTTTGCACCAGGGCGAGCGCTGCTTGTCTATTCAGGTCGACGGCGACGATGTCCAGGCCGTCCTTGCACAAGCGTTTGCAGATGGCGCGACCTAACTCGCCGGCCGCTCCGGTAACCAGCGCAACCCGGCGGTTGGAGTGAGTGGCATTCATTTGTATTGAGCCTCTTTTGTACAAGAAAGGTCTCGCTCTATGTCGAGACCCATGTAGCGCCGAACGAGGGCGCGGTTGCGGGAAAGTTTTTGCAGATCGCTATAAGCGCTAGAGAAGTCCTCGATCGACACCCAGTCAGTGAAGCCACTGGCGCGTAGCGTCGACAGCATCGATTGCAGGGGCAGTACGCCTTCGTCCGGTGGGCACCACTCCCACTTCCAGCCTTGTCCCGGGCCCAACGCGCTATAGGCGACATTCTTGACCTGGACGTGAGCCAGATGCGCGCCCATCAGGTCCAGTGACATTTGCACGTCTTCGCGACCTTCGATGGCGAGGTTGCCCATGTCATAAATGATGCCGAGCCATTCATGGGGATAGTGCTCGGCAACGCGCATTGCCAACGCCGGGCTGGAGCAAATGGTGCGCTGATGCACCTCCAGTGCCAGCTGAACCCCCTGCGCTTGGGCACGAGGGATAGCCTCATCGAGGAACCGACGCATCCGCGCATAGGCTTGGGGGTAGCGTTCATTCTCGTAGCTGGGTGCCCATAGTCTCAGGCGTGCGTTATTGGCGAGGACTGCCAGGTCTATCAGGCGATAGGTTTGCTCCAGGTCGCCAACGGCGAGGTAGGGGCTGAGACCGAACACCTCCAACCCCAGTGACTGGCAATGCTGCTGAATTCGCGTAATGGCTGCAGCAGTTGGTGCGATGGTGCAGCGATTGTTGCTGCGGGCGTTCCACGGATGCGTCGGATCGAGCTCTCTGGTTTCAGCGACCCGCCATTCAACCCCTTGGTAACCCAAACGGGCCAATTCATCGGCGAGCGCCTCCGGGCTGAGGCTGGGCAACGATGCGCTGGAGGCACCAAGTCGTGGCGTGGGGTGGGTCATGAGGCGTGTACTCGACTTATTGGTTTTGTGTGTCGAGGTTCATGCTAGATCAAACTTTTAGTTGATTAAATTGATAAATAATCCGCTGTTTATTAACCTGTGGGTTGACTAAGAAAGGTGAAAATTACGCGTGAGCCAAACTCCGATCAATCTCCGTCACCTGCGTGTATTCACCGCTGTGGTCAGCTCTGGCAGCTTGGTCACGGCGTCAAAGCTGCTGCACATCACGCTGTCCGCCGTGTCCAAAAGTCTCAAGGAGTTGGAGCTTGAACTGGATGTGCAGCTCTTGATTCGCGGACGTAAAGGCACGCGTCTGACCCAGGCAGGCGAAGCGTTTCACAAGCATGCGGCGCAGACGCTCGCAAGCTTCAACCAGGCGATGGATCCGACTCAAACAGCCACTCAAACGCCGCAGTTACTCCGGGTGGGCGCGTTGCCCACAGCTGCCGGTTTTATGCTTGCACCGGTGGTTGCGCAGATGCGCGAGCGCCATCCCCAGGTACGCGTTCAGGTTCTGTCGGGCGTCTACGATTTTCTGGTGGGCAAATTGCGTACCCGCGACATTGATTTGATCGTGGGTCGCTTGATCGGAAGGGACATGCTTGGGGTGGCATTTGAAGCCCTCTACGAAGAGGATCTGTTGCTGGTGGTACGTGCGGATCACCCTTTGGCGCGGCGTGAACATTTGATGCTGGACGATTTATTACCCTATGTGCTTCTGGCCTCTCCACAAGGCACGCTGGTGCGCATCAGTGTGGACAATTTTTGCTTTCCAATGGCGCCGCTGCCGGGTTCCAGATACTGGAATCGTTGAGCGAGACATTCTCCCGTGTCTATGTGCATGACCATGACGCTGTCTGGTTTGTACAGCGGGGTGTTGTTGATCTGGACTTGCGTCTGGGTATCGTGCGGGCGCTCCCTTTCGCCAGTCCGTTGTTGCGCGCGCCTGTCGGGCTGACGACCCCAACGGATCGTCAGCTCTCGGAAGCGGCTGAACACTTCATCCAGTTGCTGCGTGAATGGCGTGCGTGACGTGTCCTGGGCCTATCGCTGCAAACGCTGACGCTCCAACACCAAAATACGCGACAACAGCTCATCCCTATCCACATAGCAGCCCTGCAGATGCCGCACGCCTGAAGTCGGGTCGAAAGCATCGCGGGCGTGCAGGCTGCGGCGGTTGTCGAAGCACCACAGCTCGCCTTCATTCAAGCGCCGGCGAAACTGAAAGCGCGGTTCGCGGCTCAGTTCGATAAAGCGTCGATAGGCATGGTAGAGCGCGGGCATCAACTGTGGTGCGGTGGTGAATGGGCCGCGTAGAAAGTTCGCCATACGGACTTCGGCTATTTCCCCGCGTGCGTCCAGCGCAATGATCGGTGCCAGGCAGCGGTAGTCGCTGTTGCGGTCCTTGTTGCGAAATTCCACCGGGATTTCGCACAGGTGGCGGAACGCTGCCGGGTCTTCTTCCTGCAGTGCCCTGGCCACGCTGAAACCATCGACAAACAAGCTGTCGCCGCCGCTGGCCTGGTTGATCAGGCAGTGCAGAAATTGCAGCCCGGGCTGTAACTCACGGGTTGGCAGGTCGGTGTGCAAGGGCAGGTTGAACGGGGTGTAGGCGTTGCTGTCGGCATCCGCCTTGGGCTTGACGTTGAACAACACGCCAAAATTGCTTTCGCGGATAAACGAAATACGTTTGGCCAGCGCAATCAGCGACTCGGGGTCGGTGGGCACGTTACGTACCTGGGTCAGGCCGATGTCGCGAAGGGCCAGCAACCATTGCAGCAATATCTCGGGCTCCTCCATCACGGCCTGGTAGTCGAACACCGGCAGGTCGAGGTCATGGTGCCAATAGTGTTTTTGCCCACGGCGCTCGAGCTGTTCCTGGCGCGACGCATCGTCATAGGCGTGGGCGCGCAGCCAGCCGGGTTCAAAACGGCTGCGGTGGCCGTCTTCCCAGTTGATCAGCAGCAGGCCCTCGGGGTCGATTTCGGCGCTGTGGGGCGCAGGTTTTCCGGTACGTCGGCAATTTCGAAGACTTGCTCTCGAGTCACGCCATACACGCACTCCGAGCACGGGCAGTTGTCCCGCAGCCACAGGTAGTGAAAGGGGCTCAGGCGCTGGTCCGCCCATTTGACCTGCACCCGGTCTTCCAGGCACTCAACCGTCTCCAGCGAGCTGATCAGGGGGTACACGCGATAATCGGCAATCGAACTCATGGCTATCTCCTCAACAATGAAGTGCGGTGCAGCGGGGCGTTCGATTGAGGTCTCAGGGCGTGTAGGGTTCGCCGTTGTAGGTGGTGACACCGGCCGTCCAGCGCTGGTGATCGTCGGGGTGGTTTTTCAGCCACTCGCGGGCCATGTCCTGGGGCTTTTGCCCTGCCAGGATCGACACCATCATTGCGCTTTCGCTGGCGGTGGTGAAGGTCAGTTGATCCAGCAAGCGCTGGACGTTGGGGCAGCGCGGGCCGAACGCCGGCGTGGTGACGGTCCACACCTGGGCCGCGCCTTCCTGTGGGCCGAGGGTGTCGTTGCTGCCGGTGAGGTATTGAATGTCGAAGTTCACATTCATCGGGTGCGGCGCCCAGCCGAAGAACACGATTGGGGTCTTGCGGTTCACCGCGCGTTGCAACTCGGCAAGCATGCCGGCCTCGCTGGATTCAACGATGCGAAAGCCCTTCAAACCGAATTGATCGGTGTCGATCAAGGCCTGCAATTGCTGGTTGGTCGCCGAGCCGGCCTCGATACCGTAGATCTTGCCGCCCAGGGCATCCTTGAAGCGGGCGATGTCGGCGAACGTTTTCAGGCCCTGGTCAAACAGATATTGCGGTACGGCCAGGGTGGCGTTTGCATGGGTCAGGTTGGGCGCGGCGGAGACGGTGATCTGCTGGTTGTCTTTCAGGGATTGGATTTCGGCGTTCATCAACGGGTCCCAATAGCCAAGGAACACGTCGAGTTTCTTGTCCTTGAGACCGGTGAGGATGATGCTTTCCGAGGCGAAGGTTTGCTTCACGTCGTAGCCCATTTTGCTCAGCAATTGCTTGGCGATGGCACTGGTGGCCATCACATCCGTCCAGTTGGCAACGCCCATTCTGATCTGTTTGCAGGCGCTGTCCGGCGCTGCAAGCAGTGAGCCGGAACACAACATCAAGGTAAACACACTCAGGTAGCGGGGCACGGTGCGCATTGTTCATTCCTCCAGGCTTGATTGGGCAGATGCTTGTTAACGGTTATCCGGAGCTTTGTTTTTATTGTCAGCAACACGTAATAGGGCAAGACACTGCGCATAGCTGCGAGTTGAGGCGAACATAATCCCTACTGAAATAGATTTCAATAACGCTAGTGAAATAATTTTCAGTAGGTGCGTGGATCCCAGCCATTGCTTTTCTCGCAGGTTTCCGAGATTATTTTGTTAACCAAAGGTTTATCGTAAACCAACAGTTAACAATAATAACCCAAGAGACCGCCGATCGTGAACACCTTCCTGAAATTGCCTGCCGATTTTTGTGCCGATGTCGAACGCGCTCACACGCTGCCGGCTGCGTATTACACGCAACCACAGGTGTTTGAGCAGGAGAAAGAGGCGATCTTCGCCAAGAGCTGGATCTGTATCGGTCATCGCAGCGAGGTGGCCGAGAGCAACGCCTACATCACCCGGGAAATTGTCGGCGAAAGCATCATTGTCGTGCGCGGCCGCGACGCAGTGCTGCGGGCCTTCTATAACGTGTGCCCACACCGTGGCCATCAGTTGTTGACCGGCAGCGGCAAGGCGAAAAATGTCATCACCTGCCCGTACCACGCCTGGGCGTTCAAGCTCGACGGCGAACTGGCCCACGCGCGCAATTGCGAAAGCGTCGCCGACTTCGACAAAGACAACTCCAGCCTGGTGCAACTGCGGGTCGAGGAGTACGCGGGGTTCATCTTCATCAATATGGACAACGCCGCCGGTACCGTCGAAGCGCAACTGCCGGGACTGGAAACCAGCATGCGCGAGGCCTGCCCGGTGATTGACGACCTGCACCTGGCGGCGCGGTTTGTGAGTGAAACGGCGGCAAACTGGAAGTCCATCGTTGACAACTACCAGGAGTGCTACCACTGCGCGCCGGCGCATCCGGGGTTCTCCGATTCGGTGGATGTCAGCCAATACACCCACACGCTGTTCCAGAATTGGTCGTTGCAGTTTGGCCGGGCGAAGTCCTCCGAGCGCTCGTTCCAGTTCGATGACACGGGCGATGCGGCGAAGTATTCCGGCTATTGGATCTGGCCCTGCAGCATGTTCAACATGCCACCGGGCGGCAACTTCATGACGGTGATCTACGAGTTCCCGGTGGACGCCAACACCACCCTGCAGCATTACGACGTGTACTTCCTGAACAAAGACATCACCCCCGAGCAGCAAGCGCTGATCGAGTGGTACCGCGACGTGTTCCGCCCCGAAGACCTGCGGCTGGTGGAGAGCGTGCAGCGCGGCCTGAAGTCCCGTGGTTATCGCGGCCAGGGCCGGATCATGACCGACAAGGCCCGCAGCGGCCTGAGCGAGCATGGCATCGCGCACTTTCACAACATCATCGCCCGTACCCAGCACAGCGACTGAGCAACGGTAACCCTGCAAGTGAGGTGAGTGATGGCTGACAAATACCAATGGTTCAAGGTGAAGGTGCTCGGGGTTGAGCAACAGACGCCGCTGATCAAGCGTTTTACCCTGGCCCGTGAAGACGGCCAGGCGCTGCCGGCGTTTACAGGCGGCAGCCACGTGATTGTGCAAATGCAGGAGGCTGACGGGCGTCAGCACAGCAATGCCTATTCGCTGCTGAGCGACCCGGCGGACACCCGCCATTACCAGATTGCCGTGCGCCTTGAAGACCCGTCCAAGGGCGGTTCGGCGTTTATGCATCGCCAGGTCGAGGTCGGCACGGTGCTGACCCTTTCCAGCCCCAACAACCTGTTTGCCATTGACCCAGGCGCGGCGCGGCATGTGTTGATCGCCGGCGGGATTGGCATCACCCCGTTCCTGGCGCAGCTCCCCGAATTGCGTGCGAGCGGGGCGGATTACCAACTGCACTACGCGTTCCGCAGCCCCGAACACGGTGCATTTCACCCTGAGTTGATGGCCGGTCCCCACGCCGAACGCACGCGGCTGTACATCGACAGCCAAGGCCAAACGCTGGACATCCACGCGTTGATCGCCGGGCTGGACGACGCTGCGCACGTGTATGTGTGCGGCCCCCGGCCGTTGATCGATGCGGTCATCGACACCGCCCGGCAGTTGGGTGTAGCGGAAAGCCGCGTGCATTGGGAGCAGTTTGCTGCGGCGACGCCTGCAAACAGCGGTGCGTTCAGCGTAACCCTGGCGCGCTCCGGTCGCGAGTTGTGGGTGGAGGAGGGCATGAGCATCTTGCAGGCCATTGAAAACGCCAAGGCCGCGACCGTGGAATGCCTGTGTCGGGAGGGTGTGTGCGGCACCTGTGAAACGCAGATTCTGCAGGGTGAAGCGCAGCATCTGGACCAATACTTGAGTGATGAGGAAAAAGCCGCGCAAAAAACCCTGATGATCTGTGTGTCCCGTGCACGAGGCGCATCGCTGGTGTTGGACCTGTAGCTGCAACGGTGTTGATCGAGCCCGCGAAAGCGGGCTTTTTATTGAATTTAATTTCAATAGAGGCTTGTTTGTTATTGAATGGAATTTCAGTATGGCCTAGGATTGCCACAGCCTGACAAGAACAAGATGAGGTGTTGCAGTGCCAGTTTTGAAAGACACAACCTATTGGCTCCAGAAAGCCAAAGACCTGCGCCTCGAAGGCCGGGCGTTTATTGATGGGGTCTACGCGCACGCCGATGACGGGGCGACCTTTGGCTCCTACAGCCCGATTGACGGTGAGCCGCTGGTGCAGGTTGCGCTGTGTGCCAGCGCCGATGTCGACAAAGCCGTAGCGGCGGCAAGGCGCAGTTTTGAGGCCGGGGTCTGGTCGGCCCTGGCGGCGCGTGATCGCAAAGCCGTGCTGCTGAAATGGGCGAACTTGCTGGAAACCCATAGCGACGAGTTGGCCTTGCTTGAGTCTCTGGACAGCGGCAAGCCCATCGCCGACACCACCGGTGGTGACCTCCCAGGAACGATTTATTGCCTGCGCTGGTTTGCTGAACTGATCGACAAGCTGCACGGCGAGGTGCCCGCCACTGAACCGGGCTTTTTTGGCACCGTGACCCGTCAACCGCTCGGCGTGGTAGCGGCGGTAGTGCCGTGGAATTACCCCCTGCTGATGGCCGCCTGGAAGTTCGCCCCGGCATTGGCTGCGGGTAACAGCGTGGTGCTCAAACCGTCGGAAAAGACCCCGCTCAGCGCGCTGCGTATCGCCGGGTTGGCCCTGGAGGCGGGGCTGCCTGCAGGCGTATTCAATGTGTTGGGTGGCGACGGCGCGACAGGCCGGGCGCTGAGCCTGCATGGCGATGTCGACTGCATCGCGTTCACCGGTTCCGGGGCGGTCGGTCGAGATATCGCGAAGAACGCGGCCGCCTCCAACCTCAAGCGTGTCTGGCTGGAGCTGGGCGGCAAGTCGGCGAATATCGTCATGGCCGACTGTGCGGACATCGGCCAGGCCGCACGTTCTGCCGCCGCCGCGATTTTCGCCAACATGGGCCAAGTGTGCAGCGCGGGTTCGCGGCTGCTGGTTCAACGCTCGATAGCCGACCGGTTTATCCCGTTGCTACTCGATGCCACCGATGCCTATCAGCCTGGCCATCCGTTGGACCCCGACAGCGTGACCGGCGCCATTATCGACCGCGCGCAGTTCGAGCGGGTCTGCCAGTTCATCGTGCTGGGCCGGCAGGAAGCGCAGTTGCTCAAGGGCGGCAACCCGTTGTCGGTGGTCGGGGAGGGCGCTTACCTGGAACCGACGATCTTTCTCGCCCAAGACCCATCGGCACGTATCGCCACTGAAGAGATCTTCGGCCCAGTGCTGGTGGTGATGCTGTTCGACACCCTCGAAGAGGCGATCGCGATCGCCAACAGCACCGAATACGGCCTGGCGGCGGCCATTTGGTCGTCCGACCTGAAGACTATTCATGCCGCCACCCGCCAACTCAAGGCCGGCACGGTGTGGGTCAACTGTTATGACGAACTGGTGGATATGAACTTCCCGTTTGGCGGGTTCAAGGAGTCCGGCAATGGTCGGGATAACTCCGCTCACGCGCTGGGCAAGTACACCGAGTTGAAATCAACCATCACGCGTTGCGGTTAAGGTGAGTCCCGTGCAAAACACTCTTTCAGCGTTGAACCCACAGAAGTGGACCGTCCCCCTGCCAATCGAGTATGGCCCTGGCGCCCGTCGGCAACTGGTCGAGCTTTGCCGCGAATTCAACATTTCCCGGCCGATTATCATCACCGACCAAGGCTCGTTGAACCTGCCCTTTGTCGGTGAGATGCAGCAGCCTGACCGCCGCCGGCCTGGCATGCGGCCTGTACGGTGGCATCGAGCCCAACCCCACGGACACCTCGGTTATCGCCGGTGCCGCTGCGTTCCGCGAGTGGCGCGCCGACGGCGTTATTGCGTTGGGTGGCGGCAGCGGCCTGGACGGTGGCAAGGCCGTGGCGTTGATTGCCCAGCAGCAGCGTTGTGACCTGTGGGCATTCGATTTCGACCAGCCCGTGCCCAGCGGTTTTGGCAGCGCCGATTTCCCGCCGGTGATCACCATTCCGACCACCGCCGGCACTGGCGCGGAAACCGAAAGCACCGCGATGCTCACCGACACCGCTCGTGGCATCAAGGGCTGTGTCTGGCACCCTCGGGCGCGGCCTTCGGCGGTGATCCTCGACCCGGAACTGACCCAAAGCCTGCCCGCCAACCTGACAGCGTGGACCGGCTGCGATGCAATCATCCATGCCCTGGAAGCCTACTTTGTTCCCAGCTTCAACCCCCCTCAGCGACGGCGCGGCGCTGCAAGCCCTGAGCCTGCTCTGGACCTCGATCGACACCGCAGTCGCCCAGGGGCAGGACCTCGAAGCTCGCGGCAAGATGCTGATCGGTTCATGCCTGGCCGGCGTGGGCTTTCTCAAGGGGCTGGGGTTGGTGCATGCCCTCAGCCATATGGTCGGCGCGACCTACAACACCCATCATGGCTTGACCAACGCGATCATCCTGCCGGTGGTGCTGCGGTTCAACCAGGCTGACATCAGCCCGCGCCTGACCCCCGTGGCCCAGGCCCTCAGTCTGCCGGACGCCGGTTTCGAAACGTTCTACACCGCCATCTGCGCCAAGCTCGACCACCTCAATATCCCCAAATCCCTCTCGGCCCTGGGTGTGCAGCACGCCGACATCGGCGTGATCGCTCGCAAGTCCATGGGCGATCCCGCGCGCTTGACCAACCCCCGCGACAGCTCCGTTGAGCAACTTGAGCAACTGCTGGCCCAGGCGATCGACAAGGCCCGCGACTGATTGACCCGCTGTACCGCTTTGCCGTGCAACCAAACCAATAAAAAAGGTGCAACTCACATGTCTGCCTCTCCCCAAGTCGCGTCCAAGGGACGCCTGAACCTGGAAACCCGCTCCATCGATTACGTGCCGCTTGCCGAGCGCCATGGCAAGGCCTGGCACTTGTGGCCGATCTGGTTCTGCGGCGAAGCCCACCTCACCACGCTGGCTGTCGGCATCATCGGTGTTGGCATGGGTGCCAACCTGTTCTGGTCGGCGGTGGCGATTTTCCTCGGGTGTGCGTTCGGCACGCTGTTCATGGCTGGGCACTCCACTCAAGGCCCGCAGATGGGCCTGCCGCAACTGATCCAGTCGCGCCCGCAATTCGGTTATTTCGGCGCGCTGTTGGTGTACGCGGCGGCCATCGCTACGTATGTGGGCTACAACGCGTTCAACCAATTGCTGGTGGGGCAAACCCTGCACGAACTGTTCGACGCGCCGGAACATGGCTCGGCCATCGCCTTTTCGTTGCTGGCGATTGTCATGGCAATTGCCGGCTACAACACCTTCCACAAGGTGCAGCGGGTGCTCGCGTTTGTATTGATTGGCGTGATGCTGGTGTTCACCGTCGGCCTGGTGTTCCTGGTCAAATTGCCGGCTGAGCAGTTGAGCGTTTCCGGGTTCAAGGCCACGCCGTTCCTGGCGCAGTTTTTTGTCGCGGCTGCCTATCAACTGAGCTGGGCGATTTATGTCTCTGACTATTCGCGCTACCTGCCGGCGAATGTCAGCGTGAAATCCTCGTTCTGGTGGACCTACCTGGGCGCCATGATTGGCGGCGTGTGGATGATGTTGATCGGCGCCCTGGCCGCAGCATTGAGCCCGGGGCAGAACCTGGCCAAAGGCCTGGTGATGCTCGGCAACCTGCTGTTCAGCGGCTTTGGCGAGTTTCTGTTGATCCTCGCCGTGCTCAGCCTGGTCACCAGTGCCGCACAGAACTTCTACGGCGCATCCATCACCCTGCTGAGCATTGCCGACACGATCAAAAGCCAGACCTCAACCCTGTTCAAACGCATCGTTTCGATGCTGCTGGTGGGCGGCACCGCGATTGCCATCGCGATGACGGCATCGGATAACTTCGTGAAGGAATTCGGCGACTTCCTCGCGATCCTGCTGTACCTGTTCACGCCCTGGACCGCGATTAACCTGGTGGATTTCTACAAGGTGCGCCACGGCAAATTCTCGATTACCGAGATCTTCAAGCCCAACGGCATCTATGGCCGCTGGAACTGGCGCGGAATTGGCGCCTATGTGGCGGGGTTCGTGGCGATGCTGCCGTTCTCCAGCACCGGCTTGTACACCGGCTACGTCACCACGCTGCTCGGCGGTGCGGACATCAGCATGTTGGTAGGCCTGGTGGTGTCGGCGCTGGTCTACGGTTGGCTGTGCCGCTCGCAGAATATCGCTCAGGAACTGTCGCGCATCGAGGTGCTGGACAAGGACCTGGAAAGCGGCCTGCAAGCCGGCTGAAGCACCGTCTTACGCCTCACCGCCTGCAATGGGCGGTGAGTGCGTCCCTGCAAACCCGTCTCCCGCTGATTTCCTGCCACTCATCGCGCAAAAAGTTGCTAAATTGACGCCTCGTTTAAAGCCCTGGCCTTGATCCTCGTCGTTGATGGACGCCAAGGAATGGATTTTTAGGATGGCTCGATGAGTGAAGACAGTTTCGCGTTTCGCCTCAAGGAGCTTCTGGAACACAAGAAGTTGACGCTGCAAGCCGTCGCGGGAGCGCTCTGCGTGTCGCGCACGGCTGTCCATAAGTGGACCCGTGGGGGGAAATCGACTACGACAACCTGCGCAAATTGTCCGGGCTGTTGGACGTCAACTGGATCTGGCTGCGCTATGGCGCACAGGCCCAGCAAGACGTGCAACACAGCCCGCCGCAAGCGCTGCCCATGACCGAGATGCGCCGCAAGCACACCGCCCAGATCATGGAGAGCGAGGCGCGCATGAAGCTCGCCCAGGAAAACGCACGCATCGTGACCTGGGAGTGGAACCTGCTGACCGACGAGGTCACCTATTCAAGCAACGTGCAGGCCGTCTACGGCTGGCCCGTCAAGCACAACGAAGACTTCTGGAGCCATATTCCACCCGACGAAGTGCCGGCCTTGCAGGCGGTGTTCGAGCGCTCCATCAGCAGCGGGCAACCCTGTGACACCGACTTTCGCATGCTGACCCCAGAAGGCGAGGTGCGCTGGATCTCATCGCGGGCCACGCCGTTGCTGGACGACGCCGGTCGCGCCCTTAAAATGATCGGCATCAGCATGGACACCACGGCTCGCAAGGTCGCCGAAGACGCTGTGCGCCACAGTGAAGACCGGCTGCGCATGGTGTTTGAGCTGGCGGACGAAGCCATGGCGTTTATCGATGTTGATGGACGTTGGCTGACGGTGAACCCGGCGTTCACGCAGTTGAGCGGGTACGCGATTGACGACCTGATCGGGTCCAACGTGAGCACACTGCTGCAACCTGGCGCGCCGCTATTGGCGTCTATCGTGGCATCGCCGTTGAAGGTGCACGAGCAAGTGGGCCAGTTGCGTCACAAAACCGCTGCGCCCGTGCCGGTCCGCCTCAAGGCCCGGCTGCACCTTGAGCAGATTGTCATGGTTCTTGCCGCCGTTTGATGGCGATTAATGTTGCGTAAACACAGGTTGATGTATGAGCACTGAGTCAGAAGGGATTGCCGTCAAGAAACGCCGCACCCGTATCGAGCCCGAAATGCGCCGCAAGGCGATCATCGAGGCGACGATGCAATGCATCACCCGCTACGGCCACAGCGGCAGCACCCTGGAGCGGATCTGCGCGCAGGCTGGAGTGTCCATCGGCCTGATCGGGCATCACTTTTCCAGCAAGGAAGAGTTGATGCTGTCGACCTACCAGGAGTTGACCGACCAACTGCGCGAAGAAACCCGCAAATACCTGGAAGCCCAGGGTGGCACCCCAGAAGACCGTTTACTGGCGATCATTCGTTCGTCGTTTCGCGGGCAGATTTTCAACGAGTTCATCCTCACCACGTGGTTGGGCTTCTGGGGCGCAGCGGTGTCCTCCGAGCAGCTTCGTGCACTGAACAAAAAGCTCTACGCCGATTACCGCAAGGAGCTGGAGTCGGTGTTCAAGGCCATCGCCCAGCAAAACCGCACGCAAATCGACGCCAAGGCCGCCGCCCTGACCATTACCGCGTTGATCGATGGTTTCTGGTTGGAATGGGCCCTGGACCATAAGGCCTTCAGTCCGAAAAAGGCCGAGAAGTGCTGTATCACCACGGCCCAGATGTTCGTGAAGAGTGCAGAGCCGCTTCAATCCTGACGGCCGGCACGGCCTGCAATCGCGCGAAATCAATAGGATTTCGCCGCCTCGGGGCCTGCCAAGACAACTGTTCCGATAAACCGTTCCTCAGCTAAGTCTTTGCTTATTCACAAGAATCCCGGACAATCGCGCCCCTTCTATGGCTGGGGCGCTGCCTGTCAGGTTTTTCTGACTCGTCCCGGCCGTGTAAATGCGGAGATCCGACCGGATGAATGATCAGGCCAATAGCGTCGACGAACGCTATGCAACGACACCTGCAACTCTCACAAGCTGGAGCCGCCAGGACACCACCTGGATGCTTGGCCTGTTTGGCACCGCTATCGGCGCCGGTACCTTGTTCCTGCCGATCAACGCAGGCTTGGGTGGCTTTTGGCCGCTGCTGATCCTGGCAGTACTGGCCTTCCCGATGACGTTCTTCGCTCACCGCGGCCTGACCCGCTTCGTCCTTTCCGGTCGTGAAGGCTCCGACATCACCGACGTGGTCGAAGAGCACTTCGGCATCAAGGCTGGCGCGCTGATCACCTTGCTGTACTTCTTCGCGATCTTCCCGATCCTGCTGATCTACAGCGTGGCCCTGACCAACACGGTCAGCAGCTTCATGGAACACCAACTGCACACCATGCCGCCGCCACGGGCGATCCTGGCGTTTGTGCTGATCCTCGGCCTGCTGGCCGTGGTGCGTTGCGGTGAGCAGGTGATCGTCAAGGCCATGAGCCTGATGGTGTACCCGTTTATCGTCGCGTTGCTGTTCCTGGCCGTGTACCTGATCCCGCATTGGAACGGCGGCATCCTCAGCACCGCCAGCGTGGTCCCTGAGCCGTCCGCGTTGCTCAGCACCTTGTGGCTGGCAATTCCGGTGATGGTGTTCTCGTTCAACCATTCGCCGATCATCTCGGCCTTTGCCGTTGACCAAAAGCGCCAGTACGGCGCGCACGCCGATGAGCGCAGCTCGCAGATCCTGTCGCGCGCGCACCTGCTGATGGTGGTGATGGTGCTGTTCTTCGTGTTCAGCTGTGTGCTGACCCTGTCGCCGGCACAACTGGCCGAAGCGAAGGCGCAGAACCTGTCGATCCTGTCGTACCTGGCCAACCATTTCGATAATCCAACCATCGCGTTTGCCGCGCCGTTGATTGCGTTTGTGGCGATTGCCAAGTCGTTCCTCGGCCATTACATCGGTGCCAGCGAAGGCCTCAAGGGCCTGGTGGTCAAGACGGGTCGCCGCCCGGCGCCGAAGACCCTGGACCGCATGACTGCTGCGTTCATGCTGGTGGTGTGCTGGATCGTTGCCACGCTGAATCCGAGCATCCTCGGCATGATTGAGACCCTGGGTGGTCCGGTGATCGCGTCGATTCTGTTCCTGATGCCGATGTACGCGATCCGTAAGGTTCCGGCTATGGCCAAGTATCGGGGGCAGGCGTCTAATGTGTTTGTAACGGCGGTGGGGCTGGTGGCGATTACTGCGTTGATTTATTCGCTGTTGTCCTGATAACGGGCGGTAACGATGGAGGCCGATTCGCGTACAGCGAGTCGGCCTTTTTGTGGGAGCTGGCTTGCCTGCGATAGCGGCCTGTCGGTGTACATATCCGTTGCTGCGGTTACGGCTACATAGGGTTCCGCTCTTACAGCGGGTCACTTTTGGAAAAGAGCCCGGAATTACGGCCAGCGTGTTTAACGGGGCGCCTCAGATCAAGATCAAGATCAAAAGCCAAAGCCAAAGCGGCAGAGCAGCCGTCTCCTGATTCGTTAGGCTTTGTTGGGGCTAGAACTGTAGTTACCTGTGCTGTAATGAGGGCTAAGCTTGTCGGCTGACTGCTGCTCTTTTGGAGGTATCTATGGCTCGGCCCCGTCCGCAGCTGGTGACTGGCAAGCTGGAAAAACTGCACCCCACTCAACTGACGGTCGGCATGGCAATGACCCTGGCACGCAGTCAGGACGCGCGTTATTTACCGGGATGGGTTGGGCCGAATGAAAACTGAATCCATTCCCTCGGTCATTCCGCCACCCAACCGCACTCAGGACATACTCGCCGGGCTGTCGATTGCCGGTCTGCTGCTGCCGGAGGCGGTGGCGTATTCCAGCATTGCCGCGCTGCCGCCCCAGGCCGGGGTGATTGCCTTGTTTGCGGGGCTCGTGTGTTACGGCCTGTTCGGCACCAGCCGGTTTGCGATTGTCTCGGCCACGTCGTCCTCGGCGGCGGTGTTGGCTGCGGCAACCGCGAGCCTGGCGGGGGATGACCCGTCGCTGAGGCTGTCGCTGGCATTCGGGCTGGTGCTGGTCACCGGTGTGTTTTTTCTGCTGGCCGGGTTGTTCAAGTTGGGTGGCGTTACCTCGTTTATTGCCAAGCCGGTGTTGCGTGGGTTTGCCTTTGGCCTGGCGCTGACGATCATTCTCAAGCAACTCGCCAGCGTGGTGGGCGTGCACCTGACCGACAACAACCTGATCCGCTTCCTGCCGCAATTGCTCGAACAGTTACCGCACTGGAACTGGCCCGCCGCGCTGGTGGCCGCTGCTGCGTTGGCGGTGTTGTGGCTGTGCGCGCGAATACCGCGTTTGCCAGGCGGGCTGCTGGTGGTGTTGTTGGGGATCGTTGGCGGGCAGTTCCTGAACCTGGAGGCCCATGGCGTGGCCTTGATCGGCATGATCGACCTGCGCCTGGAGCTTGGGCATTTCCCGGTGCTGCCGTTTGCCGACTGGTTGCGCCTGGGAGAGCTGGCGTTTGCTCTGGTGATGATCCTGTACGCGGAGTCCTACGGCTCGATCAGCTCGTTCGCGCTCAAGCACGGCGACCGTGTGTCGTCTAATCGAGACCTGCTGGCATTGGGTGCGGCCAACCTTGTCTCGGGGCTGTTCCACGGCATGCCGGCCGGTGCCGGGTATTCGGCGACGTCGGCCAATGAGGCGGCCGGTGCGGGGTCACGGTTGGCCGGCATCGTGGCAGCACTGGTGGTGCTGGTGATCGTATTGACGGTGTTGCCATACGTCGCACTGACCCCAGAGCCGGTTCTCGCGGCCATCGTTATCTATGCGCTGGGGCGCGGCCTGAGCCTGCAGCCCCTCGGGCGTTACTTCCTGTGGCGGCGTGACCGCTTGCTGGTGATCTGCGCGGTAGCGGCAGTGTTGGTGTTGGGTGTGCTGGACGGTTTGTTGTTGTCGGTGGCCATCAGCGTGCTGTTAATGCTGCGTCAGATGTCTTCTGCGGATATCCAGGTGCTCGGCCGCTTGGGCGACAGCCATGACTTTGTTGATCGCCAGCATCATGCCGATACGGTGGACGTGCCCGGTGTGCTGATCGTGCGGCCCAGCGAGGCACTGTTTTTTGCGAATGCCGAACGCATCCTCGGTGCGGCCTTGCGGCTGATGCGCCAGTCGCCGGTGGATGCGGTGGTGTTGAGCCTGGAAGAGTCTCCCGACCTGGATGGCACCAGCATCGAAGCGCTGGCAGCGTTTTTTGCGCAGGTGCGCGGGGAGGCAAGCGCCTGGTGCTGGCCCGTGTGCGGCATGCGGCCCTTGAGGTATTGCAGGCGTTGCCCGAGGCGCAGGCGCCGCAGGTGCTGCTCAGTGCCTTGAGCGTGGACGGCGCGGTGCAACTAGCCAAATCCCAGGCATAAAAAAACGCCGCGTACCTTGCGATACGCGGCGTTCGTTACATCAACACCTTAGGCTTGAATCACCGGGATGTTGGCGCTTGCTGCGATTTTGCGGAACTCGGCGATCTGGTCGAAGTTCAGGTAGCGGTAGACGTCACTGGCCATGGTGTCCAGTTTCGCTGCGTAACCCATGTACTCTTCGACAGTCGGCAGGCGACCCAGGGTGGAAGCGACTGCCGCCAACTCGGCCGAGGCCAGGTAGACGTTCGCGCCGTCACCCAGACGGTTCGGGAAGTTACGGGTCGAAGTCGACACAACAGTCGAGTTCGGCTCTACACGTGCCTGGTTACCCATGCACAGCGAGCAGCCCGGCATTTCCATGCGTGCGCCAGCCTTGCCGTAGATGCCGTAGTAGCCTTCTTCGGTCAGTTGGTGAGCGTCCATCTTGGTCGGTGGCGACAGCCACAGACGAGTTGGCAGCTGCCCCTTGACCTGTTCCAGCAGCTTACCGGCAGCGCGGAAGTGACCGATGTTGGTCATGCACGAACCGATGAACACTTCGTCGATCTTCTCGCCGGCAACGCTCGACAGCAGACGAGCGTCGTCTGGGTCGTTTGGTGCGCAGAGGATTGGCTCGTTGATTTCCGACAGGTCGATCTCGATGATTTCAGCGTATTCCGCGTCGGCATCGGCAACCATCAGTTCAGGGTTGGCAACCCAGGCTTCCATCGCTTGGGCGCGACGTTCCAGGGTACGCGCGTCGCCGTAGCCTTCACCGATCATCCAGCGCAGCAGGGTGATGTTGGAGTTCAGGTACTCGGTAACGGACGCTTCCGACAGCTTGATGGTGCAACCGGCAGCCGAACGTTCAGCCGAGGCGTCGGACAGCTCGAAAGCTTGCTCCAGCGTCAGGTCGTTCAGGCCTTCGATTTCCAGGATGCGGCCGGAGAAGGCGTTCTTCTTGCCTTTCTTCTCTACGGTCAGCAGACCCGACTGGATCGCGTAGTAAGGAATGGCATGAACCAGGTCACGCAGGGTGATGCCAGGTTTCATCTTGCCTTTGAAGCGCACCAGGATCGATTCCGGCATGTCCAGTGGCATTACGCCAGTGGCTGCGGCGAACGCGACCAGGCCAGAACCGGCCGGGAACGAGATGCCCATCGGGAAACGGGTGTGGGAGTCACCACCGGTACCCACGGTGTCCGGCAGCAGCATGCGGTTCAGCCAGCTGTGGATGATGCCGTCGCCTGGACGCAGCGATACACCGCCACGGGTCATGATGAAGTCAGGCAGGGTGTGGTGGGTGGTCACGTCGATCGGCTTTGGATACGCCGCGGTGTGGCAGAAGGACTGCATCACCAGGTCGGTCGAGAAGCCAAGGCACGCCAGGTCTTTCAGTTCATCGCGGGTCATCGGACCGGTGGTGTCCTGGGAGCCCACGGTGGTCATCTTAGGCTCGCAGTAGGTGCCTGGACGAACGCCTTTGCCTTCTGGCAGGCCGCACGCCTTGCCAACCATTTTCTGCGCCAGGGTGTAGCCCTTGCCGGTGTCGACAGGTGCTTCTGGCAGCTTGAACAGGTCGGTAGGGCCCAGGCCCAGTTCGGCACGGGCCTTGTCGGTCAGGCCGCGACCGATGATCAGCGGGATACGGCCGCCAGCACGAACTTCGTCCAACAGGACCGGGGTCTTCATTTCGAAGGTGGTCAGGACTTCGTCGGTGCCGTGTTTGCAGACTTTGCCAGCATGCGGGTACAGGTCGATCACGTCGCCCATGTTCATGTTGGTGACGTCGAATTCGATTGGCAGTGCGCCAGCATCTTCCATGGTGTTGTAGAAGATTGGAGCGATCTTGCTGCCGAAGCAGAAGCCGCCAGCGCGCTTGTTCGGCACGTATGGAACGTCGTCGCCGAAGAACCACAGTACGGAGTTGGTCGCCGACTTACGGGACGAACCGGTACCGACCACGTCACCCACGTAGGCGATCGGGAAGCCTTGGCCGCGCATCTCTTCGATCTGCTTCATCGGGCCGGTCTTGCCTTGCTCGTCCGGCACGATGCCTTCGCGAGCCATTTTCAGCATGGCCAGGGCGTGCAGCGGGATGTCAGGGCGGGACCAGGCATCTGGTGCAGGGGAGAGGTCGTCGGTGTTGGTTTCGCCGGTGACCTTGAACACGCGCAGGCTGATCTTGTCGGCCAGGGTAGGGCGGTTCTTGAACCACTCGCCGTCGGCCCAGGACTGGATCACGGCTTTGGCGTGTTCGTTGCCGTTCTTGGCTTTTTCAGCCACGTCGTGGAACGCATCGAACATCAGCAGGGTGTGCTTGAGCTGAGCAGCGGCAACCGGTGCCAGCTCTGCGTCGTCCAGCAGCTCGACCAGGGTCACGATGTTGTAGCCGCCTTGCATGGTGCCGAGCAGTTCAACAGCGCGTTTTTTGTCGATCAGGGGGGAAGTGGCTTCGCCCTTGGCCAGGGCAGACAGGAAACCGGCCTTGACGTAGGCAGCTTCGTCAACGCCTGGTGGAATGCGGTTGGTGATCAGGTCAACGAGGAATTCTTCTTCGCCAGCCGGAGGATTTTTCAGCAGCTCGACCAGGCCTGCGGTTTGTTCGGCGTTAAGCGGCTGGGGAACGATACCCAGGGCTGCACGCTCTTCGATATGTTTGCGGTAGGCTTCAAGCACAGTTATTACCCTCATCAGTGGTCCCACGGGACGCTCATCCAGAAATGAACGGCACGCATGCGCTCGGGGGCTTTTTGGGCCGCAAAGCCAGCGCTGCCGGCATTCCTCACAGAAGCTGCTTTCAAAGTTTTACGCCTGCAGAACGGAGCTGATGAGGGTTGGCGAGGGTTTTGACCTACCGGGTCAACACCATCGCCAACACCGTTCTGAAGGAACGACTGTGCTCGTGACGCTTTGAAAACAGCTTCCAGCGGATTATTGGCGCCTTACAAGGCCGGATGATTCTACGGCAAAAAATTTCTAAAGGTAAGTTGCCTAACCAAGTTTGCAGGGTGATGAAGGTTAGACAAAGGGCTAACATGGCGCATTGTTTCGCTGATTTGCGTGTCGCTGCCCATGTCCAACCAAACCATCAAGACCCCCTGCGTAGGCCTGTGCTCCACGGTTTACGGCGATCTCGTGTGCCGTGGCTGCAAGCGTTTCCACCACGAAGTGATCCAGTGGAACGGCTACAACGAAGAAGAAAAAACGTGCGGTCTGGCTGCGCCTGGAGCAGCTGTTGGTGCAGGTGATGGCCGGTAAAGTGGAGGTTTTCGACCCCAAGACCCTGCGCGGGCAGCTGGAGCAGCGCAAGATTCGCTTCGTGCCGCACCAGTCCGAGTACTGCTGGGCCTATCAGTTGATCGCGCGGGGCGCGCGAGTGATCTCTAATCTGGAAGCGTATGGCATGGTGCTGTTGCCGGAGTTTCGTGAGTGGGCGCTGCCGGATTTGCGTGATGCGATTGATCGGGAGTTCTTTATCTTGTCCGAGGCGCATTACCAGCGCTACATCGCGCCGGGGTTTCTAAAGGATGCATTTGGTGCCTGACACCGCGCGGAGCAAATGTGGGAGCGGGCTTGCTCGCGAATGCGGTGTGTCAGTCTCCAGATACGTTGACTGAACCACCGCATTCGCGAGCAAGCCCGCTCCCACATTTTGATCTCCATCACTTTCAGGGTTTGTTCGCCAGCTCTTCCAAGTGATCCATCAACGCCTGAGGCTTAAGCACCAACACATCACTCTCCACCGCATCCAGTACCACTTCCGCCGTATTGCCGATCAACGCCCCGGAAATCCCGGTACGCGCGACCGTGCCGATAATGGTCACCGCCGCCTCCAGCTGGTGCACCGTATGCGGGATCAATACGTCCGCCGGGCCTTCCATGATGTGCAGGTGCGAGTCGTCCACATCGAATTCCGCCTGGAACGCCTGGCACTGCTCGCGATAACGCGCCTCGATGGTCTCCTTGAGCTGAAGGTCGGGTCCGCCGCCGACAGCATCGGCGACGGATGGGCGCTGATCACATGCAGTTGCGCCTTGGCCAGGCTGGCAATGTCAAAGCCATGGTCGATGATCGAGTTGTGCAGCGACCGGTGGTCACTGTCGCTGTTCCCCACGTCGATGGCGGCCAGGATCACTCGGCCGGCCCATGGGGTGGAGGTCTTGACCAGCAGCACCGCCGTCGGGCAGTAGCGCAACAGCTTCCAGTCCGCCGGGGTCAGCAGGGCTTTTTTCAGCGGGCTGTCGGGGAAATGCTGTTTGATCACCAGGCCACAGCCCTCGGCCTGCTGCACATCGATGATGGTTTCATGCAGGCTGTCACTCCAGGCCTGCTCGGTGGTCACGCTGTAGCCGTCCTCCTGCAAGCCTGCCTTGAGCAGGCTCAACAGCGCTGAGTGCTCATGTTTCTTGTCGCACACCAGCAAATGCAGGTGCGCGCCCGTGACCCCGGCGATCAGCTTGGCGCGCTTGAGGGCCAGGCTTTCTGAATGCTCGGGCTCGATGACCACCAGGATGCTGCGGATAGCTTGCATAGTCGGGATCTCCAGGAAGTAGGGGCATTGAACAACTATAGTTGCTGCCCGCCAGACGGCATGTTGATGCACATCAAGGCCGGTGGCTGGTGGTCTGCGGCGCGGTCGGTATAATCGGCGCCCTTTTGTGATTCTTTGCCCGTGAGCCCGATGAACCTGCCAGAAATCCACGAATTCCTCGGTTGCCGCACCCCTGACGCCTGGGTCCAGGCCGCGCTGGCCGATCAGGACACCCTGCTGATCGACCACAAGAACTGTGAATTCAAAGCCGCCAGCACCGCCTTGAGCCTGATCGCCAAGTACTACAGCCACGTTGACCTGATCAATATGATGTCGCGCCTGGCCCGTGAAGAGCTGGTGCACCACGAACAAGTCATGCGCCTGATGAAAAAGCGCAAGGTTGAGCTGCGCCAACTGAACGCCGGGCGTTATGCCTCGGGTTTGCGCAAGGTGGTGCGCACCCATGAGCCGGTCAAGCTGGTGGATACGCTGGTAGTGGGCGCGTTTATCGAAGCGCGCAGTTGCGAGCGTTTCGAAGCGCTGGTGCCGCATTTGGACGAAGAACTCGGCAAGTTCTACTTTGGCCTGCTTAAAAGCGAGGCGCGGCACTATCAGGGGTACCTGAAGCTGGCCTACCAGTACGGTGACGCCAAAGACATCGCCCAAGTGATCGAGCGGGTGAGGGCGGCCGAGCAGGAACTGATCGAGTCACCCGACGTCGAGTTCCGCTTTCACAGTGGCGTGCCAGCCTGACGCCACGGCCACGCCGATCAACGCGGTGATCCCGGTCAGCAGCAGGATCACCGTTTGCGTGCCCAATGGCGCGGCCAGCACTGCAATCACCAAGCCTGCCAGCGGTTGCGGCAAGTTGTTGAGCAACGTGATCACGCCCACCGTCTTGCCGAAGTCCTGCACCGGGATCACCTTCTGACGCACGCTGCGCATGTACACGCTGTACATCTTGTCGAAACCGATCACCAGCAGGAAACCCAGCGCGTAAACCCACAGGTTGGCGCTGATCGCCATGATCAGCGCGCCGACGGCAATCAACCCATAAGATACGCCACCGAGCAGCTTCAACGGCAGGGTGGCACGGGACAGGTAAAACAGAATCACGATGGTCACCAGCGCGCCCGCCGCTTGCAGCAAGGCGTAGGCATCCTTGCCCGCGCTGAACTGGCCGATGACCAGGGCGGCGGAGGTCGCCAGGGTGACGCCGATGATCAGGTTCACGCCCACCGTCAGCGCAATCAAGCGTTTCAACCCGGCCAGGTTGCGAATGTGTCCGAACGCGACCCGCAACGGCTGCAGCCAGATATCCCGGTGTTGTTCAAACACCTCCAGGTTGACCGTGCAGGTGCGCTGCCATACCCGCATCGCCAGATCGGCCAGCACAAACAGCCCGGCCACCCCCACGACCACCCAATGCCACGGCCACACTTCCAGTATCAGTGCCGCCGCCAGCGGGCCCAGCACCAAGCCGCTCTGGTCGGCGATCTGCGAATAGGACAAGGTCTTGGCATAGCTGTATTGCTGAAAGACATGCGGCATCAGCACTTCGCGGGCCATGATGCCCTGGGTAGTCAAGACCCCGCACAGCGCCGAGAGCAGCACGATCCAGTAGACCCCGTCGAACACGCCGTACAGCAACACCGCGATCACACAAGCCAGTGCACGGTAGACCTGGCTGATGTGCAGCACGCGCACCGCAGGGTACTTGTCGCACAATGCGCCGCACACCGGGAATGCCAGGAAGCGTGGCAGCGACTCGACAAAAAAAGCCAAGCCGGCCCAGGAAACACTCTGGGTGGTCTGAAACACGATCAGCGGTACGATAAACAGCAGGATCTGATCCGCCAGCCGCGACAGGAACAGCGAAACGAAGAACGCCAGGTAATCCTTGCGCATACAACTCCCTGTGAATGGCGTTAAAGATTGCAGGCTAATTGTTAAAAACTCTTAAAAGCATGAAGCTTCGTCGTGCCGTATCGGCAGACCGCGTCTGCTATCAGCTTGCCACCTATAATGCCCACACTTCAATTCATGCATCCACACTGAGAAATTATGGAAAACCTGGGTCTGGGCAGGTCTTGCTCGTCGAGGACGACGAAAAGCTGGCAGGGCTGATCGCGCACTTTTGTCACAACACGGTTTCGAGGTGAGGGTGGTGCACCGGGGCGACGAAGCCTTGGCCGCGTTTCTCGACTTCAAGCCAAAAATCGTCGTGCTCGACCTGATGTTGCCCGGTCAGAGCGGCCTGCATGTGTGCCGCGAAATTCGTAACGTATCCGACACCCCCATTGTGATTCTCACTGCCAAGGAAGATGACCTCGACCACATCCTGGGCCTGGAGTCGGGTGCCGACGACTATGTGATCAAACCCATCAAGCCGCCGGTACTGCTCGCACGTCTGCGCGCCTTGCAACGCCGCCAGGTGCCCGAGCCGACCGTGCGCGGCTCGCTGGAATTTGGCCGGTTGTCGATAGATCGCAGTTGCCGCGTGGTGAGCCTGGGCGGTGAAAAATCGACCTCACCACCATGGAGTTCGAACTGCTGTGGTTGCTGGCCAGCAGTTCGGGAAAAATCCTCTCCCGCGACGATATCCTCAATCGCATGCGCGGCATTGCGTTTGATGGCCTCAACCGCAGCGTCGACGTGTATATCAGCAAGCTGCGCGGCAAGCTCAACGACAATCCTCGTGAACCGGTGTGCATCAAGACCATCTGGGGCAAAGGCTACCTGTTTAATCCGTTTGCGTGGGAGGTCTAGATGCTGCGGTTATTTTTGCGCCTGTATGTGATCCTGGCGCTGGGTTTGGCGGGCGCGATCTGGCTGGTCAACTACACCTTTGACGAACTGCTCCCCGAGGCCAACGAAGTCTATAACCGCGAAGCGGTGCGCAGCCCGGCCTATGGTCTGGTTGAGCAACTGCGCCCGTTGCAGGGGGGAGGCGCGCGCCGCACGCCTGGCCGAGTTGCAACCCCATTACGGCTTGCGCTTGCAGTTGGTACAGCGTGACGCACTGGCGTTGAGCCCGCGTGAGCAAAAACTCCTGGCAGACGGCCAACTGGTGGTGCGAGGCGACTTCATGGAGTTCCTGGCCACCATCGATGATGGCCCGCAACTGCTGGAAATCAAACTCCCGGAAGAACCCAAGTGGCTCTACTTGTGGGCCTACGGGTTTCTCGGTGTGAGCTTGGCTATCGTCCTGTATTTCTGGGTGCGCCCGCATTGGCGCGACCTGGAACATATCCGCCTGGCCGCGCAACGCTTTGGCGACAACGATCTCGGTTCACGCATCCTGTTGCCACGCCGCTCCACCGTGCGTGAACTGGCCGGGCACTTCAACCAGATGGCTGAGCGCATCGAAAGCCTGATCGCCAATCAGCGCGAATTGACCAACGCCGTCTCCCACGAACTGCGCACGCCGATTGCTCGCTTGTCGTTTGAGCTCGACCAGCTCAAGCAACAGGCTGACCCACGCCAAAGCCGCGAGCTGATTTCCGATATGTACGCCGACCTCGGCGAGCTGGAAGAAATGGTTTCCGAACTGCTGACTTACGCCAGCCTGGAGCGCGGCGCTACCCAGGTGACCCGGGAAAGTATCGAGGCCCACAGCTGGCTCGACAGCGTGATCGGCAGCGTGGCGCTGGAAGCCGAGGCCGCCGGCGTGCAGTTGTCGTTGCGCACTTGCGAGGTCGATTTTATCCAGATCGAACCCCGTTTCATGGCGCGCGCCGTCATCAACCTGCTGCGCAATGCCATCCGTTACGCCGAACGCCGTGTGGAAGTGTCGCTGGTCAAATTCGGCAGCGGCTACGAAGTGCGGGTCAATGATGATGGCCCTGGCGTACCGTTGGATGGCCGGGCAAAGATCTTCGAGCCCTTCATGCGCCTGGATGCCAGCCGTGATCGCCGCACAGGCGGTTTTGGCCTGGGCCTGGCGCTGGTGCAGCGCGTCAGTCAGTGGCATGGCGGGCAAGTGGAAGTGTTGGATTCGGAATGGGGCGGGGCGTCGTTTCGCATGACGTGGGCGTATGCCGAATAAAGAATCCGCGCCAATGGCGCGGGATCAATTAACGATTAGAACGTGTACTCGACCATTCCCATAACCGACGTCTGCAACCGTCGCTCTACAATCGGGCTCTTGCCTGCTTCGTCCGCCAGGTACTGCACATCCAGCAAGGTCGAGAACTGGGTGTGTTCGCTGATCGGCAGGCTCCACACCAGGTTCATGCCATTGCTGATGTTGCCGGCACCGGCCTTGTATTCCTTGAAGCGGCTTTGCGCGGCCTGGCCGGTGGTAACGCCGTACCAGGTCTGCAGGTAGTTGCGGTCGCCAAAATGGCTGGTGAGGCTGGCGTCGATGGACCCGTAGTTGCCTTCATACAGGTTAGTGCCCAGGCTGAGTTCGACGTGGGTAAACGCCTTGCCGTTTTCCTTATGGTCATCGTCCTTGAGGGCGTGTTCCAGGGTTGCGCCGACAATCACCCCACCCAAGTTGTAACTGGCATTGACGCCTACCTGTCCGCGCGCCTTGATCTCACCCATGCCCTTGAGGCGTTTTGAGCCGGCATGCATGCTTTCATTTTTATCCTTGCGTGAACCGCTTACGCCCACGTAGGTGCTGAAGCTCAGCGCGTCGCCTTCGTAGCCCCAGCCGAGTCCTTTGCTGGAGTCGAGGAAAATCCCCCAGGGGCTGACAATTTTGCCGCCCAGCAATGGCGCGGTCATGCGTTCGTCGCTACCGCTGTAGCGCGGTGCGTTGCCGACACCGGCCTTGAGGCTGTACTGCCAGTCTTCGGCCAGTGCGCGTTCGGCACTGGCCAGCAGGCACAGCGAGGTGAGCGACAGGCAAAGGTTTCTAGAGCGCATAAAGGTGTTCGTCCATTTTAAAAAAACAAAGGTTTGTGGGGGATTGCGTACGTTTGAAGGAATAGCCGGAGGCACTGAGCCCATTGACCTGCCGGCTCACGGTGTCGCCCAGGCCATAGCCGTTGCCGGCGAGCACCGCATGAGCGTTATCGATAGGCAGCAAGATGTAGTCGGTCAGCGGCTCATCGTGCAGTTGGCCGCGAATCATCAGGAAGCCGTCCTCCAGGCGCACACTGATGCCGCTCAGCGGCGCATCGGGTTCATGGGTGTTGAGCACTTGATAGGTGCCGATGGTGTCTGCCCAGGCCAGCGGCAGGGTCGGTGGTTCCACGCGTTCGCCAATGGCGATGCGCTGGCCATGGCTGCGGGCGGTGAGCATTTGTCGGCCGTGTACGGTGACCACGTCCAGTTGCACACGGCCCAGTTCGCCGAGGTCCTTGAGCCAGAAGCCGAAGACTTTTTTCTGCGCGCGCAGCCAGCCCTGATCGTCTCGCAGCAATTGGAATTGAAGGCCGGCCAACTCGCCGGATAACCGATCGTTTTCATCCTTGATGCGGAACACGCCCCACGCGGTGGCGTAAAAACCAGAGAGGCGCCGGCGGTCGATTGCAGCGGGCACATGGCGCAGCTTCAGGCCCAGGCTCGGCGCCTGGCAGTCGTCGGCGCACACCTGCTCGCCGGTTTGTGCCTGGAGCATCAGGCGCAGGGCGTCGGTGGACAGCGAGACCACCAGGTCTTCGGCGTTGCTGTCGTTGGCCATGATGATCACGGCCAGTTGTTGGTCAGGCAGTACAGTCAGCTGCGCTGCAAAATCATCGCCACCGCCGCTGTGTTGGTAGGTGCGGATGCCGGGGCCGATCGGCTCGTCGCCACAGGGTGCCAGAAACCAGGCCAGGCCTATCTGGCAGTCGAAGTCCAGGGCGTTACCGGTGTTTTGCTGGGTGAACATGTCCTCGATCAACGGGTTACCCAGCACCCGATTGCCCTTGTAGACCCCGTGGGCGAAGAGCATCTGCACGTAGCGGCTGAGGTCTCTTGGGCTCGTCCACAAACCACTGGCGGCGAGGTCACGCACCTGCGCGTCGGTACTGGCAGCGCCGTCTTCGTAGCCCGTGGCGCGGTAGCCCAGTTCGCTGCTTGTGCCAACAAAGCTCGATTGGGTCATTTCCAGTGGTTGCAGCAGGCTGCGTTGCATCTGGGCTTCGAAGTTTCTGCCGGTGGTGCGCTCAATCGCTGCGCCGACTAAGGCATAGCCCAGATTGGAGTAGGCCACCTGGCTGCCGGGCGCGGTGCTTAGCCAGACGCCCGATACACGCGTCGGCATCTGGCCCATGGCAAAGGTGCTGCGCAGGTCGCGCAGGTGTTCGCTGGGCAAGCCCGATTGATGGCTGAGCAGCCGGCGCAACGTGATATCGCGGTCGGCAGTCGCCTGGTCACTGTGGAAGCGCGAGCGCACGTAGAACTCGCGCAGCGTGTATTGGATCGGGGCATCCAGTGCCAGGTCGTGGTCTTCCACCAGTTGCAGCGCCGCCGTGGCGGTCAGCAGCTTGGTGATGCCGCCGGCGCGAAACGCTGTGTTGGGCGTTACCGGCACGCCATGGGCCTTGTCGGCCAGACCGAAGCCTTGGGCCCAGATCAGTTCCTGGCCGTTGACCAAGGCAATGGAAAGCCCGGCGACATTTTGCCGTGCGATCTCCTGGGGAATACGCGCCTGCAGGTAACGGATGATCGCGCCGTAATCACCCTTGAAATCGGCGGCGGGGCAGACGGTTGAACATGGCAACCGATGCTGCCCAGCAGGCAACCCACTAGCGGAATACCGCGCAATGTACGAAACATGAAGAGCACCCGGAAGGCGATTTGGATGCTCAAATGTTAGGGATGGGTGCCCTGGGGGTCTTTGACAGCTTTGTCGGGAAACTGTCAAAGACTGTTAACGGCTGAGGCCCAGCCGCGTATGCCACTGGGCGATGGACTCTTCGGGGTATTCGTCGAACTGCAAATCGCCTTTGCGTACGCTGACCTCAACCCATGGCGCCTTGTAGCCGAGCATCAAGTGCGTGTGCTCCGGCGGCACCGGCAACGGCGTGTCAATGGCCGAGGCGAACGGGTGAATCAGCTCCGGCCACTCCGGGCTGAACAACCACAAGGCGCTGCCGCACTGGGCGCAGAAGTGTCGCTCGGCGGTGCTGGCGTGGGCTCGGCTGGCGCCGTCCGGCTTGAGCCGGGCGTGGTAGATCGAAATCTGTTTGCGCCCACGCACCTTCAAGCTGGCAGTGTCGCCGGCCAGGTTGATCGCATAACCACCCCCGCCCTGAGTCTTGCGGCAGATGGAGCAGTAGCAGCGTTGGTAGGGATAGGGGTGGGCGCTGGTCAGGCTGAACGTGACGGCGCCGCAGTGGCAGGATCCTTCTAAGTGCATGGCAGTCTCCTCTGGCAAGGTGACTGTTGAGCTTAGGCGCTATCGGGCATCAAGGTGGTCATCAAAGCGGGGCGTTTCACCACCCCGCGGCTCGACGTTCGCTCACTGGCCCAGCGCTTCCAGAATCTTATGGGCGATCTTCACCCGCTCCGCATTCGGGTAATTTTTGTTCGCCAGAATCACCACCCCATGTCCTTGCTTGGCACATACGCCACGTAGGCGCCAAAACCACGGGTTGAGCCGGTCTTGTTGTACAGCACGTTGGCCGGTTGCGGTTGTGCCGGCGTGAGCCATTGCACCTTGTGCGGTTCCATCGCCATCGGCGTGGAGTTGCCGTCGATCAACGCTTGCAGCTTGATCGGGTAGGGGTAGTACTCCCAGCCCAGGCCTTGGGTCATGCCGTTCACGCGGTAGTAACCGGTGTGCGTGGTAGCGATGGCTTGTTGCAGGGGGCTCTCCAGGGTTTGCGGGTGCAGGTTGAGCATCACGTAGCGCGCCAGGTCCTGGGGGCTGGTCTTGATACCGTAGGCCTCGCTGTCCAGCGCACCGGGGCCGACGCGAACAGGGTTCTGGTCTTTGTCATAGCCTTGGGCGTAGCGGTTGGCCTGGTCGGCGGGCACGTTCAGGTACGTACTCTTCAAGCCCAGTTTGGGCAGTAGGGTTTGTTCCATCGCCACATTGAATGGCTGGCCCAGGCTTTGTGCGCTGAGGTAGCCAAACAGGCCGATGCTCGGGTTGGAATAAACGCGTTGTGCACCGGGTGCGTAGGCGGGTTTCCAGTGCTGGAAGTAGTCGAGCATGGTCGCGGCGCTGTCGGCGGCGTCAGGAAATTGCAGCGGCAAGCCCCCCGGTGTGTAGGTGGCCAATTGCAGCAGGCTGATACGGTCAAAGGCGCTGCCCTTGAGCGCTGAAAGGTGCTCACTGGCGATGTCCGACAGCTTGAGCTTGCCGCTCGCCTGGGCGTAGCCACCGAGCGTGGCCGTGTAGGTTTTACTCACCGAGCCGATCTCGAACAGCGTGTCCTGCGTGACGGGCTGCTGGTTGGCCTTGTCGGCGACGCCGTAGTTAAAGTATTGCACCTTGCCCTTGTTTACCACCGCCACCGACAGGCCGGCGATGCCCTGTTGCTGCATCAGCGGTTTGACGTTGGCGTCTACGACCTGGCGCAGGTCGGTGGCAGCCAGGCAGGTTCCGGAGCTTAAGAACAAGGCACAAAACAGGAATTTTCTTACATTGGAGTTCATGGTTGTTCGCATCCATGTTGATAAGGAACTGACGATTGGGGCCTGCGCTGGCGTCGCAAATCTAGGTGGATTTTGCCCTTTGGACAAACGATCATATCTCGCACCAGCCATTAGAAAAATTTGGGTACAAGCATGCTGCGCTCACATTTGCCCTTGAATGCCTTGCGCGCCTTCGAGGCCTCGGCGCGCCACTTGAGCTTTACTCGGGCGGCCATCGAGTTGTGCGTCACCCAGGCGGCGGTGAGCCATCAGGTAAAGAGCCTCGAGGCGCAACTGAATGTCACCTTATTCAAGCGCCTGCCCCGTGGCCTGATGTTGACCCGCGAGGGCGAAACGCTGCTGCCGGTGCTGCGCGAGTCCTTCGACCGCATCGCCCATACCTTGGGCCAGTTCGAGGGTGGGCATTACCGCGAAGTGCTTTCAGTGGGGCGGTGGGTACCTTTGCAGTGGGTTGGCTGTTGCCACGCCTGGCGGATTTTCAAGGCCGCTACCCGTTCATAGACCTGCGTCTGTCCACCCATAACAACCGCGTGGACGTGGCCGCCGAAGGCCTGGACTACGCGATTCGCTTCGGCAGCGGTGCCTGGCACGGCACTGACGCCTGTCAATTGCTAGAGGCTCCGCTCACCGTGCTGTGTGTGCCGCCAATCGCCGAGCAACTGCGCGTACCTGCCGACCTGTTAAAGCACACCTTGCTGCGCTCCTACCGCGCCGATGAATGGAACCTGTGGTTGCAGGCTGCAGGCTTGCCCGCCGATACCCTGGTGCCCCGCAGCATCGTGTTTGATTCGTCATTGGCGATGATGGAAGCGGCGCTGCAGGGCACTGGCGTGGCCTTGGCGCCCGCGATGATGTTCTCGCGACAGTTGGAAGGGGACGTGATACGTCAGCCGTTCGACATCGGTATAACCACGGGTAGCTACTGGTTGACCCGCCTGCAATCGAGGGCCGAGACGTCGGCGATGCTGGCGTTCAAGGGCTGGCTGAAAGAAGCGGCAGGGCAGGGCTGACATTTTTATTCTTGAAACAAAATGAAACATTCGCTGCGGGCTACCCTCTACCGTATCTCCCATCCGAGTGCATTCATGAAAAGCCCGCGCCCCTCCGCTCGTATTCCCCACCTCACGCAATTGCGCAACTTGAAAATGGCACGTTCGGCCCACGCCTACGTGCGTGGCAGCACTGTGCAGTTCTACGAATGGCTGCACAGCCTGCCGGGTCGCCGTTTGCCCCATGGCCCGGCGATCTGGATCTGTGGCGACTGCCACGCGGGCAACCTGGGCCCGACGGGTGATAGCAAGGGGCGTATCGACATGCATATCCGCGACCTGGACCAGACGGTAATCGGCAACCCGGCCCACGACTTGGTGCGCCTGGCATTGTCCCTGGCCACTGCCGCACGCGGCTCGGATCTGCCTGGGGTGACCACCGCGCGCATGCTTGAAGAAATGATGGTGGGTTACGAGCAGGCCTTTAAAGACAAGCCCGATGCCGCGCCGCCGCGTCCGTCCCAGGTCAAGGCCGGCATGCGCAGCGCGGTGGAGCGCACCTGGAAAAACCTGGCCCGCGAGCGTATCGAGAGCGCGCGCCCGACGATTCCGCTGGGCAAGCATTTCTGGTCGTTGTCGCGGTCGGAAAAAAACGCGTTGGAAACCGTGTGTGCATCGGATGAACTCCATCAGTTGGTCACCTCCCTCAAAGGCCGCCCCAAGGACGCCAAGGTCGAACTGCTGGACTCGGCCTATTGGGTCAAGGGCTGTAGCTCGCTGGGGCTGTTGCGCTATGCCGCCTTGCTGGGCGTGGGCGACAAGGACGATCAGGAGTATTGCTTGATCGATATCAAAGAGGCGGTAGGCGCGGCCGCACCTCGCGCGGCACGGGCGAAGATGCCGAGGGATAACGGCCGTCGGGTGGTGGAAGGCGCACGGCAGCTGTCACCGGGACTGGGCGAGCGCATGGTAGCGACGCGGTTTTTGGATCATGGTTTCTTCATCCGTGAACTGTTGCCCCAGGACATGAAACTGGAACTCGACGAACTGAGTGAGATCGATGCGATGCACGCCGCCGGTTACCTGGCCCGCGTGGTCGGCATTGCCCATGCCCGGCAGATGGACCGGGATACGCGCAAGGACTGGATGGCGGTGCTGCAGGAGAATCGCTCCAAGCAACTGGATGCGCCGTCCTGGTTATGGACGAGTGTGGTGCAGTTGGTGGGTAGCCATGAGCAGGGTTACCTCAACCATTGCCGGCGGTATGCGCTGGAGCACTGACCTCAACGCAATGAAGATCAACTGTGGGAGCGGGCTTGCTCGCGAATACGGAGTGTCAGACCCGAATGAATTGGCTGACACACCGCTTTCGCGAGCAAGCCCGCTCCCAATAAGCTGCCCCCCGTTTGACCGGGGCTAGGCAAGGTATTTGCGAAACCACCCCAACGTACGCTCCCACGCCAGATTCGCCGCCGCCTCGTCATACCTCGGCGTCGAATCATTATGGAAACCATGGTTGGCGCCCTTGTAGATATACGCCTCGTAGGTCGTGCCGGCAGCCTTCAACGCCTGTTCATACGCCGGCCAGCCTTCATTGATCCGCGTGTCCAGCTCGCCGTAATGCAGCATGATCGGCGCCTTGATCCGTGGCACATCCTTGGCCTCTGGCTGGCGACCGTAGAACGACACCGCCGCGCCCAGTTCCGGGTAGGCCACGGCCGCCGCATTGGTCACGCCGCCGCCGTAGCAGAAGCCGGTGATGCCAACCTTGCCGGTACTGTTGTCATGGTGCATCAGCCATTCGATGGCGGCAAAAAGTCGTTCATCAGCTTGGTCGGGTCGACTTTCTGTTGCAGTTCCACGCCTTTTCATCGTTGCCGGGGTAGCCGCCGACGGAGGTCAGGCCGTCTGGCGCCAAGGCGATGAACCCGGCCTTGGCCAGGCGTCGGGCAACGTCTTCGATGTAGGGGTTGAGGCCACGGTTTTCATGCACCACGACCACCGCCGGCAGTTTGCCGCTGGCCTTGGCCGGGCGTACCAGGTAGCCGCGTACGGTGCCGTTGCCTCTGGGCGAGGGGTAGGTGATGTAGTCGGCGACGATGTCCGGGTCAGTGAATTTCACTTGTTCGGCCAGCGCGTAATTGGGGCTCAGGGCCGCCAGCAGGGCCGAGGCAGTGAGGCCGCCGAAGGTGAACAGTGCGGCGCGGTCGAGAAATTCACGGCGGTTGATCTTGCCGTGGGCATAGCCGTCATACAGTTCCAGCAATTCGGGGCAAAGTCTTTCGCAGTGAGACGAGTCATCGGTGCAATCCTCGATTAGCGGTGGCAGACAATGTAGACCAGGTTCAACCCTCGCGACCATGGGCGGCGGCGGCCAATTGGCCCGTGTCGACGCGTACGAACAGCGAGTCGCCGATGGCCGTCAGCACGTCGTCGGCGTATACCTCGCAGACCACGCGGCTTTTGCGCCCCACCTCGCCTTCGACGCGGGCGCGCAGGGTCAGGGTGACACCCATGGGGGTCGGTTTGATGAACTTGATGCTCAGGTTACCTGTGACGCAGTCGATACGCGGCAGGCTGCCGGGCTCACGCTGTTCGGCGCGGTAGTGGTAGGCCATGGCGGTCCAGTTGGAGTGGCAGTCCACCAACATGGCGATCAGGCCGCCGTAGACCAGGTCGGGCCAGCCGCTGTATTGGGCCTCAGGCAGGTGTTCGGCGACCAGGTGCACACCGTCAGCGTCCCAACGGCTCTTGATGTGCAGGCCGTGGGGTTGCTGGCGCCGCAGCCGTAGCAAATGCCTTCCGGCGCGGTGGTGTCCTGCAGAGAAGGGGTGTACATGCAAAGTCCTTGTTGTTCTTGGGCGACTACCCTGTGTAACAGGACATGGGCAAGATGGGAATAATGTGTCCTTACTTCTTGTGGAGCGCTGCATGAACTGTCGAACGTTTCCTCTCGTGCTGCTGGCACTTGTCCTCGGTTTTTTCATCCGGCGCACGGGCCGTCGAGTACAAAGACGTCAACCGTGCCGCCAGCCAGATCAGCTTCACCTTCCAACAGTTCGGGCAGCGGGTGTATGGCACCTTCAGCGACTTTGAAGGCACCCTGAGTTTCGACACGCAAAGGCCCGAGGCGGCCCATGCGTTGCTCAAGATCCAACTCGCCAGCATCGATGCCGGCAGTGAGGACGCCAATACCCAATTGCAGTTGCCGGCCTGGTTCGATACGCAGGCCTACCCGGTGGTGTGTATGAATCCAGCGGTGCCACCTCGCTGGGCGGCAACCGCTACAAGATCGCCGGCAACCTGACGATCAAGGGCATTACGCGGCCGGTGGATATCGACGTGCTGCTCAAGGAGCAGGGCGGCATTGGCGTGTTCGACGGTGAGTTTGTGCTAAAGCGCGGCGACTTCAAGATTGGCGATGGCGAGTGGGCGGGCAACAGCGTGGTGTCGGACGACATCCACATTAAATTCAAGATGGTGGCGCCCCAACGCTAGCGCGCAAATTTCTTCGCCCCCGCCACGCAGCCGATGACAGCGACGGTCACCAGCACCATGCCCAGGCTGACCTGCTCATGCAGCAGCCCCGCCGCCAGCGCCAAGCCAAAGAATGGCTGCAGCAACTGCAACTGGCCAACAGCGGCAATGCCGCCTTGGGCCAGGCCGCGATACCAGAATACAAAGCCGATCAGCATGCTGAACAGCGCTACATAGCCCAGGCTCAGCCAGGCGGGCAGGCTGATGCCGCTGAAAGACGCCGGTGCGAGGGCCACGCTCAGCGGCACCACCAGCGGCATCGACACCACCAGTGCCCAGCAGATCACCTGCCAGCCACCCAGGCTGCGCGAGAGTTTGGCGCCTTCGGCATAACCGAGGCCGCACACCAGCACCGCCAGCAGCATCAACAAGTCTCCGGCGGGGGCGGCGCTCAGGCCTTGGGCAAGCGCGTAACCCATCACCAGTGCACTGCCCAGCATCGAAAACAGCCAGAACACCGGGCGCGGCCGTTCGCCCCGCGCAGCACGCCAAATAGCGCCGTGGCCAGCGGCAATAAACCGATAAACACGATGGAATGGGCGGAGGTCACGTATTGCAACGCCAGTGCGGTGAGCAGCGGAAAGCCGATCACCACGCCGAGGGACACAATCGCCAGAGGCACCCACTGGTTGCGGGCGGGGCGTTTTTCCTTGAACCACCACAACAACGACAGCCCTACAGCAGCGGCGATGGCGGCGCGGATCATGGTGAGGAACACCGGGTCGAACTCCATCACCGCCAGGCGCGTGGCAGGCAATGAACCGCTGAAAATCACCACGCCGATAAAGCCGTTGATCCAGCCTTGGGTGCTGTTGTCTAGGGTGTTGAATCGCGAAGTCCGTTCCATGAGGAATGCCCGAAAAGAAAGATTGCGTGCCGGTCATCCTAGGGCTGAAGATTAAGACAATCAAAAAATTGTCATGGATACATCCACTATGCCGCGCGCTCGTTATAAGTCGCTGGTCGACACCTTTGCCGAAGCCATCCGCAGCGGCAAAATGCCGCCGGGTACACGCCTGCCGACCCATCGGCAACTGGCCGCCGAGCATGGCCTGGCGCTGGTCACCGCGAGCCGGGTGTATGGCGAACTGGAAGCCATGGGCCTGGTCAGCGGAGAAACCGGGCGCGGCACCTTTGTGCGGAAATTTCATTGCCGCCGGGGCAGGGCAGTGGGCAGATGACGTTGGCGACGGGCATGCTCGACCTCAACTTCAACTACCCCTCATTGCCGGGGCAGGCGGAGTTATTGCGCACGGCGTTGCGCCAGTTGGCCCTGTCCGGCGACCTGGAGGCATTGTTGCGCTACCAGCCCCATGCCGGGCGCCTGCATGAGCGTACCGTGGTGGCGCGCCACCTGTTGAGCCGGGGGCTGACGGTAGCGGGCGAGCAAGTGCTGGTGGTCAGCGGTGCCCAGCACGGGTTGGCGATCACCATGATGGCGTTGCTCAAGCCCGGGGATGTGATTGCAGTGGATGCGCTGACGTACTCGGGGTTCAAGGTGCTGGCCGAGACCCTGCATCTGGAAATCGTCGCCATCCCGGCCACCGCCGACGGGCCGGACCTGGATTATCTGCACAGTCTGTGTCGCAAGCGCCCCGTGCGGGCGGTCTATAGCATGCCGACCTTGCACAACCCGTTGGGTTGGGTGATGAGCCTTACGCAGCGCGAGCAGTTGGTCAGCATCGCCCGCCAGCACAACCTGATGATCATCGAGGACGCGGCCTACGCGTTTTTGGTGGAAAACGCACCGCCGCCCGTGGCCACCCTCGCGCCGGAGCGCACGGTGTATGTGGGCGGGTTGTCGAAAAGCGTCGCCACCGGCCTGCGCGTAGGTTTTGTCGCAGCGCCTGCAGCGTGGATGGGCCAGTTGGAGCGCACCATCATGGCCACCACCTGGAACGTCCCCGGGGTGATGAGTGCGATTGCCGTGGCATGGATCGAGGACGGCACGGTGGCGCGGCTCGAAGCACAAAAGCGCGAGGATGCCCAGGCGCGCCAGGTGTTGGCCGCGCAGGTATTGAGCGGGGTGGACTACATCAGTCACCCCTCGTCGTATTTTTTATGGCTGCCCCTGGCCGAGGACGTGCGCGCCGATCAGGTGGCGATGACCTTGCAGCGTGACCACGTCTGGGTTTCCACTGCCGAGCCGTTCGCTGTCTCGACGCATGTGCCCCACGCGTTGCGACTGGCGTTGGGCTCGGTGGATACCACGGCACTGCGCGAAGCCTTGGGCAAGGTCCGCCAGGTAGTGTCGTGGTAAACCGGCTTCAGTACTTGTAAGCCTGACGCCCGATCAACAGCCACTTGCCTTTCTGTTTCTGCCAGACCTGGAAGTTGTCGATATCGGTAGGCACTTCGACGCCGCTGTTCACCGCCAACGCGTGGAAATGGTTGCGCACCAGGGCAGTGTCACCGTTGAGGGTGATGGTCTGGTTTTGCATTTCCAAAGTCTTGAACGCGCTGGTGTGGGTTTCCAGGTCGGCAATGAATTGCGCCTTGTCTTGCACCTTGCCGCTGGAGTGGCCGTAGGTCAGCTTGTCGGAGGTCAGGGCATGCAGTTGTTTGAGATCCAGGTGCAGCATGGCTTGGGTCAGTTGGTCGACTGCTTGGGCCACGTCCTTTTCGGCAGGAGCCGGCGCGGCTGCGACGTAGCCGGAGAACAGGCACAGAAAACCGATCAACACTTTGACGTTGGGCATAGGTGTTTCCTTATTGTTGTTGGGTATGTACGACGGCGTTAGTCGTCGTACAACCATGCAATATTTTAAGGTGTCTAGGAAAGTGAAATTTGAAATATCTTGAAAAGATTAGGCGTCTAGTCGTTTTAAAGGCCTATTTTTCTTGTATGACGTCCCAACACATCAAGAGTAAATCCCGATTCTTCCTGCTTAGGTGGCATATCGCTATGCTAGTGCCCAAACAACAAGATGCTTGAGGAACACAATGGTTTTTGATTGGCACAGCGACCTCATCACCCGTAGTACTCCCGTCACGCCAGGCTATAAAAACACCCAGAACGTGCGCCGTTTCATGCTTGAACACTGCGGCCCAGGGTTCAGGTTCGACCGCCCGTTCATGGCCTGGATTCGCAACGGCTTGCCCAAGACGCTGGGTGATGTGGTGGATGAATGGCAGCGCCGCAACCCAGACAGCCAGGCGAGCGGACGATGATCATCGAAGGCGTGCGGATGCTGGCCAACTACGCCACTCACCTGGCACCCGGTTTATTGCTGTTCGGCCTCTGGTTTGCGCTCACGCCCAGGGCGCTGACCGTGATGCGCATCGTGCTGCTGTTGATGGCATTTGTGTTGATGCGCGATGTGATGACACCGCTCGGCCTGTGGGCGCTGGGCAGCGAGGTGCAGATTGCATTCAGTGAGAACGCCTTTGTGCTGGCAGCACTGGGCGGCTTATCGGTGCTGACGATAATGTTGCTTGCACGCGTCGCACCGGACCTTTGGTCGCTGATTCGCTGGTTCATCGGCAACCCTGGGGTTGGCTTGCTGGTCGGGCTGGGCGTGGGGTGCCTGATCGGCGTGCCGTTGCGGGTGTACCAAGGGATCGATGCGTCGCAGATTCACGGCTATTGGGTGTGGCTGCCGGGTATGGTGGTGTTGGCTTATGGCGCCAATGCGTTGGAAGAAGTGTTGTTTCGCGGGTTTTTGCAGGGGTATCTGGAACAGCACGCAGTGCCGTTGCGTGCAGCATTGATCAGCGGGGTGGCGTTTGCCGCCTGCCATACCTTCCTGGCGTTGAGCGTGACCCAGCTAGGCTGGTCTGTGTTGGTGTTTACTCTGATCGAAGGGTTGGCGTGTGCGCTGGTGCGCATGCGTTATGGCGTGCTGCCGGCGACGATTGCGCATGGCACGGCCATTGTGCTGATTGCGCTGCCCCTTATCGCTTGATCTGAAATGCTCGAAAAAATGTGGGAGCTGGCTTGCCTGCGATAACGGTGAATCAGTCAGCACATCTGTCGCTGAAAGGTCGCTATCTCAGGCAAGCCGGCTCCCACAGGGGGGCGGCGTTTATTCAGTGGGCAATGGCGGCGTTCGCGGCGGTACCTGGCGCTTGTTGCCGGTGGCCTCAAAGGCTGCAGCAAACGTCAGCAGCGCCGAATCATCATAGGCACGCCCGGCAAACGTCAGCCCCACCGGCATGCCGATATCCGCCATCACGCCCATCGGTACGGTAACGGTCGGTACGCCCAAATGGCGAATCGCAAGGTTGCCGTTGGCCACCCATACACCGTTACTCCACGCGATATCAGCCGAGGCTTCATTCACATCGGCATCCGCCGGGCCTACATCGGCTACGGTAGGGAACAGCACGGCGTCGAGGCCCAGCGTGTCCATCCAGTCTTCCAGGTCGATGCGCCGGGTGTGCTCCAGGCCACGCAGGCCATCGGGCACGGTGCTGATTTCATTCCACGGCGTGATGCCGCGCTGGGCCATGCGCACGTATTCGTCCATGCCGGCGGCCAGGTCGTCCTCGCGGTTGGGCAGAGTGCCAGGGTCGTGGGGAAGATCTTCGGCCCGTCCACGTCGGCCAGGCGGTTGAGGTTCGGGTCGTCGTTGGCACGCAGGAAGTCATCGAAGGCCCACGCCGACAGTTCCCATAACTCATCGTGCAGGAATTCCTTGGACACAAGCCCTCGGGTAAACACGGTCGGCGCGCCGGGGCGGTCGCCTTCGCAGTTGGACACCAGTGGAAAATCCACCTCGATCACTTCGGCGCCGTAGGCTTCCAGGGCCCGACGGGCGTCTTGCCACAGGTCGATCACGCTGGCGCGGGTGTGGATCTTTGCCCGGTCGGGCCGCCGATGCCGGGTTTTTCACTGGTGCCAGCCTCGTCGTCGGCGTTGATGTACATGCGCGGTACGCCAAAGCGCTTGCCCGCCAGGGATTCGGCGGTGACCGCCAATTGCGCATAGGAAACCGGGCGCACCGAGGCGACGCTAGGGATCGGCACCCAAGGCTGCAGGCGCCACAGGTCGCCACGGGTGTGCGGGTCTTCGGCGACCACCACATCGAGCACTTCCAGCAGGTCGGCCATGGTGCGGGCGTAGGGCACCACCACGTCCATGGTCGGCGTGAGCGGCCAGTTGCCGCGCACCGAGATCACCCCACGGGACGGGGTATAGGCGCACAGCCCATTGTTGGAGGCTGGGCCGCGACCGCTGGACCAGGTTTTCTTCCGCCAGGCCGAAGGCCGAAAAGCTCGCGGCGGTGGCAGTGCCCGCGCCATTGGACGAGCCGGAGGCAAACGGGGCGGTCAGGTAGTCGGCGTTGTACGGGCTTTCGGCACGGCCATACACGCCACGCTGCATCCCGCCATTGGCCATCGGCGGCATATTGGTCTTGCCCAGGCAGATCGCACCGCCGGCGCGCAGGCGCTCGATGGTGAAGGCGTCACGCTGGGCGACCAGGTTCGCAAACGCCGGGCTGCCGGATGCGGCGGTCAGGCCCTTGACCAGGTAGCTGTCTTTGGCGGTGTAGGGAATGCCATCCAGTGGCCCCAAGGTCGCGCCCTTCGCCCGGCGCGCATCGCTGGCCTGGGCTTCCTTGAGGGCTTCGGGGTTGCGCACCACCACGGCGTTCAACGCAGTGGCAGTCCGCGGACCGTCGTAGGCATCAATGCGTGCCAGGTAAGCCTGGACCAGTTCAACGGCCGTGGTCTGGCCGGATTCAAGCGCCGCGCGCAATTGGGCAATGGAGACTTCGGTAACTTGCATCACGTTTTTTCGCCGCCTTCAAGTGGGGGTATGGCGGCAGTCTACGTACAGATATTTCACAAAACCAGCGCCGCATAATCGGCGTAGGCGCCGCGCATTACTTGCCACGTGTGCGCATCAGCAGGAATCAGATGTTCGATGCGCAGGGAGGCGAGGGTGATGTCCTGGGGCATGCCAAAGGTGGTGAAGGTGGACAGGAAATTCAGCTCGCCTCGCTTTGAGCGCAAACGGGTCATCACTAGCAAAGGCATTTCTACGGGCAGGTCGGTGCAGATGGGCACAGGCAGCCCTGCCAGCACTGTTGCCAATGCGGGGTTGCCCATTGCTTCGCGAGTCGCCCGTTGCCACGCCAGGGTGCGGATCTCTTCGGCATTGACCAGGTGGTCGCCGAGACCGCCGGGTTGCAGCAGGGTGGCCAGCAAATTCACGCCGTTGGCGGCGTCAGGCTGGATGCCGAGCAAATCAAACAGCACACCGGTGCTGGCATTGGCCGCCAGCACGTGCCATTGGCTGTCCAGCAGAATCGCCGGCGCGGGGTTGTGGGCGTGCAGCACATGGTCGACCGCTTCACGAACGGCCTCCATGGCCGGTGCGGCCAGTGGGGTAGCGGCGTAGCGCGGGGCAAAACCGGCGGCAAGGAACACGCGGTTGCGCTGCTCCAGCGGGGCCTCCAGCGCACTCAGCAAATGATGCAAGGTGGCGGGACTCGGTTTGGCGCGCCCGGTTTCGAGGCAACTGAGGTGACGCTGCGAAACACCGGTGATCAGCGCCAGCTCGAGCTGGCTGAGTTTGGCGTCCCGGCGCAATTGGCGCAGGTGTTCGCCTGCAGTAGAAGGCGTGTCCATGACGTGTTCATGACCTCCGAGGTCATTGCGAGGGGCAGAACCTTATCACTAACGTAGGCCTTCATCACGCCAAGGAAGCAAGCATGCCAAAGCCCTATTTCGCCCTGATCGGATTGCTCGGATTTTCGTTGTACACCCTGTTCACGCTGCTGACGGCCGAGCAGTCGCTATGGGCATTTGGACGGGAATTGATGTCGCGTCCGGACACGGCGCAGGTGGTCATCGACTTGTATTTGATGGCGGCGCTGGCGTGCGTGTGGATGTACCGCGATACGCGGCGGCGCGGGCATTCGCTGGCTTCGCTGATGCCATATGTGGTGCTCACGGCCGTGTTCGTGTCGGTGGGGCCGTTGCTTTATCTCGTTGTGAAGGGATTTCGGGATGAATGACCTTATGCCTGTCTATGTCGCGTGCGTACTGGTGCTGGGCCTGAAGATGTTTGCGATCTCCTGCTATCAAGGGTTCTTCCGAATCCGGGGCAGGGCGTTCACTAATCAAGAGGATGCCGCTTACTTCAACCGTGCCAAGTGCCCGAAAGAATTGCCGCAGGTCGTGAGAGCGACCAAGGCGTGGAATAATGACCTGGAAAATATTCCACTGTTCTTTGTGTTGGGTGGGCTGTGTGTGGTGCTGGAGGGGTCCAGCGGAGTTATCGCGTGGTTGTTCTGCGCTTTTACCCTGGCGCGGGTGGCGCACACCGTTACCTATTTGATGGGATGGCAGCCTTGGCGGACCGTTGCCTATGCCGTGGGCACGCTCTGCCTGTCAGGACTGGGCGCCACGCTCGCCTACCTTTTGTAGTGAGCGGGCTCGCCCCGCGCTGGGGGGCGAAGCCGCCCTAAATCAAGTCACCGCGTCCTTTCAGAAAAACCGCGTAGGCAGAGTTTAGGGCGGCTTCGCCCCCCAGCGCGGGCGGTGCGACGATTCGACAAGCCCGCTCACTACAAACACAGCTATGGGTTGAGGAAGGCTTGGTAGTTCGCCTTGGTAATCTGCTGATAAGGAATGGTCAGTTCAGCGTCATACGGCTCCTTTTTACCATCTTCACCGCCAGATCGATCGAGCCCACGGCCTGGCCTTTGTTGTCCTGGTAAGCCGTGACCAGCAACTGGCCCTTTTCACCGCATCCAACCCCGCTGCACCGCCGTCGCTGCCGGCGACCAAAATGTCCTTGCCCGGTTGCATGCCCGCCTGGCTGATCGCCATGGCCGCGCCGATGGCCATTTCATCCGCGTTCGCCGCCACCGCGTCGATCTTGGTGCCCGACACGATCCAGTTGTTCATCAGGTCAATCGCCTTGCTGCGCTGCCATTCGGCGCTTTGTTCCTCGACGATCTTGATGCCGGGATAGTCCTTGAGCACGTTTTTCACACCTTGGGTGCGGTTATGGGTCGCGTTGTTGGAGAGCAGCCCTAGCATGATCGCCAGGTTGCCCTTGCCGCCCATTTGCTCGGCCAGGTAGCGCATCTGGATTTCACCGGCCTTGATCTCATCCGAGCCCACATACCCCACGCCCGGCGGTACCTCCTTGAACTCCGGGCGGCGGTTGACGTACACCAGCGGGATCTTGGCCTGCTGGGCATTGACGGTCATTTTCGCCGTGGCGGCGGTGTCCACCGCGTTGACGATAATCGCGTCCATGCCCTGGGCCGTGAAGTTCTGCACTTGGTTGAGCTGGCGCACCACGTCGCCCTGGGCATCCTCGAATTGCAAGGTCACTCCGGGCAGTTCCTTGGCGTGGGCGGCCATGTAGTCACGCATCTGCGCCAGGAACACATCGTCAACCTGGGCGATGCTCACGCCGATACGCATATCGGCCAGCGCCCAAGGCGTCACAGCGAGGGTAAAGAGTGCCGCAAGGAGTTGCTTCTTCATGGTGTTGCTCCGTTATTTTTGTTGTTGTTAAAACAGAGTGATTCACGCTTGGCGCTTCTCCCGCATCTGCTTGACGGCAGCGGCGAAGTCCGACAGCGGCCAGCGTTCGTTGAGGGCCTGCACCATCAGTTGTTGCCCGGTTTGTGGCGCCAACCCCTGCAAGGGTGGGTCAGTGTCAAGGTTGGTGGGGAAGGAATAGCCGTCGGCCGTGCAGCCGATCACCGCCTCCACGGCCTGGGCATCGAGTGCGGTGTTGGCCAGCAGCGCCGGGTAGATCGCCAGCATCATGCGGTCGCGGTCGAGCGCTTCCATGGGCTTGCCGAACGCCGACGAGATTTGCAGCAGATTGGCCATGCGCTGCCGGTCTGGCGTGCGGTTGGTGCCGGCGGCATGAAACAGCGCCGGGTTGAAGAACAACAGGTCACCCTTGTTCAGCGGCAATTGCACGGCGTGTTGCTGGAAGTAGTCGATAAACTCCGGGCGCCGCCACGCCAGGTAGCCCAAGGCGTACTGCTGCGAAAACGGCAGCAACTGGGTGGGCCCGGTTTCCAGCGGCATATCGGAATGCGCCACCGCGCCTTGCAACGTCAGGTACTGGGACAACACGTGCAAGGGCAGGGGAAACCGCTCCACCACATCATGGGTCTGGAAGCCCAGGTGATAATCCCGATGCGGCTGCTGCGCCTGGCCGCCGGGGTGCACCACGTTGACTTGGGCGGTTACCTGAAAGCTGGGCCCCAGCCACGCCTCGGCGATCAGCCCGAGCAACGGGTTGGCGTAGTACTCGACAAAGGACTCTGGCGACTGCAACGCCGCCTTCTGCAATGAATTCCAGATACGCCCGTTGCTGCCCGCCTTGGCAAAGTGATCGGCCGCCACGCCTTGGGCGGCCTCATGGGCGAAGATCGCCTCAAACACCTGGCTATGGCGGTCCACCACTTCCAGGTCCTCATACGCGCGGCGCACCACCATTACCCCCGGCCCATCGCGGAACAGCTGATGCAGTTCATTCATCACGACAAGACGGTCACTGTGGCGCAAGGTGTAGGCGTCGTAGATCACCACATTGCTCACCACCTCGGCGCACAGCGGGTAGTCTTCTGCGTGGGCCTGTTGTGCGCAAAGCCGGCTGAAATCCGCTAGCTGTACGTCATCGCGGGTGACAAACGCCGCCATCACACACCTCCCGACAGGCTCAGCGCCTGATGCGGTTGCGGGCTACCGCCGTCAGTGCAGCCGACCACGCCTTGTTCCAGGTCGATCACCGAACCGGTCATCATCCCCGACTCGCTGGACAGCAGGAACGCCACGCTGCGTGCCACTTCTTCGGGCTTGAGCAGGCGCCCGAAAGGCTGTGCGGCTTCGGCCTTGGCCAGCCAGCCGTCCTCGGCCCCGTGGTATTGGCGTTGAATGTCATCTTCGTGGGGGTGTCCATCCAGCCGATATTCAAGCCATTGACGCGAATCCGGTTGCGCAACGCGCTGAACGCCACGTTCTTGGTGAGGATCGCCAGTGCGCCCTTGGAGGCTGCATAAGCGCTGAGGAATGATTGCCCGCCGTGTCCGGTGATGCTTTGGATGTTCACCACTGCGCCTTCCACGCCTTTGCTGATCATCAGCTTCAAGGCTTCCTGCATCAGGAAGAACGGTGCCCGCACATTTACCGCAAACAGGCGCTCGAACAGCTCAGGTGACGTATCCAGGATCGTGCCGCGATCCGACATGCCGGCGCAGTTCACCAGCCCGTGCAAGGTGCCAAAGTGGGTGCGCGCCGCCTCAATGATTGCTCGGCAATCCTCCACCTTCTCAAGGTCCGCCTCGACAAAGAATGCCTGGCAATCGAGTTGGGCGAGCTGCCGCACCTGTTCTTCGCCCTGGGCGCGACGACGCCCGCAGATGATCAACCCTGCGGCCCCGCGCTGGGCCAAGGTGTGGGCTACCGCAGCGCCCAGGCCTTGCGTGCTGCCGGTGACGACGAAGTATTGGCCGCTGAAAGTGCTGGCGAGATCGGTGTTCGGCATGGGTTTCTCCTGAATTTTTGTTGTTGTGCATCGCCCGACTCGACGGCGGGCAAAACTGAGACTAGCATTGCGAAACCTCAGTAATGCCTAAAAACACCTCAAAAAGACATCAGGCACATACCCATGCTCGAACGCGCCAAACACTTCTCCATCAAGCAACTCGCCACCCAGGCCGGCGTCAGCAAAGCCACGGTCGACCGCGTGCTGCACCAGCGCGGCAGCGTGCATGCCCAGACCCAGCGGCGTATCGAACAGGCGCTGGATGAGTTGGAGTCACAGGAGAAAAACGGCCTGGCGGTGGGGCGCACGTTCCATGTCGACGTGATCATGCACACGCCCAAGCGTTTCAGTGCGGCGGTGCAGACGGCGATCACTGCGCAGTTGGCCAGCCTCGCGCCGTTCCGGATTGCCCCGCGCTTTCACCTGTTCGAAGAGATCGAGCCCCAGGCCATGCACGACCAATTGCTGCGCTGCCTCGACACCGGCAGCCAAGGCGTGGTGCTCAAGGCCGCCGACGAGCCGGCGGTGAACCAGGCGGTCAAGCAACTGATCGCAGCGGGCATTCCGGTGGTGACATTGGTCACGGACCTGCCGCAAAGCGAGCGCATCGGCTACGTCGGCATGGACAACCGCACTGCAGGGCAAACGGCCGCCTACTTGATGTCGCGCTGGCTGCCCTCAGAACCCCAGGACGTGGCCGTGGTGATCGGCAGCGAACTGTTCCGTGGCGAAGAAGAGCGCGAGATGGGCTTTCGTGCCTGGATGCGCGGGCGTGCGCCGCACTTGCGGGTGCTCGATATCAGTGGAGGCTATGGGGTGTATGACCGCACCTTCGAACGGGTCACCCAGGCGCTGAAACAGCAGCCCGAGCTGAAGGCGGTGTACAGCGTCGGCGGCGGCAACCGGGCGATTGTCGATGCCTTTGCCGCTCAGGGCCGTGCGCTGGACGTGTTTATCGGCCACGACCTCGACGAAGAAAACCGCCAGTTGCTGCTGGAAGAAAAAGTCGCGGCGATCATCGACCACAACCTGCAGATCGATGCGCGCCATGTGTTCCTGCACATCCTGCACTACCACCGGCTGTGGAAGGCCGGGCCGATTGCGCCATCACAGGTGCAAATTGTTACGCCGTTCAACCTGCCGGACTGAATCTCCCTCAACAACAAAACCAGGAGTTTTCACCATGCTACGAATCGCCGTTCTAGGTGCCGGGCGCATCGCCAAGATCCACGCCGCCAACGTCGCCGCCCACCCCAACGCCACGCTGGTGCTGGTCGCCGACCCCTGGCGTGAAGGCGTCGATGCGTTAAGCACCCAATTGGGCTGTGAGGCGGCCTACGATTGCGCCGCCGTGCTCACGCGCAAAGATATCGACGCCGTGGTGATCGGCACGCCCACCGACACCCATATCGACCTGCTGCTGGCGGCGGTGGCGGAAGGCAAGGCGGTGCTCTGCGAAAAGCCTATCGACCTCGACATCGCCAAGGCCCGCAGCGCCGCCCAGACGGTCGAGCGCCAAGGCGGCAAGGTGATGCTGGGTTTCAACCGGCGTTTCGACCCCGACATGCTGCGCCTGCGCCAGGCCCTCGACGCCGGGCAGATTGGTGCGGTGCGCCAGGTGATCATCACCAGCCGCGACCCCGGCCTGGCGCCGCGTGACTACCTGAAACACTCCGGTGGCATCCTGCGCGACATGACCATCCACGACTTCGATACCGCCCGCCACTTGCTCGGCGAAGAACCGGTGGAAGTGACCGCCATCGCCAGCCGCCTGGTGGACCCCAGCCTTGCCGAGATCGACGACTACGACAGCGTGATGGTCTTGCTGCGCACCGCTTCGGGCAAGCAATGCCATATCAACTGCTGCCGCCAGGCGGTGTACGGCTACGACCAACGAGTGGAAGTGTCTGGCGCCAGCGGCGTACTGCTCACCGACAACCATCGCCCCAGCACGTTGCGCCACTGGAGTGCCGAGCACACCGAAGCGCTGGAGCCGCTGCAGCACTTTTTTCTTGAGCGCTATGCCGATGCCTACCGCAATGAGCTGACCCAGTTCATTGATGCGCTGAACAACGGGCAGCCGTTGCCCACCAACGTGCGCGACGGTTTGTACGCGCTGCACTTGGCGGATTGTGCGTTGGAATCGGTGAAGACCGGGCGCAGTGTGGCGGTCAACTACGACCTCTAACCGTAGGAACTGACCCCGGTTCGATCCACCAGCCGAATGCTGTCGCGGCCACCACGCTTGGTTTCATACAGCGTGGTGTCACCTTGTTCGATCAAGGCGCTCAGGCTGGCGGGTGGTTGGTCGAACAGGTTGGCGCCGATGCTCAAGGTCACCGGTTCCGGGGTGGCAAAGGTTTGCGAGGTAAGTTTAAAAAATTGTTCGCGCAGGCGGCTGCCCAGGTCGACGATCTGCTCGGTCGAGGCGGTGTTGAGCAGGATCACGAATTCGTCACCGCCCAGGCGTGCGGCGAGCGCGCCATGGGGGACCACGGCGCGGATCATTTCGCTCAGGGCAATCAGAAGGCGGTCGCCGGCGGTATGGCCGAACAGGTCGTTGACCGACTTGAAATTATCGATATCGATCAACAGCAGCGCACCCGGCTGTGCCGGTGACACTTGGGCCAGCAGGCGCGGTGCGCGCAAGTCCAGGGCGCGGCGGTTGTACAGGGCGGTCAGCGGGTCGCGGGCGGCGAGGCGGGCGATTTGCTGCTCGCGGCGGTAACGTTCGGAGCCGGTCATCGACAGGGCAATCAACATGATCGCCATCGCGCCTTCCACCAGGGACACCTGAATGATTTCGCCCTTGAACGAGGCCAGGTCGATCAAGGTGCCGGGGATCAATACCGACAGCGCTTTGGCCACGTAGAAAGACCCATGGAACAACAGCACATAACGCAGTTGCACCGCGCCGATGCTCAAGGATTTGCCGTGTGGTCGCAGCAGGAAACTGGCACGCAGGGTGGGCAGGGCGACGAGCAGCGACTGCACCCCCAGCATGGCCTTGGACCACGGCAGGTCGGAGGGCAGCATCAGCATGCCAAACCAGATAATCACCATCAGGGCCCAAAGCCGCGATACGCGCACCTGGGTAAACCGCGCCACACCCAGCAGAAACAGAAAGTGCGCGGTCACCAACAAGCCATTGGCGAACCAGATGCCAACCATCAGGAAACCGTTGGTGCGCAGCAGGGCCAGGGTTGAGCCAAGGGTGATGGTGGCAAAACCGGCACTCCAGAACAGCAGCGAAGGTTCGCGCACACTGCGCCATTCAATGGCCAGGTACAGGGCCGCAGCGGCGGCGAGCGCCACCGTGAGGGCCAAAATCGTTGGAGGATCGAGCGTCATGTGCTGCCAGGCGTGCGTTGAAAAACGCGATTGTAAGCGTTCACAGAGCGTTTTCGGAGCCTTACTGGCGAACGGCTATCTTTGTTTTCAAGCGGCAGACAACGGCACGCTCACCCGAAACACCGTACCGGTTTCTGCGCAAGACTCCACTTCGATCGAACCCTGGTGGGCCGAGACGATTTCCGAGGCGATAAACAGACCCAGCCCAAGGCCCGCTGTAGGACCATGCTCAATCACCGAGCGCTGGGAAAAGCGCCCCATGGGATTGAAGATAAACGGCAGCACATCGACCGGAATCGGCTCGCCCAGGTTGTGAACCGTGAACGCCACCGTTTCAGCCGTGGCCGTCAGCTCTACGTTGATCGGTAAGCGAGCGCCGCCGTGTTGCACTGCGTTGCTGATGATGTTGGAAAACACTTGCTCAATACGCGGGCCGTCAAACAGCCCAAACGCTTGGGTCTTGGTGTGAAGGATGATCTCAGCGTCAGGATGAAACGCCCGGATTTCCTCGACGATGCGCTCGCAGATGGGTGCCAGATCGACGGCCACCCGTTTCACCGGAATGCCGGGCCCCATCTGGCAACGGGTCAAGTCCAGCAAATCACCGACAATCTGACTGGCGCGCTGCACACTCGTGTAGATCTGCGTGGCGACCCGCGTACTGCGCTCGCCGATGGTGTCTGAGCGCCGGAGCATATCGGCGCCCAGCAGAATCGCGCCCAATGGAGTGCGCAAATCGTGGCCGAGGATGCCCAAGAATACGTTTCGCGAGGCTTCGACCGCCCGCGAATAACTGGCGATCGACTCGGCCAGGGCCTGATCGATGGCCTCGTGGAAGCGATTCATGTCGTCGACTTCCAACGGCGTGCCATGTTTGACCTGGTCGAGCCACTGGCTGAGCACACTGGTGCGCAACGCGCGGTATTCAGACACCATTTGATCGATGGAAAACCCGGCCATCAAACGCGTCATGGCATGGGTTTCAGCCGGCGTTTCATCGTCATGCTGAGGGGCCAGGCCTTGGGCCTTGTCGATTTGTTCCTGCACGGTCTGGGTGGTACGCAGGTCCAGCACAATAGCGCGCAACATTTGCTCGGCGTGATCGCGCAAGCCTTCGCGGTCCAGATCGGCGCCGGGGGTATGGATGGTGCGGGCAAAATCTTCCCAGGCCTGCAGAATCGGCTCAAGGTTTTGGAGGATGAAGTCTGGCAGGCGCATGAGGGAAGTCCTTGAGGGGCGGCGAGCACGAACGCTCGCGAAGCTGCCAAACAAGGATTTAAGCATGGATCGGTGTGTTGCATGCTGAACGGACGTGTGAGACGGAGCCCCGACATAACATTTGGCTAAAAAACCTGCGAACACACCGCCGTTGCTTTGCTTTGGATCTTGATCTTGATCTTAAGCGCCCCGTTAAACACGCTGGCCGAACGCAGGCTTTAATCCGTGGGTAACCCGGCAGGACGCCGGGTTAGCCGTCCTGGGCCAAGGATGGCCCATGACGGCGGCCCACGGATTCAAGCCTGCGTTCGGGCACACCGAGCCTAGGCGAGGTGCCGAGTGTTGGGGCAAGAGCCCTTTGCTTACTTTTGGGGCTCTTTTCCAAAAGTGAGCCGCTGTAAAAGCGGAACCAATACCAGCCGTTACCCAAACAACGGATATGCACTCCGACCAAAAAACTCCAGCGCCCAACACAAAGCCATCGCAGGCAAGCCAGCTCCCACATTTGAGCGGCATACACCCGTTACAGCTCGGTCGCATGAAAGGCCGCCTTCGCGAGCAAGCCCGCTCCCACATTTGAATCGGTTTACAGCCGATAAACCTCGATCGACGTGAGAGCGCCACGGCGGCGTGCAGTCAGATGCCTTTGGTCGAAGGCAGCAAGATCGTCAGGATGCCCACCAACGGCAGGAACGAGCACAGCTGATACACATACTCAATACCGTGGCTGTCGGCCAGCAACCCCAGCAACGCCGCGCCAATACCGCCAAAGCCAAACATCAGCCCGAAAAAGATCCCGGCGATCATGCCCACATTCCCCGGCACCAGCTCCTGGGCAAATACCACAATGGCCGAGAACGCCGACGAGAGGATGAAACCGATCATCACGCTCAGCACCGCCGTCCAGAACAAGTCCACGTAGGGCAGGGCCAAGGTGAATGGCGCAGCCCCAGGATGGAGAACCAGATGACCTTTTACGGCCGATCCGGTCGCCAATCGGCCCGCCCGCAAACGTACCGACGGCCACCGCGCCCAGAAACAGGAACAGGTACATCTGCGAACTGGCAACGGACAGGTGGAATTTTTCAATCAGGTAAAACGTGAAGTAGCTGGTCAGGCTGGTCATGTAGAAGTACTTGGAGAACACCAAAACCGCCAGCACCACCAGGGCAAACGTCACGCGGCCTTTGGACAGGCCGTGAGTGGCCTTGCTGCCTTGCTTGAGCTTGAACAGGTTGAGGTGGTTGCGGTACCAGCGGCTCAAACCGTACAGCACCATGATCGCGAACACTGCGAACAGCCCGAACCAGGCGATATGGCCTTGGCCGTAGGGAATGATGATCGCTGCCGCCAGCAACGGCCCGAACGCACTGCCGGTGTTACCACCCACCTGGAACGTCGATTGCGCCAGGCCATAGCGACCGCCGGAGGCCAGGCGCGCAACACGCGAGGTTTCCGGGTGGAAGGTGGATGAGCCCACGCCCACCAGGCCTGCCGCCAACAATATCAGCGGGAAGCTGCCGACAAACGCCAGCATCAGGATGCCGATCAAGGTGCACACCATGCCCGCCGGCAGCAGCCAGGGCTTGGGATGACGGTCGGTGTGGTAGCCGATCCACGGCTGTAGCAGCGATGCAGTCAGCTGGAACGTCAGGGTGATCAGGCCGACCTGGGCAAAGCTCAGGCCATAGTTGGCCTTGAGCATCGGATAGATAGACGGCAGCACGGCCTGGATCAGGTCATTGATCATGTGGGCCAAGGCGCAGGCGCCAAGGATACGCATGACCAAGGGGCTTGTCTGGGGTGTACTGGTTGCAGCAGCGGGTGACGCAGTGAGGGTCGACATGCAGGCATTCCATACAAGGCAGCAAACAAAGACGGCGAATACTTGAGCCCGCCATCTATTTCAAAATGATTCGGCGTTCATGCTAGATTTGCAGCAAATGCCTGTCTCGCGAAATTCGGGCAGCAATCATCGCAAAAGGGCGAAATGGTCAAATCACTGGATATTTTTTTGCAGGAGATCAATGAAGGCGACTGGGCTGTCATCAGTTCGGCCACCGACTACCCGGAAAACTGGGTGATCCCCGACCACAGCCACGAAAAGCACCAACTGCTCTATGCCATCGAAGGCGTGATGGTGGTGTATTCGGCACTGAACCAATGGACCGTGCCGCCCAATCGCGGCATCTGGATGCCCAGCGGGCAGGTGCATTCCCTGCGCTGCGTGGGCACCTTGAAAATGCGCAGCGTGTTCGTGCGCCCGGACCGCTTCCCGAACATGCCGAGCGAGCCCAAGACAGTGAGTATTTCGCCGCTGTTGAGCGAGCTGATCAAGGCGTCAGTGAGCTTGAAACCGCCGTATGCCGAAGACTCGCGCGACGCTCGGATCATGCACCTGATCCTCGATGAGCTGGCCATTTTGCCGGCCTTGCCGCTGTCGTTGCCGCAGCCCGCCGACCCGCGAGTGAACCGCATTTGCCAGGCGTTGCAGCAAGATCCCGGGGACGCCTCCACCGTGGCGGACTGGAGTGAGCGCCTGGGCCTGGACCAGAAAACCATCCAGCGCCTGTTCCGCAAGGAAACCGGCATGACCTTCGGCCAATGGCGCCAACAGGCACGCTTGCTGCTGGCCCTGGAGCGCATTGCGGTGGGGAGAAGATCATCGACGTGGCCCTGGAATTGGGCTACGAAAGCCCCAGCGCCTTTACCAGCATGTTCAGAAAACAGTTTGGCAAGACGCCGAGCCATTTCTTCCGCTAGGCAACGTTCTGTAGTGAGCGGGCTTGCCCGCGCTGGTGAAGCCGCCCTAAACCCTGCCTACGCGGTTTTTCTGAAAGAACGCGGTGACTTGATTTAGGGCGGCTTCGGCCCCCAGCGCGGGCGGTGCGACGTTTCGACAAGCCCGCTCACTACAAAGGCGTCAGTTAATCCTTGGATGCTGCTGAACGAGGTTCTTGCGCTTGGCCTCCAGCTCGGCAATCTCGGCATCGATGTCTTCGATTTTCTGCTCGATATTGTCGTGATGCTCTTGCAGCAATTCCTTGGCCTCTTCCATGTCCGACGCCGCGGGTGCGGCGCCACGCAGTGGTTTGTTGGCGGTTTCCTTCATGGTCAGGCCGGTGATCAGGCCGACCACGGCAAACACCATCAGGTAGTAGGCGGGCATGTACAGATCGTTGGTGCTTTCCACCAGCCAGGCCACCGCCGTCGGCGTCACGCCAGCGATCAATACCGAGACGTTGAACGCACTGGCCAGCGCGCTGTAGCGCAGGTGTGTGGGGAACATCGCCGGCAGGGTTGAAGCCATCACGCCGATAAAGAAGTTCAGCACCACGGCCAGGATCAGCAAGCCGGCGAAGATCAGGCCGGTCTTGCCGCTGGTGATCAGCATGAACGCCGGGATGGCCAGGAACAGCAGGCCGATGCTGCCCGCGATGATGAAGGGCTTGCGGCCGATCTTGTCGCTGACAAAACCAATGAACGGCTGTACGAACAGCATGCCGACCATGATCGCGATGATGATCAGCACGCCGCTGTTTTCGGCGTAGTGCAGGTTGTGGGACAGGTAGCTCGGCATGTACGTGAGCAGCATGTAATACGTCACGTTGGTGGCTGCGACGATACCGATGCAGGTCAACAGGCTGCGCCAGTGCTTGGTGGCGATCTCTTTGAATGACACTTTTGGGCCGTGGCTCAGGCCTTCGCGGTCGCCTTGTTCGAGCTTGTCGACATGCTGTTGGAACGCCGGGGTTTCTTCCAGCGCATGGCGCAGGTACAAGCCGATGATGCCCAGGGGCAGGGCGAGGAAGAACGGCAAGCGCCAGCCCCATGCTTCAAATTCGGCTTCGCCCAGCACACTGGAAATCAGCACCACCACGCCGGCACCCAGCACGAAACCGGCGATTGAGCCGAAGTCCAGCCAACTGCCCAGGAAGCCGCGCTTGCGGTCTGGCGCGTATTCGGCGACGAAGATCGAGGCACCGGTGTATTCACCCCCGACCGAGAAGCCTTGGGCCATTTTGCATAGCAGCAACAGGATCGGTGCCCAGATGCCAATCGAGGCATAGCCGGGGATCAAGCCGATGGCGAAGGTGCTCAGGGACATGATCACGATGGTGGCGGCGAGGACTTTTGCCGCCCGTATTTATCGCCCAGTGCGCCGAAAAACAGACCGCCCAGGGGACGGATCAGGAAGGGTACGGAGAAGGTCGCCAGTGCGGCGATCATTTGTACGCTGGGGGACGCGTCCGGGAAGAACACCTTGCCGAGGACGTAGGCGACAAAACCATAGACGCCGAAGTCGAACCACTCCATGGCGTTGCCCAGTGCTGCGGCGGTGATTGCCTTGCGCATCTTGGCGTCGTCGACAATCGTGATGTCTTTCAAGCCGATGGGGTTGACGCTTTTCTTACGTGATTTCATGCGGACCACTCTAAATCTGAACAGGGGAGGTGCCATCGCCGCGATGGCACCGCTCTGTCAGTTCAGATACAAGCGGACACGAAATAATTCACCACTCATTTCGATTTTTTGCACCGCACGTTGGAACGGGCCTTTGTAGTGAGCGGGCTTGCCCCGCGCGGCGTCCTTCCTGGCGAAATCCGCGTGACTGTATTGGGACCGCTTCGCACCCCAGCGCGGGGCAAGCCCGCTCACTACAATAAGCTTCGTCGTCCTACAACTCGATTTCGTGCCTTCCAACAAAACTGAATCTTTCCGATTGACACCACTCAGGCGCCTCGATATAAAAGCCACAGTTGTACGACGACATATGACGTTACATATGTCCTACCTAACAAAAAATAAAAAGTGATGCCATGAACTTGAACGAGCCCATCAACGCCCATCGCGTTGGCCAAGCTGTAGGCAACTATCGCTGGACCATCTGCGCGATGCTGTTCTTCGCCACTACCGTCAACTACCTCGACCGCCAGGTGCTCAGCCTCCTGGCGCCGCAGCTGTCCACGCAATTTGGCTGGAGCAACACCGACTACGCCAACATTGCCGCGGTGTTCCAGTTCGTCTACGCCATCTCAATGCTGTTCGCCGGGCGCTTTGTCGACAAGATCGGCACCAAGGCCGCCTATGTCGTTGCGATTGGCATCTGGTCCACGGGCGCCATCATGCATGCGTTTTCGGTGCAGATGGGCGAGGGCATTGCTGCCGTGAGTACTGCCGTCGGACTGGCGGTGATCCCGGTGTCGATTGCCGGTTTCATGCTGTCCCGGGCGGTACTGGCGATTGGCGAGGCGGGTAACTTCCCGATTGCGATCAAGGCCACTGCCGAATATTTTCCGAAGAAAGAGCGCTCCCTGGCCACCGGCATTTTCAACTCCGGTGCCAACGTCGGTGCGATCCTGGCGCCGATCTGCGTGCCGCTGATTGCCGGCATGTGGGGCTGGGAAGCGGCCTTTATGGTGATCGGCATGTTGGGCTTCGTGTGGGTCGCGGTATGGGCGGCCATCTATGAAAAGCCCGACCAGCAAAAGCGCCTGTCGGCCGAAGAACTGGCCTACATCCGCAGCGACCAGACCGTACAGCCTTTCACGCCACCGGTTGCCGGTGCGGTGCAGAAAAAGGTGTCTTGGTTCAAGTTGCTTACCTACCGCCAGACCTGGGCCTTTGCCTTCGGCAAGTTCATGACGGACGGGGTGTGGTGGTTCTTCCTGTTCTGGCTGCCCACTTACCTGTCGGCGCAATACGGCATGAAGGGCGCCGATATCGTGATGCCGCTGGCGGTGCTGTACAGCATGACCATGGTCGGCAGTATCGGTGGCGGCTGGTTCCCCAGCTATTTCATGGCACGCGGTGACGCTCCGTATGACGGCCGCATGAAAGCCATGCTGGTCATCGCGCTGTTCCCGCTGGTGGTGCTGCTGGCGCAGCCGTTGGGCTATATCAGCTTCTGGGTGCCGGTGTTGCTGATTGGCGTGGGCGCTTCGGCGCACCAGGCGTGGTCGTGCAATATCTTCACCACCGTGTCCGACATGTTCCCGCAGAAAACCGTAGCCTCGGTGGTCGGTATCGGCGGCATGGCCGGTGGCCTGGGCGGTGTGGTGATGACCAAGATCGGTGGTTGGGTGTTCGACTACTACAAGTCCATCAACGATATCCACACCGGCTACATGATCATGTTCGCGATCTGTGCGCTCGCCTACCTGGTGGCGTGGAGCGTGATGAAGACGCTGGTGCCGCGCCACAAGGAGATCACTGACTTGTAACATTGCTCTCCCGCGCTGACGGCAGCGCGGGAGACGTTTAGAGGGCGCGGGTCCAGGTTTCACTGATCAGCGTCTTGCCGAAGCTCACCATAGGTTCCTCTTCAACCAGCTCGAACCCGGCTTTTGGTAGAGCTTGCGCGCATCGGTCAGGATGTTCACCGTCCACAGCATCATGCTTTTGTAGCCCGCCTGCCGGGCAAACCGCACGCACTCTTCCACCAATCGTTGGCCGATACCCATGCCCCGCGCGCTGGCGTCCACATAGAGCATGCGCAACTTGGCGGTGCTGTCGTCATGACGGACCACGAACACCGAGCCCACCACCTCGCCATCCTTTTCAGCGATCCAGCAGCGCTCTCGCGTCGGGTCGAACTCCCTCAAGTACTTGGCGACAATCTCCGCCACCAGTGCCTCAAACTCCCAATTCCACTGGTACTCACGGGCATACAACGCCGATTGCTGTTGCACCACCAGGCCCATATCCCCTGGCTGCGGATCGCGCAGCAGGTAACTGGGCGGCGTGCCTTGCAGCAGGGCTTGGATGCGTTGCATGGCGGCGGCCAGTTGTTGTTGCTGCTGTTCAGGCAAGGCTTGTAGCAGGGCGATGACTTCCTGCTGGGTCTGCTGCTCCAACGGGGTCAGTACCGAGCGGCCCAGGTCGCTGAGGTGCAGTTGAACGGCACGTGCATCGGTGACGGAGCGGACTTTCTGGATCAGACCTTTCTTTTCCAAACCGCCCACCAACCGGCTCAGGTAACCCGCGTCCAGGCTGAGCATCTGGCACAGGTCGGCACTGGTGAGGTCGCCCCGTGAGGACAACTCATACATCACGCGGATTTCCGTCAGGGAGTAATCGCTTTGCAGCAGGTGTTCCTGCAGCACGCCGATCTGATGGGTATAGAAGCGGTTGAAGCCGCGCACGATGCCGGCGCGTTCGACGAGCAGGGGAGTGGACATGGGAGATGCTCGGTATGGTTGCCTGAGGCAATTATATTGTTGCCTCAGGCAAGCATGTCAAACATTTTGCTTAGTGGTTCCGCGTCACCCGCCAAATGGTATTGGCCAGGTCATCGGCAATGATCAGCGCGCCTTTCGGGTCCACCGTCACACCCACCGGACGGCCACGGGTCTTGCCGTCGTCACCGCGAAAGCCGGTGGCGAAGTCGATGGGCTCACCGGAGGGCTTGCCGTTGGTGAACGGTACGAAGATCACTTTGTAGCCCACGGGATTGTCGCGGTTCCAACTGCCGTGCTCGCCAACGAATACGCCATCAGCGAATTTTTCGCCCATTTGCGGGATGGAAAAGTCCACCCCAGCGCCGCCACGTGGGAGCCGAGGCTGTAATCGGGCTTGACCGCGGACGCGACTTTGGCCGGGTTCTGCGGTTGCGCGCGCGGGTCGACGTTCTGGCCCCAATAGCTGTAGGGCCAGCCGTAGAACGCACCTTCACGCACTGACGTCAGGTAGTCCGGCACCAAGTCGGGGCCCAGTTCGTCACGTTCATTGACCACCGTCCACAGTTGCCCGGAGTCGGGCTGGATAGTCAATGCGGTCGGGTTACGCAAGCCCGTTGCATAGGGTTTGTGCGCGCCGGTCGCGGCGTCGATCTGCCAGACCATCGCCCGGTCGATCTCCACTTCCATGCCGCGCTCGGTGATGTTGCTGTTGGAGCCGATGCCCACGTAAAGCTGGCTGCCATCGGCGCTGACGGCGAGGGACTTGGTCCAGTGGTGGTTGATTTGCGCTGGCAGGTCGGTGACTTTCGACGGCGGCCCGTTGGCCTTGGTCTGTCCATCGGCGTAGTCGAGGCTCACCAGGGCGTCCTGGTTGGCCACGTACAACTTGCCATTGGCGTAGGCCAGGCCGTAGGGCGCATTGAGGTTGTCGGCGAACACGGTTTTCAGTTCATAGGTGCCGTCGCCGTCCGCATCGCGCAGCAATGTCAGGCGGTTGCCACTCTTGACCTTGGTATTGCCCTCGGCCTTGATCAGGCTGGCGATCACGTCCTTGGGCTTGAGTTTGGCCGCGCTGCCGCCACGGCCTTCAGCCACCAGAATGTCGCCGTTGGGCAGTACCAGGGTTTGGCGCGGAATCGCCAGGTCGGTGGCGATGGCGGTGACGCTGTAGCCCTCCGGTACCTTGGTTTCTGCTCGCCCCACGGCGCGGGCTCGGCGATTTTCATGCTCGGCAGCAGGCTGCTTTGCTGTTCCGGCAGTTTGGGGTCAGGTCCGCGCGACTGGCTCTTGTCGCCCTCGCCACCGCAGGCAGTCAGCAGCAGTGCTGTACTCAATAGGGTCAATGTGCTGGACATTTTCATTTGGCACCTCCGCTACGCAGGCCGGTCCATGTGGCCGCCAGTGTCAGCAGCAAGACGATGGCCGACAGCACCAGGCCGCCGGGCATCGCGGCGTAGGCGTCCTTGGCATGTTGGAAGGCATTCACCAGGCCCAATACCCAGGTCACCAGCAACAGCAGGACATAACGCGCCGGTTGCCCGGCCCTGAGCCCGGTGCGGAACAGATTGACCAGCGCAAACAAGAACGCGAACCCCGCGAACACCAGCGCCCCGGCAATCAGCCAGGACGCGAAGTTGGCCCACTGAATCTGGTAGGTCTGGGTGTAGGCAATGTCGCTGAGCAACGCACCGAGAAACAGCGGCACGGTGCCGGCCAGCAAGGTCGTATGCAACGGGCCTGGATGGGTTCGGTAGACGGGAAGGGTAGTCATAGGGACGGCGGCTCCTTGTTGTACAACGCCCCTGGGCGGGGCAGCGCATAGGAGATGAACGCACCGCGTGTCAGAAAGTTCAGCATGAATCATGTCGAAATATTATGAACCCCTAGGGCGGCCCCAGCCTAACGCCGTATCATCCCGCACTTTCCTATCGCCAGGCGCTTCCATGACCCACCCCGCATCGGCTTCGTGTGCCAATACAAGCATCCCGAGCGCCTGCTCTCGGCCAGCGCCCTCAAATTGATCGAAGGCCCGTTAAACCCGCGCACCACCACTTTGCGCTGGATGGACGGGGTCACGCCGCAAGTGGCGCGTGACAAGCTGGTTGAAGTGGTCACCCACAACCTGGCGGCGCAACTGCGTCTGCTGGCCTATGTCGCCACGTTGCCTGCCGCGCTGCGCATGCTGCGCCTGAGCAGTGACTTGTTGCCGTTCTACAGCCACCCGAAAGTCGCTGCTGTGTATAAGGACCCGGCCATCGAGCGTCAGTTGGTGGAAGGTTTTGCTGCCATTGGCGAACTGGCACGCGCATCGGATATCCGCCTGTCATTCCATCCCGGCCAGTACTGTGTGCTGGGCTCGGAAAACCAGGTGTAGTGGAAAACAGCGTGGCCGAATTCGAATACCACGCCGACATGATCCGCATGATGGGGTACGGCCAACGCTTCCAGGACCTCAAGTGCAACGTGCACATTGCCGGGCGTCTAGGTGTTGAAGGCAACCGCACGGTGTGGGCGCGGCTGTCGGAGGTGGCGCGTAACTGCATCACCTTCGAGAACGATGAAAAAACCTACGGCCTCGACGACTGCCTGCAAATCGCTGACCTGGCGCCCGTGGTGCTCGACATCCACCACTGCTGGATTCATGAAAACGACTACATCGACCCCCACTCTGAGCGGGTTGCGCGGGTCATTGACAGCTGGCGCGGCGTGCGTCCGACCTTGCATTACTCCCAGCCCCAGGAAAGCCTGCAAGAGTTGGGCTTTGACGCCGAGCACAAACTGGAAATGGACGCGCTGATGAAGGTGGTTTCCAAACGCGACCTGTATGGCCACAGTGCGCAAATGTGGAACCGCTGGACCAACGACTACGCGCTGCAGTTTCTTGATCGCTTCGACATCATGCTCGAAGCCAAGGACAAGAACGTCGCGTCCCTGGCGTTTTACGAGCATTGGCAACGGCGTAAGGCATGACCCCGCTATTTCTTGCCTTCCAGCGGAATCACCAGGGTTGCCCACAGGTTCCAGCCATCGGGACGGTTTTTTGCGTCGAATTCGTAATAGCCCTTGATGTTGGCGTACCACTGTTCATCCCCCACCTTGAAGAAGTGCCCCACCTGCGGCCCGATCCCCGCCACGCGTGACTTGAAGTCGCCCAGTACCGCGCCGCTGCCGCTGTCGCCGGTGACTTGCTCGAAGTAATAGCCAACCAGGCCGACCAGGGTCTGCGAGGTCAGGAACCGCGAGGCGCTCAGATCAATGTGGGCGTCGATGCCGTTTTTATAGTGGGTGTCGGTGTTCTCCCAGTTGTAGGTCATGCCGGCCACGGCGGAGAACTCGTAGGTCTTGTCGAAGTAGGTGTAGCCACCCCGGCATCCAGGGCCGCATGGCCCAGGCCGATGTTTACCAGGCGGTTCGGGTCGTAGGCGCCGATGGGGATGTTGCCCATGGAATAGGCCATGAAGTTGTGCACGCCATGGTTCCACTTCAGGGTGCCGAGCAGGTAGAGATCACTGCCGCCTTTGAGACTGTCGTTGGTGCCGCCGGAGAATGAACGTCCGCGTGGCCCGGTGATGGTCGCGTCGATACTGGCTTCGGAACGTCCAACGGCGGCGACGGCGGAAATCGCCGCCTGCGCACCGCCCAGCACCGGGGTTTCGAAGGTGTAGGTGGGGCTTGCGAACAACAAGTCGGCCTTGGCGTCCAGGCCGACCACCGTGCGCCCGCCACGGGGTACGACGGCGTTTTGTTATCGCTGGCGCTGACGTGGTAGTACACCAGCGGCAGGCTCCAGCCGGGTGCGACCGGCGCGGCGGCCAGTGCGCCAAACTGCCCGGGCAGCCAAAAGCTGATGCCGCCGTCGTCTGCCTGCGCCATGGCGATGGGGAGCAGGGTAAGCAGGCTCAAAACACGGGTTGTCGTGGTCATAGGACTTCCTATCCAAAGGGCCGAACCGTGCGCTCTGGGGTGGGGCGCCCCACAGGCTGCTTGAGCATAGTCCAGGGATGGCAGAGTGTTGTGTTCGCGACCCTCTGCCTGCATTCTCCCAGGCCCGACACAAGGAACCGCCCCATGCCAACCCTGCATCTGCTGTGCGGCAAAATCGCCTCCGGCAAGTCAACCCTGCCCAGACCCTCGCTGCCCAGCATGGCGCTATCGTGTTCAGCGAAGACCACTGGCTCGCCACGCTCTATCCGGCTGAAATCCGCTCCATCGCCGATTACCTGCGCTGCGCCCAGCGCGTTCGTGGCGTGCTGGGGCCATTGGTCATCAAGGTGCTGCAGTCGGGTGTCAACGTAGTACTGGACTTCCCCGCCAACACCCTGGCCAATCGCGAGTGGCTGTTGGGCTTGGCGCACGCAGCCCAGGTTCCCCACTGCCTGCATTACCTGGAACTGGACGACGCCACCTGCCGTGCGCGGCTGCATGCGCGCAATGCCCAGGGCGAGCATGACTTTGCTGCGACCGATGCCGAGTTCGACCTGATCACCCGCCACTTCAGTGTGCCGGGTGAGGAGGAGGGATTGGTGATTGAGGTGCATCGTCCACAGTGAACGCCGTCAGTGCGCCACAGGTTTCAGGACTTGAACCTCCCCACCAAACCATTCAGTTCATCTGACAGGTTGGACAAACGCCCCGAGTCGTCCTGCGCCGAATTGGCCAGGCTTTCCACCAGCCGTGCTTCGTCGTAGATCTGCTGGATGTGCCGGTTGATCTCCTCGGCGACGCTGTGTTGCTCCTCGGCGGCGGCGGAGATTTGCAGGTTCTGGTCGCGGATCTCGTTTACCGAGGTCTGGATGCCTTCAAAGCTGTCCCGTGCGCTTTCGATGGACGACACACTGGCCCGTGACAGGTCCAGGCAACTGCCCATTTTTGCGTGACTTCCTGGGTTTTGTTTTCCAGGGTGCCGAGCAGTTGTTCTATTTCGCCAGTGGAGTCGGAGGTGCGCTTGGCCAACGCGCGCACTTCGTCGGCGACCACCGCAAAGCCGCGGCCTTGGTCGCCCGCGCGGGCGGCTTCAATGGCCGCGTTGAGTGCCAGCAGGTTGGTCTGCTCGGCAATCGCGCGGATGGTGCCGAGGATCTGGTTGATGCTGCGGCTACCGGCTTCCAGCTCGACCATGGCCTGGGACGATTCGGTCAAGCGACGCCCCAGGCGGTTGACGTTATCGGTGGTCACTTCGATCTGCTGCTTACCCTCGGCCACACGACGGTGGCCGTTCTCGGCGGACTCGGCCGCGCCACTGCATGAGCGCGCCACCTCGTTGGCGGTGGCGACCATTTCATTGAACGCGGTAGACACCAACTCCACCGCCTCACGCTGGCGCCCAGCGGCTTCGTTCATGTTGTGCGCCACTTCGCTGTTGACCTTCGATGCGTTTTGCAAGTTAGTCGAGGCCGCGCCGATGTGCTGGATCAGTTGGCGAATCGCTGCGAGAAACTTGTTGAACCAGCCCGCCAGTTCGGCCGTTTCATCCTTGCCTTGCACCTGCAGTTCATGGCGCAAATCGCCTTCGCCCTGGGCGATGGACTGCAAGCCCGTGCTGACCTGGCCGATAGGCTTGACGATGACTTTGGAAAACGCCGCTGCGATCAGCCCGAAGATAAGTACCAGCACACCGACGATGATCGCGGTGAGGTAGGTCATACGCGTGGCTTCTGCCATGACTTCACCGTGTTCGATCAAGCCGATATAGCGCCAGCCCAGGCCGGGCGAGGTCCAGATATTGGCCATGTAACGCACGCCGTCGATGACCACTTCGGTGGAGCCCTCTGGCGTCTGCGCCAAGTGCGCGTACGGCGCACCCAGCTCCTTGAGGGGCTTGAAGCTGTGGGCGGCGTCACGCGGGTCCACCAACACCACGCCGTCTTCCACCAGCATCACGTAGCCGCTTTGCCCCAGCTTGATGCTCTTGACCAGTTCGGTGAGGTTTTTCAGCGACACGCTGACCACGAACACACCCTTGGCCTTGCCGGCGTTATCCAGCAGCGCCCGCGCGGTGCCCACCAGGGCCACGTCGTCCTTGTCGTAGTAGTAAGCCGGCGTGCGCACGGTCTTGCCGGGGCTGGCCATCGCGGCCTTGTACCACGGTCGGGTGCGCGGGTCGTATTTGGACAACTGCGGGTCATCCGGCCATTTGGCGTAGGTGCCGTCTTCCAGGCCGATAGACAGGATCGCCGCTGCCGGGTGTGTGGCGCCGAAGCGGGCGAAACGGTCGATCACGTCCTGCGCGGCCGCTGGCATCGGCTGGCTGGCCGCGTCGGCAGGTTGGTAATTCTTGAGCGTGTTGATGGACGTGTATACAGGATCGGTGGCCATTTGATCGACGTTCTGCAACGTGCCATCGAAAAACTGGCGGATATTGCCGTCGATCTGGCGAATTTCCCGCGTGCTGCCGTCGATGAACTGGTCCACCGCCTGGGTCCGTGTATTCATGACGGAGATCACTGCCACTAGGCTTACTGGAATAAAAGCGACAGAGACAAAAGCCAGTACAAGCTTATTTTTTATTTTCATCGAGACGACCATCAGCTAGAGGGCGGCCAGACCACCGAAGACTTGGCGATCTGCTATCACTGCTGTTTCGGCTCGGCGCCGGCAAATCTTTAGGGTTTTTTGTACACAATACAAATAGGTGATTGTTCTGTATCCAATCAGTACACATCACGCAGATAACGCTTTTGCTCGCTCAAGCCCCGCCAGTATTCCACGGCGCCTTCAACGCAAAGCCCGCCGTGGCTTTGCGCGATTTCACGGAGTGCCTGGTCGACGTCCTTGGCCATGCGGCTGGCATCGCCGCAGATATACAGCCGCGCGCCGTCCTGCAGCCAGCGCCAGAGCTCGGCACCGTGTTCGAGAAGGCGGTCTTGTACATAGATTTTCTGTGCCTGGTCGCGGAAAACGCCAGGCTCAGGTGGGTCAGCATGCCGTCGCGCTGCAGTCCTTGCAGCTCGTCCTGGTAGTAGAAGTCGCTGGCCGCGTGCTGCTCGCCAAAGAACAACCAGTTACGTCCCTGATGGCCCAAGGCACGGCGCTCTTGCAAGAACCCACGAAACGGCGCCACGCCGGTGCCAGGGCCGATCATGATCATTGGCACGTCACCGTCGGTGGGCGTACGGAAATGCTTGGAAGGCTGCACGAATATCGGCACCTCGCCGTCGTCCGCGCGGTCGGCCAGGTAGGTGGAGGAAACGCCCTTGCGCTTGCCATACCGCACGGCGGCCACTGTGAGATGCACCTGCTGCGGGTACGCCTTGGCGCTGGACGCGATGGAATACAGACGCGGTTGCAGGCGCTTGAGGGTGCCGAGCAACTCATCCGCCGCGCAGTCGACGGGGTATTCCTGCAGCACGTCCGCCAACTGGCGGCCCCACAGCCAGTTTTTCAGGTCTGCCTTGCGCTCCGGTTCAAGCAATTGTTTAAGCGCGGGATTGCGGCTGCGCTCGGCGATGAACGCCAAGGTGTCGCTGCTGGGCCGGGCGATTTCGAAGTGCTGGGTCAATGCCTGTTGCAGCGGTACGTCGCCAAAGGTGTCGATGTTCACGTGGGTGTCGCCACCCAGGCGGGTGAGTTCAAGCAGTTCGCTGACCAGTTCCGGGCAGTTGCGCGGCATCACGCCAAGCGCGTCACCGGCTTCATAGCTCAGGCCGGAGTCGGTGAGGTCCAAGGCGAATTGGCGGGTTTCCTTGTGCAGGCTGTGCGGGTTCAGGTGCCGATTAAGCAGCAGGCGTGACCCGTGCAGTTTGGTTTTGCCGGCGGGCGTGGCCGGGGTGATGGCTTTTGTCGGGCTGAGGGTTTGTTGGAGCCGCGCCAGCCAGGCATCGGCAGCGGCTTCGAATTCGGTGTCGCAGTCGACGCGCTCTAGCAGTCGCGTGGCGCCCAATGCCTGGAGACGTTGATCGAGTTGTTTGCCGTGATGGCAGAACTGATCGTAGTTCGGGTCGCCCAAGGCAAGCACCGCAAAACGCAAGGATTCCAAACGTGTTTCGCTGCGGCTCAAGCCGTGCCAGAACCCTTCGCCATTGTCCGGCGGATCGCCGTCGCCGAAGGTGCTGCTGATCAACGCGAGGGTGTGCGTGGTCGCCAGTTTGCTGGGAGGGAAGTCGGCCATGGCGCTCAGTTCCACCGCAATACCGGCATCGCCCAGGCGTTTGGCGAAGCGCTCGGCGAGGGCTTCTGCGTTACCGGTCTGCGAGGCCCATAACAGCGTGACTGCCGGGGAGGGCGCCGGTGTGTTCTGCGCGCGGCTGAACAATCCGCCGAGCAAGCCGTCCAGCCACAAGCGCGATGCCTTGGCCAGCGGTGCGCTGTCCGGCATCACTGGCACGCCCAGCGTAGTGGAGCTTGATTGCAGGCCGCTCAGGAAACCGGCGAGGTAGGTGCGTTCACTGTCGCTCAGTTGCGGCGGTGGCACGTTGCGGATGCCGGCGATGTCGGCGAAGGCGTCGAGGCGCGACAAGGTGGAGTCCTCTGTATTAGGGGCAGGGCGGTCGAGAAACTGATGGTCGATCAACTCGACTCGCGCCAAGGCAACGGCGCAGAACTTGAATTCTGGCTGCAAGGAAATCGGGTCCACCGCATCGTTGGTCACTGCGTTGATGGCCAAGTGTTCGCCGAACACATCGTTCCAGTGAAAGGGTGCAAAACAGTTGCCTGGGCGCACCCGGTCGGTGACCACGGCGGGCAGCACGGCGCGGCCGCGTTGGGAGCGGACCTCTACCGAATCCTGGGTCTTGATGCCCAGGCTCGCGGCGTCTTCGGGGTGCAGTTCGATGAACGGGCCAGGGTTGAGTTTGTTCAGGGTGGCAACCTTGCCGGTCTTGGTCAGGGTGTGCCACTGGTGTTGCAGGCGACCGGTGTTGAGGACGAAAGGGAAGGCGTCATCGGGCATTTCCGCCGGCGGCATATGCGGGCGAGCGAAGAAGCGACCCTTGCCGGTTTCCGTCGCGAATCTGAGCGCGCCGTCATTGAGGTAGCGGATCGGATTGCGGTCCGCGCCATCGTCGGATGCGCAGGGCCATTGCAGCGGTTGCTCGCGCAGGCGTGCATGGCTGGCGCCGCGAATGTCGTAGCCGGTCTTGGGGTTCCAGGCGCGCTTGATCTCGTCGAAGACGTCGGCGGCCGAGGCGTAGCTGAACGCATCGGCAAAGCCCATCTCGCAGGCAACCCTGGCGATGATCTGCCAGTCCGGCAGGGTTTCGCCCGGTGCGTCGACGGCCTTTGCATCAGCGTCAGGTTACGCTCGGAGTTGATCATCACGCCTTCGGCTTCGGCCCACAGGGCGCCCGGCAACAGGATATCGGCGTAGCGGTTGGTCTCGGTGTCGAGGAAGGCGTCCTGGGTGATCACCAGTTCGGCGGCTTGCAAGGCTTCGATGACGGTGCGGCGATTGGGCACGCTGGCCACTGGGTTGGTGCAGATGATCCAGCACGCCTTGATCTGCCCGGCGGCCATCTGCTCGAACATCGCCACGGTGCCGCCGCCCACCTGGCGCGGCAGGCTGTTCTGTGGCAGTTGCCAGAGGTCTTCGATAAACGCGCGGTCGGAGTCCACCAGCACCGAACGCTGGCCTGGCAGGCCTGGGCCCATGTAGCCCATCTCGCGACCGCCCATGGCGTTGGGTTGGCCGGTGAGGGAAAACGGTCCGCTGCCGGGGCGGCAGATGGCGCCGGTCGCCAGGTGCAGGTTGCACAGAGCGTTGGTGTTCCAGGTGCCGTGGGTGCTCTGGTTGAGGCCCATGGTCCAGCAGCTCATCCATTCGGCGGCTTGGCCGATCCACTCGGCGGCTTGGCGGATATCGGCTTCGGCGAGGCCAGTGAGTTCGGCGACGGTGTGCGGTGGGTAGTCTTCGAGGAAGCCGGGCATCGCCTCCCACCCTTCGGTGAAGGCGGCAATAAAGGCGGGGTCGGTGTGGCCGTTTTGCACCAGCAGGTGCAGCAGGCCGTTGAGCAGGGCGAGGTCGGTACCGGGCTTGATCGGCAGGAACAGGTTGGCCTTGTCTGCCGTGGCGCTGCGCCGGGGTCGACCACAATCAGCTTCGCCCCGGCCTTGACCCGGTCCATCATGCGCAGGAACAGGATCGGGTGACAGTCGGCCATGTTCGCGCCGATCACGAAGAACAGGTCGGCGCGGTCGAAGTCTTCGTAAGCGCCGGGTGGCCCGTCCGCGCCCAGTGAAAGCTTGTAGCCGCTGCCGGCGCTGGCCATGCATAACCGTGAGTTGGATTCGATGTTGTGGGTGCGGACAAAACCCTTGGCCAGTTTGTTGGCCAGGTATTGGGCTTCCAGCGACATCTGCCCCGATACGTAGAATGCCAATGCGTCCGGCCCATGGTTGTCGAGGATCCGCCGCAAGCGCGTGGCGGTCTCGCTGATGGCGTTGTCCATGGCGATGCGCACCGGGTCGTGGTCCCGGGCGTGGCGCAGATAGGCATGTTGCATGCGCCCGGAGTCGGCGATGGCCTGCCCGCAGGTCGTGCCCTTGGTGCACAAGCGGCCGAAGTTGGTGGGGTGGGCTTTGTCGCCGATCACCTTGACCACTGTGTTGTGCTCGACTTGCATGACGATGCCGCAGCCCACACCACAATAAGGACACACACTGCGTATGCTGTTGCTTGCCATCCGACATCCTGTAGACAAAAGGCGCCTTGCGACCCTCCGTTGAAAACGGGGATCGCACGGCGCCTTTGTCGAGAGGGCAGTCTGCGTTGACTGCTTGATGGGAGTGTTGCTCGCAAGTCACGTGCCACCTTGTGTTGTAGTGAGCGGGCTTGCCCGCGCTGCGGTGTATCAGGCACATCACGCTAGCCTGACACACCGCAGCGCGGGGCAAGCCCACTCACTACACGTGCACATTTATGAGGCGAGGCGCACCAGGGAGAGGCGCCATGTGAGGTCGTTGGCAGGTTGGAGTATCACCTGAAGCGGCCAACACGGGTCTTAGGCCAATTGGCACGCCGCCTGCAAGCTCTCCAACCATCCCACCTCGGTCAACGACGATCGACAGGCCAACACCGGTCATGGGCATAAGCGGCTAGACCGCATAAGAACAGGCAAAGACGCCTGGAACCGCAAGGTTTCAGGCGTTTTTTTGCTTTTTTAAACCGTGATGAGCTTTGTCAGGTGCTAACTATGAACACTCTCAAAACCCTGATCGTCGTCGGCAATGGCATGGTCGGCCACCACTGTGTGGCGCAATTGATCGAGCGCGGCGCGCTGGATCACTACCGGTTGCATGTGTTCAGCGAGGAGCCGATGCGTGCCTATGACCGTGTGCACCTGTCGGAGTACTTCACCGGTCGCGATGCCGAGTCGCTGGCGTTGTCCGAGGCGTCGTTGTACCAGACGCCAGGCGTGACCTTGCACCTGGGCGTGCCGGTGCTGGAAATCGACCGCGCCCGTGGCGAGGTGATCACCGCTGACGGGTGTGTGGCCTATGACAAGCTGGTGTTGGCCACCGGCTCTTATCCGTTCGTGCCGCCGATCGAAGGAGCCGAAGGCGATTCGCGGTTGGTGTATCGCACCCTGGAAGACTTGGACGCCATCCGCACCGCCGCTGCCAATGCACGCCGGGGCGTGGTGGTGGGCGGTGGCCTGCTCGGGCTGGAAGCCGCCAACGCGCTGAAAAGCCTCGGCCTGGAAGCTCATGTGGTGGAGTTCGCGCCGCGCTTGATGCCGGTGCAGTTGGATGATTTCGGCGGTTTGGCGCTCAAGGCACAAATCGAACGACTGGGCGTCGGCGTGCATTTGTCCCGCGCCACCCAGTCCATCAGCACGGGCGAGCAGTACCGCTACCGCATGAATTTTGCCAATGACGAATTCCTTGAAACCGACCTGATCGTGTTCTCCGCCGGTATCCGCGCCCAGGACGCGTTGGCCCGTCAGGCGGCACTGGAGATTGGCCGCGCGGCGTGGTGATCAACGATGAGTGCAAAAGCAGCGACCCGAATATCTACGCGATTGGCGAGTGCGCCTCCTGGAATGGCAGCCTGTTCGGCCTGGTCGCGCCGGGCTACCAAATGGCCCGAGGCGTTGCCGCGTTGTTGTGCGAGCAGCCCGCCGAGCCCTTTGTCGGCGCGGACATGTCGACCAAACTCAAGCTGCTCGGCGTGGACGTGGGCTCCATCGGCGATGCCCACGCGCACACCCCCGGCGCACGCAGCTATCAATTTATCGACGAGGCCAGTGCCAGTTACCGGCGCCTGGTGGTGAGTGCCTGCGGCCAGCATGTGATCGGTGCGGTGCTGGTCGGTGATAACAGCTACTACGACACCTTGCTGCAATACCTGCAGAACAGCATCGCACTGCCCCCGGAACCGGCCAGCTTGATTCTGCCGTCGTCTGGCGGTGCACCGACCCTTGGCCCCGGCGCCTTGCCGGACTCGGCCACCGTGTGTTCCTGCCACAACGTGACCAAGGGCGCGATCTGTTCGGCCATCGACGGCGGTTGCAGCGACCTCGGGCTGCTCAAGACTCAGACCAAGGCCTGCACCGGCTGTGGGGGCTGCGCCGGGTTGCTCAAGCAAGTGTTTGAGCATGAGCTGATTGCACGTGGTGTCAGCGTCGATAAAAGCCTGTGCGAACACTTCGCCTACACCCGCCAGGAAATCTACGCCCTGGTGCGCGTGGAAGGGCTGACCACGTTTGATGAACTGCTGGCCAAGCATGGCCGTGGGCATATCGGTTGTGACGTGTGCAAACCCGCCGTGGGGTCAATTCTGGCGTCGTGCTGGAACCAGCCGATCATGGACGCGTCGCTGGTGCCGTTGCAGGACACCAACGACACGTTCATGGCCAATATGCAGAAGAACGGCACCTACTCCGTGGTGCCGCGCATTCCGGGGGTGAAATCACCGCCGACAAACTGATCGTGATTGGCGAGGTGGCGAAGAAATACGACCTCTACACCAAGATCACCGGTGGCCAGCGCATCGACCTGTTTGGCGCACAGTTGCATGAGTTGCCGGACATCTGGGGTGAGCTGATCGCGGCGGGGTTCGAAACGGGGCATGCCTATGGCAAATCTACGCGCACGGTCAAATCCTGCGTGGGCAGCACCTGGTGCCGCTACGGGGTGCAGGACAGCGTGAAGATGGCGCTGCTGATCGAGGACCGCTACAAGGGCCTGCGTTCGCCGCACAAGCTCAAGTTTGCGGTGTCTGGCTGTACTCGCGAGTGCGCCGAAGCACAGAGCAAAGACGTGGGCGTGATCGCCACTGAAAAGGGCTGGAACCTCTACATTGCCGGCAACGGCGGCATGCGCCCACGCCATGCCGAACTGTTCGCCACCGACCTGGACGACGCGACGTTGATCCAGTACATCGACCGCTTCCTGATGTTCTACATCCGCACGGCCGACAAACTGCAGCGCACCTCGGTGTGGCGCGAGAGCCTGGAGGGCGGGTTGGACTTCCTCAAGGACGTGATCATCCACGACAGCCTGGGCCTGGGTGCCGAGCTGGAAGCGCAGATGCAACTGGTGGTGGACCGCTACGAGTGCGAGTGGGCCAATGCGCTGAGGGACCCGGAAAAACTCAAGCGTTTCCGCACCTTCGTCAACGATAAACGCGCCGATCCGGATATCCAGTTTGTCCAGGAGCGTGGCCAGCGCCGGCCCGTCATGGCCAACGAACTCACCCTGATTCCAACCGTCGAGGAGATTGCCTGATGAGCCAGCCCACTTGGAAAACCGTGTGCAATGAGCAGGACTTGGTGATCAATTCCGGCGTAGTGGTGTGGTTGGATGGTGTGCAGGTTGCGCTGTTCTACTTGCCCACGTCGGGCGACGAGACCCTCTACGCCATCGACAATCACGACCCGGAATCCGGCGCCAATGTGATTGGTCGCGGGTTGATTGGCAGCATCAAAGGCGACCTGGTGGTGGCCGCGCCGATCTACAAGCAGCATTACCGGCTACACGACGGGCAATGCGTGGAGACGCCGCATCAGCGCTTGCGCGTATGGCCGGTGCGGCTCACGGCTGGGGTAGTGGAGGTGGCGGTGGGGTGATGGCTTGAAGGGCAGCCGTCAATCCGGCTGACAAGCTGGTGAGCGGCGATCAACTGTGGGAGCTGGCAAGCCAGCTCCCACATTCTTGACCGAGTAAGGCTTACTATGCCGCCAGTATTTTTCGCCCATCAAGGAGATTTTATGTCGCTTATCACGGAACGCGTCGCACTGGCCCGAAAGGGCGCCAATGACAAGGTCATCTGCCGTATGCCCTCAGGCTGGGCGGTCATGGGCGATGTGCAATTCCTGCCCGGTTACTGCCTGTTGCTGCCCGACCCAGTGGTCGCCAGCCTCAATGACTTGGATGCCGAAGCCCGCGCCACCTACCTGCTGGACATGGCCCGCATCGGCGACGCAGTGCTGGAGGCCACTGATGCGCTGCGCATGAACTACGAGATTCTCGGCAACTCGGAGCCGGAACTGCACTGCCATATCTTCCCGCGCTACGCCTCTGAGCCGGAGGACAAACGCCGGATGCCGGCGTGGTTTTATGACTGGAAAAACGCAGTGCCCTATGACGAAGACGTGCACGGAGAGCTGCGTAGGAAAATCGCTGTGTTGTTAAGCGAGCATCAACCCGCCGTGAACTGAGCCAGGATTTCTTCGGTCTCCACCACCTTGGCATAGTCCATCGCCAGGTTGCTCAGCGACAGCGCATGCACGTCTTCTGCCGACCAGAGGCGTCCCGACAGATCGGGTTGATCAAAGGTGTAGCAGGCATCGGCGACCACGCTCACGTCAAAGCCCAGGTTACCTGCGGAGCGTGCGGTGGACTCAACGGAGTTGTTGGTGATTACCCCGACAATCACCAACTGCCTGATCGCACGCGTATGCAGCCACCGCTCCAGCCCGGTGGCGGCGAAGGCATCCGGAACGTTCTTCTCTACTACATGCTCATGGGGCAGTGGGGACAGGGCGGGCTGGAATTCGCAGCCGGGTTGTCCGGGCCAGAATACCGAGCCAGGCGTGCGGGAGATGTGTCGGATATGGACGATGGGCCGCCCGGCATGGCGCCAAGCGTTCAGCAGGTGCTGCATCTGCACCTCGGCGCAGAGGTTATTGCGTCGCCCCAGCATTGGCTGGTTCATGCCTTGCTGCATGTCGATGATCAGCAAAGCGGGGTTTACGACTGACGGTTCCATGGCACATCCTTAGGCTGGAAAGGCCTGGAACATATCAGGTTTATCTGGAACGTCGACAGTCCAATCTGCTGAGTAATGTGTGATGTGTCTGCATCTTATTAACGCCGCCCTCCGTTCGTTCTCGGTTATCGCTTGCTGAACGCCAACCGCGCCGCAAACAACACAAAGATCATCCCGGTGGTGCGGTCCATCCACTGGATGACCTTTTCGCGGCGCAAGAACCCGGACAGGGGTTGCGTGGCGCCAATCAGCACCAATGACCACAGCAGCCCAAGCACCACATGGATGCTCACCAGGCCAAACGTCCACACGATCAGCGAGCTACCCGGGGGAATGAACTGCGGCAGGAAGGACACATAGAAAATCCCTACCTTGGGGTTGAGCACATTGCCCAGCATGCCTTTGACAAACCAGTTGCCGGCGCGCTTGCCGTCGCTTTCGGCGGGCGCCAATGAGCGACGCGGGCGCAGCAGCATGTTCAAGCCGAGCCAGGCCAGGTACGCCGCGCCGCAGTACTTGAGCAGGTTGAAGGCGACTTCGGAAACCGCGATCAACGCACCCAGGCCGAAGGCAACGGCAGCGCCCCATATCAGGCAGCCTGCGTTGATACCCAGGGTAGCCTTCAAGGCCTGGCGCTTGCCTTCTACCGTGGCGGTCCTGAGGACCAAGGCGGTATCCATTCCGGGCGTCAGTGTCAGGAGCGTGGCGGCAAAGGTGAAGGCAATAAGGTTGTCGGCAATGGACATGGGCGCAGGCATCCGGGAAGGCGAGAAGGGACGTTAACGCAAAGCGAGGCGCCTTCACAGGGGTGTATCACGCGCAGCCTTACGCTACCCTGCGCGCACCCTTGGACTCACCTGAAGAGTGACGCCCCGATGAGCATCAACCTGCAGATACGCGACCTGGCGTACTTTATGAAAATCGCCGAACTCGGCCACTTGGGGCGTGCTTCCGAAGTGCTGCATATCTCCCAGTCGGCACTGTCCAAGTGCATCGACCGGCTGGAGGCCGCCTATGGCGCCGAGTTGTTCGAGCGGGTCGGGCGGGGGATTCGCTTGACCAGCGCCGGGCAACTCTTGTGTGAGCGCTCGCAGTTGGTCGAGCGGGTGCTGGATGAAACCCAGCGCCAAACCGCATCCATGGGCAAGGGGTTGTCCGGGGTGATTCGTGTCGGTGCAGCAGCGACCACTGCCGAATTCGTGTTGCCTGAGGCCTGTCGCGAACTGCAGGCGCAGGCCCCAGAAGTGTTGCTGGAGTTGCAGATCGGCATGAACGATGTGCTGCACGACTCCCTGCGCAAAGGCGGCCTCGATATCGTGCTCGGGCCGTTGGGCGCACTGGAGTCTGGCGGCGATGAGGAGTTGACGCAGTTGCCGATCATGGACGACCAGGTGGTGGTCGCCGCCAGTGCACACCACCCGCTGGCAGGTCAGCAGGTGCCGATGGCCGCATTGTGCGACTACCGCTGGATGCTTTCACCGCCGTCCGTAGCAACCCGCCAATGGCTCGAAGCCGCCTTCCGGGACAACGGGCTGCCGCCGCCGAAAGTGGCCATCGTCTCCAGCTCGCTTGCGTCCACACGCAACCTGATTATCGAGAGCGGGCTTTTGAGTTTTGTCTCCCGGCGCAACCTGATCGGCGCCGGCGCGGACGGGCTGGTCGAGGTGCCCAACGCACTGACCACCATGCGTCGACGGTTTGGCGTGGTGCACCGTACGCACGCTTACTTGTCACCGGCGACACGCCGTTTTATTGAAATACTCCAGGCTCAGGGCGTGGCATAAGCTCAGCAGAATCATTCCTGCAGGGAATGGTTTGTTGAAAATACGCTAATAGATTCCAACAGTTCCCACCGCGATACTCATGGCGCACTCCCGGAATCGGGATGCATAACAATAAAAAGCCAGAGATCACGCCATGAAACTGTCTGCTGCGCACCTGCTTTTTCTCGCCCTGCAATGCCCACTGTTGGCCCACGCTGCCGACGTGCTGCCGCCGCAACTGCCCGTGACCGAAGACAGCCGGCTGGTGTCGGTCGCCACCTCGGCACATATCTGGAACGGAGTTACCGTCGCGCCCGATGGTCGTACGTTCGTGTCCCTGACTCAGTCCGAAGGCCCAGGCGTTTCCCTGGCGGAAATCGGCCAAGACGGCCAACTGCATCCGTATCCAGATGCCCAATGGAACAGCTGGGACGCGACCAACCCGGGCAATCATTTCCTGCATGTGAACGCATTGCGCATCGGCCTGGACGGCAAGCTCTGGGCAGTCGATGCCGGCAACACCGGCATCAATACCGGCGCCCACGCGGTGCCTGGTGCCGGCAAGTTGGTGAAGATCGACCTGGCTACCAATACGGTAGAGAAGGTCTACCCGCTGGCTGGCGATGTGCAAAAGACAACAGCTATTTTGATGACATCCGCTTCCACGGTGACCTCGCGTACCTGACCGATCCCGGCGCCGTGCGCTTGGTGGTGCTGGACCTCAAGACCGGCAAGGCGCGCACTGTGCTGGAAGGCCATGAGCTGTCCATCGATCATCTGCCGATGTACGCCGACGGCAAAAACTGTTCATCCCCAATGGCCAGGAAAAACGCGTCGGGCTCGACCAACTGGAAGTCACGCCCGACGGCAAATACCTGTATTACCAGGCCATTCCTGGACCGTTGGCGCGCATCGAAACCCGCTACATCGACGACGCCAAACTACCTGCCGCCGAAGTCGCCCAGCACGCCGAGCGCTGGCTGGACACCTGGAGTACCGGCGGTACGGCTATCGACGCGGCCGGCAACCTGTATGCCTCTGATGTGAACACCCGCAGCGTCAAACGCATCGCTCCCGACAAGACCGTCACCACCGTGGTCGCCGATCCGCGCCTGGTGTGGGTAGACGCGATGTGGATCCAGGGCGGCTACCTGTGGCTACCTGCCGCCCAGATCAACCGTACGCCGGCCACCACTGCGGGCAAGCCGTCCACGGTCGAATATCCGGTGCACCTCTACAAGATCAAGATCGACGCGCAACCGTCGCCTATCGATCATTCCTGAATCGGGATGACGGCCCCGGCGATTCAGGCCGGGGACGTTTCATCTCCACAGCCTAAGGCTTGACTCATGCCCCATACCATTCTCGTCACCGCGCCGAAACTCGCCGGCGCGGGCCTTGACTTGCTCAACGCTGGACAGTGTCGCGTGTTGTACATCGCGGCGGGCGAGGGCGCCGATGCCGTCGAACGCATCCTGGCCCAGGAACCTGTGGACGCGGTGATCTCCCGCACCCTGGATCTCACTGCCAAGGCCATTGAGGCGTGCCCGACCCTCAAGGTCATTTCCAAGCATGGCGTGGGCGTCAGCAATATCGACGTGGCCGCCGCCAGCGCGCGGGGCATTCCGGTGTACGTCACACCAGGGGCCAACGCGCAGTCAGTCACGGAAATGACGTTGGCGCTGATGTTCGCCGCTGCCCGCCGTGTGAGCTGGATGGACCGCGAGATCCGCAACGGTCGCTGGTCCCGCGCCCAAGATGGCCTGGAAATGAGTGGCCGTACCTTGGGGCTGGTGGGTTTCGGCCAAGTGGCGCGGCGCGTGTCCATTGCGTGCCAGGCCATCGGCATGCCGGTGGTGGTATTTGACCCGTTGTTGCCCGCCGACAGCGATCTGCAAGGTGCCGAGCGCGTTGATTCGCTGGCCGCGTTGCTGCCGCGCAGCCAGGTGCTCAGCCTGCATGTACCGCTGACCGAAAAAACCCGTGGCTTCATCGGCGCCGAGCAACTCGCTCTGCTGCCCGAGGATGCCGTGCTCATCAACACCGCACGTGGCGAAGTGGTCGATGAAGCAGCGTTGATCGTGGCGTTGCGCGAGCGCCGCCTTTACGCCGCCGGGCTAGACACCATGGCGGTCGAGCCACTGCCGGCGAGCAGTGAATTGCTTGGCTTGGACAATGTGGTGCTCACCCCGCATGTCGGTGGCTCCACCCCGCAGCCTTGGCCGCAATGGCCGCCGGTGCGGCGCGTAATGTCTTGGGCTACCTCACCGGCAACCCGGTCGCGGCCTCGGCATGCGTCAACCCATCAGTCTTCGACAAATGATCAGGAGTTTTTCATGACCAGTACTCAATCCTGGCCTGCGGGCTATCGCATCAACCCGCGTGTCGAGGGTGTAAGCCCGGCACTTGTCGAGGCGTTCCGCGCGATTCCTGTCGCCGTGGCGGGCGACTGCATGGGCCGCAGCATCGGTGCCCGTGGCCTGAAGATCTATCACGGTGATTTGTCGCTGAAATTGTGCGGCCCTGCGTTTACCATCCGCGTCCGTCCCGGTGACAACCTGATGGTGCACAAGGCGCTGATGATGGTTGAATCGGGCGATGTGTTGGTCATCGACGGCGGCGGCGATGTCAGCCAAGCGGTGATTGGCGGACTGGTGCGCACCACAGCGTTGCGCGTGAAGCTGGGCGGCATTGTGATCGATGGCGCGGTGCGTGACCTGGAAGAACTGGCCGAAGGCATCGTGCCGGTGTTTGCCGCCGGCCATACCCATCGCGGCCCAAGCAAGGACGGCCCTGGCGAAATCAACGTACCGGTGGCCTGTGCGGGGTTGTGTGTGTTGCCGGGTGATTTGGTGCTGGGGGATGCCGACGGTGTGATCGCGATTCCAGCGGCCGATGCCGAGGCGTTGCTGCCCAAGACCCTGGCCCATCTGGAGCGGGAGGCGGGCATTCGTGAGACCAATGAAAAGGGCACGGCGGACCCGGAGCGTTTTAATGCGCTACTGCGGGCCAAGGGCCTACCGGTGTGACCTGCTGCTGACTCGCGCCGCCCTGGCATGGGCGGCTGCCGTATGCCTGTACAACTATAAAAACAGGGTTTCGCCATGCTTATGCTTTTGAGTTTTTTGATGTTGGCCTGCTTCATTTATTTTTTGATGAGCAAGCGTTTGTCAGCCTTGACCGCGTTGATTCTGATTCCCACCGTGTTTGCCCTGATCGGTGGCTTCCAGGCCGACCTGGGCAAATATGTGATCGATGGCTTGAAGATGGTCGCGCCTAACGGCGTGTTGATGATTTTCGCCATGCTGTACTTCCTCACCATGACCGAAGCCGGGATGTTCGACCCGTTGGTGAGCAAGATCGTCAAGGCGGTGCGCGGCGACCCGGTGAAGATCTTTGTCGGCACGGTGCTGCTGGCGTTTATCGTGGCACTGGATGGCGATGGGGCGACCATCTACATGATCGTGCTGTCGGCGTTCCTGCCGATCTACAAACGCCTGGGCCTGTCGCTGCCGATGGTGTGCTGCCTGCTGCTCCAAGTGGCCGGGCTGGGCAACATGGTGCCGTGGGGCGGGCCGACTGCACGTGCCGCCACCGCGATGCACGTGGATGTCGCCGACATGTTCGTGCCGATGCTGCCGGCGATGCTGGCGTGCGTGGCCTGGACTTTCGTGCTGGCCTATTTGTTTGGGCGCCGCGAACGTGCGCGGCTGGGCGGCACCATCGACCTGAACGGCGACTTCGCCGAGCACAAGGAGCACCGGGGTGACGGCTGGCGCTTCTATTTCAATTGGCTGCTGACCGCGCTGTTGATTCTTGGGCTGTGCCTGGAACTGTTCCCGCTCAGCTACATGTTCATGGTCGCGGCCTGCCTGGCGCTGGTGGTGAATTTTCCGGGTCTCAAAGACCAGCAGGAGCAGTTGGCACTGCATGCGCCGCCGATTCTCGCGGTTTCCAGCCTGATCTTCGCAGCGGGGGTGTTTACCGGCGTGCTGTCCGGCACCGGTATGGCCAACGCGGTGGCGACCGGCTTGCTGAAAGTGATTCCCGACGCCTTCGGTCCCTACATGGCGGTGATCACGGCCTTGTTGAGTATTCCAGTGACCTGGTTGGTGTCCAACGACGTGTTTTACTTTGGCATTCTGCCGATCCTGGCCGAGACCGCCCAGCACCACGGCATCACTGCGGTGGAAATGGCCCGCGCCTCGCTTGTGGGCCAGCCGGTGCATATCCTCAGCCCGTTGGTGGCGTCCACCTACCTGGTGGTGAGCATGCTCAAGCTCGACTATGCCGAGAACCAGCGTTTCACCCTGAAGTGGTCGGTGATCAATTGCTTCATCCTGTTGATCGTGTCGTTGCTGACCGGCATTTTCCCCTGGTTGTCCGTTGAAGAGGTCGACATGAATTGGCTTTACGACCCCGTGCTGTGGGCAGCCCTGGCGCAAATCATCGCCATCGACCTGCTGCTGGGTGGCGACAACGCAGTGGTCATCGCCATGGCGTGCCGCCGGTTGCCCAGGGCGCTGCGCAACAAGGCCATCTATGGCGGAATGCTCGGCGCCATCGTCTTGCGGGTGATACTGCTGTTCTTCGCCGTGCACTTGCTGGCGCTGCCTTTTTGAAGCTGGTCGGGGCCGTGCTTCTGCTGTGGATCGGCACCAAGTTGGTGGCCAATCGCGGCGAGGACGAGGGGGAGATCGATGGCGGTACCCATGTGTGGACGGCGATCAAGACGGTGATCGTCGCCGACGTGGTGATGTCGCTGGACAACGTACTCGCCGTCGCAGCTGCGGGTAATGGCAGTGTTTACCTGGTGGCAGCGGGGGTGTTGATCAGTATCCCGATTATTGTGTTGGGCAGCCGCTTCGTGTTGGCCGCCATGGACCGGTTGCCATGGCTGGTACCCGCAGGCGGCGCGCTGATCGGCTGGATTGCCGGGGGCATGGCGGTTGCTGATCTGGCCTTGCAACCCTTTTTTCCCCTGGACGAATGGGTGCATTGGATTGCCAGCGTTGGGTCAGCAGCAGCTGTTTTGCTGGCAGGGTTGTGGCTGGCACGGCGGGAGCGTTCGACCGCGTTGATTAAAGCCGTCTGCACGCGCAAGCGTGCAGACGGTCAGGTCGGTTCAGTACAGATCCTGAGGCTGCATCGTCAGGATAATTTTGCCTACATTTTCAGCTGACTCCATACGGCGATGTGCGTCGGCAGCGCGGGATAGCGGGTACGTGCTGTCGACCACCGGCTCTAGGCTGTCGCCGCCCTCGAAACGTTCGAGCCAGTGCTCGCGAAAGCGCTGGATCATCGCGTGTTTCTCCGGCTGGGTGCGCGACTTCATGACCGTGCCGATGATCTGCAGGTGGCGGTACAGGACATGTTCCAGTTTCAGGCTGACCTCGCCACCCCACCGAGAATACCTACCTGGATCAGCCGGCCCCCGTTGGCCAACGACGCAATGTTACGGCTGAAGTAGGGCGCACCCACGAAGTCGATGACCACATCCACCCCTCTGCCGTTGGTTTTAAGGGCGATGACTTCAGCAAAGTCTTGGGTTTTGTAATCGATGGCGACATCCGCCCCTAAGTGTTCAACGCGCACCGATTTGCTGCCCTCGGTGGTTGCATATACGGTCGCGCCTGTGGCGTACGCCAATTGCACCGCCGCAGATCCCACGCCACCCGCTGCGGCATGAATCAATACGCAATCGCCTGCCTTCAACCCACCCAGGTGCATCATCGCCTCGTGAGCGGTGACGAATACCTCAGGAATGGCTGCGGCATGCACATAGTCCAACTGGGCGGGAATGGGCATCGCCATGCGATAGTCGATACGTGCGATTTCAGCATAGGCGCCGCCGCCCACTACGCCCATTACCCGGTCACCCACGACGTAGCCGATAACGTCCGCGCCGGTGGCAATCACCTCGCCTGCGATCTCCAGTCCGATGATCGGCGAATCGCCGAAGTCCGGGCGGCCATAGCCGCCGTTGCGATGGGTCAGGTCGGCCCGGTTGACGCCCGCCGCGTAGACGCGCACCAGCAGATCGGTGGGGCGTACATCAGGGGTAGGGGCGTCGCCCAGTTTGAGCACGTCGGCGCTGCCGAATTCTTCAAGGGTAATGGCTTTCATGAAGGGTTGATCTCCGTTAAACCTGGCTGATGAATTTGTGGGTCAGGTAGTGCTCGATGCCCTCAATGCCGCCTTCCGAGCCATGGCCGCTTTCTTTCATGCCACCAAAGGGCAGTTCGGTGGCGACAATGCGGTACTGGTTGATACCGATCATTCCGGCCTCGAAGCCATCGGCGACGTCGATGGCCGTACGGGCGTTGGAGGTGAAGGCGTATGCCGAGAGCCCGTAGGGCAAGCGGTTGGCCTCCTGGAGGCCAGCGGCCAATGTGTCGAACGGCATGAGGACGGCAATGGGGCCAAAGGGTTCTTCATGCATGACCCGTGCGCTCATCGGCACGTCCACGAGCACCGTTGGCGCGAAGAAATAACCCTGGCCCGGCATACGCTCACCGCCTGCCAGGACTCGAGCGCCTTTCTCGACAGCGTCCGCTACCAGTTCTTCCATCTTGGCCAACTGCCTTGGGTTGGCGAGTGGGCCGACTTGGGTGTGGGGGTGCAAGCCGTTGCCGATGCGCAGGGCCTGGGTAGCCTCTACAAATTTGGCGACAAAGGCGTCATACGAGCCGCGTTGTATGAGGAACCGAGTGGACGAAATGCACACCTGGCCCGTGCCCCTGAAACGGTTGGCAGCGCCCTCCACGGCAGCCTTTTCCACATCCCCGTCATCAAACACCAGCACCGGTCCGTGGCCACCCAGCTCCAGGGTGATGGGTTTGACCCCCTGGCTGCGCGCGCTGACAGCAGGCGGCCAATCGGCACCGAGCCGGTAAACGTGACCTTGCGAATGATTGGCGAGGCGATGAGGTGGCTGGAGACCTGATCCGGCACACCGAACACGACTTGCAGCACACCTTTGGGCAATCCGGCATCGTCGAGCGCACGCGCCAGTGCCAAGGCCGTGGATGGGCTTTCTTCGCCAGGTTTCAGGATCACGCTGCAGCCTGCGGCCAACGCAGCTGAAAGCTTGCGCGCTGGGGTGATCGCCGGAAAGTTCCAGGGGTGAATGCCGCCACCGGGCCAATTGCCTGGCGTTTGACCAGCTGCAAGACCCCTGGCCGATTGGACGGCACCACGCGACCATCAATACGCCGTGCACTTTCGGCAAACCACTCGAAATACTCAGCGGCGCGGGTCACTTCGTCCAAACTTTCACCCAGCGGCTTGCCTTCTTCCAGGGTCATTTGCGCGGCAATCTGCGGTGCGCGTTCCAGGATCAGGTTGGCGGCGCGTTTGAGGATCTTGGCGCGCTGGTCCGGCACCGTGCGGCGCCAGGTGTCGAAGCTCACTCGGGCGACGCCCAAGGCGTGGTCCAGGTCGGCGGTGGTGGCAAGCGGCACTCGGCCGATTTCTCGCTCGGTGGCCGGGTTGACCACGGCGGCGGTGGCACGCCCTTCGGCACTGATCCATTCGCCACCGATGAAAAGGTAAAGCGGGTCGTAGGTTACGTTCATGGCAAGGCCCTTTTTAGTGTCTTGGGAGTCGGCTGGATTGGGGCCAAGTCTAGGGACGGCAGGGCGTTTGATTTAGCCGGCTGCGAGGGAATGATTGTTGTACGAGATAGCAAAATCCCCGGCTTGCGCGGACTGAGGCCAGCGGCGATTATGCGGCCAACGGCGTAACAGGCCCTTTGGACGATAGAGATGGACAAACTTTCGAATATGGCGGTGTACGTCAAAGTGGTCGAGATGGGCAGTTTTACGGCGGTGGCCAACCACCTTGACTCTACTGTCGGGAATGTCTCGCGGGCCGTTTCTGCCCTGGAGAAAAACCTTGATGCACGCTTGCTGCAACGCTCCACCCGGCGCTTGTCGGTGACCGACGCTGGCCGTCGTTATTACGAGCGATGCAAGAGCATCCTGTCGGACCTGGAAAACGCCGAAGCCGAAGCCAGCGATGCACTGCTGGCACCCCGTGGCAGGTTGCGAGTGCACTGCGTACCGGGCCTGGCCCGCCAGTTGGTGACCCGTGCGGTGCTGGACTACCGCAGGGCATTCCCCGAAGTGACGGTGGATCTGCTGCTCTCCCAGCGCATGCCGAACCTGCTGGAAGACCAGCTGGATGTGTCTATTCTGATTGCCCGAGCCTTGCCGGACTCGGCTTATATCAGCCAGAAGATCGGCGTGAGCCATTGCGTGCTGGTAGCGGCCCCCGAATACCTGGCTCAACACGCGCCGCCTCAGGAGCCCGACGACTTGAGCGACCACCAATGCCTGTTGTTGGGGACTGTCGACTACGCGCGCGACGAGTGGCAACTCAAGAGTACAAAGGGTGACGTCACGTTCGTGCCAACGGGGCCGAGTTTCAGCGTGAATGATATGGACGCCATGGCGGTGGCGATCAAGGAAGGCGCCGGAATAGGTCTGTTGGCGGGTTTTTCGGCTGTTGACGACCTGCGCAGTGGCAAGCTGGTGCGGGTGTTGCCGGAATATCACACCTATGAGCGTAATGTGTATGCGGTGTACACGTCGCGTCAGTTTGTGGATGCGAAGATCACCCGGTTCATCGAGGCCCTCAAGGAGCGAGTAGGCAGGGAATTGGCGGCAACGGCTCGTGAGTTGGTTGGCGATAGTGCGTGACAATCCTGGTGGAAAACAGCGCGCCCGTCAGGTTCAATGACAGGCGCGCAGCGAGGCTGGTCAGCGATTGAAACGTTCAACCAACGCATATTGGGTGGACGCAGTATTGGTCAGCTCTTTGCTCAAGTCGGTGGATTGATGGGCCTGGATCGAGGTCTGGTCGGCCAGTTCGGCGATGGTGGTGATGTTGCGGCTGATCTCCTCGGCCACCGCGCTCTGCTCTTCGGTGGCGGCGGCGATCTGGGTGGTCATGTCGGTGATATGGGACACCGCTTCACTGATGCCCACCAGTGCCTGGTCCGCTTCAGTACCCACGCCACGCCTTCCTGGGCTTGGCGTTGACCGTGCTCCATGCTTTGCACGGCATTGTTGGATGAGGTTTGCAGTTGAAGGATCAGCGCATGGATCTGCGTGGTGGATTGGGCAGTGCGCTGCGCCAGTTGGCGCACCTCGTCGGCCACCACGGCAAAGCCACGTCCTTGTTCGCCGGCGCGGGCGGCTTCGATGGCCGCGTTTAGGGCCAGCAGGTTGGTCTGGTCGGCGATGCCCTTGATCACGTCAACCACGCTGCCGATTTCGTCGCTGTCCCGTGCCAGTTGCGCCACGGTGGCACCGGTTTCGCCGACAACTGTCGACAGGCGCTCGATGGCCTCACGGGTGTCCCGCGCTACCTCACGCCCGCGACCGGTAAGCGCGTTGGCCTGTTGCGTCGCGTCGGCGGTGCGTTGTACGTGGCTGGCGACTTCCTGGGTGGTGGCGGCCATCTGGTTGACCGCAGCCGAGACCTGTTCGGTTTCGACGCGCTGGCGATCGAGGCCCCTGGCGCTGGCCGTGGCCAACTGATCGGACTGCCCGGCCAGGGCGCTGAGTTGCTCGGCGCTGTCCTGCAGGCGGGTGAGGCAGGTCTTCAGGCGTGCGGCCTGGCTCAGGAACGCGGTTTCCAAGCGTGCCTGGGGGCCACTTGCGTCACTGTACATCTGCGCAATCAAGGCGTCCGACGTCGAAGGTTCTACCCCTTGAGCAAGCGCAAGGTGCTGCTGTGGCGCGTGCGTGAGCAAAGCACGCCCACGGGGATCGCAACGGCCACGGCCACCGCGAGGGCTATGGGAGCACTCAGGTAGAGCCCGGCGAGGGCGCCTGCAATACCGGTTGCCGCATACGGTACACAACTCAACACGGCCGGCAGCCAGGCGTCCTGACGCGGCACGCCGGGCTTGCCTTGGCTGATACGTTGATACAGGGTCTGGGCGCGGCGGATTTCATCGGCGCTGGGCTTGACCCTCACCGATTCGAAGCCGACCACCGTGCTGCCATCGAATATCGGCGTGACGTAGGCGTTGACCCAATAGTGGTCGCCATTTTTCGAGCGGTTCTTGACGATGCCCATCCAGGGCTGGCCTTGCTTGAGCGCATTCCACATATGAGCAAAAACGGCGGGGGGCACATCCGGGTGCCGGACGATATTCTGCGGTGCACCGATCAGGTCGGCACGGTCAAAGCCGCTGATATCGACAAAGGCATCGTTGCAATAAGTAATCACACCCCGAATATCGGTGGCAGAGATGAGTTTTTGCTGAGGCGCGAGTGAAATCTCGCGCTGGGTTACTGGCTGGTTGTTGCGCATTCCGACTACTCCCTGGTTGCACTCAGCCATCGGCCTCAACTGCAAAAGATTAATCCACATTGGGAATTTCGCCAGCCATTGGTCAAAAGCCTGAAACTTGCGGATGAAAAACCTCATAATGGCGGCCATTTTTGTTTAGCCCGTTATTCTGGTGTGCCCGCATGGAAATCAAGGTCAACTTTCTCGACAACCTTCGACTTGAAGCCAAGTTCGATGACTTCACGGTGATTGCCGACCAGCCCATTCGCTACAAAGGCGATGGCTCGGCACCCGGACCGTTCGATTACTTCCTGGCTTCGTCGGCGTTGTGTGCGGCGTACTTCGTGAAGTTGTACTGCCAGACGCGCAATATCCCCACGGACAATATTCGCCTGTCCCAGAACAACATTGTCGATCCGGAAAACCGTTACAACCAGATCTTCAAGATCCAGGTGGAGTTGCCGGCGGATATCTCCGATAAAGATCGCCAGGGCATCCTGCGCTCCATCGACCGTTGCACAGTGAAGAAAGTGGTACAGGCAGGCCCTGAGTTTGTTATCGAGGAAGTTGAAAACCTTGATGCGGATGCACAAGCCCTGCTGATGCCCAACTCTACCTCCGAGGGCGGCACCTACATTGCCGGCAAGGACCTGCCCTGGAGCAGACCATTGCCAACATGTCCGGGATCCTCGCCGGGCTGGGCATGAAGATCGAAATCGCGTCGTGGCGCAACATCGTGCCCAATGTCTGGTCGCTGCATATCCGCGATGCCCACTCGCCGATGTGCTTCACCAACGGCAAAGGCGCGACCAAGGAAGGCGCGCTGGCGTCGGCGCTGGGCGAGTTTATCGAGCGGCTCAACTGCAACTTTTTCTACAACGATCAGTTCTGGGGTGAAGAACTGGCCAATGCGCCGTTCGTGCACTACCCGGACGAGCGCTGGTTCCAGCCGGGCCCCAAGGATGAATTGCCGACTGAAATCCTCGATGCCTATTGCCTCAAGGTCTACAACCGCGAGGGTGAACTGCGTGGCTCGCACCTGTTCGACACCAACTCCGGGAATGAAGAACGCGGCATTGTCTCGCTGCCGTTTGTGCGCCAGTCCGATGGCGAAGTGGTGTATTTCCCTCCAACCTCATCGAAAACCTCTACCTCAGCAACGGCATGAGCGCGGGCAATACTCTGGCAGAAGCCCAGGTGCAGTGCTTGTCGGAGATTTTCGAGCGGGCGGTGAAGCGCGAAATCATCGAAGGTGAATTCGCCCTGCCGGACGTGCCGGCCGAAGTGCTGGCCAAGTACCCAGGCATCCTCGCCGGCATCCAAGGCCTGGAAGCCCAAGGCTTCCCGGTATTGGTCAAGGATGCCTCCCTGGGCGGTGAATTCCCGGTGATGTGCGTGACCCTGATGAACCCGCGCACCGGTGGCGTTTTCGCCTCGTTCGGCGCGCACCCGAGCCTGGAAGTGGCGTTGGAGCGCAGCCTCACCGAGCTGCTGCAAGGCCGCAGCTTCGAAGGCTTGAACGACTTGCCGCAGCCGACCTTCGAAGCACAGGCTGTGACCGAGCCAAACAACTTCGTCGAGCACTTCATCGACTCCAGCGGCGTGGTGTCGTGGCGCTTCTTCAGTGCCCAGTCGGACTATGAGTTTGTCGAGTGGGACTTCACAGGTGAAGGCGAAGACTCCAATGCCCAGGAAGCCGCGACGCTGTTCGGCATTCTGCAAGGCATGGGCAAAGAGTCCTACATGGCAGTGTACGAACACCTCGGCGCAACCGCCTGCCGCATCCTGGTGCCGGACTACTCGGAAATCTACCCGGTGGACGACCTGATCTGGGACAACACCAACAAGGCGCTGTTTTTCCGTGCCGACATCCTCAACCTGCACAGCCTCAACGAGGAGGCGTTGCAAGCGTTGGTCGAGCGCCTGATCGAAAGTGAGCTGGACGACTACACCGACATCACCACCCTGATCGGCATCGAGTTCGATGACAACACCGCCTGGGGGCAACTCACCATCCTGGAATTGAAACTGCTGATCTTCTTGGCCCTGCAGCAATATGAAGAGGCCAAGGAATGCGTGGAGATGTTCCTGCAGTACAACGACAACACCGCCGAACGTGGCCTGTTTTACCAGGCGATGAACGCCGTGCTGGAGATGGAACTGGACGACGACCTGGAACTGGCCGACTACGAGACCAACTTCCGCCGCATGTTTGGCAACGAGCGGATGGACGCGGTGATTGGCTCGGTCAACGGTGACGTACGCTTCTACGGCCTGACACCGACCAGCATGAAGCTGGAAGGCCTGGACCGGCATCAGCGTTTGATCGAGAGCTACAAGAAGCTGCACGCAGCTCGGGCCAATGTAGCGTCAAGCTGACACAAGTCCTCTTGTGGGAGCGGGCTTGCTCGCGAAAGCGGTGGGTCAGTCAATAAATCTGCTGACTGATACACCGCATTCGCGAGCAAGCCCGCTCCCACAGGTTGTCTGGTGCAGTTCGCTAGATTTTCCTGAGGGCCTGGGCCAAATCTGCCCTCAAGTCCTCAACATCCTCAACCCCCACCGACAACCGCACCAACCCATCACCAATCCCCAGTTGCGCCCGCGTGGCGGCTGGAATACTCGCATGGGTCATGATGGCCGGGTGTTCGATCAGGCTTTCCACGCCGCCGAGGCTTTCGGCCAGGGCGAAGATTTGCACGTTTTCCAGAAACCGCGTGGCGCCGGCCAGGTCGCTGTTCAGGTCGATCGAGATCATCCCGCCAAACCCGCGCATCTGCCTGCGGGCCAGTTCGTGCTGTGGGTGAGACGCCAGGCCGGGGTAGTAGACCCGTGCCACTTGCGGCTGTTGTTCCAGCCAGGTCGCCAGGTCGAGGGCGTTGCTGCAATGACGCTCCATGCGCAGTGCCAGGGTCTTTACGCCGCGCAGGGTGAGGAACGCATCAAACGGCCCGGCGATGGCGCCGACGGAGTTTTGCAGGAAGCCCAGGCGCTCAGCCAGCTCGGGGTTGTCGCCGACAATGGCGATTCCGCCGATCACATCCGAATGGCCGTTGAGGGTATTTGGTGGTGGAGTGCACCACCACATCAAAGCCCAACTCCAACGGGCGCTGGATCCATGGGCTGGCAAAGGTGTTATCGGCCACGCAGATAATTCCGCGAGCCTGGCAGATACGCGCAATGGCGCTCAGGTCTGTGAGGCTCAGCAGCGGGTTGCTCGGGGTCTCGACCCAGACCATGCGCGTGTCGTCTTGCAGGCTCGCTTCAAACGCCGACAGGTCACTCAGGTCGACAAAGCTGAAACGGTGCCCGGCGCTGCGCTGACGCACCTTGTCGAACAAACGAAAAGTGCCGCCATACAAGTCATTGCCGGACACGATATGCGCACCGGCGTCCAATAACTCCAGCACCGTCGAGATCGCCGCCAGCCCGGACGCAAAGGCAAACGCCTGGCTGCCGCCCTCCAGGTCGGCGACGCAGCGTTCCAGGGCAAAGCGCGTCGGGTTGTGGGAGCGGCCGTAGTCGAAGCCCTTGTGCACGCCGGGGCTGTCTTGCAGGTAGGTGGAGTTGGCGTAGATCGGCGGCATCAGTGCGCCGGTGGTCGGGTCGGGGGATTGCCCGGCATGGATCACACGGGTGGCAAACGCAGTTTTATCGGACTGACTCATGCAAGGGATCTCCGTAGGTGGTTGAGCAGGTCGACGCGGGTGATCAGGCCATGGAAGCCGGAGGCGTCGGCGATGATGGCGACCAGGCCGCGATCCAGTTCTGCCTGCAGTTCCGCCAGGCTGGCGCTGGGGTCCAGGGTGTGCAGGGTGTTGGTCATGGCGCTGGCGACAACCATGTTGAAATCCGCCGCGTCGTGGTGCAGGCCCAGCAGGATGTCGGATTCGTCGATCACGCCGACCAGATCCACACCGTCGACCAGCACCGGCAGTTGTGACACATCCGCCAGGCGCATGCGCTGGAAGGCAGTGAGCAACGTATCGTCGGGGCTTACGCTGATCACGCGGCCGTCTTCAAAGCGACGGGCGATCAGGTCGCGCAGGTCGCCGTAGTGTTTGTATTGCAGCAGGCCTGCGTCTTTCATCCACTGGTCGTTGTAGACCTTCGACAGGTAGCGCGTGCCGGTGTCGCACACGAAGGTGACCACGCGCTTGGGCTCCGTTTGCTCGCGGCAATAGCGCAGCGCGGCGGCGAGCAAGGTACCGGTGGACGAGCCGCCTAGAATGCCCTCGGCGCGCAGTAGTTGGCGGGCATGGTCGAAGCTTTCTTCATCGCTGATGGAATAGGCGTGACGCACGCTGGACAGGTCGGCAATCGAGGGGATGAAGTCTTCTCCGATGCCTTCCACTGCCCAAGACCCCGGCGTTTCCAGGCGACCGCTGCGGCTGTACTCGGCCATCACCGAGCCCACCGGGTCAGCCAGCACCATGGCCAACTCGGGTTGCACGCGCTTGAAGAAGCGAGTCAGGCCGGTGAGGGTGCCGGCGGAGCCTACGCCCACCACAATCGCGTCCACGTCATGCTGGGTTTGCGCCCAGATTTCCGGTGCGGTGCTGGTTTCGTGGGCGAGGGGGTTGGCCGGGTTGTTGAACTGGTCGGCGAAGAATGAATCCGGAATGTCCTTGGCCAGGCGCGCCGCCACGTCCTGGTAATACTCGGGGTGGCCCTTGCCGACGTCGGAGCGGGTGATGTGTACTTCGGCGCCCATGGCCTTGAGGTGCAGCACCTTTTCCGTGGACATTTTGTCGGGCACCACCAGCACCACGCGGTAGCCCTTGGCGCGGCCGACCAGCGCCAGGCCCAGGCCGGTATTGCCGGCAGTGGCCTCGATGATGGTGCCGCCCGGTCGCAGGCGGCCGTCGCGTTCGGCGGCGTCGATCATGGCCAGGCCGATGCGGTCCTTGATCGAGCCGCCGGGGTTTTGCGATTCAAGTTTGAGAAACAGCGCACAGGGGCCGGTGTCGAAGCGGCTGACCCGAACCAGTGGCGTGTTGCCGATCAGTTCAAGTACGGCGGGACGGGGAGGCTGGGCATGGTGTCACCTGGTACGGGTTGGCGTAGGTGGGACAGCAAAGTGCAAAGCATGCCTTGGACCATAGGCGGGATCAGCCCGGTCGCAACCGGGCGGTCCATTGGATGTCTGTTTTTGGCGCATTACCTTGCAAGATTGCCGAGGCCCTGCAAGCGGGCGATGACCGTAGCGCTCGCTACTTGCATCGGTGCCCGCAACTCGTTGCTGATCAAACCCTGCAGGGCCAGGGCGGCCTTCACTGGGGCTGGGTTGGGCTCGATGAACATCAGGTTGATCAATGGCAGCAACTGGAAAAACGTCGAGCGCGCTTCGGCCAGTCTGTTGTCGCGCACTTGCTGCCACAGCGTCACAAACTGTTCGGTACGCACATGGGCGGAAGCCGCAATAGCACCGCTGGCGCCTAGCGTCAGTGCGTTGAAGATCTGGATGTCCTCGCCACACAGCACATCCACTTTGCCACTGGCCAGCAGCGCCAAGGTATTGCCGAGGTTGCCGCCGCAATCCTTGATCGCCACGATCCGCTCATGGGCAACGATGTTCAGCAAGGTGGCCTGTTCGAAGGTTGCGCCGGTGCGGTAGGGAATGTCGTACAGAATGATCGGTGCACTGGAGGCATCGGCCACGGTGCGGAAGAACGCTTCAAGGCCGGCCTGGGACGGGCGGATATAACTCGGTGCTGGCACCAGTAATCCGGCGACCGGGCGCTGCAGGACTTCACGTTGAAACTGCAGCAACTCAATCTGGTTGTTGCCCGCCAACCCCATCACCACGCGATGTGCCGGCACCCATTGCAACACGGCGTCCAGCACCGCCAGTTGTTCCTGGCGACTCAGCGACGCTGCTTCTCCGGTGGTGGTGCACACCATGATCCCCGCCACGTGTTTTTCCAGCAGGTGGCTGACCAGACGGTGCAGGCCGATAAAGTCGATAGCACCGTCATGGAACGGTGTGACCACGGGAACCCAGATACCTTGAAACGCTGACATGCACTTTCTCCTGATGATTGACCGAATAAGTCACCGTCAGAAGGGCAGGGGGAATTGTGCAAGGGGGGAGACCGTCGCGCTCAATGTCCTGTCAGCTCATCTGACGGGACAGCGCGCCCCGGTCACATGAGCGACTGTTTCTTCGATTTGAGGGCGTGCGCAACGCAACCTTGCGCCTTGGCAATCAAGCCAATGACGGAGAGGTTAACGAAAGAGGTTGCGGACATTTGCTGACACACCCTGAAGAAGGCGTTCATCTTCAGGGGATGTAAGAGCGTGTGTCAAGCCCGCCGCAGGTGTTGACGCACAAATTGCGCGACTTCTGCTGCCAGCTCCCTGTCTTCCGGTGCGCCCATGAAACCGCCGTGGGGCATGGCTTCGAAAACATGCAGCACCGCTGTCACCTGTGCCTTGCGCAAGGCGCGGTGCAGACGCACGGTGTTGGACAGGAACAGGTCCCGTGTGCCGCTTTGCAGGAAGGTGGGAGGGAATCCCAGGGTGAAATCGCCAAACAGCGGCGAAAGGTACGGATGGCACACATCTGCGCCGGCGGCATACAGCAGATTGGCGCTTCTCAGCGAGTTGGGTAGCACCACGTCGACGGTACGGTTGACCTGGAAGCTGTCACCGGATTCGGTCAGGTCCACCTCCGGCGACAACAGCACCAGCGCCGCCGGCAGCGGCAAACCTTCGTCACGGGCACGCAACACCAACGCCGCCGCGAGGTTGCCACCCGCCGAACGGCCGCCGATCACAATGTGTTCCGGGGCGTGGTGCTTGAGCACATGACGATAGGTGGCCATGCAATCATCCAGCGCCGCAGGGTAGGGATGATCGGGTGGCATGCGGTAATCCACGCCATAGCAGACCACATCGTGCAAGTCGGCTTGTTTACCGGCTGCGATACGGCAATTTTCACCCCGCCGAACACCAGCGCGCCGCCATGCAGGTCGATGTAGGCAAAGCCCGTACCCGTCGCTGGTGTTGCCACGTGCACGGTGGTGTTTTCAAGGGCCAGTGTGTGAAGGTTGGCGCGCAGGGTTTCGGCCTGTCCGGCGTTGGCGCTGGCGTAATGCTGGGCCACGGCGGCTTGCATCTGACGCCAGCCAGCGTGGTCCTCGGGTGCGGGCAGGGCGTGCAAGGCATTGAGTGGTACACCATCCGCCCCGACCAGGCGTTGAAGAGTCGCCTGGGCTTCGGGGCTGATGGACGACGGGACCGGAATCGTCCGTGAGTCTAGTTTGACGCCTGTGTTCATGGGCTGACAGCTCGCGTTCGACGACTGGGGGCGCAAGCATGCCAGCCCTGATGTGCGGCTCGCAATGGGCGTGAGTTCAGTGCCCTGCGACTGCTGCCTTAATGGCTGCAATGTCGATTTTGGTCATGTTCATCATCGCCTCGAACGCCCGCTTGGCCGTGGCCGGATCGGGGTGGGTCACTGCGTCGGTCAACACCCGTGGCGTAATTTGCCACGACAGTCCCCACTTGTCCTTGCACCAGCCGCAGGCACTTTCCTGGCCGCCGTTGCCGACGATGGCGTTCCAGTAGCGGTCGGTTTCTGTCTGGTCGTCGGTGTGCACCTGAAAAGAAAACGCCTCGGTGTGCGCGAACATCGGGCCGCCATTCAAACCCAGGCATGGGATGCCCAGCACGCTGAACTCCACGGTCAATACATCGCCTTGTTTGCCCGACGGGTAGTCACTCGGAGCCAGGTGCACGGCGTTCACCTGGCTGTCAGGGAAGGTCATGGCGTAGAAGGTAGCGGCCTCCAGGGCGGTGCCGTTGTACCAGAGGCAGAGGGTGGTCTTGTGGTTCATGGTTACTCTCCACAGAAAATGGGTGTGTGGAGTCTAGTCAACCAGTTGCTGTTCGATGGCTGCCTTGTCGATCACCGACCACACGTGGGCGAATCTGCCGTCGACGCATTCGTAGAACACGTTCTCGTCAAACGTGACCCTGCGGCCATTGATCGGCAGCCCGAAAAATTCGCCCCGTGGCGTGACTTTGAAGGTCAGGCGACTGGCAACAGTGGGTGGATCGGCGACCAGCAGGTGGATGCGGAACACTAAATCGGGGATTTCACGGAAGTCGCGCTCCAGCATCGCGCGGTAGCCGGCGAGGCCCACCCGGGCGCCGTTGTAGGTGACGTCCGGGTGGACGAAGTGGCCCAGGTGCTCCCAGTCCTGGCGGTTCAGGCAGGCGATATAGCCTTGGTAAAGGGTGGCCAGTTCGTCTCGGGTCATGTCGCGATCTCCTTCTGGATAAGTTGCTTGGGACGCTCCGCTCGGTAACGCGATACGCAAACGCCACTGAGTAGGGAAACAAAAAATCCGCATTCTTTAAAGGCATGCGGATTTTTTAGTGTTGTGAACCTCGGATCCGTTCCTCGTCAGAAGGCGTACTTCGCCGTCACACTGATATTGCGCGGGTCACCGTAGACGTCATAAGGGCTCCACGTCGAGTTGCTGGCGATGCCCTGGTAGTACTTCTTGTCGAAAACGTTGTTGATGTTCAGCTGGGTGTCGAGGTGTTTGTTGACCTGATAGCCGGCCATCAACCCAACCACCGCATAGGCCTTTTGTTCGATATGGAAGTTGCCAAACACGTTGCTGCCTTTGTTGTAGGTGCCGCTCTGGCTGTAGACGTTCGCACCGATACGCAGTTTGTTCAGGTCGCCTTGAAGGTGGTAGGTGGTATTGGCCTTGAACATATGGCGAGGCACGTCGGTGTCGAACAGCGTGCCTTCCTTGCGCTTGTCGGCATCCTTTTCGTATTTGGCCTGGGCGAATGTGTAGCCGGCGCCGAGCTGCCAGTTTGGCGTGAGTGCCCCGTTGATCTCAAACTCGATCCCCTGGCTGCGAACCTTGCCGGCAGCCTCGTAGCAGCCATAGGCACCGACGGGGATGACCCGGCAGGTGCTGGCGTCTGCCACTTCTGCCGCCCGGTTCAGTTGGTCGATCTGGAACAACGCAGCGCTGGCATTCAACGCGCCGCCAAAGTACTCACCCTTGATGCCCACTTCGTAGTTTTCGCCGGTGATGGGCTTGATCCCGGCACCGTCGCCATTTTTCTCGGTTTGGGGCTGGAAGATATCGGTGTAGCTGGCATAGACCGAGTGGTTGTCGTCCAGGTCATAAATCACCCCGGCGTACTGGGTGACGTGGCGCACTTCCTTGGTCTTGCCCGAGGTGTAGTACTGGTCGTTGATCTGGTCATAGTTTGACGTCGCGTCGTACCAGTCCAGGCGCGCGCCGAGAATGACTTTCAGTGGGTCGGCAAGGTTCCAGCGGGTGGTGACGTACAGGCCCTCCTGATCGACGTTGTCATCGATGGTGTAGATGTCCGGAACTGTCGGCTTGGGTGTTTTCGGGTCGAAGTGATTGATGTCGATATTATTGAGGAAGGTGGTGCCACCTACCGCTTCTGTCTTGAGTTGACGCTTGCTGGCACCCACCACCAATTCATGCTGGCGCCCGAGCAGTGAGAACGGACCGCTGGCGAAGAAATCATAGGTGGACTGGTCGTAATTACGCGTTTGGTTGAATACCCGCTGGCGATAGGTCGCGTCGTTGTTGCGTTCCAGAACGGCGCCGGTCAACTTGAAGTCGGACCAGTTTTTCGACGCGCCCAGGTGCAGGCGCCAGTCGTTGTCGAAGCGCTGGTCGAGTTCGGCGAACACTGTCTTGTTGTCGATGTCCTGGTGCGACCAGCTGTAGCCGAACGACTTGGAACGGTTAAAGCCCATGTGGCTACCGTTGGGGTTTACCGGCAAGCCGCCCCAGTTGATGTTGTTATTGTCGTTTTGATCGGATGCGCCCACGGTCAGGGTGGTGCTGTCGGTCAGGTCGAACTCGGTAACGCCGTAGAATACGCCCCGTTCACGCCCGGCGTAATCCTGATAGCTGTCCTTGTCGTGATAGGCCCCGACAAAACGGCCACGCACGCTGCCACTGTCATTGACCGGGCCGGACACATCCAGCTCGCTGCGGTAGTTGTCCCAACTGCCGGCGCTGCCGGTGATGCTGGCCTGGAATTCTTTGGTGGGACGCTTGCGCACCATGTTGATGGCCGCCGATGGGTTGCCGGCGCCCTGCATCATGCCGGTGGCGCCGCGAACCACCTCCACACGGTCGTAGGGGGCCAGGTCGGCGGTAGCGACCCAGTCGGCGTTGTAAGTGGTGGGCAGGCCGTCGAACATGATGTTGGTGATAGGAAACCCACGGGCGAAGAACTCGCTGTTGGCGGGACGTGCGGCCGCCAGACGCAGCCCTGGTGTGGCCTGGACCACGTCGTCAAGGCTGCGCATGGCCTGGTCGTCCATGCGCTGGCGGGTAATCACGGTCACCGATTGCGGCGTTTCACGCAGGGACAACGGCAGTTTGGTTGCGGTCTGCATCGCGCCCGTGGTGTAGGAATCGCTGTTTTCGGTGGTTGCGCCAAGGTCTGCGCCGCTGATGTTAGTGGCGCCCAACTCCAGCGCACTGCCGTCACCGGTGCGCGGTACCAACAGATAGTTGCCGCTGGCGGTGCGGATAACGCTCAGGCCACTGTCGGCCAGCAGGCGGTTGAGGCCGTCGTGCACGCCATAGTCGCCGCGCAACGCCGGTGCGCGTTTGCCCTGCACCACGGCAGGATCAAAAGGCAGGGAGATACCGGCAATCTGAGCGAAACCGTTCAGCGATTCTTCCAGTGGCCCGGCGGCGAGGTCGTAGTGGCGGCTGTCGCTCTGCGCTGCTTGTACGGCAAAACTGGCCAGCGGCAGGCCGGTGATGCCGCCCAGCAAAAAGGCTATGAAGGGTCAGTGCAAGGACACTGCGAGGCAGAGGCCGAGGGGAAATCAAAACAGAGGACATGTACGACGAGCTCCTTTCGAATAACAGGGGTATGTCCTGTTTGTCGAAGGGCCCGGAAAAACCCGTAAAACTTTTTGCGAATTTTTCTCATCGGGCTTAACGGGCGACGACACGGGTCCAGAGCGGGGTAAACCGTTCGACGCGAACTGGCAGTGATTCGCTGAGGGCACTCAATGCTCGATCGATGTCATCCAATTGGAATACGCCGGACACCTCCAACTGAGCGACGGCAGGGTCGCAGCGCAGCCAACCGTGGCGATACCGCGCCAGCTCTGCGGTCAAGTCGCCCAGGCGCATGCGCTTGGCCACCAGTTGTCCGCGCGTCCAGGCGCTGGCATTCAGGCTGCTGACTTCGACTCGGTGGTTACCGTGGGTGTCGATCAGGTATTCCTCGCCGGCGGCGACCAAGACCTGTTCGCCCTTCCCGTGAATGGCAACCACGCCGTCCTCGACGCTTAGGCGAGTGCCCAGCGGTTCATCACGCACCGCAAACGCGGTGCCGATGGCCTGTAACTGCGCATGCCGGGTGCTGACCCAGAAACTACGGCGTCCGCCTGGCGTGGCGCTGTCCTTACCGGTATCGATGAAGATCTCGCCGTGCCGCAAGGCGATCAATCGACGTTGGACGCTGAATTGGACGTCCACCACACTGGCGGTGTTGAGTTGCAGGCGGGAGCCATCACTGAGCAGGAATTGACGACGCTCGCCCACGCTCGTGGCGTAATCGGCCCCCCATGGCACCCACGTGCTTTCACGCAGCGACCAGCCGGTAACGCCACTGGCGAGCAACCCCATGCCCAGCAACTTGAGGGTCTGGCGTCGGGTGTGGCGCCCGCTGTGCAGGCGCTCCAGGGTGTCCAGCGCCACGTTGTCTGGCAGTGCCGCCAAGCCTTGGAAAGTGGCATCACTTTTTTGCAGCGCTTGCCACGCAGCCTCATGCAGCGCATCAGCTTGGCGCCAGTGCAGGCAAGCCTCCAGGAACTGAGGATTCGAACTGCTGGACTCCAGCTTCACCAGCCACCCGATGGCCTGGTCCAGTACGTTATCAGGCAATTCCGGTTGCGCTTGAGTGCTCATTGTTGGGCCAGGTAGCAATGGCGAATGGCGCTGGCCATGTACTTCTCCACGGAGGCGAGACTGACGCCCAAGCGCACCGCAATCTGCTTGTAGCTCAGGCCTTCCAGGCGTGACAGCAGAAAGGCCATGCGCACCTTGGGGCGCAGGCCGTCGAGCAATGCATCCACCCGAGCCAGTGTCTCCAACAAAATCAACTGCGACTCTGGCGACGGCACCTCAGCCTCCGGCAGGTGTGCAATCGCCTCCAGATAAGCCCGCTCAACCCGTTGCCGACGAACACGATCGACCAATAACCCATGCGCCACAGTACTCAACCAGGCACGTGGCTGGCGCAACTCCTGTAACTGCTGCGGCTTGCCGAGGATATGCACGAACGTGTCATGGGCCAGGTCGGCCGCGTTATCGCCATGGCGCAGGCGTTTGCGCAGCCAGCCCAGCAGCCAGGTGTGATGATCGATATACAGTGCACGGATATCAGCGTGAGGGGCTGGAGGAGAGGATGGCGACGACACTGAAAGCCTCTGCAAGAACAAAGTGCATTTGAGAATTTGTCGCATCTTAGTGGTGGTCGGATGTGAACGGCAAGTGGGGAGGCGTTTATTCCTCGCCCATCTGTCACTTATGCCCTACGCGCCATCAACAACACCGTTGCCGCCGCCGACAACAACCCCGCGCAGCAACGATTGAACATCCGCTTGCCACGCGGCTCGGCAAACCAACGACGCATATGCAGGCCCATGTAGGCGTAGGCGCTGATGGCGATCCACTCCAGCACTAGGAACATCGCGCCCAGCAACGCAAATTGCGGTGTGATCGGCTGGCCTGGAACCACGAATTGCGGGAGGAACGCGGTGAAAATCAGGATGGCTTTCGGGTTGCCCGCCGCCACCAAAAACTCCTGCCGCGCCAACGCCCACAACCCCACCTTGGCTGCGGTGGTTTCCGTCTCCGCCTGCGGGTTCGCTCGCCACAGCTGATACGCCAGGTAAAACAGATACGCCGCCCCCAGGATCTTGATCCCGTAGAACAACAACTCCGAGGTTTGCAGTACCACCGCCAACCCCGCAGAGGCGAGGGCGATCATCCCGGCAAACGCCAGCAAGCGACCGATACCGGCCAGGCATGAGGTGCGGTAGCCGTAGCGGGTGGAGTTGCTGACCGACAGCAGGTTGTTCGGGCCGGGCGCCATGTTCAGGGCGAAGCAGGCGGGGAGGAAGAGGGAGAGGGTGGCGAGGTCCATGGCGGCTCCGTGTGCGCAGGGGGGACGGGTAGGGGAGGATAATGGGAGTGGAGTGGATTGGACAATGTGTGCGTTGGTTCTGCGCCAGAACGGCGCCCATCTTGAGTGACGGATCGCTCCAGTCGACCTCTTGTGCCATAGCAATAGCCCACGACTAGCATGCGGATCATCAGCTCAGGATCAATCAAAGTATGCCCGATCGGGCGATAGAAATCGGCGAGGTAGTCGCGCAGGTCGCTCAGATCGAGACACTGATCAATGCTGCGCAGGAGATGATTTTTTGGGATGTGGTCTTCAAAATTTAACGAATAAAACAGCCGAACCTGACCAGTCGATAACTGCCCCATCATGCTGCGCACTCTCCCGCTGGCCGATGGAGTGACTTTGCCGCAGATCAGTCGATGGAACTACAAAGGGAATCAATTGACCTTGGGAGCGTTTCCCCGTGCAATCAGCAGCGAGCGTTCAATCATCTCAATGGTGATGTATGGGACGAACCCCAGCCTTTCGCCCTTTTCAAAGCTTTTTTTGTAATCCTCTAACTGATCGACATCTTGGGCAATTGCAAGCGCAGCTAGATGCCTGAGTGGCCTTGCTCCTTTGGCGTCTGTAGGTGAAGACCTGTAGAGCGCTAAGCCCGCATCGATATCTTGATTCTGAGCCCACAATAACGCTCTGTCAGATAGCTCGACGACATTGTCAGCGCTAATGGTCTGTAGTTTCTGGGGCGTTTCGTTGCTCACGATGACAGGTGAAAAACCTTTCCCTCCCAAAGATGAACGCGACAGCATCCGAAAACTCAGTCGAGGAGATGGAGGGCATAAACGAAACTCTAAAATGATCCCGACGCTTCCCTATCGCTGGAATGATCTGGACTTGGATATTGCCCAAACACCGGATGCAGAAGCGGTCACCTACCTCATCCTTTCCACAGGCCCATCCTTGTGCCTGCAAAATCGCACATGCTTCTTTCTCTGTCATTGCTCTGCTCTCGATATCTACTATCGGATAATATTGGTTTCTTAGGCTCGCAAAGGGGCGCTTTCTAGCCAACCCTGCGGCCGCTACGGTTCCAGCCAGTCACTATGCAGCTGCGGAAAACGCGCTTGCAGCCACTCAATAAAAACTTGCACCTGGGGTGCCAGATGCGTCCGGCTGGGGTACAGCAACGACACCGGGCGAGGAGCTGGCCGATAGGCTTTCAGGATTTCCACCAAAGCACGGCTCTCCAAATGCTCGGCCACGGTGATGCCTGGAGCCTGGATTATCCCGAAGCCCGACACGCCGCATTGAACGTACGCATTCGACTCGGTGACGGTGATGCCGGCGTTGCTCACAAACGCGCGGTCCTGACCGTTTACCGAGAAATGCCAAGGCAATGTCCTGTTGCTCTGACCGGACAAGAAGTTGACGCCGCGATGGGCGGCCAGATCGTCGAGTGTCTCGGGTTCGCCATGTTCGTGCAGATACGCGGGGCGGCACACGTCACCATGGTCGCCATCGCGATAGGGCGGGCGATCAAGGTTGAATCCGGCAGGTCGCCGATACGCAGCGCACAGTCGATGCCTTCACCGATGAGGTCGACGGCTCGGTCAGTCACGCCCAACACCAGGTTGATGCCAGGGTAGGCGGTGGTGAATTCCCTTAGGCTCTTGATGAATTCCATTTGCGCGAAAGCGGTCGGGATATCGACCCGAAGTCGACCGGTGAGCGTTGCGCCGGATCGGTCGAACATCGAGGTTGCAGCAGAAATACCCGCCAGAATTTCCTGTACCCGCTCATAGAACCTCTCGCCTTCGGCAGTGAGTGCCACCTTTCTCGTGGTGCGTTGGAACAGGCGCACGCCTAGTGACGTCTCCAACTCCTGGATATACCGAGTGACCTGAGGTCGCCCGATGTCCAGCGATTCGGCGGCTTTGGTAAAGCTGCCGAGTTCGGCGAGCCTGGCGAACAGTCGCATTGATTGAAGCAATTCCATGACGCTTTCCTATGAACCCCGCCTGTCTCGCGACGGTGAATATGATTGTTGCCTAAGGATAGAATAATCATGTCTTTTCCCACGTATTTATTGCGTACCGCCAACAGCGAAAAATGCACCCACGGCAGAACCCGCTGGGGTTCGAGGCCATTGACGTGTAGTGGGAGATTCACAATGAAGGCGTGGTTATTAAAAGATTTCGGACTCGACAACCTGCAATTGGGAGAGGTCGAGACCCCGCAACCCAAGGCTGGCGAGCTGCTAGTCAAGGTCGGTGCGGTATCGCTCAACTTTCGCGACAAGGCGATCGTAGACGGTATTTATGAGCCACACCGGGTGCCCAAACCGCTTATCCCGGTGAGCGATGCCGCTGGCACGGTGGTAGCGGTGGGTGACAACGTCACGCGTTTCAAGGTCGGTGATCGCGTCAACTCACATCTTTACTCGCGTTGGCTGGATGGCGAGCCAGGGCCGAACGAACCCGATTACTGCTTCGGTTCGCCGTTGCCCGGCGGTTTGGCCGAATACATGATCATCCATGAAGACAGCGCCGTCGGTGCCCCCGACAACATGAGCGACGAAGAAGCGGCAACACTGCCGATTGCTGCGCTCACGGCCTGGTATTCGCTGGTGGACTTTGGACAACTCCAGCCGGGCCAGACCGTGTTGGTTCAAGGCACTGGCGGTGTGTCGATATTTGCCGTGCAGATCGCAACTGCGCTGGGCGCGAAGGTCATCGCAACCTCGAGCAGCGACCAGAATCTGCAAGCTGTGAAGGCGCTGGGGGCTGTGGCGGGGATCAATTACAAAACAACACCGAAATGGGCGGACGAGGCACTGAAGCTGACCGAAGGCAGGGGCGTGGATCTGCTACTCGACGTGGCCGGCGGCAGCGGCATCAATCAATCGGTCGCAGCAACCAAGGCGTCGGGACGTATCGCGCAGATCGGTTTTCTGACAGGGCAAACCGTTGAACTCAATCTGATGCCGCTCATTTTCCGCCAGACCACCATTCGCGGCATCGCCGTGGCGCCTCGCTCATCATTCGACCGAATGAACAGGTTCCTCAACGAGCACAAGATTCGTCCCGTGATCGATCAGGTATACCCGTTTGAGAAAGCACGAGAAGCTTACGAGCATCTCGCCAGGGGCGCATTTGGAAAGGTGGTGATCAACGTCGCCCAATAACGTTAAGTGCAACACAGCCTTTGTAGTGAGCGGGCTTGTCGAATCGTCGCACCGCCCGCGCTGGGGGCGAGGCCGCCCCAAATCCGGCTGCTTCGGTCTTACTGATACACCGAGGCGCCTGGGTTTAGGGCGGCTTCGCAGCCAGCGCGGGCAAGCCCGTTCACTACAAATCTGCGTGTGACGCGGGTTGCGTGTAGATAAATTTATAATCGCAAATGTAGGAGCCGATTTTATTGCTGTGCGCAGTGACCCAAACGGCCTGCATGCCAGGGGTTAGTTGGTTGTGTAAATCAGCTCTAGTCGTGCACAGTTGGATGCGTTGCTCAGTCGTCAAGTCCTTGATCCACAGGCCTGCCTCGCAGCGGTTGGATTTACCAATGGCCGGTCCCGGGAAGGTTATTTCATAGGCTGATTCGTAATGGACCGTGTCGCCAGGCAACAGGTAGACGCCGACATTGCAGCTGTTTATGGACAACACAAAACCAACGCAAAAACCACTGAGAAAGGCATCTGAAACGCGCTTAAGGGCTTTCTCAGCTGGGCGTTGATAAAGCGCTCTACCTGCGAAGACCAGCCCCATCAAAACGCTGACGGCTACATAGATGGTCCACTCTGGAATCCACGGCATCAAAACGGTTTGTCTTGCAATGCGAGTCGCCCACAGCATGTAGCAAAACAGCGATCCAACCACCAATAGGGTGATGGCCAAGACCGTTATTTTCTTGCCTGTGCTCACGGGTAAGTGCTGTTTCATTGATTGCTTCCGTGCAATTGAATCCGTCGCTGACAATGTGGCGAGAAGCCCCGATTTACATCTCAAACGCTGAACTGATTGAACAGCGTTTGCAGAAATACATCAGCCGCCGGGGATTCAGAAAGCAAGTAGTGTCCAAACCAGATGTCCCACCCGGCGGCAAGGCTAAACTGCGCGCACTCGAAACTTGGGTGAATGGTTTCATCAAGTCCGAAGACAGGTGACCCTACTCGTTTGAACCCTTGGTGTTTGACCAGATCTTCAGCCAACGATAGCCAATAATCATCCGAGCACTCGTTGAGATTGAATGTCAGATGACCATTGGCTGCGGTGGAGAGAGTGGGTTTCATGGCTCACCATTTGATCTGCTGTCGAGCTACCGTGATATCTGCGATAACGCCTGAATCACCTCGGCTGCCATTTGCTCAGCAGTGTTCGTCCCGTCGATCCGCAAGATCGTCGCGGTTTGTCTGGCCAGCCACGCTTCGTGCCAGGCCCGATTGCGTCCAGAAAAACTCGGGTCGTCATACTGCGAGGCCCATTCCCTGAAGGCCAGGTGTATTTCATGCATGTCGCCACCGGGGGCGATGCGATCGTCAAAGCGTTGCGTTTCTCGTGCGGTCAGCCGCTCAAGGCGAACGGGTGTGGGCGTGGCCACGAACACAATCAGGTCCGCACGGGTAATCAGCGCATCACCCCAGCCCATGCAGGATCCGGTCAGCAACCAGTCGCCGTCACCGAATGCTTGCTGGATCAGCGTCACCCGGTCATCAGGAGGACGTTTGGTGGTGAAGGGCGGGTTGGTGGGCATCCAGTAAAAATCATCGACGTCGAGGTGTTTTACGCCGAGCAACGTCGCGAGGTTTTGACCCAGCGTGGTCACGCCTGCACACGAGGCGCCGGTGATGTAAATGCTCAATTTTTGCTCCATCGGTGTTATCGAACCGCCTCCAAGGGCGGTCCTTTGATCAGCGCCTTTAATCGCTCATCCCTCACATACTTTGCCACCCTCATGAAATCTTCGCGGCAGCCTTGTGCAAACGCCAAATTCAGGAAGTTCACTCTTTGCTCGTCGATCTCGGTACGCATGGCGAGGATGTAATAACCTTCTGCGCGAAAATCGCCGGCACTCAAGGACAGGGGCGAGCATTATCAATCACCCATTGAATCGCATCTTCGTCCGGTTTTGGTGGGGCTTGTGCTTGGGGAAGCAGCTGGGAAAGGCGGTCAGCAATGGGTATTCCGATTCGTAGTAGTCCGGACCCTGGACTGTCGCTTGCAGAAGGGCAAGGCGCCTCTCGTATTCAGCGCTGGGGGGATAGAAGGGTATGCAATTGACGTATTCCACAGCCCCTGCAATCAGGCCTTGCTCGGCGGCCCGGCCGTAGAACTCGCAGGCGGATTGTTTATTCTTGAGAATTGATGCCGCCAGCAACACCTTGGCTTTTTGGTACATGGCAACGGCATGCCCACCCGCGATTGCAGTGTCCAGATGTGCGTTGAGTCGCCTCATTATTTGCGCGCTTTCAGTCGCTAACGCCTCTGGCTCGGCAGGGTCCACGGGTTGATCGGTTTTGACGATTTCGAGCACGCGGTCGGACACGCGCTTTGCATCGTCCAGCGCGTCCAGGGCGGCGTGATAGTGCGTGACAGCTTCGGGCGTGGGTGGCTGGGCGAGTGTGTTCAGCGGGAAAAAACAAAGCCCTAAAACGTATATGAAGCGCAGGGTCAAAAGGACCTCCTTGTTTGTCGCCATGGCCCGTTCCATCAGGTCTGATCCATCAAGTACGCCATCGGCATTAATGTTCCTATTTGAGCGTATCGCCTTTGCGCGTCCGAACTTTAATCACTGCAGGTCGAGCAAACTCAGGAGCGGAGCAGGCGCTATCACCCTAGCGCGCAAAAACGGCAATCAACAAAACAACTGCTTGCATGGCACATATGGATATCCGTATATTCACATTTCCAAATGTAAGGAGCTTTCATGATCACGCCCCTGAGGTCTTCAAAAGCCTGGCCGACGAAACCCGTACCCGCGCCACCCTGCTGATTGCTGATCAGGGCGAGCTGTGTGTCTGCGAGTTGATGTGTGCCCTGGACGACAGCCAGCCAAAGATCAGCCGCCATTTGGCGCAACTGCGCAGCAGTGGCTTGCTGCTCGACCGCCGCCAGGGCCAGTGGGTGTATTACCGCCTTAACCCGGACCTACCGAAGTGGGTTCACGAAATCCTGCAGGTGACCTCGAAAGCCAACACCGATTGGCTCAAGCAAAACGCTGCTCGCCTGCGGTGTATGAACGGCCGGCCTGTGCGGGAAGCCGACTGCGCCTGAGCCTCTGACGTCCGCCAAAAGCGGCAGGAGCAATCCATGCGAGTCCTGTTCATGTGCACGGCCAACAGTTGCCGCAGCATCCTTTCAGAAGCGGTCTTCAATCACTTGGCGCCGCAGGGCATCGAGGCGATCAGTTCCGGGAGTTTCCCCAAAGGCCAGGTGTTGCCACGCAGCTTGTCGACGTTGCAGCAGGCCGGTATCTCTGTCGATGGCTTGTACAGCAAAGGCAACGACGCATTCGAAGGCAACCCGCCAGACATCGTGATCACCGTGTGTGACAAGGCGGCTGGCGAAAGCTGTCCAGTGTATTTCGGCCCGGCGCTGAAAGCCCATTGGGGGTTGGAAGACCCCTCGGATGTGACGGGAGACGAGGCGGCGATCGACGCAGCGTTCAATACCACATTGGCGCGCATTGAAAAACGCTGCCAAGCCTTCCTCGCCCTGTCCCTCGGCACCATCAGCCGTGATGCGCTCAAAACCGAGCTTGAACGAATTGCCACGCTCTGAGGAGAACCCATGTCTGACCATCTACCCAATCTCGACCTGAGCCTGTTCGACGAGGTGCAAGCGTCGACGCTGGACCCACATAAACCGCGGATCTTGCTGCTCTACGGTTCGACTCGCGAACGCTCGTTCAGCCGTCTGCTGGTCGAAGAAGCCGCACGCTTGCTGGAGCATTTTGGTGCCGAGACACGCATCTTCAACCCCTCCGGTTTGCCGTTGCCAGACGACGCCCCGGTCGATCACCCCAAGGTGCAAGAGCTGCGCGACCTGGTGTTGTGGTCGGAAGGGCAGGTGTGGTGTTCCCCGGAGCGACACGGCGCGATGTCTGCGGTGTTCAAGGCGCAGATCGACTGGGTACCGCTGGAGCTGGGAGCCGTGCGCCCGACACAGGGCAAGACGTTGGCGGTGATGCAGGTCTGCGGCGGTTCGCAGTCGTTCAATGTGGTGAATCAGCTGCGGGTACTGGGTCGCTGGATGCGTATGTTCACCATCCCCAACCAGTCATCGGTACCCAAGGCTTATATGGAATTCGACGAGGCTGGGCGGATGAAACCGTCGCCGTTTTATGATCGCGTTGTCGACGTGATGGAAGAGTTGGTGAAGTTCACCGTGCTGCTGCGTGGTCGTCAGGCGTTTCTGGTGGACCGCTATTCGGAGCGCAAAGAGTCGGCTGAGCAACTGATGGCGCGGGTAAACCAGCGTTCCATTTGAGCGGTTGACGCTATCGTTCCGGTGGCCAGGGATGATGCGTGAGCGTTCTGAATGATGCGTACTTATGCGTTTCTGGTATCAGTCCTATACGGTTCACCCCATTTATCAATCAATGCCTGACCCGTTAATTTGCTCTCCACGTCATCACGCGTATCGAGGCGTTTTAGTGTCCGCGTAGGTGGACATTGCCATCACGCAATTCAGCGCGTTCTAGAACCCTTTGATTTGGAGAGCCCGCACTGTGAATAAAACCCTTCTTGGTGTCGCGATGTGCGTCACGGCGCCGTTGCCGCTGCCGCGGACAGCGTCGCTGAATCCCAGCAAATCCGCCGTGCAAACAGCCAGGCTTCGGCTACCGGCCCCGAGGACTATTTCTCTGGGCGGGTGCGTGTTGATCCGCTGTTTCCGGCGTCCGATGAGATCGACGTTTCGGGCGCCTACGTCAGCTTTGAGCCTGGCGCGCGTTCGGCCTGGCACACGCACCCGGCGGGTCAGCGGCTGGTGGTGATGTCGGGCGTTGGGCTGACTCAGGAGTGGGGCAAGCCGGTGCAACGGATCTTGCCGGGCGACGTCATCGTTTGCCCGCCAGGCGTCAAGCACTGGCACGGCGCGGCGCCGAACAGTGCGATGACGCACCTGGCGGTGACCGGGACGGTGGATGGTAAAAACGTCGACTGGATGGAGAAAGTCACCGACGCCGAGTACGGCGCCTCTTTAAACAAACCCGCCAGCAGCGAGACCGCGCTGTCCGCCAAGCAACAGTCGATACCCTTGATTGCTGCAGCGATGGCCACCGGCAATCTGCCCGCACTTAATACGGCACTGAATCAAGGTCTGGACGCTGGGTTGGCCATCAGCGAGGCAAATGAAATTCTGGTGCAGCTTTACGCCTACGTTGGCTTCCCTCGCAGCTTGAACGCGCTGGGTGAGTTGATGCGGGTAGTGGAGGCGCGCAAGCAACGGGGGATCAAGGATAAGCAGGGGCGTGAGCCGATGGCGGTCATTCCCGTCGGCGAGCAGTTGCTGGTGCTCGGCAAGGCCAACCAAACGAAAATCGCCGGCGCAGAGGTGAAGGGCCCGTTGTTCGATTTCGCCCCGGTGATCAATCAATACCTGCAGGCGCATCTGTTCGGCGACATCTTTGCCCGGGACAACCTCGACTGGCAGAGCCGCGAGTTGGCGACGGTTGCCGCGTTGGCCGCCACACCGGGTGTGGAGTCGCAGTTGCGTTCCCACGTCGCCGCCAGCCTGCGGGTGGGCGTGACGGTGGAGCAATTGCGCCAACTGGTGCGATTGCTGGAAGAGCAGGGCAACGTCGAAGCGGCCCGACGCGCCAGCGCAATACTGGAATAGGTATCCCGGTAGTTTGTAGTGAGCGGGCTTGTCCCGCGCTGGGCAGCAGAGCGGCCCTAAATCCAGTCACTGCGTTCTTACAGAAAAACCGCGTAGTCAGCATTTAGGGCGGCTTCGCCACCCAGCGCGGGACAAGCCCGCTCACTACAACACCGGCACCAGTGACGGGGGGATAGCGCAAGGTCTCGCGCAGCAAGGTGAATGCCGGTGAGCTCTGGCGCCGGCTCGGGTAGTACAAGTGGTACCCCGAGAACGGCTCGCACCAGTCTTCCAGCACCCGCACCAGGCGGCCCTGCGCCACGTGTTCCAGCACCAGGTCTTCGGGCATAAACGCCAAGCCCAGGCCTTGGAGCGCCGCTTCCATGCGCATGGCGATAGTGTTGAACACCAGTTGGCCTTCGACGCGTACGTTCAATTCCTGCCCGTTCTTTTCAAACTCCCACACATACAAACTGCCATGGGTCGGCATGCGCAGGGTGATGCAGTTGTGGGTCATCAAGTCGTTGGGAATTGTCGGCAGCGGGTAGCGGGCGAAATACGCTGGCGAACCGACCACCGCCATGCGCAAGTCCGGGCCGATGCGCATCGCGATCATGTCCTTGGCCACTTGCTCTCCCAAACGCACGCCTGCATCGAAACCTTGCGCCACGATATCGGTGAAGCCGTAGTCGACGATGATCTCGATATTGAGGTCGGGATTGTCCGGCAGCAGTTTGGCCAGCACCGGATGCAGCACGCTGATTGCGCAATGTTCGCCTGCCGTGATGCGCAGCTTGCCCATCGGCTTGTCGCGGTATTCGCTGAGAGAGGCCAGCTCGCTGTCGATCTCCTCGAACCGTGGCGCGATCACCCGCAGCAGATGCTCACCGGCCTCGGTCGCCGACACGCTGCGGGTGGTGCGGGCCAGCAAGCGCACGCCGAGGTGCTCTTCGAGCTGGCGCATGGCGCGGCTCAAGGCCGGTTGCGACATGCCAAGCCGAGCGGCCGCGCGGGTGAAGCTGCGTTCCTGGGCCACGATGGCGAAGAGTGCCAGTTGGTCGTAGCGTTCGGTGGTCATTGATGCGTCTCTGGTATGAACAGAGTGTGATTATGCCTGTTGTGAAAGGCGCTCTCACAATTTGTAGGCCTTGGGTCACTCGGCGGACGAGCCTTCCTTCAACATCACCAGTGCCCCCACGATCAGCGCCTGCATACCTTGTTCCAGTTCAATTTCCATCTCCGCTTCTTCGGTAGCGCGATCCGTTTCCACCACGGGCTCTCGCTGGGTGACCGTATACACCGTGTCGGCCACGGCCATGCAGTGGAACGCCACCGTGGCAAGCAGCCAGCGCGCCTGATCCTGGCTGACGCCAAATGCCTGGGCGATAAGCGCTTGGTGGCCGTGGATCTTGGCCAGCATCGGCTCAGTCGCGGCCGCCCTGCGGATGACGAAAGGCGTGAGCCCCGGGTGCGCCTTGACGAACTCCCCGGACCGAGGTGGCGAACACGATCAGGTACTCGCGCAAGCCACCGTCCTTGTCGCCGCAATCCTGGGGAATCTGCCAGCGCGTGAAGATTTCTTCGGCGACCAGCGCTTTGAGCGCCTCGAGGTTGGCCACGTGTTTATACAGCGCCATATGGCTCACACCCAGCGCCGCCGCGAGGCCGACGAAGGTGATGTTAGGCAGGCCCATCTCTATACCGGCTTCGACGATTCGCTCCCGTGTGATGCTCGGCGGGCGTCCGCGGGTGGCCGGTTTTTTGCGGGTTCCATAGGTATTCCTTAATCACTGAACACAAGGTTGTAGCTGTCTTGTCGGGTTTACGCAAATTAGTTTATAGTCATGCAACTAAATATGATTCTGATTCTCAAACGGACCTTTTCTCGCAATGGACTCTCCTGACTCGGCCTCGGCCAACCCCACTGTCGAAGGCACGCTTAGCCGGGTATTGGCGCCTATCCGTGGGCGCCTGGTGATTGCCGCGCTGTTGGCCGCCATCGGTGCGATGCTGACCCTGGTGCCCCTGGCCGGTATCGCCCATATCGCTCGACGCTTGCTCGACGATGCTGGCAGCGTATCCAGTGAACTGTGGTGGGTGGCGGGCTTGAGCATCGCGAGCCTGTTTGTGGGCATGGCGCTGATCTTTGCGGGCGAACTGCTGGCTCACCTGGCCGACAACCGCCTCACACACCACTTGCGCCAAGCCATCACGCAACGCCTGAGCCGGGTACCGCTGGGCTGGTTCAGCAGTCGCGCGTCGGGCGAAATCAAGCGGGCGGTACAGGACGACATCAACACCCTGCATAGCCTCACCGCGCATTTCTATACCACCACCGGGCGTGCAGGCGGCGCCGTGCTGATCTCGATGGTCTACCTGTTCGCCATGGACTGGCGCCTGGCGCTGATTGCGTTGCTGCCATTCGCCGGTTATTTCCTGTTCCTTAAACGGGCCATGCGCGCCAGCGGCGCGAGTATGCAGCAATTCATCGGCGGCATGGACCGCATCAGCAATGCGGTGGAGGAGTTCGTCAAAGGCATTCCGGTGGTCAAGGCCTTCGGTGTCAGTGGCAAGGCGCACAGCGCTTACCGCCAAGCGATCGATGCGTTCGCCGAAGCGTTCATCGACTTCACCCGTCCGCTGGTGGCTTCGATGGCGAATGCCAATGCGATGATTGCGCCGGTCACCGTGCTCTGCGTGGTGCTGGTGGCGGGCACGCTGTTTGTCAGCCTGGGTTGGATGATGCCGCTGGACGTGCTGCCGTTTGTGCTGGTGGCGCCGGGCTTGAGTGCGCCGTTGTTACTGTTGCACTACATCACCCACGACCTCAACAACGCCACGGGCGCCGCCCAGCGTGTGCACGCGCTGCTCGACACGCCAACGCTGTCGCAGCCATCGGTGCACACCCAGCAATTGCCGAGGGGCAGCGAGATTCGCTTCGAGCAGGTCGGTTATGGCTATGGGCGCGACAATCCGGTGCTGACTGATATCAGCTTCACGCTGCAACCGGGCACCACCACGGCGATTGTCGGGCCGTCGGGTGCCGGCAAGTCGACGCTGGCGCGCCTGCTGCTGCGTTTCTTCGACCCCGACACCGGGCGTATCACCCTCGGTGGCGTAGACCTGCGAAACATCGAGACCGAACGGCTTTACCAACGCATCGGGTTCGTGTTGCAGGAGGTACGCCTGATCAACGCCAGCGTGCGCGACAACATCGCCCTCGGCAGGCCCTCAGCCACTGCGCAAGACATCGAAGACGCCGCACGCACCGCGAATATCCACGAGCGCATCCTGCGCCTGCCCCGGGGCTATGAGTCGGTAATCGGTGAAGACGCCCAGCTTTCCGGCGGCGAGCAGCAGCGCGTGAGCATCGCCCGTGCGGTGCTGGTGGACCCGCCGGTGCTGGTCCTCGATGAGGCCACCGCCGCTGCGGATGCCGAGAACGAAGTGGCGATCCAGCAAGCCCTGTCGCGCTTCGCCCAGGGCCGCACGTTGTTGGTCATCGCCCATCGGCTCGACACCGTGATGCACGCCGACCAGATCCTGGTCGTTGATCAAGGCCGCGTGGTTGAGCAGGGGCGGCATGCCGACTTGCTGGCCCGTGAGGGGCTCTACGCACGCCTTTGGCACCTGGGCGACTACGCCCGCGACGAACAACCGGTGGTGCAACCATGCTGAAGACTTTTGTGCGCCTGCTGGGCGAAGACGCCCCGACCTTGCGTCGCTATGCCTGGATGGCAGCGTTCTATGGCCTGCTCTGTGGGCTGACCATTACCGCGCTGGTGCCGGTGATCAGCCGCCTGCTGCGCGGCGATGTACGCGGCGCGGCGTTTTGGCTGGTTGCGCTGCTGATGGGCATGCTTGCCTGCGGCGTATGGCGGCGCAGCGTGGACAAGGCGGGTGTGGCGGTCGGCGTCGCAGTGCTGCAAGGCGCACGCCAGCGTATCGGTGATCACGTTGCGCGCCTGCCCATCGGCTGGTTCACCCCACAAAACAGCGCTCAGCTCAGCCATGTGATTACCCAGGGCATGATGGCGGTGGCCCAGTTACCGGCCCACGTGTTCACCCCGGTGATCAGTGGCGCGGTGACGCCATTGGTGATCGTCGTCGCACTGTTTGCGCTGCACTGGACGTTGGGGCTCGTCGCATTGCTGGCACTGCCGCTCCTGGTCGGCGCGATGTTACTCACGGCCCGCCTGGGCCAAGCCGCCGACACCACTTATCAGCAGCACTTCGCCCACACCAGTCAGCGCATGGTCGAGTTCGCCCAGGCCCAATCGGTGTTACGCGCCTTTAATGGCGAGGGCGGTGGCCTGCGGCTGCTGGGACAAGCCATCGACCAGCAGCGCCAATCCGGCATGCGCTTGATCTATCAGTCGTCATTGTCGGCGGTGCTCAACGCGTGGGTGGTGCAGGCGATTTTCTGTGCGCTGCTGGTGGCCGTGGCGCTGTGGGCCGAGTTGCTTGAGCAGGACGCTGCGATTGCTGCCTGCGTCGCGTTGGTGCTGGTGTGTCGCTACATCGAACCGCTGCTCGACGTGGCCAGTTATGGCGAAATCCTGCGCAGCGCCAACGGCCAGCTTGACGCGGTCCAGAGCATCCTGGCGGTGCAGCCCTTGCCAGTGATGGAGCCAGCGCAAACGCCGGCGGACAACGCGGTGGAACTGCGCAGCGTGAGCTTTCGTTATGCGCCCGACGCGCCCCAGGTGCTGCGCGGTGTGAACCTTGAAATCGCGGCGGGTAGCATGACGGCACTGATCGGTGCGTCCGGCTCGGGCAAGACCACGCTGGTGCGTTTGCTCGCGCGTTTTTCGATGCAAGTCGGGGCACTGTGCTGATCGGTGGCGTGGATGTGCGGCAGTTGTCCGAGGCGGATCTTGCGGCGCAGGTCAGCCAGATTTTCCAGGACACCTACCTGTTCCAGGGCAGCATTGCCGACAACATCCGCCTCGGCAAGCCGACCGCCACTGAGGCTGAATGGGTTGAGGCCGCGCGCCAGGCCGGTGTGGCTGAGATCGTCGCGCGCTTGCCCCAAGGCCTGGACACGCCGGTGGGCGAGGGCGGTGCACGGTTGTCGGGTGGCGAGCGGCAACGCATTGCCATTGCCCGTGCCTTGCTCAAGGGCGCACCGATTCTGCTGGTGGACGAAGCCACCGCTGCGCTGGACGCGGAAAACCAGGCGGCCGTCGCCGAGGCGTTGGCCAGGTTGCGCGGCCAATGCACGTTGATTGTGATTGCACATCAGCTGTCCACTGTGGCCATGGCCGACCAGATCGTGGTGCTCGATGAGGGCCAGATCGTTGAGCAAGGTACCCCGTCGAGCTTGGCGGCCAGTGGCGGGCGTTACGCACAGTTCCTGGCTCAACGGCAGGCGGCAACGGGCTGGCGCATCGCATGATGCGCTTAGCTTGGAGTGGACTGTTTACGGTGCTGTGCGGGGTTTCGCTACTGGTCGGTGCGCGTGAGATCGACGTGTGGACATTCTCCGGTGATGCCTGGCTGACGCTGACCGCCAGCCGCTTGCCGCGCCTGGCCGCATTGGTACTGACCGGCGTGGGGTTGGCGGTGTGCGGGGTGATCCTGCAGCACATCCTGCGCAACAAGTTTGTCGAGCCGGCTACCACGGGCGGGCTGGACGCGGCCAAGCTCGGCATCCTCGTGTCGTTGGTGCTGATGCCCGCCGCCAGCCCCATGACGCGCATGCTGTTTGCATTGGCGTGCTGTTTCGCCGCGAGCCTGGGGTTCCTGGCGATCATCCGGCGCATTCGCTTTCAGAACACGCTGCTGGTGCCGGTCATTGGCCTCATGTATGGCGGGGTACTCAGTGCCATCGCCGAGTTCTTTGCCTACCGCCACAATATCCTGCAAAGCATGCAGGGCTGGTTGCTGGGTGACTTTTCCAAGGTGGTGCAGGGCAATTACGAGATCATCTATTTGATCCTGCCCATCGTTGCACTGACCTACCTGTACGCCCATCGCTTCACCGTGCTGGGCATGGGCGAGGGCATGGCCACCAGCCTGGGGCTGAACTACGCAGCGACTGCCGCGCTGGGGTTGTTGCTGGTGGCGGTGACGGTGGCTGCGACGGTCATCACCGTCGGTTCGATTGCATTTGTCGGGCTGGTGATCCCTAACCTGGTGGCGCTGCACTACGGCGAAAACCTCAGCCGCACGCTGCCCATCGTCGCCATGGGCGGTGCCGCATTGTTGCTGGTCTGCGACCTGCTTGGCCGGCTGTTGATCTTTCCGTTCGAAGTGCCGATCGGCCTGACCGCGGGCATCGTCGGTGGGGTGCTGTTCCTCGCGCTGATCGTCTGGAGGCACCGATGAAGCGTCTGTGGGCTTTGGTGCTCAGCTTGGCCGTGGCGTTTGTGCTGTATGGCTCGGGCCTGGACTTCGACTACGTGATCCCCAAGCGTCTTATCCGGCTCTCGGCGATGTGCATTGGCGGGGTGTGCGTGGCGTGGTCGTCGATCATCTTCCAGACCCTCACCGGCAACCGCATCCTGACGCCGGCGATCATGGGCTATGAAGCAGTTTACCTGTTGTTCCAGGCACTGCTGGTGCTGGTGCTCGGCACCGCCAGCCTGGTGTTGCTGGGCAGCCAGGGCAACTTTGTACTGTCGGTGTTGTTGATGCTGGGTTACTCCTGGGCGATTCATCGCTGGTTGCTGCGCGACGGCAAGAACAACGTGTATTTCCTGCTGCTGTTGGGCTTGGTGTTGAGCATGGTGATCGGCACCATCACGCAGTTCGTACAGCTCAAGGTCAGCCCCGGCGAGTTCTCGATTTTGCTCGGGTTCAGCCAGGCTTCGTTTGGCCGCGTGCAACCCCTGCAACTGGTGTATTCGGGCCTGCTGGTGGCGCTGTTGTGCCTGGCGTTTGCGCGAACCTTGCCAACCTTGGACGTGCTTGCATTGGGGCGCGATCAAGCGGTGTCCCTGGGTGTGGACTACCCGCGTACCGTGCGCCTGCAACTGGCCCTGGTCGCCACGCTGGTGGCGGTGTCCACCGCGTTGCTGGGGCCGACGGCATTCATGGGCGTGTTCGTTGCCAACACCACGTATGCGCTGGCGCGTACGTTTCGCCATGGGGTCACGTTGCCGATGGGCAGCGCGGTGGCCATCGCCATTTTCATCACGGCCCAGCTGCTGGTGGAGCACGTCTTCAACTACAAGACCACCGTCGGCATTCTCGTGAATCTGCTGTGCGGCGCGTATTTCCTCGCACTGATGCTGCGTACCCGAGGCAACCCATGATCACTGTGCAAAACCTCAGCAAGGCGTACGGCGCCAAGACCGTGCTGTCCGGCGTGAGCACTGGCTTTCCGCGCAGCGGCTGACGTCGTTGATCGGCCCCAATGGCGCGGGCAAAACCACGCTGTTGATGATGATCGCGCGGCTGATGCATCCCAGCGGTGGCGACATCCTGCTCGACGGTCGCAAGGCGGGGGACATCCCCATCCGTGACTACGCCAAGCGCGTCGCCACCTTGCGCCAGGCGCCGGATTTCAACCTGCGGCTCACCGTCGAGGAACTGGTCGCCTTCGGGCGCTTCCCCTACAGCCGTGGCGCGCTCACGGCAGAGGACCGACGCGTTATCGACGAGGCCCTGACGTTCCTGGAACTTCAACCGCTGCGCCACGCCTACCTTGAGGAGCTCAGTGGCGGGCAGCGCCAGATGGCGTTCCTGGCCATGACCGTCGCCCAGCAAACCGAGTGCCTGTTGCTGGATGAGCCTCTCAACAACCTCGATATCAAGCACGCCGTGCACATCATGCGTGCGCTGCGAAGGCTGTGTGACGAGCAGGGCCGCACGGTGATCCTGGTGGTGCATGACATCAATTTTGCGGCCCATTACTCGGACCACATCGTCGCCATGAAAGCGGGCGCAGTGCACTGCACCGGCAGCGTGGCCGAGGTGGTCACCGAAGCGCTTGCGCGAACTGTACGACCTCGACTTCCAGATCACCCACAGCGCGCGCGGGCGGCTGTGCAACTACTCAATCCCGCATGAGAGAACCCATGAAACGTCATCACTCCCCCTGGGCGTTTGCCCTGTTGCTGAGCGTGTTCGTCACGGGGCAGGCAGCCGCTGCGGCGCCTATCAGCGTGACCCACGCGCTGGGCACCACAGATCCAGCCACCGGTGCAGCGCGTGGTTGCCCTGGACATGAATGAAGTCGATTTCCTCGACCAATTGGGCGTGCCCGTGGCCGGTATGCCCAAGGACTTCGTGCCACAGTTCCTGCAGCGCTACAAGGACGATACGGCGGTGGTCGACACCGGCGCCATCGTGCAACCGAACCTGGAGCGGGTACACGCGGCCAGGCCGGACCTGATTCTCATCACCTCGTTGCAGGCCCAGCATTACGGCGAACTGAGCGAGATTGCGCCGACCTTGCATTTTGACGTGGATTACCGCGACAGCGAGGCGCGGCATATTGAGGTGATCAAAAACCACCTGCTGAGGTTGGGGCAGGTCTTCGACAAGCAGTCACTCGCTCGCCAGCAGGTCGCCGCGCTTGACGCAAAAGTCGAGCAGGCGCGGCGTATCACCCAGGCGCGGCCCGAGCGCGCACTGGTGGTGCTGCATAACAACGGCGCGTTCAGCTCGTTTGGCGTGCAGTCGCGCTACGGCTTTGTGTTCACCGACCTGGGCGTGAAACCGGCAAGCCCGACCGCCGAGACCGGCTTGCATGGGCAACCGATTTCCAGCGAGTTCATCCAACAGGCCAACCCGGACATCCTCTACGTGGTGGACCGCACCGCCGTGATGGAGCGCCGCCCGACGCTGGACGCGCAAAGCCTGGGCAACCCGTTATTGCGCCAGACCAATGCCTGGAAGAACGGGCGCGTGGTGTTCGTCGATGCCCAGGCCTGGTACGTCATGGCCGCCAGCCCGACGTCGATCAAGCGCGTGATCGACGATGTGATCAAAGGTTATCAGCCCTGATTCCAGGCGTTTAACCCGCTACACACTGCCAACACTAAAAAATACACACACCCTTACGGAGCCTTCCATGACTCGCCGTACTCGTACCCCTGTGCCCGCTCGTCCAGGTTTTGCCCTCAAACGCAGTGCTGCTGCCGTACAAATCGCCTTGCTGGGGCTGGCGATCAGTGCCGCGCCGGTGTTCGCCGAAGAGGCGGAACGCACTGAAGAAAAACCCGTCTCCACCTTGCCTTCCATCCAGGTGGACGGCGAAATGGCCACCGCCGAATTGCCGCCCACCTATGCCGGTGACCAGGTGGCGTATGGCAGTCGTATCGGCCTGCTGGGCAACAAAGACTTTATGGAAACGCCGTTCAGCACCATCAGCTACACGGGAAAATTCATTGCCGACCGCCAGGCCCAAACCGTCACCGATGTGATTGCGGCCACCGATCCGGCGGTGTTCAGCAATGGCTTGAAAGGCACCTACAGCGAGAACTATTCCATCCGTGGCTTTGCCACCAGCATCAGCGACGTGACCATCGGCGGGCTGTTCGGTGTTGCGCCGTACTACCGCATCTCGCCGGAAATGTACGAGCGCATCGAAGTGCTCAAGGGCCCATCGGCGTTGCTTAACGGCATGCCGCCCGGTGGCTCGGTAGGCGGCACCGTCAACCTGGTGCCCAAGCGTGCCGGTGCCGAACCGCTGACCCGTTTCACCACCACCTATAACTCCGATGCGCAATACGGCGGCCACCTCGATGTGGGGCGTCGGTTTGGCGAAGAGCAGCAGTTTGGTGTGCGGTTCAATGGCGTCTATCGCGACGGCGATACGGCCACCGATCACCAACAACAGAAAGCCCAGTTGAATGCCCTCGGCCTGGATTGGCGTGGCGAACGTGCGCGGTTGTCGGTGGACCTCTACAACAGCGAGGACCGCGTGCGCGGGCAGAACCGTGGGATCAGCCTGGCGCCCAACGTGTCGGTGCCCAAGCCACCCAAGTCCGACACCTTGCTGAACCCGGACTGGGCGTTTGTCGAGACCAAGGACAAAGGCGCGATTGTGCGCGGCGAGTTCGACTTGAGCGACCAGTTACTGGCCTACGCGGCGTTTGGTGCCAGCGAGACCCACTATCGCTACAGCGGGGCGATGTCGGCGACGGTCATCAACAACGCGGGCGATTTAAGCACCACCATGGGCCAATTGAAGATGGACATCGAAAAGACCTCAGGCGAGGCCGGTCTCCGGTGGCAATTGCAAACCGGGCCGGTGGCACACCAGTGGGTGGTGAATGCCACGCGCTATGCAGACAAACAGAAAGACTACGGTCGTCGTTCGGTGCCAGGCGCCAATTGGGTCACCAATATCTATCACCCGACCTGGGGGCCGCAGGCGGCACAAAGCTTCCCGGCAGTGGCTCACACTGAATCCGAGCTGACCAGCTATGGCGTGGCCGACACCCTGTCGATCCTAGACGACAAGGTGCAGCTGACCCTCGGCGTGCGTCGCCAAAACGTTGTCACCGACACGTTCAGCGTCACCACCGGCGCCCGCAACAAACCCGGTTATGACGAGGGCGCCACCACACCGGCTGCCGCGTTGGTGGTCAAGGTCACAGAGCAGGTGTCGGTGTACGCCAACTACATCGAGGGCTTGAGCAAGGGCGCCATGGCGCCGATGACAGCGGCCAACTACGGTGACGTGTTTGCGCCGTACAAAACCAAGCAAAAGGAAGTGGGCCTCAAGCTGGACCTTGGCACGTTCACCCACACCCTCAGCCTGTACCAGATCGAGCGCCCCGGCAGCTTCACCGACCCGGTCACCAACGTGTTTTCGTTTGGTGGCGAGCAACGTAACCGTGGGATTGAGTGGGGCTTCTTCGGTTCGCCGCTGGACGATGTGCGCTTGATGGGCGGCGTGGCCCATGTCGACCCCAAAGTGACCAAGTCGGTCGGTGGCCGCTACGACGGCAACACAGCAACCGGCGAGCCCAAGCTGCAAGGCAAGCTCGGCGCCGAGTGGGACACACCAGTCCTGCGGGGGTTGACCTTGACCGCCAACGCCACCGCGATCTCGCGGCAATACATCGATGCCGACAACACACAGACCATTCCCGGCTATACCTTGTTTGACGTCGGCACGCGCTACGCCACGCAAATCGCCAGTCGCCCGGTGACCCTGCGCGGCACGGTGACCAACGTGACGAACAAGGCCTATTGGGGCATGCCGCTGACGTCGAGCCTGGGCCTGGGAGCGCCACGTACGTTTGAGCTATCGGCGACGGTGGACTTCTGAGTGCCAGGCGGGTCGCTATAGTTTTTTATAGATGATCCGCATCCACCACAGCCTTGGCGAACGCTGCGGGTGCTTCCTGCGGCAGGTTGTGGCCGATGCCGCCATTGATCTGGCGGAATTCGTATTTGCCGGTGAAGCGTTTGGCGTAATCCTCGGGCAAGGGTGCGGCGCGCCGTTGGCGTCGCCCTCCAAGGTGATGGTCGGTACACGAATGGCCGGGGCCTGGGCGAGTTTCTGTTCCAGCGGCGCGTAGTGGGGCTCGCCTTGCACCAGGCCCAGGCGCCAGCGGTAATTGAACACGGTGATGGCGACGTGATCCGGGTTCTGCAGGCCCTTGGCGCTGCGCTCGAAGGTGGCGTCGTCGAATTTCCATTGGGGCGAGGCGGTTTGCCAGATCAGCTTGGCAAAGTCATGGGTGTTTTTCTGGTAACCGGCGGCGCCCCGTTCGGTGGCGAAGTAGAACTGGTACCACCATTGCCGCTCGGCCTCTGGCGGCAGTGGATTTTTACCTGCGGCCTGGTTGCCGATCAGGTAGCCGCTGACGGACACCAGCGCCTTGACCCGCTCCGGCCACAGTGCCGAGACAATGTCCGCCGAGCGCGCGCCCCAGTCGTAGCCGCCGAGCACCGCTTGCTTGATTTTCAGCGCGTCCATGAAGTCGATCACGTCATTGGCCAACGCCGCCGGTTGGGCATTGCGCAGAGTCTTGTCCGAGAGGAAATGCGTGTCGCCATAACCCCGTGCATAGGGGATCAGCACGCGATAACCCTTGGCTGCCAGCAACGGCGCGACCTGGGCGTAGCTGTCGATATCGTAGGGCCAACCATGCAGCAGGATCACCGCCTGGCCGTCCGTCGGGCCGACTTCGGCGTAGGCCACATCCAGCAGGCCGGCCTTGACGTGCTTGAGCGCGCCGAAGGCCGATTGGGTGACGGGGGCGGGGATATTGATCTCCGGCATTTCGGCGCTGGCCCTGCCGATGATGCCCAATGGCAGCAGCGCAAAGGCCAGGTAGAGGGGACGTTTGGAGCGGCGATTCAACTGAGCGTGCATGGCGAGCCTCCTGCGGCTTGATGTGTGCCTGGCCGTCAGTTGAACGCGGTGCTGTGTCTGCTCTGTTTCAAAAAAACGCGAGAGTTAAAGGCTCTGTATCGCAATGGTCTACGTACACACTGCGATACAGATGGGGTGTCAAAACTCCATTCGCAATCCCACTGTGCCCTGGCGACCGTTGAAGGTATTGCTGTCCAGGTTGCGGTTGTAGCCGACTTCGCCGTACAGGTTGATACCGGATGCCACTTTAAGATTGACGCCAAGACTGACCCCAATTGTGGTGGATTTCTGCTCGGTCACGATGTCTGTGACGTCTGCAAACGTCACCGTATTTTGCCCACCTTTTGTATGCCAGACGTTGGCACGCGCATAGGGTTGCAGGAGCGTGCCACTGAGTGGGTAGTCGCCGCTCAGGCGCACGCCCAGCCGGGTGGTCACCAGAGTGTCGGCATCGTAGGAAACGTCGGAGATGCCGTCGTTTTGGCTATCCAGTTTGGTCTTGCTGACGATGACCTGAGCCTGGGGCTCGATCATCCATTGTTGTGTGAGCGGCAGCGGCCAACCCACCTCTGCCGAAGCGGCCACGTTATGGCCACGCGTCTTCATTTTTACACCACGGTCTGACTCGTTGTGACCGTCGAAGCGGGTGCCCATTACCACCAGGTCCAGGTAGGCCCGGTTGGGGTTGATCAGCGTCCAGTACACGCCAAGGCTATCGCCGCGCAAGGTGGTGCTGCCAGCGTCCTTGTTTTGCCAGCCACCGTTGAAACCCTTGATGTCACCGGTTAAACGGCTATGGCCGACGAAGAACCCGACGTGTTGGGGCAGGCCGTTGTCCAGGGTGTTGGCAAACACGTCACTGCCCACCTGAAACCCGGTAATCGAGCTGTCCAGCGTGGGGTTGACCGTGCCTGCAAAGCTTTGCCGGCTATTGCTGCCATACACCCGTCCCCAGCCTGCCGTGAGAGGGCTTGTCTGTAGCTGTTGGCTCTGGTCGCCCATGAGTTCGTGATAAGTCCCCAGCATGGCCTGGACGACTTGCTGTGCGGCCGGGAACAGCGTCGCGTAGATCGGAACTTCCGGGCGGTAGATGGGGATTGGTGTGACGCCCGGGTTCGGTGGCAACGGCGGCGTTCCCTCTACGGGCGTCGGCAGTGGCACGATAATAACCGGGTCAGGATTGGGCGGGGGGACGACAGGCACGGTGGAGCGCAAGTAGTAGTTTTCTGCGGTACCGGCAGTGACTCCGCCCTTGAACAGGTAGTAATCAAACGCACCGGCCGAGACGGGTGCCGCCAGGGTAAAGGCGCTGGCGCCACTGGTGGCACCGTTGGTGGCGAGCACGACTTGAATACCGTCCTGAAGCGTCGCCGCCCCTACGCCCCCGAGGTTAGTGATATTAATCCCTGTATTGCCTTGGATCGTGCCTTGGCTTACCACCAGTTTGTCGCTGGCCGAGCCATCGGCGCCCAGCACCGTTTGCAAGGCAAGCGTGCCGCCGGTGCCGTTGTAGTTGCCATTGACGGTCAGCGTATCGGTAGCGGTGGTACTGCCGGTGGTCATGTCGATGGTTCCGCTGTTGTTCAGCGTCACCAATTGCCCAGCGGTGTAAGCGCTGAGAATGCCGGTGTCGACCAGCAATTTACTGCTGCCGCCAAGCGTCATGGTGCCAGTGCCTGTGCCTGGGTCACCGAACACAAAGGTGCCGCCAAGTTTGAAGCTGGCGTTGTTTTGCAGCCTCACTTGCTCCCACTGGGTATAGCGTCCCGGTGTATCAGCCTGGGTATTGTCGAGTATGAGCGTGTCGGTACCCAGGCCGCCGTCAATCAGCGGCGTCGTGGACAGTTGGGTTGCAGTCAGGTTCTGGAGAAGCGCGGTGTCAGTACCGTCGCCCATCAAGATAAGGCCCCGGATGACACCGCCGCCGATCCAATTGAACTGGTCGTTACCGGTGCTGGCAAGGATCTGCCCCCGATAGTGCCACCCGTGACGTTGATAACGTCGTTGCCACCACTGGTGCTGACGTTCCCGACGATAAGGCTGGTGCCCGAGACCAGAATCGTATCGTCGTCAAAGCCGGTCACCAGGTTGCCGAGGATCGTCCCGCCGCGCATATCGAACAGGTTTTTATCCAGCCTCATGTCGACGCGGCCAATGGTGCCGCCAGTCATCAAGGCGTCATCCCCATTCAGGAAGGCCCCGGTGATGGTGCCCGCGTTCATGACAAACGTGTCGTGGGCGTCGCCCTGGTCCAGCGATGCAATGGTGCCCCCGCTGATTGAAAAGCTATCCCTGCCGTCTCCCTGAAACACGTTGCCAATTTGCCCGCCACTGATCTGCACAATATCCGCGCCCGAACCCTGTGTTAGCGATCCGCTGATCGAACCGTTGTTCATCTGGAAAATGTTGTTGCCGTCACCCTGATTCAGCGAACCGTTGATGTGCATGCCTGTGCTGTTGGCGTCAAGAAAGGTCACGACGTCGATACCTGCACCAAACGTGACATTTCCCGCGATGGTCCCGGTTCCCGACATGCTCAGCGTATTGTTGCCGCCATTGTCAGTGAACCCGGCAGCGCTGCCGCTGTTGCACGTATAAGTGTCATCCCCGGCGGTGGGGACGAGAATACAGGCACCCTGGCTGATAGCAGGCCAAGTGATCATGGCTACCGAGCAGGCGAGATACAGGGAGAGAGGGTGTTGTCCGTGCGCGCATGATCCGTCCTCGTTCAAGGGGGATGTGTCCTGGACCTGCATAAGCAGGGCTCGGACCAGACCATGACAACGTTACGCGCAGTACGGATCAGGGACAGCGGGTTACCTGTTTCGGAAAACAGCGGCCAATGCAAAGGGTTGGCATGGATTTCTCGACTGCACATCAACCAGTGCAGGGCTTTTGCACCTTAGACGCAGTTCGATAAGGCCGCTACTGTCAGAAGTAACAGGTATAGACGAGAAGGGGGCTACGCAAGCACGATCTCGTAAGGTTCACGCATCCGCTCCAGCAACACCTGCGCCAACATCGGTGCGAGGCCGATTTGCGGGTCACCCACCAGTTGGCTGGCGTATGCATGCACCGCGTGAAGCTTGCGCGCCACGCTCCAGGTATCCAGGCGCACTTTACGCGCGCGTTGCCAGGGGATCACCGCGCCTTCACGGGCCGGCCAGTGCCAGGCCCAGATCGGCAGCTCATACAGCTGTGCGCCCACCAGGCTACAGGCTTTGGCACTGGCCCGGCCCACGGCGTCGTGGTCGTCATTGCCGTCATCGCGCCAGGTGGAAAACACCACATCGCCGGGTTGCAGGTAACGCGCAATGAACTGGCTGAGCTGCGGCTCACGAGCGGCCAGGGCGTTGTCGCAAAAACCGCCACGGATCCACTTCAAACTGTGCAACGGCATACCCAGGCGGCGCAATGCTTCAGCACTTTCCTGTGGGCGTACCACGCTCAGCCGGCTGACCGGCCACACCTGGGAGCCCGGATGGCTGGCGCTGCCGTCAGTGATGGAGATCAATTGCAGAGGGTGCTCCAAGGTGCTGAGCAGTTGTAGCAACCCGCCGCAGGCCAGCACTTCATCACCGGGGTGGGGAGCGATGATCACCACGCGCGCACCGGGTGGTACCAGTGACGTAGTCGAGATAGGAGGGATTTGCGCCAACTGCGGTGCGCTGTTCCAGATTTGCGCCGGGCCGCGGCGGCCGTCGCTTAACGAGGCAGGCTTCATGGGTGTCACATCCTTGTCGATTGATGCGGGGTCGTGCCCCGTTGACGGGACGACTCTCTTTTTTCCACTACAGGCTCCGCTGCGGTGGTTGCGTGGCACTCAACCCTGGATTACCAGCAAGGCGTTGTCAGCATAGACAAGGTTCCGTTGCTTTCACATGACGTAACGTCGTTTTTTTACGACGCTTGCACCAGGCTCTTCAAATAATCACCAAACCCACCTTGGGCCCGCGCCTCCAGCCGCGCGCTGGTGACGACCTGCGGGCTATGGCTCCAGGCGATCAGTGCGCCGCAGCGTTCGAGATCGCGCACCAATTGCACATCCTCATGACACGCCAACGGTTCAAAGCCGCCGGCGCGTATATAAGCACCCGCGCTGATACCGAGGTTGGCGCCGTGGATGTGGCGATGACCATCACACGCTTGATAGCCCTGCAGGTAACGGATCTGCGCCGCCGAGTCGAAGCCTTCGCTCCACGTATCGACGGTGACGGTGCCACACACGGCGTCGGCGTTCAGTGCAAGCTGCGCTACCAGCCAGTCCGGTGCCACGCGGCTGTCGGCGTCGGTGCAGGAGATCCAGCGCGCCCCTTGGTTAAGCAGATGCCGCGCACCCACACCACGCACGTGCCCGACATTGCGCGCCTGTACTTCCAGACGCTGAACGGCAAAGGTGTGGGCAATTGCGCCGCTGGCGTCGCTGCAACTGTCGAGCACCACCAGGATCTGCACCGATTCGCCCAACAGTCCCGGATGGTGGGCGGCGATCAGTGCTGCCTCAAGGCATTCGCCCAACAACGCTTCCTCGTTATGTACCGGGATCAGTATGCCGATCATCGCAAGCCCTCAAGGGTGGCAACCGAAGTGCCGTCGCGGCCCCACAGGTCGAGAAGAAAATCAGCTTCGTGATGGCGGGCTAACAGTGGCATTCCGAGCCGCTCCTGAAGTAACCCGTGCACGTGTTCGCCGGTTTGCGGACAACCCGCAATAGCGGGGCGCCAATGGCAGGCGAGCAACTGGCCGTCGTCGGTCAAGCTGTCGAGGGCGCGGTCGATCAGTACGTTCAAATCATCTGGGTCGAGGTAGTAGCAGAGTTCGCTCAATACGATCAGGTCGAAGCGGCCCGCTGGCCATTGCGCCGGCAAGTAGCCTTGCTGCACCTCGGCATGGGGGAAACCCAGGAGGCGGCCGCGGGCCAACAAGACGGCTGCGGATGCGGTATCACAACATATTAAACGGTCACAGCGTGGCGCCAGTTCAAAGCTCAACTCGCCATTGGCACAGCCCGGCTCAAACACCGAGGCATAGCGGGGACGGGTCAGCATCGCCAGGGTCAACGCACGTTTGCGGCGCTCATACCAACGTTGGCGAAAAGCCCAAGGGTCGTCGTTATCGGCAAACAGTTGGTCGAAGTAGGGCGTGGTCACGCTCATACAAACACCACTTCGAAAGGTTGCAAAAGGCGCTCCACCACATAGGGCGCCAATACGGGCGGCAGGCCGATCTGCGGGTCGCCCTCCAGTTGGCTGGCAAAGGCATGGATGGCATGACGCTTGCGCGCCACGGCGTCGCAACTCAGTGGGATTTTCCGCGCGCGGTGCCACGGTACAAGGCTGTCCTCGGGGTCGCCCAATGCCACGTCCACACGGGCAGTTCATACAGCGTGGCGCCTGCCGCCAGAGCCGCCTGGGCGCTGGCACGACCGACGGCTTCATGATCACAGTGACCGTCTTCGCGCCAGGTGGTGAATACCACGTCGGTGGGCTTGAGGTAGCGTTGGATAAATGCGGCCAACTCTTGCTCTCGAGCGGCGACCTGGCTGTCGGCAAACCCCGCCCGCAACCATTTCAATCGGTGCATTGGCACACCAAGACGGTGCAGGGCCTGGGCCGACTCCTGCGGGCGCACCACGCTCAAGCGCTCCACCGGCCAACGTTGCGAACCGGGATGGCTGGCGCTGCCATCGGTGACCGAGATCAGCTGTATCGGCCGGTCCAGCGCCGTCAGGCCTTGCATCAGGCCACCGCAACCCAGCACTTCATCATCCGGGTGCGGCGCAATGATTACCGCCCGATGGCCTTCAGGTACCAACTGCTCAATGCTGATGGGGGCCAGTTCGGCAATCTGTGTCGAGGCCTGCCAGCGATGCAACGGGGTGCCCTGGCCCACGATCGGATTGGGTTTCATAGCTGCCACCTCCCTGTGGAATCGTCGGCGACCTGTTCGCCCAAGGCGGCCAAGTCGCGCTCGGCGTGACTCTGGCGCACATACACCGGCAGGTCCGCCATCAACTGCGCAAAGTGCGGATCCTTGCAATAGGGGCCCGCACCAACCGCTCGGCCGACATGCCGCATCACTTGCTCGACCGTGTCTTCAATGCTGGCTCGCGCTTGCTGGGCCAGTTGCCTGGCATCGGCCTTGGGGTCGCGGTCGATGTGTTCTGCACTTGCCCGCAACACACAGGCAGCGCTGTTCAACGCACTGTCGACAGCCCCCAGGTGAGCGAGGGCATGGGGCTCAGGACGCTTGCTGCATTGTTCGCGCAAGACCTCTGCCAGGCGCTGCGCCGCGCCGTACCAGCAGGCTGCGATGCCGATGCCGCCTTGCCAGAATCCGGGTCGCGCCAGGTAATCACCCGGTGCGCCCACTGCAATCGCACTCACACCCTCGAATACCACCTCGACGCTGCCGGTGGCGGCCATGCCCACGGCATTCCAACCCATGTTGGTAACGGTGATGCCCGCTTGATCCATCTGCACCGCCATCAATTGTTGACGATCCTGCTCATCCCATGCGGTCAACAAACCATGGCTGACCACTGCCGCACCTGAGCACCAGGCTTTGCGTCCGTCGAGGATCCATCGATGGCCGTCGTGTCGCACCCGCACCTTGGCATTTGGCGGCTCGGCGGCCCACATGCCCCACGTGCTGCCCAGCGGCGGCAGTGGACTATCGAGCTCGGCGATGATCGCCAGCGCGTCGGTGTGCCCTTCGAACAATTTGCACAGGCGCAGGTCATGCCCGGCGACCTGGGCCAGGCCACTGAAGCGTTCCAATGTCTGGCCGCTGCCGGGCAACGGCAACTGGTCCAGGCCTTCTTCCTGAAGCGCCTTCAGGGCCTCGCCCAGGGCCTGCGTGTCCGCGTAGCCCCGGTAGCCTTGAAGGAATCCATGCAGTGCCATGTCACACCTCTTCCTCGTATTGCAGTTCAAACAGCAACAGTGAGCGGCCGGTGACGGCGTACTCGTGATCGAACTCAAAGCGCTCCTGGCCACGTACCGACGGTTGATTGGTGTCGAGCATGCAGGTCCAGAAACCACCCTCAGGCACCGGCGGCAGACGGAAATTGACCATGTCATGGTGGGCGTTCACCACCAACAGCAAGGTTGCATCGGCGCCTGGGCGGCGAATCCCGGTTTCCTGGGCGCGGCCATCCATCAGCATGCCCAGGCAACGCCCGTGACTGTCTTCCCATTGTTCGGTGGTCATCTCGTCGCCCGCCGGTGACAGCCAGGTAACGTCTTTCACACCGATATCCTCGTTATAGTCGCCAACCAGGAAACGGCCACGACGCAGGATCGGGTAAGCCAGGCGCAGCTTGATCAGGCGCTTCACAAATTTGAGCAGCGCTTTGCCGTCATCGTCCAGGTCCCAGTTGACCCAACCGATCTCGCTGTCCTGGCAATAGGCGTTGTTGTTGCCGTGCTGGGTGCGAGCGAATTCATCACCTGCAACGATCATCGGCGTGCCTTGGGCCAGTAGCAGAGTGGCAAAAAGTTACGCATCTGGCGCAGGCGCAGCGCGTTGATCTCCGGGTCGTCGGTGGGGCCTTCGACGCCGTGGTTCCAGGACAGGTTGTTGTTGCTGCCGTCCTGGTTGTTTTCGTCGTTGGCTTCGTTGTGCTTGTCGTTGTACGAAACCAGGTCGTGCAGGGTGAAACCGTCGTGGGCGGTGATGAAGTTCACCGAGCTGTAAGGCCGGCGGCCACGATGGTTGAACATCTCGCCCGACGCGGTCATGCGCCCGGCAAAGTCCGCAAGCTGGCCGTCATCGCCTTTCCAGAAGGCCCGTACGGTATCGCGGAACCGGTCGTTCCACTCTACCCAACCCGGTGGGAAGTTACCGACCTGGTAGCCTCCAGGGCCGCAATCCCAAGGCTCGGCGATCAGTTTGAGCTGGCGCAACACTGGGTCCTGGCGGCAGGCAACGAGAAAACTGTGGCGCTCGTCGAAGCCGTCGCGGTAGCGGCCAAGGATGGTCGCCAGGTCGAAGCGGAAGCCGTCGACGTGCATCTCGTTGGCCCAGTAACGCAGCGAGTCGGTGACCATCTGCAGCACGCAGGGGTGGCTCAGGTCCAGGGTGTTGCCGGTGCCGGAGTCATTGATGTAGAAGCGCTTGTCGTCTGGCATCAGCCGGTAGTACGAGGCATTGTCGATGCCGCGCATGGATAGGGTCGGCCCGCGCTCGTTGCCTTCGGCGGTGTGGTTGTAGACCACGTCCAGGATCACTTCGAGCTTCTGCTCATGCAGGTGCGCGACCATCTCCTTGAATTCTGCGATCTTGCCGCTGGCCAGGTAGCGCGGGTCGGGGGCGAAAAACGCGATGCTGTTGTAGCCCCAATAGTTGGTCATGCCTTTTTGCAGCAGGTGCTGGTCGTTGACGAAGGCGTGCACGGGCAACAGCTCAACTGATGACACGCCAAGCTGGCGGACATGCTTGAGCACATCATCTTCCATCAAGCCTGCACAGGTACCGCGCACCGACTCACCCACCGAAGGGTGGCGCATGCTGATGCCGCGCAGGTGGGTTTCGTAAATGATCGTGCGATCCCACGGCACGCGCACCGGTTGGTCATTGCCCCAGGTGTGGGCAGGGTCGATCACCTTGCACTTGGGCACGAAAGGCGCGCTGTCGCGTTCGTCGAAACTCAGGTCGTCATCGGGGTGGCCGATGGTGTAGCCAAACAGGGCCTCGGACCACTTGAGCTCACCGACCAGTTGCTTGGCATAGGGGTCGATCAGCAATTTGTTGTGGTTGAAGCGGTGACCGTTGGCCGGGTCATAAGCGCCATACACACGGTAGCCGTAGATCAGCCCTGGGTGGGCGTCGGGCAGGTAGCCGTGGAAGGTCTCGTCGGTGTACTCAGGCAGTTCGATGCGCTCCAGTTCCACTTCGCCGGTGTCGTCGAACAGGCATAGCTCGACCTTGGTGGCATTGGCGGAGAACAGCGCAAAGTTGACGCCCAGGCCATCCCAAGTGGCACCGAGAGGGAAGGGCAAACCTTCACGAATCCGCGACGGCTCGTTGCTCGGCGTCGCTTGGTTTTTGTCGGGTTTGCTCATTAATGTGCTCCTGCAAGGGTGTTTTTTCGAGCCGAACGCCGCCGTGCCGACGATGGTTCAGCTGACTGTCTGACAGGTGAAATGACCGCCTGCCGACACTGCCGGCAGGCGGTTCAGAGGAGCATGCCGTTTACGGCTTGGGCTTTTCGGAGCCGGTGGCTTTTTAGCCGCTGGGGGCGTCGGCTTGCTGGCGGCGGGCACCGCAGGCTTGGCTTTCGCCGCAGGTTTGGGCGCGGCTTTTGGCTTGGCTGCCGCCTTCGGTTTACTCGGCGTCAGCGCCTCGGCCTCCGCCAACTTGCGCGCCATCTCCCAGTGACGCGCATCCTCACCATGAGGTTTACCCTCAGACTCCCAGATCTGATGCGCCAACTCGCGTATACGTTTGTCTTCAGTGCTCATCACAATGCTCCTCACAGAAAATTTCAGCTTTCTTGATCATCAGGATTGATAAAGACATTGACCGGGAAATCCCCCAGGGCAGTGCTGACCAACAGCTCCTTGTTTGGTGTGACTGCGCCCGTATGAAAAAGTCCCTTCCAGTTTTGTGTTGGCACGGCGAACGGTAATTTCACCCGTGTATCGCCCCAAACCTGCGCATTGATCTGGGGGTACACACCGTTTTCCAGCAGATGATGGGGCCAGCGCGGCACCACCACCCACAGCGTTTTGCCCTGGTACTCGCGACTGAACGCCACCACCCGTTCCGCGTGTTTGCCAACCACTTGAAGTGGTGTGTAGGTACCGCTGTGGAACACCCCAGGATGGGCCTTGCGCAAGGCCAACACCTGGGCAAGCAATGCCTGCTTGATACGCCCGTCACGCCAGTTGAACAACAGTTCACCGATATCCGGCGGGGTATTCAACGCTTGTTGCCGCGCGTTGAAATCCACCGGACGACGGTTGTCCGGGTCGACCAGGCTGAAGTCCCAGAACTCATCGCCCTGGTACAGGTCTGGCACACCCGGCACAGTGTTACGAAGCAAGGTTTGCGCCAGGCTGTTGAGCGCACCTGCTGGGGCGATGATTTGAGCCGCGCTGCCAATAGCCGTGCGCAGTGCGGCGCCTTCTTCACTGAGCAACAGGCGCGACAGGAAACGCTCGACACCTCGCTCGTAAGCCTCGTTGGGCGCGCTCCAGCTACTCTGCAACTTGGCTTCGCGCAGCGCTTTTTGTTGCCACTGCCAGAGGCGCTGCTGGTAGCCGTCGAAGTCGTCTGTCTGGTCCAACGGCCAACTGCCCAACAGCACTTGATACAGGATCAATTCATCGCCGGCCGAGGGCTGCCTTCGGCACGCAACGGTTCGGCAAGGGTGCGCCAATGCTCCACCTGCTCGACAAACCACGGTGCACATTCGCTGAGTACCGCCAGACGTGCGCGAGTGTCTTCGCCGCGTTTGTGGTCGTGGGTGGCAGTGGCCAGCAGGTTGTCCGGGAAGGTCTGCAAGCGCTGTTGATTAACCGCGTGAAAATCCGCCAAGGGCGCGCTGAACTGCTCGGTGCTGAACCCCACATCGTTACGCGACAACAGTACCGCCGAGCGATAGAACGCAGTGTCCTCCACGGCCTTGGCGGCGGCGGGCGAAGTCAGTTGCTGGAAACGTACGCAGGCATGCTTGAGGATCTTGCGCTCACGGCCCACCGGGCGATTGCGCCAGGGTTGGCCACCCAGCCAATTCGCCAGGTGGTCGAGCACCGGCCAATCGCCTTCGCCCAGGGTGCTACGCGCACCTCGCATGGCTTGCTGGAACAGTGCGTCGTCGGCAGCGCTGCGACCACGAGCGCTGATATAGGTGCGGTACACCGGGAAGTGCACGATCAATTCCTGCAACGCCCGACGGATCGCGCCCAAGGTCAGGTCGCGGGTCATCACGTCGTCGCGGGCCACTTGCAGCAGGGCCTGGGCGACGCTTTCAAAGTCGCCACCGAGGGAGCCGTTGAGGATTTGCTGACGGGCCAACCGGGCCTCTTCGATAAACGCCGAGGGGCGTTCGCTGTGGCGTGTCCATAAGTCGGCCAGTGGTTCGAAGCCATCCGGGTGATGTTGCAGCAACGACAGCTGGTTCATGAATTCGTAGCCGGTGGTGCCGTCCACTTGCCAGTCTTCACGCAGGGTTTCGCCTTCGCCAAGGATTTTCTCGACGAAGATCGGCAGGTGGCGGTCAGGCACCAGCGAGTCCACGCGGCGGCGCAATTTGCGGCAATACCCACGCGGGTCGGCCAGTCCGTCGATGTGGTCGATGCGCAGGCCATCCACCAGGCCTTCGGTGATCAGTTCGAAGATCTTGCCGTGTGTGGCTTCGAACACCGCGCTGCGCTCCACGCGCAGGCCGCCCAGTTCGTTGACGTCGAAGAAGCGCCGCCAGTTGATATCGTCCGCCGCCGTGCGCCAACTGGCCAGGCGGTAGGCCTGTTGCTCCAGCAACCGATGCAGGCGGTCAAAGTCGAAAGCCGCCACTTGGTGCTCGATGGCTTGGCGCACATCGTCTTCGGTCGCGCGCTCGGCCAGCGCCTGCTTGAGCCAGGTAGCCTCGTGATAAGCATCGTCCTGGTTGGCCAGGGCGCTGAAACGCTCGGACATGGGCCTGAGCAATTCATCCTGACCCAGGATCTGCGCGTAATCGCGTGGACAAATCGGGAAGCGGTGCTCGTAGTGCTCGACGTAGAACGCACCATGGGCAGCATCGAAGCGCAGAGACACGGTGCCAGTCTGCAACGCTTCGCCATAATCGCTACCCAGGAAGGGCATCAACAATTGGCCCTTGAGCAGTGGGTCGGGTGAGTGCCATTGGATGTCGAAGAACTCGCTGTAGGGGCTCAGGCGGCCCCATTCCAGCAGGTCCAGCCACCACGGGTTATCAGCGCCACCCACGGCCATATGGTTGGAGACGATATCGAGGATCAGCCCCATATCATGTTCACGCAGCGCAGCCACCAGACGGCGTAATGCCGGCTCGCCGCCCAACTCCGGGTTGACGCGGGTCGGGTCGACCACGTCGTAGCCGTGCATGGAGCCAGCGCGAGCGCTGAGCAGGGGCGAGGCATACAGATGGCTGATTCCCAGCTGGGCAAAGTACGGCACCAGTGGCACCGCATCGTCCAGGGTAAAACCCTTATGGAATTGCAGGCGTTGAGTGGCGCGTAGCGGCAGCGCCTTCATCGGTCACGCTCGTGGGCCTGGTTGCGCGCAACGGCCAGCAGTTCGAGGCGGCGTGCGGCATTGTCATTGTCGAGCAGGGCAGAGGCCTCTCCCGGCAGGCGGCGGCGCCAATTGGGATGCGTGTCGAGGGTGCCGGGCAGGTTGGCCTGCTCTTCGATGCCCAGCGCATCTTCCAATGGCAGCAGTACCAGCGGCGCACGGGTGTGGCCGAGGTAGCGCACGCTGGCGTCGATCATATGGTCGGTTTCATTGCGGATCTCATCGACGAAGTTCTGCGGGTCTTGGCTCAGCGCTTGGCGCAACGCCTGGCGTTCGCGCAGGCGGTGTTCGCTCCACTGCTCGACGGTGGGCGCATCGATCAGGCCGAGCTGGATGTTCCATTCGATATCGCGGCTGTGCCACCACCCATTGAGGGTGGGCAGGTCGTGGTGCTGGTGGTGGCCAGAGCGTTGTCCGGCCAATCGAGAATCGGCTTGAAATGACCCTCGTGGTTTTGTTCGAACAGCAGCACGCGCATGCCGAGAATCGAACGCGCGATGAGTTTTTCGCGCAAACCGTCGGGCACGGTGCCCAGGTCTTCACCGAGCACAATCGCCTGGTGCCGGTGGGATTCCAGCGCGAGCAAGCGCAGCAAGTCGTCCACCGGGTAATACAGGTAAGCGCCTTCACGTGGCGAGGCGTCCATGGGGATCACCCACAGGCGTTGCAGGCCCATCACATGATCGATACGCAAGCCACCGGCATGCGCGAAGTTGGCGCGCAGCATTTCGATGAAGGCGCGAAAACCGTGGCGTTTCAGGCCTTCGGGTGAAAATGCCGAGATGCCCCAACCTTGCCCGGCACGGTTGAGAATATCCGGCGGTGCGCCCACGGTGAGGTTGGCGAGCAGTTCATCCTGACGGCTCCAGGCCTGGCTGCCACCACCATCGGCGCCCACCGCAAGGTCGGCGATCAGGCCGACGCCCATGCCGCTGCCCCGCGCCGCCTGTTGTGCACGCTCCAGGCAACGAGCGATCAGCCATTGGCAGAAGGCGAAGTAGCCGATCTGCTCGGCGTGCTCTTCGGCAAAATGCACGAGGGCAGGGCTTTGAGGGTTACGCCATTCTTCGGGCCAGTGGCGCCAGTCAAGGTCTTCACCGGCCGCCGCCCTTAGCGCTTGGACGGCTTCGAAGCGACAGTGATTTTCCAGGGCTTCACCGCCTGCCTGGCGGAAGCTCAGGAAGTCGGCGTGTTGCGGGTGGTGGCCGTGTCGGAAGTCTTCATAGAGTGCACGCAGCAGGCGTTGCTTGGCCTGGGCAGCAGCGGGCCAATCGATCAGGGTGTGTTGTTCGAGGTTGTGTAGTTCGTCCGTGAGGCCGATGGCTTCAATGGCGTTACGCACTTCGCGTTCGCCGAGGATACAGCCTGGGGAGGCGTACAGGCTGTTGAGGAACAGCCGGCTGGACGGGGAGTACGGGCTGTAACGCCCAGTATCGGCACTGAACATCGCGTGCATCGGGCTGATCGCCAAGGCATCGGCGCCGCGCTCGGCAGCCGAACGGGCCAGGTGTTCCAGCGCCAATGTGTCACCGAAGCCGCCATCGCCCAGGCGGCGCAGGGCATAGAGCTGGGCGCTGAGGCCCCAGGCACGGGCGGGGTGGCTGTCGACGGCTTCGGCGACGCTGTAGCAGTGAGTGGGGCGACCGCCAGCGTAAAGGTTTGCCCGTTGATATGCACTTGGTGGTAACCCAGCGCAACCACGCCGGGCAACACACCGTCGCCATCAAGCCGCAGCTCAAGGGTGTCGCCACCTTCCAGGGTGACACGGCACAGCGTATCGGGCTCGAAGTAGCGGGCCAGGTCGAGGCCTTCGCCGCTGTCGATGGTCAGTAGCGGCGGCAGGTGCTTGTCTTGTTGCGCCTGCTCCAGTTCCAGCAGGCTGGCGTCGATCTCTGCATCGCTGTCGGCCGGGTGGCCCAGGCCTTTGAGAACGGCGCGCAAGGCGTCGGGTTTCACTCGTTGCGGGCGGCCGTTTGCATCGATCCAATCGACGGCCAGGCCCGCTCGGCTGGCGAGGATTTCCAGGTTCGCTTCGCTCAAGGGTGCTCTCCAACAGGGGATAGGGTGACGCGTGCGCTATAGGGCGGCAGTTGCGCGCCTTGGTCGGCAGGCGTTTCGAATAACACGGGTGCAGACGTTGGATGGTCCAACGCGGCGGCGCTCAGGTTCAGGTCAATCTGTAGCACGCTACCGTCGCCCAGGCGCCAACGCGCAGTGACGGCGCCGTCGGCCAGGACTCGCGTGCCCAGCGCCACGCTGCCGGGCAGGTGCGGCACGATATGCCGGTGGCGCAGGCTTAATAGCTGGCAGTACAGCCGGGTGTGTTCGCTGTCGGTAAATGACGGTGCAGAGTGTTGAAAGGTGGACAGGGCGTTGGGGTCGGGAATGCGTTCACGGCGCTCGGGGTCGTGGAACGCTGCAAAGTCGGCAAATTCGTTGCGCCGGCCTTCACGTACCGCTTCGGCGAGTTCGCCGTGATGATCGGTGAAGAATAAAAACGGTTCGCTGGCGTTCACTTCATCACCCATGAACATCAGCGGGATCATCGGCGACATCAGCAATAACGTGGTCGCCGCCGCAAGTGCCTGGGGCGAGCAGAGTTGGTGCAGGCGCTCGCCGAGGCACGGTTGCCAATCTGGTCATGGTTCTGCAAAAACAGCACGAAAGCAGTGGGCGGAAGATGGCCGCTGGGCTCGCCACGGGTGTGCCCATGGCGGGTGGTAGCGCCTTGGTAGATGAACCCCTCGCTTAGGCAACGGGCCAGCTTGGCAGTGGTGTCGCTGGCGAAGTCACTGTAATAGGCGTCGGTCTCGCCGGTAAGCAGCACATGCAGGGCGTTGTGGCCGTCGTCATTCCACTGCGCGTCAAAGTCGTGCTCCAGCAGGTTGGCCTGGTTGAATTCGTTTTCCAGCACCAGCCAGACGTGGCGGCCGATATCGACTTGCTGGCGTACCCGTTGGGCCAGTTCCTTGAGGAAATCGGGGTTATCGATGGCGTGTACTGCGTCCAGGCGCAGGCCGTCGAAACGATATTCCAACAGCCACATAAGCGCGTTATCGAGAAAGAAATCGCGGACCTCCCGCCGATCAAAATCGATGCCAGCGCCCCAAGGGGTGTGTACGTCTTCGCGGAAAAAGCCTTGGGCGTATTGACCCAGGTAGTTGCCGTCGGGGCCGAAGTGGTTGTAGACCACGTCGAGAATCACCGCCAGGCCGTGTTCGTGGGCGCTGTCGATCAGGTGCTTGAGTTGTTCGGGTGTGCCGTAGGAGGCTTGGGGCGCGTAGGGCAGTACGCCGTCGTAGCCCCAGTTGCGCTCGCCGGGGAAGTGCGCCAGTGGCATCAGCTCAATGGCGGTGACGCCCAGCTCGGCCAAGCGTGGCAACTGTTTTTCGACCCCGGCGTAGCCCCCAGCGCGCCGACGTGCAGTTCATAGATCACCGCTTCGTGCCACGGGCGGCCTTGCCAGTGGCTATGGCGCCAGGAATAAGCGAGCGGATCGACCACCAGGCTCCAGCCGTGGACGTCCGAGGCCTGAGCCCGGGACGCTGGATCCGGAACATCCAGTTCCCCGTCGATATTGAAGCGGTAGCGCGTGCCCGCCGGGCACGCCAGTTCAGTTTCAAACCAGCCTTCCGGCTGGGGGAGCATGGCGACGGACTTGCCGTTTTCCAATTCAACGCTGACATAAAACGCGTCTGGCGCCCACAAGGCAAAACGCGTGTGTTGCGCGTCCAGCATGATTGCGCCGTGGGGCCAGGTTTCCAGAGTCCGTGACGGCATCTACAGAGACCTCCCTTTGATTATTTAGCGGATTTCCCCTGTGCTTTAACCACCAGTTGTTCATACAGTTCGGCGTAGGGTTCCACCGCCTGGCACCAGTTGAAGGGTTGGGTCATGGCACGGCAGCGCATGGCGTTGAGCAAACGAGGGAAGGCAAACACCTTGAACGCACGGCTCAGGGCTTCTTCATAACTTTCCACGGTGGATTCGTTAAACAGGAAGCCGGTGACGCCATTCTCGATGGTGTCCGCCAGCCCGCCGGTATTGCGCGCTACCGGCAGCGAGCCGAAGCGTTGCGCGTACATCTGGCTCAAGCCGCAAGGCTCGTAGCGTGAAGGCATCAGCAGGAAGTCGCTGCCAGCGAACATACGGCGCGCGTCGGTCTCGTTGAAGCCGATGCGTACACCGACTTGGCCAGGGAAACGCAGGGCCAGTTGGCGCATGGCTTGTTCTTCTTCCGGCTCGCCACGGCCGATAATCGCGATCTGGCCGCCATTTTCGACGATAAAGCTGGCAACGGCTTCGGTGAGGTCCAAACCTTTCTGATAAACCAGGCGCGATACCACGGCGAACAGCGGGCCGGTTGAGTCATGCAGGCCAAACAGTTCGCGCACATGCGCGGCGTTGATCGCCTTGCCGTCCCAATCGCCGATGTTGAAGTTGTGGGTCAGGTGCGTGTCCGTCGAGGTCTCCCAGCTTTCATCGATACCGTTGGGAATACCGCTGAGCAAACCTTGCTGGGTCTTGCTGGCCAGGAAGCCATCAAGGCCACAGCCGAATTCCGGGGTGGTGATTTCCTGGGCGTAGGTAGCACTCACGGTGGTGATATGGCTCGAGTACGCCATGCCCGCCTTGAGGAACGACATCTTGCCGTAGAACTCCATGCCTTCCTGTTGCAGCGCGTGGGTGGAATGCCCAGCTCCGGCGTCGAGGCCAGGCTGACCACGCCCTGGTACGCCAGGTTGTGGATGGTGAACAGAGTTGGTGTGCGTGACCCACGCCAGTGCATATAAGCGGGGCGAGACCGGCTGGCCAGTCATGGGCGTGCACCAGGTCCGGGCACCAGTGAATCTGTGCGAGGTTGGCGGCCATGTCGGCGGCGGCCAGACCCAGACGGGCGAAGCGAATGTGGTTGTCCGGCCAATCGCGACCGTTGTTGGCGCCGTAGGGCGTGCCTTCACGCTCGTAGAGTTCAGGGCAGATCAGTACATAAATGACCAGGCCGTCCTTGAGGTCCATGCGCCCGATCTTGCACGGCGGCAGCGCTGCATGGCCGCCCAGTTCGCCGATGATATGGATCGGGTTGTCGCTTTCCATCACTTGCGGGTAACCGGGGATCAGCACGCGCACATCATGCAGATGCGCCATGGCGCGGGGCAGGGCGGCAGATACGTCGCCCAGACCGCCGGTTTTAACCAGGTCGGCAAATTCCGATGTCACAAACAGGACTTTTTTGCGATTAGGGTTCTGACTCGCGATCGGCCGCACAGTGGTGGGCAGGTCGACCAGTGAAGATCCCCCCACCGGCTGACTGACACGCTCTCCCTGAATATCTACAGCGGCACTGATCATAGTTCTCTCCCACATGTTGGTCGGCTAATGGCCCGCTGCCATCAGCTCCGATGACCGCATCCTGCGGCCAGGCGCACAAGCACTGTACAAACTGGCAAGGCGTATGCCAGTTGCACGGTTAGCTGAAAAAGATTGGATGGACGGGCATTGGGCGTGAACGCTGATTGCTCGCCTTACCTTAAAACTGGACCTACGGCAGAGTTGGAAAGTTTCGATTTTTTGCGGGGTTTTTGTTTTAGATCGGACCCATCGGTCATCAGTCTAGGACAGATCCTAGAGCCTGTAGGGTTTGTGTGAAGATTTTGTAGGACAAAAACTTGCAACCATATGCAGCTTTGAAAACATGCGTAGATTTGTAGTGAGCGCGCTTGTCCGGCGCTGGGGGCGCAGCAGACCCAATAGGGGCGCTGCGGTATTTCCAGAAAAACTGCGGTGCCTGGTTTGGGGCGCCTTGCGCCCCAGCGCGGGGCGAGCCCGCTCACTACAAGGGCATTGCGTGCGTTAGGCAAGCACGCGAATGGGCGCGCCGGTGGCCCAGGCATGGATGTCTTCGATCATCTGGGCGTAGAACTGTCGGTAGTTCTGCTCGCTCACATACCCCACGTGAGGCGTGGCCAACACGGTGGGCAAGCGGCGGAACGGGTGATTCGCGGGTAACGGCTCTTCGGCGAATACATCCAATGCGGCGCCGGCCAGGCGGCCACTTTCCAGTGCCTGCACCAACGCTTGCTCATCCACAATCGGTCCGCGGGCGGTATTGACCAAGCGAGCGCTTGGTTTCATCCAGCCCAATGCTTCGGCATCCACCAGGCCACGGCTGCGGTCGCTGAGTACCAAGTGCACGGTGAGGATATCCGCCTGCTCAAACAGTTCCTTTTTACTGACCCACGTCACGCCTGACGCGGCTGCGCGTTCTGGCGTGAGGTTTTCACTCCAGGCAATCACGCGCATGCCGAACACCTGGGCGAATTGCGCGACCTTCTGGCCAATGCTCCCCAACCCCAGGATCCCCAAGGTCTTGCCATGCAGGTCGCCCCCAGCCCAACCTGCCAACCGCCGGCGCGCAGGGAATTGGCTTCCGCCAGCAGGTTACGGGTCGAGGCCATGATCAATGCCCAGGTCAGTTCCGGTGCCGCCTGCTTATAGCTGTCGGTACCGCAGACCGTGATGCCCAGTGCCTTGGCAGCGGGGAGGTCGATGGCTGCGTTGCGCATGCCGCCGGTCACCAGCAACTTGAGCTTGGGCAGGCCTTGCAACAAAGCCTTGTCGAAGGTGGAGCGCTCGCGCATCACGCAAATTACCTCGAACCCCTGCAATCGCTCGACCATCGTCGCGGTATCAGCCGGGTAGTCGTGCAGGAAATGTACTTGGCCTACTGACTCAAGGGCCGACCAGTCCACCACACCACTGGCCACATTCTGCCAATCATCAATGACTGCGATCTGTACCGACATTTACGCGTGCCTCGAAAAAGGGTGGATTAAAGGGCGTTCAAACCCTGCAACAGCGCTTTATGGAACTGAGCCGGTTCTTCCATTTGCGGCGCATGCCCCAACCCCGGGAATTCCACCAGGGTTGCATGGGGGATCAGCTTGGTGACTTGCTTGCCCAGTACCTCGTAGTGCCCCAACTTGGCCTTGACCGCCGGCGGCGCGATGTCACTGCCGATGGCGGTGGTGTCGGACGTACCGATCAGCATCAGGGTCGGCATCTGCAGGTCCTTGAACTCGTAGTACACCGGCTGGGTGAAGATCATGTCGTAAATCAACGCCGAGTTCCACGCCACCTGGGTATGACCGGGGCCGCTGTTGAGGCCGGCGAGCATGTCGACCCAGCGCTCGTACTCGGGCTTCCAGCGGCCGACGTAATAGGTGTTGAGCTCATATTTGCGGATGCCGTCGGCGCTCAGTTTCAATTCACGCTCATACCATTGGTCCACACTGCGATAGGGCACGCCCAGGGCTTTCCAGTCTTCCAGGCCGATGGGGTTCACCAGTGCAAGCTGTTCGGTTTGTGCGGGTGTAGAACCGTAGACATCCTTTACATCTGAAACCGGAGACATCGTTTACACATTTGAAGCTTGGACGCGGCTCATTCCTCGTCCAAGCCTCCCCAGGGATAATCACACAGGTAAAGATCCCAAACATCTTCTTCAACTTCCTTGAGCGCAATCCGTTCTCCTGATAGTGCTTCGCTAACAAACACCAACTTTCCTTTCCACATGATCGAGCCGTTTTTCCTTACGCTTCGTACTTTCATTTCCGCCGCATATTCCACATCCGGCAAGCATCCTGGATAAGGTCGATTAGACGGCACATACAGCTCTCCTGGGCGCTTCATGCCGAGCGCCTCGTGGGGGCGTATGTAATTGAATTCATGTCGAAAGTGCTCTAGAAAAAGCTGCTGCTCAACCAGGTTTTTCCCAATCGGTAGCTCTAACTTCATACTGCGATGCATCCGTTCATGCCGGCCATTTTGGTCCGGTCTTCCCGGCATGGTTCGCTCCGGATATATACCCAAACGGATCCACCAAACGGCCAGTGTGGACATTCTTGCCAGGCCTGGAGACGCAAAAGGAACGCCGTTGTCAGACCGAATGACTTCAGGCATTCCGTACTCATGGAAAAGCCTCTCAAATGCTTGTTTTACAGGCTTGGTCATGATCCTGGAGTGAGCTCTGCACGCCAAAAATCATACGAGAGGCATGGTCTGTAACGGTTAAGGGATAGCACATATGGGCGTTGAGCATCTTGAACTGCCCTTTGTAGTCAGCGCACCACGTATTGTTGGGCTCGTTGGCTTCGCGCATTTCCCTGTGACCGGTACTGTGCCGTCGTTTGAAGCGTCGTTTTTTGACCAGCCCAAGACGGTCAAGCCATTGGCCTGCCGTGCTTGGAGATGGCCAGGCGACCGACGAATCATCGATTCCTAATAGCCTGACAAGCTTCTTCGGCCCCCATTCATAGTGGGCTTCTTTCATCGCCACTATGCGAGCCAAGATCTCATCGTCAGTCTTGTTTGGGCTGTTATGGGGTCGTCGAGATAGCTCTGCCAACGACTTTAAATCTCCTTCAACGTGACGGGAGATCCATTTATCTACAGTCGGTCGACTGACGCCGAAGCGCCGAGCTAACTGGCTTTTGGTGAAGTCACCAGAAAGCCAGTCGATGACCAGTTTGATTCGTTGATCCATGGGAGACTCTTGGTTCCAGGGCATGATCAGTTACCTCCTGATCATGCGTAATAACCTGTAAACCATGTCCCCGGTTAGAAATGTAAACGATGTCCCCGGTCTGTACCGGGGTAGAGCAAAGCGTAGCGGGTGGCGAGCATGCCGCCGGTGGAGTGGCCGACAATCGTGGCTTTTTGAATGCCGAGCTTTTCCAGCAATTGATGAGTGTTGATGGCCAGCTGTTGGAAACTGTATTGGTAATGGTCGGGCTTGCTGGAGGTGCAGAAACCGATTTGATCGGGCGCGATCACGCGGTAGCCGGCGTCGCTCAGGGCTTTGATCGAATCCTCCCAGGTGGCACCACAGAAGTTCTTGCCGTGCATCAGCACCACGCTGCGGCCATTGGGTTTGCCTTTGGCGGGGACGTCCATGTAGCCCATTTGCAGGGATTTGCCCTGGGATTGAAAGGCGAAGTGTTCGACGGGGTAGGGTATTGGAAGCCTTGCAGCTCGGGACCGTAACTGGCAGCGAAGGCTGGGGCGGCAGTGGCGGTTAGCAGGCCGGCAATACAAAAGGCACGGATCAGAGGCATCGGCAGGGCTCCGGGAAAGATGCCCGGATGCTGTTTCGGGGGGATTAAGCAGGGATTAACACCCAGTGCAGGGTCAAGGCTGCGAGCACGCCATAGCGCACGCTTTTGGCCAGGGTCACCAGGAGCAGGAACCGCCACAGTGGCTCGCGCATCACGCCAGCCACCAATGTCAGTGGGTCGCCGATAATCGGCACCCAACTGAGCAACAAGGTCCAGTGACCCCAACGCGCGTAGTGGCCACGGGCTTTATCCAGTTGTTTGTCACTGACTGGAAACCAGCGCCGCCCCTTGAAGTGTTCCACCCAACGCCCCAGCCACCAGTTCACCACCGACCCCAACACATTGCCCAAGGTGGCGATGCCCAGCAGTAGCCACAAGCTGTAGTGCCCGCTGACCAGCAGGCCCACCAGCACGGCTTCCGATTGCAGGGGCAATAAGGTCGCGGCGCCGAATGCAGCGACGAACAGCCCCAGGTAGCCCATCAGCACGGGTCAGTGGGCCGGGTAGTCGGCCACCACGACGTCTTTACCGTCACGCGTCAGGCCGATGACTTGGTAGGCCTCGCTGCGACCTTCCACTTCCATCCCCGGCGAGCCCATGGGCATGCCCGGTGCGGCAACACCAGCAGATCATCACGCTTGCGCAGGGCCAGCACTTGCTCGGCGGGTACATGGCCTTCAACGAACTTGCCGTCGATCACGGCGGTATGGCAAGACCCCAGGCGTGGTGCTACGCCGAGGCGTTGCTTGACGGCGCTCATGTCGGCTTCGACATGGTCATTGACCTTGAAACCGTTGCTTTCCAGATGGCTGATCCATTTTTTGCAGCAGCCGCAGTTGGCGTCGCGGTGCACGTCGATGGGGATCAGGTCGGCGGCTTGGGCCAGGGTGGTGGTGAACAAGGCTGAAAGCAGGGCAATTCGCAATGGCGTTTTCATAAGGGCGCTCGTGAGCAGGAGGACGTCGTCGGGACGGGGGCGATAATGACGACGTCATCGCAGGCAAGCCAGCTCCCACAGGTTGGTGTGGTGGGTGTAGTGTTTCTAAATTATACGAAGGGTGGATTTTCCAGGCGGTGCTTGAGCTGATCCAAGGCGATGGTCGAGAGTTCGATCATGCGCTCATGCAACGTGGCCAGTTGCAGTTCGGTTTCGTAGGTCAACACGCGCTTGAACAGCGTGCCGCCTTGATGCTCGCGCAAAAAGTAATGGATGGAGCCATCGACGGCCAATGAAGTAAACACAGTCTTGAATTCTGCAGGACGCCGGGCGATCTGTACGCGGTAACTCATGGGAACCCGCACACCCAGCAGGTCAATGAACTCGGTAAATCGGGTGCCGGCGGGGAGTGAACCGGTGGTGCCCGTGTCGGCACTGAGTGACGTGGGGTGCCACTCGTGCCAACGGTCCGGCTGGGTCACATAGTCATAAACGGCATCGATGGGGGCCTTGATAAAGCGTTCCTGGCTGATCCGCTCCAAGCGGACCGACTGCTCGGCTGCGCGCATGGCACACCTCCTTGTGGCGACTAGGAGTTGTCAGAATAGTCCTACTCCCGGGCTTTGCACGGGAGTGTTTCAGCCATTTATCAGCGTACTTTGAACCGACTCATCAACGAAATAACCCGACCGTTCGCCGCCAGCAGGCTTTGGGTATTGGTTTCAGTGGCGTGGCCGCTCTGCACCAGCTCCTCAACCATTTGTCGGATCTGCACCATGCTGCGGTTGATCTCCTCGGTCACTGCGCTCTGCTGTTCGGCGGCCGTGGCGATCTGGGTGCTGAGGTTATTGATATGGCTGACGGAGCCGGCCATCTCATCCAGCCCGCTGTTGACTCGCGCCGTGGCGTCCGCCGCAGACTGGCAACTGGCCTGGGTGTTTTCCATGGCCGCCACCGATGAACTCACGCCCGTGGTCAGGCGTGCCAGCATCTCGTTGATTTGTGACGTGCTGGCCTGAGTGCGAGCGGCCAATGCGCGGACTTCATCGGCCACCACCGCAAAACCACGGCCTTGCTCGCCGGCGCGGGCCGCTTCGATGGCGGCATTGAGGGCAAGCAGGTTGGTCTGGCCGGCAATCGCGCCGATGACGCCGAGGGTTTCGGTGATGCGTGCAGCGTCCTGGCGCATGTTTTCAACGGTATGGGTTGCGCTGGACACTTCGCCGATCAATGCGCTGACGCTGCTGGACGCTTCACCCACTACCACGCGGGAACGGTCGGCATGCTCATTGGCACGCTGGGTGAAGGCTGCGGTTTCGGCGGCATTTTGCGCGACCGTGTCGGCGGTGGAGCTCATTTCGGTGATAGCGGTGACGGTCTGATCAGTTTCAGAAGCGTGGCGCACCAGGATGCGGTTGGTCTGTGCCGAGGTGTGTTGCAGTTGCTCTAGGCCCGACGACATGGCGCCTGTGGCCTGGGTCACCTCGCCGATCATGTTCTGCAGGTAGACGATAAACCGGTTAACCGAGTGACCGATGGCCCCCAGTTCGTCTTCGGCGCGGATAGTAATGCGCCGCGTCAGGTCGGCGTCGCCGGCGGACAGCGCGTCGATATTGGTTTTCAGCGATTGCATGCGCTGCATCAATTGGCGGATCGCATACGCCGCGAGCAGTACCAGCAGCAACACCATGGGAATTTGCAACAGGGCCAGTGTGCCGAGCACGTCATCGCGCTGGGCGGTGATCAGCGTAGTGGGCAGGGCGGTCGCAAGGAACCAGGGGTGCCTTCGATGGGGCGCATATAGAACGTGCTGGCCACGCCGCCATTGTCGAACTCGCTGCGTTGCAGTGCCTGGTCGCGGTGGGCCAGGGCTTTGCTGACCTGGGCTGCAAATGCCGAAGTGCCCGTCAGTTCGCTGATGTTCTTCAACACCACCGGACCACTGATGCGCGAGCTGTTGCTGATGATCTTGCCGTCGCCTTCGACGATCAACATTTGCCCGCCGATGTCTTTTTTCCTTGCTGGCCACCAGGTCATTGAAGAAACCCAGGGTCACGTCGATGGTGGCGACGCCATACGGCGCGCCGTCGCGTTGGATGGCCATGGCGCAGTTGGTGCGCGGTTCCTGGCTGGCGTCGTCTTTGTAAGCGGCGGCCCAGGCGCACTGGCCGCGTGGTGAGGCGAGCCCGCCTTTGTACCAGCTCTGGTCGTAATAGTTGGGCGCAGGGTCACTGTTCCAGAACGTATTAACGGCGAGCTTGCCCGACGCGTCGCGGTGCCAGAACGTGCTGTGTTTGTTGCGCCCCGGCGTGCGCTGGTTCGGCAGCGGCCAGATACCCCGCCGAAGACTTTCAACTCGCCGTATTGGTCGACCAGGCCGGGCAGGACCTTGTCGATGGCATCGCTGTCGAGCAGCGGGATGGTCTGGGTGATGCTGCGTTGCTGGGCCTGAACCTTGTTCAGTTCGCCCTGGATCTGTTCGGCCACTTCGGCGACGCGATTGAGCACCACCTGTTCTTCGGTTTGGCGCAGTTTGGGGGCGACCAATTGGCCGATACCCACCACGGTCAACACTAATAACACCAGGACGAACAGCACCAGAAACAATGTGTAACGGGCTTGGATAGAGCGCAGTGGGGCATGAAGGGTCGTCCTTACGAAGCGTTTATTGTCGACGCGGCTGTGTTAGAGCTTCGTCGGGCTATCGGCTTGGCAAGGAGGAGCTTTAGGTACGTTCGTGCAAGAAAATAATGGCGCCTTTGCAGGCGCCTTCTTGCTAGATGTCGAGCATCGCCATCACGGCTTGCGGGTAGCGCAGGCCGGCGGTTGCGTCGGCGGGGAAGATCGCGTCCAGTGCCGCCAATTCTGTCGGGCTGAGGCTGACGGAGACGGCTGCTACGTTTTCTTCCAGGTATTTGCGCTGCTTGGTACCGGGAATCGGGATGATGTAGTCACCTTGCGCCAGCACCCACGCCAGTGCCAGTTGCCCGGCGGTGACGCCTTTGTCGTGCGCCAGGGTCTGGACTTGCTTCACCAATCGGAGATTCTTTGCGAAGTTTTCACCCTGGAAACGCGGACTGAATCGACGGTAATCGTCGGCTGCGAAGTCGTCCGGGCTTTTCAGCGCGCCGGTCAGAAAGCCCCGGCCCAGCGGGCTGTAGGGCACAAAGGCGATGCCCAGGCGTTGGCAGGTTGCGAGGCAGCCGTTGTCCTGCTGGTCGCGGCTCCACAGCGAGTATTCGCTTTGCAGGGCGCTGATGGGGTGGACTTTGTGGGCGCGCTCCAGTGTGGCAGCCGAGGCTTCGCTCAGGCCCAGGTAACGCACCTTGCCTTGTTGCACCAACTCCGCCATGGCACCGACGGTTTCTTCGATGGCCACCTCGGGGTCGATGCGGTGCTGGTAGTACAAATCCAGGGTTTCAATGCCCAGGCGTTGAAGGGTGCCGTCGATCGCGTTGCGGATGTACTCGGGGCGCCCGTTCACGCCGCGCAGCGCGGGGTTGGCCGGGTCGCGCACGATGCCGAACTTGCTGGCGAGGAACACCTGGTCACGCTTGCCGGCAAGGGCCTTGCCGATCAGTTGTTCGTTGGTGTGAGGGCCGTAGATGTCAGCGGTGTCGAGAAAATTGACGCCCAGCTCCAAGGCACGGTGCAGGGTGGCGATGGCTTCGGTCGTATCGCTGCCGGTGGTGTAGAAATCGGTCATGCCCATGCAGCCTAGGCCGATGGCGGAAACGAGAGGGCCGTTGGTACCGAGTTGACGCGTTTGCATGGGTTCAGCTCCTAGTGGATTAGGGCTCCATTGTTACCCTCGACAAAAACTGGATAAACCGGCTAAAAGCACTATCACTATTTGTAAAATCTAAACAATCAATAAGGAGCCGCTCCTTGGACCGCTTCAATGCAATGCGCGTTTTTACTCGGATTGTCGAACTGGGTGGGTTTGCCAAGGCTGCCGACAGTCTGCAAATGCCCCGCGCTTCAGTGACCATCCTGATCAAGCAACTGGAAGCGCACTTGGGCGTGCAACTGTTGCAGCGCACCACGCGCCAGGTCAGCCCCACCCTGGACGGCGCCGCGTATTACCAGCGTTGCGTGCGTTTGCTTACGGACCTGGAAGAGACCGAGGCGGTGTTTTCCGCTCAGCGTCAGAGCCCGCGTGGCACCTTGAGCATCAACATGCCGTCGGGGATAGGCCGCTTGATCGTGATTCCTGCGCTCCCTACATTCACCGAGCGCTACCCGCAGATCGAGCTGGAGATCGGCCTTAACGACCATCCTGTCGATTTGATTCGCGAAGGCGTGGATTGCGTCTTGCGCGGTGGCCTGGCCCTGGATGAGTCGCTGGTAGCGCGGCCGTTAGCCATGATGGAGCAGGTTACCTTGGCCAGCCCGGTCTACCTTGAGCGCATGGGGGCACTCGCATCACTTGAAGACCTGGCTCACCACGAAATGGTCGAGTACGTGTCCAGTACCAGTGGCAAGCGCTTTGGTCTTGAATTCCAGTTAGAGGCAGAACTGCGCGCGGTCAACCTGCCCAAGCGTGTCGCGGTCAACAGTGCCGATGGTTATTTTGCGGCATGTGCAGCCGGGTACGGCTTGATCCAGGCGCCGCACTATCACGCAATGCGCCAGCTGGCAGAGGGCACGCTGGTGCAGGTGTTGCCACACCTGGCGGTGCCCCCAATGGCACTGACGGCGCTGTATCCGCCGCACCGTCAGTTGTCACAACGCGTGAGGGTGTTTGTCGACTGGCTGGTGGAGTTGTGCGGCCAGCCGGGCAATGGGTTGCGCCGCCAAGCGTGAGCCAGGTTTGCGAAGCTTTCACGTAGATTCGCAGATCGCCGATGGTTCTGGTGGCGTATCAGATAAAGGCGTGATCAGCGATGGTAGTAGCCGGGGCCACCACCGTCGTACCGGTGGTCATGCCAGCCACCACCGCCACCATGAGGGAAAAGAAGCAGCCGCTCATGCTCAACATGATCAGCAATGGAATCAGCAGTGTGATTCGACGGAACATTTCAAAATCCTCCAGGGTTCTCACAGGGTCTATCAGGCGCGGGACAAGCCAAATTTTTCATCGCCTGTAACATGAGACCCTGCCGACCCTGCGTCATCCCCTTCACTGGGTATGTGCTTGGCATGTTCGGCGATACAAAGTGGATACATTATTCAGGTTCAGGAACCCGTCATGACTCAAAAGCAACGTTTGAAATATTCGATTCTGATTGCCCTGGCTGTACTGGCGACGATGTTTGGCCTGTCCTACTTGCAGAACACTGGGGTTATCAGCGAGAAGACGTTCCAGACCATCGCCATTGCCGTCGCGGTGGTCGTGGTCGTGATCAACGGCATCATGCGTCGTAAAGTCAAACTCTGACTCAGTCGCGACCGTCGAGCACTTTGGCAGCCTCTTCATGGAGGCTGTAGCTTTTATCCGCGTTGAGGGTGATCACACCCTCGCTGCACAGGCGCTTGAGCACCTCACGCACGCTGAGAAACGACAACGGAATGCCCAGCTCCAGCAAATGGCTGTGCACACCGCGCACACCGAGGGTGCGCTGGTTGTCGGCAGCGGTGAGCAGGGCGTCGATGACCTTCAGCCGAATCAGGCTGGTGCGCAAACCGAAACACTTGAGCAAATGGCGAATACGCTGGTTGCCTTGCTGTTCGGGCGCTTTGCCGAACGTTTGTGTGCCGCTGCCGAACTTGGCATCGGCGGCCGGTGAATGTCCATCCATGGGCAGTTGCGAGTTGTACATGCAAAAACTCCTTATCAGAGCCTGATCAGGAAAATGAGTGCTCTTAGTTAATAAGACGAACGAGCGAGCGAAATCATGAAGTGCCGGATGTAGAAATTTTGTCGGTATCGGTTTTGTCACACCAGGATCGCCTTAAATAAACGTTCATCACCGCTAAATTGTTCCCGGTTTTTGCGTCCTTACGGTGGGGGAATTACCCCTGGTGAGGATGTTCAATTTGACTGTGGAGTCGGCGTGATTATTTCCAACGGGTTGTCCAGGGTGTGTGTGGCGGGGATGTTGCTGGGGTTGAGCCTGGCCGCATCGGCGCGGGAGTCGGTGACGCAGGCGTCGGCCGATATCCGCCGTACCAGTTTCGGCGTGCCGCATATCCGCGCCAGCGATGAGCGGGGCCTGGGCTTTGGCATTGGTTACGCGTATGCCCAGGACAACCTGTGCCTGTTGGCCAATGAAGTGGTCACGGTGAACGGTGAGCGTGCGCGCTACTTCGGCCCCGAGCAGGCAACACTGGAAGAACGCAACAACTTGGCCAGTGATGTGTTTTTCACCTGGCTCAATACCCCGGACGCCGTGGCGGCGTTCTGGAACGCGCAAACCCCACAGATCCGCCAGCGCATCGAAGGTTATGTGGCCGGTTACAACCGTTACCTGAAAGAGCAGGGCGCACCGGCGCAGTGCCAGGCCGGCTGGGTGCGGCCACTTGTAACCGGGGATGTGGTGAAGTTGACCCGCCGGTTGCTGGTCGAGGGTGGAGTTGGCCAATTCGCAGAAGCGTTGGTCGGCGCGAAGCCACCACAGGCAACTGCAGGTGTAGAACCCAGCCTGAAGTCCTTTGAACTGGCTGCCGCCAATCAACAGCGTTTTAGTTTTGATCGTGGCAGTAACGCCGTTGCGGTAGGCCGTGACCGCTCATTCAATGGCCGCGGAATGCTATTGGCCAACCCGCACTTTCCGTGGCTGGGCGGCATGCGCTTTTATGAGATGCACCTGACTATCCCTGGTCAGTTGGACGTGATGGGGGCCGCGTTGCCGGGTTTGCCAGTGATCAATATCGGCTTCAACCAGCATGTGGCATGGACCCATACGGTGGACACGTCCAAGCACTTTACCCTGTATCGCTTGACCCTCGACCCCAAGGACTCCACGCGCTACCTGCTCGACGGCAAATCCTTACCGCTGGATAAAACCACGGTAACCGTACAGGTCAAGGGCGCTGACGGCAGCCTCAAGCCACAATCCCACACTGTCTATAGCTCGCAGTTCGGCCCAGTGGTGCAATGGCCTGGCAAGCTCGATTGGGACAGCCACTACGCGTTCAGCCTACGTGACGCCAACCTGGGCAACGACCGCGTGCTGCAGCAGTGGTACGCAATGAATCGCGCCGCCAACCTCAAGGAACTGCAAACTTCAGTGCACACCCTGCAAGGCATCCCGTGGGTCAACACCCTGGCGGCCGATGACCGGGGCCAGAGCCTGTACATGAACCTGTCGGTAGTGCCCAACGTCAGCGCGGCCAAGCTGGCGCAATGCAGCGACCCACGTGCGGGCCTGCAAATGATCATGCTCGACGGCGCCCACAGCGCCTGTGCTTGGGATATCGACCCGAGTGCCGCCCAGGCCGGGATCTTCCCCGCCGATAAACTGCCGCAACTGGAACGTACCGACTACGTGCAGCACTCCAATGACTCGGCATGGTTGGCCAACCCTAAGGCGCCACTGGCCGGGTTCTCCCCGGTGATCAGTCAGGACAACATCGCCCTTGGGGCACGCGCGCGTTTCGCCCTGCAACGGTTGCAGTCCCTCGACAAGCAACCTATCGGCGTGAGCGACCTGCAAAGCATGGTGATGGACAACGAGGTGTACCTGGCTGGCCTAGTCATGCCTGACCTGCTGGAGTTCTGCGCCAAGCACCTGGGCACTGATGTCGCCGCGTTACAGCCACTGTATACCAGCCTGAAAAACTGGGACCAGCGCGCCAACCTCGACAGCGGCCTGGGCCTGGTGCACTTCATCAACCTGGCGAAACAGCTGCGGCAAATCCCCGATGCCTGGCGCGTCGCCTTCGATCCGGCGCAACCGTTGACCACGCCACGCGGCCTGGCCATCGACCGCGAGCCTGTGGCCAAGGCCTTGCGCGAAGCCATGCTGGCCTCCACCGCCGACGTCGCCAAACGTGGTCTCACCGCCAACAGCACCTGGGGTGACATCCAAGTCAGCGGCCAAACCCCCATCCACGGCGGCCCGCAGGAACTTGGCATCTACAACGCCATGCAAACCGTGCCCCGCGCAGATGGCAAACGTGAAGTCATCAGCGGCAGCAGCTACCTGCAAATCGTCACCTTCGACGACAAAGGCCCGCATGCCCAAGGCCTGCTCGCATTCTCTCTGTCCAGCAACCCAGCCTCCCAACACGCCAAGGACCAGACCCAAGCCTTCTCCCAGAAAAAGCTCAGCCCGCTGCCATTCACCGAAGCCCAGATCAAGGCCGATCCGCAGTACCAACTGCAACGGATCAAGGAGTAGGGCAGACTCGCAACCCCTTGATGCCAATACGAAATATTTTTGAAATCAAGGGGTTGCACGCTTTGGCAAATACGTACATAATGGCGCCCATCGAACGCAACGAAGCATTAAAAACTTCAATGTATTCAATGAGTTAGAGTAGAGGCAGGGTTTTATAGCCCACTCAAGTTTTTATGCGGTGAGTGTCAGTTGTCTGGACATTGATCGTTTGAGGCCGAGTAGCAAAATGGTTATGCAGCGGATTGCAAATCCGCCTACGCCGGTTCGATTCCGACCTCGGCCTCCACTCTTAGAAGCCCCGTAGATTAACGTCTACGGGGTTTTTTATTGCCTGTGATTTAGTCATCGCTTTCGCAACTGATCGGATCGTTTGCGCAGCCGTACCTTCTTGTATTTCCTTTGAGGCAGGGCCGTTCAACGAAGACTGATCCAAGTGTGGCAGCACGACGGGCCGCAATGGGTCAATAGAAGTCGTCGACGGGTGGCTGCTATTGGCCGATAGCTTCCCGAATCCCTTAGTGGAAGAAGTTCAAAGAGCGCTGACTCATGTCTTCACTTCCCTTGCCGACACACTGGCGATGACTGGAAGTCTGAAAGACGTGAACGGGCAACCGCGGCTGTTTAACAGGGAACATGCTCTTTCCACCACCGACTTCACACAGTCATCTCTCACGCTAAGACTCGTTTGTTCCCACTGTGCCGTATAGACGATCATCGTTTTGACGCTAGGAGTAACTCTATGAAATGGCATCACCTGCTCATCCCTTTCGCCGCGCTGGTTACTTGCACTAGCAGCTTCGCTGCCACGCCTGCACTGCAAACATTTCTCACCTGTGACGAAAACTCTCTTGCAGTGGTCAATCAGCCAGGTCTCAAGGAGCGCATTTCCAGTGCGCTGGACAACGGGAAGATTACGTTGAGTGGCGGAACCAAAACCGAAATGGGCCAGCGCTGGGTGTTTGACACGCCAGTGACCCTTAATGGCGTTGCGTTGACCGGCTTTTTTGCGGAAGACCAGGATCTGATGGGTTCGCGCATCATTGGTTGGGGGTTCTATACACAGCAGGCACCCGATGAGCTTTACACAACGTTGAATAAAGTACCGGGTAGCAACTTGGAAAGCGCCAACGGGATTTACGCCCGCGCGCAAATCTGGTCGCACAAGCAGTCGGCCTGGGTACCGGAAAGCGGCGATGACAATGCAGGCAAGTTGGTGACCGATACAGCAGAGCGGATATTGATGGTAGAACCTGCTTCGCAAGACGTGGCCAAGACCAGCAAAGGCATGATTACCTGCTCGGTTCAAGGCACGGTCAGCGTGGCGATGCTCAAGTCCACTCGGCCTGACTTGATCAAGTGACCCGGTCAGTACCACTTTAGACCTGTAGGCGCGAGAGCATACTCGCGCCTACAGGTTGAATAGGGCAGAACAACCAGCAGGTGCATCACGGGTGACTTGCCTAGACCAACTGAGTCCGACGCCAGACCCGTCTGCCGTTACACGCGTGCAGGAAGCTACGCGCATGTTCGCCGGCACGGCTGCGAGTTCTTCGAACTTGAATTTGGACAAATGAACGTGGCACTTCCATCCCACCACTCATCTCGGTGTTTTGTACCAGGCTTGGTGGTGTGATCGGCGCGCGTGTCGCTATTTCCCGAGCTCTTTTAGCGCCAGCCCCATCGCCACCATCCCGATTTCCGTCAAATCCGTGCTGAAAGGAATCTCACCCAGCGTGCGGAAACCAACGGCCTCATAGAAGCGCTGGGCATTCGTGTTGCTCTTGAGTACGTCCAGCCACAGTAGGCGCTCCCCACGTTGCCCGGCTCGATCGCTGATGAATTGAAGCATCTGCTTTCCATATCCCAGCCCTGCGGCTGATTTGAGGAAGTAGATTTTTGCAGTTCGGCACCCATTTCACCCGTGATGGGGGCAGGTGTTGACCAGTTCACCTTGGAAAACCTACTACCCGCGAGTCTTCGTCCGAGGCGATCAGCCACAGGTGGCGGTCGGATGATTCCAGCGACGATTGCAGCACGCTGGGCGCAAAGTCCTGATCGAGAAACGCCTGCAGCCCGGCGGGCGACCATATTTGAGCAAAGTGTTGTCGGTAGGTCTCGCAGCCGACGTCGCGGAGTGCATCAAGGTCGGCTTTTGTCGCTTCGCGAATGGAAAGCCTGTTTTGAAATTCATTAAATCACCACTTTAAAAGTGCTTCTTCGGGATGAATCACTCGCTGATTAAACTGCACATCCATCCGGTTGATTGGCTTGCTTCCCACCACCTGTGCGACGGGATACGCGTCCTTTGCATATTTTCTGGCGGCGATGTCGGCGATCGCCTGATTCAGCGGTGCGAACCTGACCGTCATTGGTTCGAGCGGCCCGGTCTTTGCAGCACTGGCGCCTAGTTGTTCGCAGAGCAGCGTCTTGCTCATCAAGCGTCCTTTCGTGATGGTTACGGCAAAGGGCGCAAGTATACCGATCAGTGAAGGCAAACCAATGGCAGGTTGTGGTCTGGGTTACAGCGTCCACCCCAACCCCAATGCCTTATGCAGCGACGCAAAATCCTTCAGCAACTCCGCATCCCCTGAAATCCGGCTTTCCTGTGCCTGATACCGCGTACGCTCAGCATCCAGCCAGTCCAGCGTGCTTGCGGTACCTGCGCGATAGCGTTGGCGTGTCAGGTCTGCGGCACGCACGGCTGATGACTCGACGCTGCGCAACAACACGACGTTTTGCCGCTGGTGGCCGTATCGCGCCAAGGCCACGTCGGCGTCGCGCAGTGCCCCAATACCGTACTTTTATACTGGGCGAGTGCTTCGTCGCGGCCGGCTTCGGCGCCTTTGACGCTGGCGGCCACGCGGCCGAAATCCAGCACGTTCCAGGTCAGGCGCGGCAGGATCAGCCAAGTGCCGTTGTCTTTGCGGGCGAGGTGGCCGGGGTCGCTGGCGGAGAATGACAGGTCGCCCATCAGGCTGAGTTTGGGGAACCAGTCTGCGGTTTTTTCGCCGATCTGCGCGTTGCTGGAGGCGAGTTTGCGTTCAGCGATACGGATGTCGGGCCGGGCTTTGAGGAGGGCGGCCGGGTCTGCGATTGGCACCACGCCGGGAATCGTCGGCAAGGCTTTGGCGGTGGCGAGGCGGTTATCCAGCTCGCCCGGTTCCAGGCCGCAGAGTAGGCCCAGTTGATCCAGCGACTCGACGATGGACGCTTGCAAGGGTAGGCGTTGCGCCTGGGTGTTTTCGGCCTGGGTCAGTACCTGTTCAAGTTGCAGCTGGGACGCCACGCCACGCTCGCGCCGTTGTTGAGTAAGGTCCAGGGCCTGGTGTTCGATGTCGACGCTGGCATCTACCAGCGCCAGTCGCGCCTGCTGGTCGCGCAGGTCGGTGTAGGTTTGCACCACCTCAGCGGCCAGTTGCACCTGGGCGTCCGCAAGCTGTGCCTGGGAGGCGTCGGCTTCGGCTTGCGCCGCTTCCACCGCACGGCGTGTGCCGCCGAACAGGTCGGCCTCCCAACTCGCATCGAAGCCGGCGAGGTACAGGCTCAATGGGCCGCGACCGCCGCCGCTGCCGCCCAGGGCCGAGGTGTCGGGTGAGCGCAGTTTCAACATCGCCGCGTCGCCGGTGACCTTGGGCATGCTGTCGGCACGGGCGCCGCTGAGGCTGGCACGGGACTGTTTCAAGCGCGCCTGGGCGGTGGCGATGTCCGGGCTGTTGTGCAGCGCCTGGTCGATCAATTCATTCAACTGGCTGTCACCCAGCGTGCGCCACCATTGGGCGACCGCGGGCGCACTCGGTGCGGTGCTGTCGGCATGCGCCAACTGCCTGGCCGTCAGGGTTTTTGGGGCGACATCCGGTGCGCCTTGGTAGTCCGGGCCCACCGTGCAGGCGGACAACAAGCCGACCGTGAAAAACAGGGGAAGGGAGCGAAGAGTCATGACTGTACCGTGCGCTTTTTCAGGATGAAGATCAGGGGCAGACACGCCAGCATTGCGAGTCCCAGTACGTAAAACGCGTCGTTGTAGGCCATGACCGAGGCCTGGCGCGCGATGTCGTTGGCCAACTGGGCCATCGCTTGCAACGAGGCGGTGGTGGCATCGCCGGTTTGCGCGAGGTAGCTGGCGGTGTTGCTCGCCATCTGGTCTTGGGCCAGTTGGCTGTTGGCCAGGATGCCCTCGCGCAGCCGGTCGTCATGGAAATGACTGCGCCGGTCCATCAGCACGCCGAGCAACGCCAGGCCGATGGTGCCGCCCAGGTTGCGCGACATGTTGTAGAGCCCGGATGCATCGCCGGCGTCCTTGGTGTCGACCGAACGCATGGACAATTGGCTGAGGGGCATCATCACCAGGATCTGCCCGAAGCCGCGCAGCAACTGTGACCAGATGAAGTCATGGCCTACGCTGTCGGCAGTCAGCTGTGTATCGACAAAGCAACTGGCCCAATACAGCAGCAGGCCCGCGCCGACCATCCAGCGCAGGTCGTAACGGCCGAGCATGCGAGGCAGGATCGGCATCAGCAGGAATGCCGGAATACCCGACAGCAACATGATCGACCCCGACTGCTGCGCGTTATAGCCAGACAAGATCCCGAGGAACTGCGGTACCAGATACGCCGTGCCATACAGGCCTGCACCCACGGCCGTGCCGATCAGCAGCACGCTGCCAAAGCTTTTATTGAGCACCAACTGCAAGCGCAGGATCGGCGTGGCGGAGCGAAATTGCCCCACGGCAATCAGGAAAAACCCGACCACGGTAGCGATGCTCAGCCAGGTGATCAGCAGCGAGTCAAACCAATGCTCACGCTGGCCTTCCTCGAGCACCACGGTGAGCGAACTCAAGCCCATCGCCAGGCCGAGGATGCCCAGCCAATCGGCACTGATGAACCGTTGCAGGTTCATGCGCTCGCTGGGCAGGCCGGTGATCAGTAGGGTGATCAGGGCGATGCTGATGGGCAGATTGAGAAAGAAACACCAGCGCCAGTTGATGTTTTCTGTAAGCCAGCCGCCAATCACTGGGCCCAGCAGCGGGCCGAGGATAACGGTCATGCCGAACATGGTCATGCCGATCGCCATCTGATGGGGCGGCAGGCGGGTGCGCACGATGGTTTGCGCGGTAGGAATCATCGCGCCACCGGCAAACCCTTGGCCGATGCGCCCGGCGATCATCGCGCCGAGGCTGGCAGACAGGCCGCAGAACATCGAAAAGAACGTGAACATCAACGCCGTGCCAATCAGGAACCGACGCAGGCCAAAGACCCGCGTCAGCCAGGCGGCGAGGGGGATCATCACGATTTCCGACATCAGGTAACCGGTGGCAATCCAGGTACCTTCGGTGCCGGTTGCACCGATCTGGCCTTGAATCTGCGGCAATGCGGAGTTGGTGATCGACACGTCCAGGGTCGCCAACAGCGCACCCAAGGCGCCTGCGGCGACAGCGATCCAGTCGGTCAGCGAGGCGTTGCGCGGTTTGTCCGCTGCCACGCCGGTCATTGTCGCTTCAGCCATGGTTGGCGTCCGCGCCGTGGGTGCGAGTGTCTACTTCCACCGTTGCCGAGAGACCGGGCATCAATGCCGCGCGCAGGTCGTCCGGCACGTCGAGGGCAATGCGCACCGGTACGCGTTGGACGATCTTGGTGAAGTTGCCGGTGGCATTGGACGGCGGCAACAGGGCGAACTGTGCGCCGGTGCCGGGGGCCAAGCTGTCGATATGGCCTTGGAGGTCGCGGCCGGGCAGGGCGTCGACATGCACGGTGACGGTCTGGCCAGGGCGCATGGCACCGATCTGGGTTTCCTTGTAGTTGGCGGTCAGGTAGATCGAGCTGATGGGTACCACGGTCAACAGGCGTGTGCCGGGCTGCACGTATTGGCCGACACGCACGCCACGGTCGGCTACGCGACCATCCAGCGGGCTGCGGATGACCGCGTCGTCCACATCCAATTGGCTTTGCGCTTCACTGGCCTTGGCCACGCCGAGTTGCGCCTGGGCCTGCTTGAGTTGGGCCTGGAGCGTACCGTAGCGGGTCTGGCTGGAGCGTAGCGCGGCTTGCTTGGCCGCTACCGTGCTGCGGGCTTGGGCCAGTTGGTTATTCAACTGCGCCAGGCGTTCTTCCGGCTCGGCACCGGAGCGGGCCAGTGGTGCGTAGCGTGCTACTTCGGTCTTGGCATGTTGGGCATCGGCTTCGGCTCCCTGCAGTTGGGCGCGGGCTTCGGCGATGGTCGAATCCTGTTGCACCAGGTCGGCTTCGGCCTTGGCGAAGTCGGCATTGCGTGCGGCAATCGTCGCGGTGGCTTCGTCACTCACGGCTTGGTATTTACGCGCATCCAGGCGTACCAGCACGTCGCCGCGCTTGACCTGTTGATTGTCGGTCACCAGCACTTGGGCAACGTAGCCATTGATCTTCGGCGCCACGCTGATGCTGTCGGCTTGCAGGTAGGCGTCATCGGTGGTCTCGATAAAACGCCCGGTAATCCACCACCAGGCGCCCCATGTAACGCCGATCACCGCCGCAATGGCCGCCAGGGTGAGCAGGATGCGTCGGGCCTTGCCGCGTTGGCCGTTGACGGTTTCTTCAGGAATGACCTGAGGGGAGGGAAGTGCAGCGGACATCAAGGTCACTCCAGATTTATATCAGATGGAATAAATTCCTTTTTTCGCGAATTTTTGTCAACTGGTATATTTTGGTCCGAGATCTGAAAGGAGTTGCACATGGCACGACATAAACCCGCTGCCGAGGGTGGATACCAACGCGGCGAAGAAACCCGCGCGCGAATCATCGAGGCCGCCGTTGTGGTCTTTGGTGAACGTGGCTACGACGGTGCGTCCACCCGCGATATCGCCACCGCCGCCGGGGTCAACGCGCCCGCGCTCCAGTATTACTTCGACGGCAAGGAAGGCGTGTACCTGGAATGTGTCGAGCACCTAATCACCTTGCTGTGGCGCAAGATGGCACCTAGCGTCGAGGCTGCCGAACACGCGCTGGCCGATGACAACTGCCAGGACACCTGCCTGATCGAGGCGTCATTGGGCATTTTGGGCACGGTGGTGTCGACTATTCAGGACAGTCCGGAAGCGACGGCCTGGCGCGCATTCCTCGATCGCCACCAGGCCGGGTTGTGCCCGGAAAGCGCGACGATGGCGTTCGATGAGCGTTTCAAGGCGCGTATCAGCGGCGTGATCCGGTTGTTGATTGCGCGGTTGTCGGGCTTTGCCGTGGAAGATGAGCGCACCGTGATCCACTCGATGGCGCTGTTTACCCAAGGGTTGGCGTTCCGCGTGCAGAAACCCAAGTTGCTTGCCGCACTGGACTGGGCGCAGATCGGCGAGAAAGAGATGGAATTGGTGCGCGAGGTGGTGCTGACGCAGGCGCGTTTCACGTTGGAAGGCTTGGTGCAATTACGCAATCAGCGTTAGGGCACGGTAACTAACGCGGTTTTAAACGTTGCACGGTGTACCGTTATGCATACAAACCCTACCATCAAGTTACACGAAAGCCGTGACGCACTTGAGTTTGCACTGTCTTACCCAGCGAGAAGTTAATCTCGTTGAGTAGAGAGTGTGGTCATGAAGTTGAATTACCTAACTAAGGCGGCGGTTGTTGTCGCGTTGTTGTCGTCCTTGTCGGGCTGCTGGATGTTCATGCCACCACCGGGTGGTGGTGGTGGTGGTGGTGGTGGTGGCGCTGGCGGGCACGGGCAAGGCGGTGGCCCTGGCGGCGGTGGCGGCGGTGGCGGCCCGCGCTACTAATTAGGAAAAAAAGAGGCAAGTCACGTGCAGCGGCTTGCCTCTTTTTGCCCGCGACAAATAGCGGGCAAAAGAAAGCCCGCAATGGGGAGTGCGGGCTAAAGGGATGTTCATTAGGAGCTGGGTCCACCATAGGCCCGCGTCTGTGAAAGGTTTGTGAAAGCGCTACGGTTAATTCAACGCTTTATCACGATGTAAGGGACACCAAAATCCCAGCGCGATTGCCAATGTCTAACGTATTGGCTGGCGACTTCGGGCATGTCACGAATGACCAGCACATTCTCGGAGTTGGCGGTCTCGGCAGATGGGGCGTAATTGAATGAACCGGTTTGCACGGTGTTGCCATCGACGATGATCAGCTTGTCATGTTGCAAGTGAAAATGGTCGCTGGTACGCAGTTGCACGCCATTGCGCGCCACGAAATCCATCGCCGACTTGCTCGCTTTACCCAGGTTGCGCCTTTTGTCGATGACCACTTTTACATCCACACCGCGCTGCCTGGCTTCTACCAACGCCTGCGTAATGTCACGCGCTTGAAACGCGTAGGCGAGCATTTGGATGCTGCTTCTGGCGCTGCCGATGGTGTCCAGCACCAATTGACGTGCCGACCCCTCGGGTGAAAACCCCACTTGTACCTGCGGCTCAGCGAGCACTGCGCAAGGCAGCCCAAGCAGGGCAGCCAACGCGATGAATCGAAACAGCCTCATGGTTCAAGCCCTCCAATGGCACGGCACTCAAAAGCCGTCAGATTTCCCGGCGGCGCTGCTAGCCGTTACGGTGGTCGTGGTGAAACTGTATGAGGTGGTGGTCGCGCTAACGAAACCGCGCTGCGCCGCCGCCTGGCTGCGCCGCACGATCGTACGAGCCTGGTTCAGCGCATCGATCAACCGTCCCAGTGTCACGTCGCCTTCCATGTAGCGCGCCATCAACTCCTCGAAGTCCGTCGACAGGTCGAAGTAGACATCGCTGCCGGTAAACGCCTCGTTGCGCAGCTTGCGTTGCAGTTCTTTGGCGCGCTCGTAGCGGGTTTGCAGCGCTTGTTGATGCTGTTTCAATGCCGCCTGGTCCGCCTTCATGCTCAACAGGCGCACGTGCAGGGTTTGCAGTTGCTCGACGATCCGGTCATCAGCGGTGTCCGGGGTCTGGCTGGCGAGGTCCACCAGCTCACCGAGGCTGCGGGTCTTCAACTGTTCGGTGAGCAGCTCGCGGGTACGCAGGTAATGCGGGTCCTGGTTGAGTGCATAGTCGGCCAATTGTTTTTGCAGGGTATTGGCGCGGGCCTTGGCGTTGTCGATAGCCGCTTCGGTGGCGCAAACGTCGCTGTGCAATGCGGTGAGGCCCAGCTGTTCGCGCGCTTGCTGTAGCTGCGCGTCAATGCTGCTACTCAACTGTTCGATAAGCGTTTGGCGCTCCAATTGCAGCGATTCGTTGCGCTCGCCCATGGCGATCAGGCTCATTTCATTCTTGCGGTTTGCCGTGTAGTTCACCTGCTTGGCCAGCCAGCGGTCCATCGCCAAATGCAGGCGGTTGCGCTGGTAGTGCTCGGTGCCAAAACGATGGCTGCGCAAGTAGCAGTAGATCGGGTCCGCGTCGAACGTCGGGCGCTTTTTCGCGTATTCCTCGCGCAACTCCAGGTAGCCGCTGATGTGTTCGCGGTGTTCGGCCTGTGTTTGGTCGAGCTGCGCGACTTGCCGCGCATATTCCGGGTTCTGTTCCAGCCGCTCACGGGCTTGTTGGTCGATACCCTCGTAGCGGGCCTGTGCAGCCTGCTTGGCGGCCAGGGCATCGGCAACGTGTTGCTCGGCGGCTTGCAGTTGCTGGTCCAACTGTTCGCGGGCGTCTTTACGGGCTTGCAGGGCAACGCTGACCTGGCTGTCGGCAGCGTTGCCATGCTCCAGGTGCAGTGCCGCGATGCTGCCCAGGCGCGTGGAGATATCTTGCTCCAGCGCCAGTTGCTGCCAGGTCAGGTCGGACAGCTCTTGTTCGGTGGTGCGCTTCATCAGTTCGACATTGCGCGAATTACGTTCGGCGAGGCCGATCAGGGTTTCGGGCGTCATGGTTTCACCGATTCGGAAACGCTTTGGGTCGCTTGCTTGTGTTGACTGTCCTGTAACACCACGCGCGTGCATTGCACCGCCAGCGCGGCAATCGCCAGGTACTGCATCAGGCGAATACCCTTGCTGCGGTTGAGCAGCACCTTGCTCCACAACCGCGCAAGCGGCCCTAGTGGTGGTGCCTCGAACACCAGCCGGCCAGCGAAAAACTCGCGCACCCCTTGGTCGATCTGCGCATCAGTGAACTGTACGCCGTTGTTTTGGTAGTACTCGCGGATACGTGCGGCGACTTCGGCGCGGCGCTGGGGCAGGCTCAGATACTCGTCTACTTCGTTCTGGTGTTGGCGCAGTTGATCCACCCGTGCCATGGCACCGAGCTGTTCGCTAAGCAGCACTTTACTCATCAGGCGGCCTTGCTCAGCAGGGCAGCAAACTTGCGTTTGGACTCCTCGACCGCGTCGGCGATGTCGCGTGAAGCGTTGCTCGATTCCACGCGGTAGGTCTCGGTCAGGCCATGCATGTCGGTCTGGAAACTCAAGGTGGCGTCTGCCAGCGCGCGCACCGAATCGACCTTGATGGTCGAGCCATAGCTGGCCTTTACAGCGGCTTCCAACTGTTGGTTGTCGGTGCTGCCCAAAGCTTCAAGGCCTTTGCTGATGCCGTCGGTGGTGGCGTTGAGCGTGTGGGTGGCTTCGGCCAGGCCACTGTTGCTGGTGAACGACACGGCCAGGCCGGTGAGCACCACTTCATTGGTGGAGAAGAACGACACCATGCGCTGGTATTGGCGCTCCTTGATCACATGCACCTGGTTGATCCGTGCAAAGACCATTTCGGCAGTGTTGTAGCCCACCTTGAGGTCGTCGGCGATGTCCTTGACGATCTGGTAGCGCTTGTCCTCGTCTTGCAGCGCACGCACGGCTTCGTCGCGACGCAGTTCCAGGGCCGAACGCTGCGCGGGTTCAAGCTGGTCGGCGGCAGTGACCTGAGCGTTGGCATCGTTCAGCGCCAGGGTGCGTTGCTCCAATGCCTGGGCCGCCACGCTGAGCACATGCTGGGCGTCGACCTCAGCGGCTTTCATGGCCATGCGAAAGTCCATGTAGGACTCCAGGATCACGCTTTCCCGGGCGATCTGGTCGTTGGCCGATTTGCACACCTGCAGGTAATTGTCGCGGATGTCATTGAACCGGCTGGGGATCGAGCCTCGGCGCAGGTTCATCCAGCTCAGCTTGAGCTTTTCCAGGGTGTCGAGGCGGCCGTCGTCCATCCAGCCGGCCATCGCGGCGGCGTCTTCGCGGATCGAGGTAAAGCGTTGGGTGATGTCCATGAAGCGCGCGGAGATATCCATGCCTTCAATCTGCTCGCGCACCATGCTGTTGAACGCGGTGGACTGTTGCAATACCGCTGCGATGGCGGTGACTTTGCTGGTGTCGTACTGGGCGACGCGGTCGAGCAGGACCAGCACCGGGGCGTCTTGGACAGGTTGCAGCAGGTTGATGCCAAGCGTGCGCAGGCCAGTGATTGCCCGTTCCAGGTAGTTGCTCATCGTGCGTCCTTTCGTGATGTGTTCAGCACAGATTCAAGTTAAGTGGGCGAGTATACCGATCAGTGAAGGCAATCCAATGGCTCTTGGCCTGAGACGCGCTGTTATAAGCCAAATCCGTCGTGCTTCGAACACACCGCAGTGCCGTGCCGGGTGTTTCTGGACTGCGCAAAAGTGTACGCCTCGATCCGCGCTTAGCTGTACGGGGCGGCGGGGCGGCAACCCACTACTGTCACAGGCACTTCACCCTGTTTGGATGTCGCACCATGTTCATGTCTACCGGCCTGCTTTCGGCTTTTGTGCTGTTCGCCTTCGTGTCCTCGATCACGCCTGGCCCCAATAACACCATGTTGCTCGCATCGGGGGTGAACTTCGGGTTTCGCCGCTCGATGCCCCACGCCCTGGGCATCAGTGTGGGGTTCATGTTGTTGGTGATTTCGGTGGGGCTCGGCCTGGGCGAGGTGTTCAAGGTGTTTCCGTGGGCCTACACGGTCTTGCGCTACGTGGGCGCCGCGTACCTGCTGTACCTGGCCTGGAAGATTGCGACGGCGGGCGGCATGTCCGATAGCAATGATGAGCATGGCAAACCCATGACCTTCCTTGGCGCGGCCGCGTTCCAGTGGGTCAATCCCAAGGCGTGGATCATGGCGCTGGGTGCCATCACCACCCACACGCCGGCCGAGGGTTACGTCACCAACGTGCTGGTGATCGCCTTGGTGTTTGCAGTAGTGAACTTGCCCAGCGTGTGCGTATGGGTTGGCTGTGGCACGGGCTTGCGCAATGTATTGCGCGAACCGCGCTGGCTGCGGCTGTTCAACTGGTCGATGGCCGGCTTGCTGGTGCTGTCGCTGTATCCGATGTTGTTTGCGAGCTAAGTGTCAGACCGGCGAAATGGTTGCCAGCAGGCCGATGCCGATGGTCAATACCAAAAAGCCGAACAGGAAAAGTGCCATCTTGGTCATAAGGCCTCCGAAGGGAAGGGGAGCGGCAGGGACATTCCTGTCGCACTCGACAAGCGTGTCGGGCATGACGCTATTGTCCGCGCAGTGCAGATTTCGGTACAGGCGCAGATAACACTCAAAAAACCGTATCAGATGCAGCTGTGACTGCTGTACCAAGGGTTGCGCGTTGGGCCGGGTTTCTAAAGATCAGCCAGGTGGGCGGTGTTTTAGTCGTTGTATGGCGCCCGACAACCTGTAATCTTCCTACGCAACAGTGAGAATTGGCATCAGGCTTCAGGCCGCTTTCGTCGTGCGAGGACATATGCAACGTTGGTTGAGCAAATACCGTTACGTCATTATCTTCTGGCTGTGCTTCGGCATGTTCCGAACGTCCCTGGCTGACTGGAACCCTATTCCGTCCGGCTCCATGCGCCCAACCCTGGTCGAGGGGGGATGTGGTGCTGGTGAACCGCGTGGCCTATGACCTCAAGCTACCCCTCACCGATATTTCGCTGGTCAAGCTGGATAACCCGCAACGCGGCGATGTGGTGACCTTTACCTCGCCCAAGGACGGTGTGCGCCTGATCAAGCGCATCGTCGGCATCCCAGGTGACACGCTGCAAATGAAGGACGAGGTGTTGTGGGTCAATGGCGTGCCGGCCAGCTACGCCGACGCGCAATCCTTCAGCGAGCGCGTGGCGCCAGGCCAATTCATCCCCGCGATCAAACTGACCGAGCAGGCCGCGACCAGCCAGCGCACGGTACAAATCATGCCGCAGGTGCGTGCAATGCGCGACTTCGGCCCAGTGGTGGTGCCTGCCGACAATTACTTCATGCTGGGAGACAACCGCGATAACAGCGCTGATTCGCGGTACATCGGCTTTGTGCCGCGCCGGTTGCTGATCGGGCACGCGCACCATATCCTCGCCTCCGCGCAGATCCTGGATCACTGGATGCCACGATTTCGCCGATTCGGGGCGCCAATCCTCTAAGATGGCGCCCACTGCATCAACAATAAAAGTGGGCTGACCCTCGATGGAAAGACGTCAATTCAGCGGTGGCATGAAGGGCAAGAACCTGCGCTACCTCAACGAAACCCAGCAGCCGACGTCGGTTACCCGCGTCGGCTTCTTGCTGCTCGAACACTTTTCCCTGCCTGCATTCACCCAGACCCTCGACACCCTCATTACCGCAAACCTGTTACGCCCCGACCTGTTTGCCACACGCACCTTTGGCTGTGGCGACGGTGAAGTGATCAGTGACCTGGGCTTGGTCATTCGCCCCGATGCGCGGCTGGACAGCGTGGCGGTGCAAGCGCTTGACCTGTTGGTGATCTGCGGCGGTTTTCGTACCGAACTCAAGGCGGGCGAAGAGTTCATCCAACTGCTGCGCAGCGCTGCCGAACACGGCATCAGCCTGGCTGGCTTGTGGAACGGCTCATGGTTCCTCGGCCGCGCCGGCCTGCTGCAAGACTACCGCTGCGCCATCCACCCCGAACATCGCCCGGCGCTGGCGGAAGTGTCGAAGGCCGCCCAGGTCACCAGCGAACCTTACGTCATAGACCGCGACCGTCTTACCGCCTCAAGCCCCTCGGGCGCGTTCCACATGGCCCTGGACTGGATCAAGAGCCTGCACGGCAAAGCCCTGGTCGAAGGCATCGAAGATATTTTGGCGTTTGAAGAGTCGCGCTACCGGCGCATCAAGCCCACCGAAAACGTCAGCGTCAGCGCGCCCTTGCGTGAAGTGGTCAAGCTGATGGACGCCAACCTCGAAGAACCTCTGGAACTGGACCAACTTGCGGTCTACGCCGGCCGCTCGCGCCGCCAGCTCGAACGGCTGTTCAAGGAACAACTGGGCACCACGCCGCAGCGCTACTACATGGAACTGCGCGTCACCGAGGCCCGGCGGTTGCTGCAGCACACGGAGTTGTCCCAAGTGGAAGTGTTGGTGGCATGCGGTTTTGTGTCGCCGAGTCACTTCAGCAAGTGCTACAGCTCATATTTCGGATATCGCCCCTCGAAGGAGAAGCGGTTGGTGAAGTAGCCTCGAATCAAAATGCGGCAACGGGCTGCATTTTGTAGTGAGCGGGCTTGTCCCGCGCTGGGGGGCAAAGCCGCCCTAATCCCAGCAACGGCTGGTGTACCTGACACACCGTGGCGTTTTTGTTTGGGGCGGCGTTGCCTCCCAGCGCGGGGCAAGCCCGCTCACTACAGGGGCTAGGCGGCATTGGGGGCTGATGGCAGTGGACCCGCCTACACAGTCATTGCGGGTACCGCAGCCATCAAACGGTTTGTATTTTTCAGAACCGGTCCAGCCGATATGGCCCAAACGCTGATATCGGAGCCTGCATCCGCAGCGGATCATCCAACCTCCCCACCATCTCCGCCGTCACCGCCGCCTGCGTCAACCCCAGGTGCTGATGCCCAAACGCAAGCAACACCTTGCCTTCACACACCGGTCAATAATCGGCAATGAGTCCGGCAATGACGGCCGGAACCCCATCCATGGCGTTGCGTCTTGTGCACTCAATTCTTCACGGAACAACCCATTGCTCAACCGGTGCAACTGCCAGGCACGCTCCATGTTCGCCGGGCGCTCCAGGCCCGCGAACTCCACGGTGCCTGCCAGGCGCAGGCCGCCGGACATGGGCGTCATGATGAACTTGCGCTCCAATGAAGTGACGGCAAACGGCAGGCGTTTGTGTTCGTGGGGCAGCATCAGGTGGTAGCCGCGCTCAGTGTCCAGCGGCACCTTCTTACCGGTCAGCGCAGCGGTGAGCTTGGCCGAATGAGCGCCGCAGGCGATCAGCACTTGGCCTGCTGTCACACGGCCTTGATCTGTGTTCAGCGATACACCGTGCGCTTCTACCCGGCCATCAAGTACGCGACGTTTAAGAAATTGCACGCCGTGGGCCTTGGCGGCTTGCACCAGCTCGCACACCACGTGGTACGGATCGAGAAAATGCCCGGTAGCGGGAAAAAACAGCCCACCTTGAATGTTGTTGCTCAGTTGCGGTGCAGCTTGGCGAATAGTGTCACCTGACCAAAAATCCACTGGCACCTGCTGTTGGTGCATGCGTTGTTGCAAGGCATCGAGCGCCGCTCGCGAGTCGGGGCGTTCAAACACCAGCAGTGAGCCGTCCTCGCGCAGCAACTGCGGGCGTTCGATGCTGTGCAGCAGGCGCTGCCAGGCACCCAGGCTGCCTTCGTTGAGTGCGCGAATGCCCGCCACCGTGCGCTGGTAATGCGCCGGGCGCAGGTTCAACAGCAGGCGGATAAACCAGGGCAGGGCGCGGGGCATGTATTTCCAGTCCAGGCGCAGCGGGCCCATCGGGTCCAGCAACATGGCGGGCAGGCGCTTGAGGATCGACGCGTCGGCGATGGGAAACACTTGCTCGGTCGCCAGGTGACCGGCGTTGCCATAGGACGCGCCCATGCCCGGTTCTTGAGCATCCATCACCACCACCTGCTTGCCTTGGCGAGCCAACTGCAGGGCGCAGGCGACACCGACAATACCGGCACCGACCACTACGATATCGGGATCGGACATGGCCTAGGCCTCTCTCTGGCCATCGAGCAAGCGCCGCAGCAGCATGGGATTGCCGTGTTGCAGCGCACTGGGCAGCAGCGCATCGGGAAAGTCCTGGTAGCACACCGGCCGCAGGAAACGGTGGATGGCGGCCGTGCCCACCGACGTGCTGCGTGAGTCGCAAGTGGCAGGGAAAGGCCCACCGTGGACCATGGCGTCACTGACTTCAACACCCGTAGGCCAGCCGTTGACCAGCAGCCGACCGGCCTTGCGTTCCAAGACCGGTAGCAGGGCCTTGGCGCTTGCCAGATCAGCGTCGTCGAGGTGCAAGGTGGCGGTGAGTTGGCCTTCCAGGTGTTCGCTGACTTGGCGAACTTCATCCATGTCGGCACACACCACGATCAACGACGCCGAACCAAATACTTCGGCGTGCAGGTGTTCGTTGGTCAAAAACGCTTGGCCTCGGGTGACCAATACATGCGCCTGGCCCTGGTTCGGAGCGTCTGCCGCCTGACCTTTTGCCGCGACATGCGCGTGCTGGCTCAAGGCGCTGACGCCAGACGCGTACGCACTGTAAATGCCAGGGGTAAGCATGGTCTGCGCCGCGCAGCCCGGCAGGCGCTCACGGACTGCATTGATAAAACGATCAAGCGCCGGCCCTTTGACCGCAATCACCAAACCGGGGTTGGTGCAGAATTGCCCGGCACCTTGGGTCAACGAGGCTACAAAACCCTGGGCCAGCGCCTCGGCTCGTGCTTCGAGCGCTGCCCCGAACAGATACACCGGGTTGATCGAACTCATTTCCGCATACACCGGAATGGGCTCGGGCCGCGCCTGTGCGGCGTGAGTCAGTGCAACACCACCGCTGCGCGAACCGGTAAACCCCACCGCCTTGATACGTGGATCGGTGACCAACGCAATGCCCACTTCGCGGCCCGAGCCATACAACAGAGAAAACACGCCCTCCGGCAGGTCGCAGGCCTTGATCGCCTTTGCAACCGCACGGCCCACCAGTTCACTGGTGCCGGGATGGGCGCTGTGGGCCTTGACCACCACCGGGCATCCGGCAGCCAATGCCGACGCGGTATCACCGCCCGCCACCGAGAACGCCAGCGGGAAATTACTGGCGCCAAACACGGCCACTGGGCCCAGCGCGATATGACGCTGGCGCAGGTCCGGGCGCGGCAGGGGCTGGCGCTCGGGCAGCGCCGGGTCCACGCGCACATCCAGCCATTCGCCGGCACGTACGGTGCGGGCGAAGGTGCGTAACTGTCCGCAGGTACGGCCGCGTTCGCCCTGGATGCGCGCACGCGGCAGGCCGGTTTCGGCAACAGCGCGGTCGATCAGTTCATCGCCAAGCGCTTCGATCTGTACCGCGATGGTTTCAAGAAAGGCAGCACGTGCCTCAAGGGTGGTTTCGCGGTAACCATCAAAGGCGGCCCACGCCAATGCGCAAGCCTGTGCAACGTGCTCGCCGTTACCGCCCAAATAGGCGGGTTCCAATGCGGCATCCGTGGCGGGATTGATCGCCCGGATCGCCTCGCGATTGCCGGAAAGGGAGTGCTGACCGATCAGCATCTTGCCCGTCAGAGTCATGGGTTCGTCCTGGAAAAGAGGGTTGGCCGCTGTGGGAGTCACAGCGGCACGCAGTGCATCAGTCGACGTTTTGCTCGGCCGACCAGTTGGCGTACCACTGGCGGAACAGTGCGTATTGGTTTTCGGCGTAACGACGCTGGGCATCGCTGAGTACGTCGGTCTCGTTGAAGTGCAGGGCGTATTCCTGGTCGCCGTTGAGCACCATCAGGTGCTTGTAGTACAGCACCAGGTCGCAGCCTTCATCGAATGACGACAGCACGGCCAGCGCGGCTTCGAGTTCACGGGCCAGGCGGCGCGCCTTGGCATCGCCCTTGGCGGCTTTTTTGCTCAGGGCCACCAGTTGCAGCACTTCGCGGGGCAGGGCGTTGCCGATACCGGTGATCGCGCCGGTGGCGTTGCAGTTGACGAAGCCGTGCACCACTTGGGTGTCCACGCCGACCATCAAGGTCACGCTATCGTCCTGGGAGGTGATGTGTTCAGCGGCGTAGCGCAGATCGGCGCCACCGCCGAACTCCTTGAAGCCGATGAGGTTCGGGTGTTCGCGACGCAGTTCGAAGAACAGGTCGGCGCGTGTGGCGAAGCCGTAGTACGGGCTGTTGTAGATCACCGCCGGCAGGTTCGGTGCGGCGTTGAGGATCGCCGAAAAGTGTGCCTTTTGCGCGGTAGCCGAAGCGCCACGGGACAGCACGCGAGGGATTACCATCAAGCCATGGGCACCGACTTTGGCGGCGTGCGCTGCATGGGCCACTGCCTCACGGCTGTTTACCGCACCGGTACCGACGATGGTGGGCACGCCGGCCGCCACCAGGCGCGCCACGCCTTCCTGGCGCTCGGCTTCGGTGAGCAACGGCCAGTCGCCCATGGACCCGCAATACACCACGGCGCTCATGCCGGCATCGATCAGTTGGCGTCCCTTGGCAACCAGCGCGTCAAAGTCAGGCTTGCGCTGTGGGGTGCACGGGGTCATCAGGGCCGGGATGCAACCGGTGAAGATGTTGTCGCTCATTGTTCTAACTCCTTGGAACGTTCAGTCAAATTGAGAGGGGCTCAGATGCCCCAGGCGAAGGGTCTTGCTCGTCGATCAGCAAGGTGCTGTCGGCGGTCATGTAGGCGCGGCCAGTGATAAAGGGGCGTACGTGCTCGCCGTCCCATTCATAGCGGCCTTCGAACTGGCTGCCGGTGATGCTGGCTTGAACCCAGGTTTCACCGGGTGCGAGTTTTCCGTCGGCCGCCAGGCACGCCAGCTTGGCGCTGGTGCCGGTGCCGCAGGGCGAACGGTCATAGGCTTTACCGGGGCACATCACGAAGTTGCGGCTGTGGGCATGGGCGTCGTCGGCGAACAATTCGATATGGTCGATCAGTGCACCGTCGGCACCGCGGATCCCTTGATCTTCCAGGGCCTTGAGCATCGCCCAGGTGTATTCGGTGAGGGCGTCGACGTCTTCCATCTGCAGGCGTTTACCGTGGTCGGACACCAGGAAAAACCAGTTGCCGCCCCACGCGATGTCTCCCAGCACCGCACCGTGGCCTGGCACATCGACGGACACTTGTTGGCGATGACGGTACGCAGGCACGTTGCGCAGCGTGACTGAGCCGTCTGCATGCAGTGTCGCGGCAACCGGCCCCACGGGGGTGTCGATGGTGTGCACGCCCGGCGCGATGCGGCCCACGTGGTGCAGCGATGCCACCAGGCCGATGGTGCCGTGGCCGCACATGCCCAAGTAACCAGCGTTGTTGAAGAAGATCACGCCGCACGTCGCGCCAGGGGTCACCGGCGTGCAGTACAGCGCGCCTACCAGTACATCGTTGCCACGGGGCTCCAGCAGGCAGGCGCGGCGCCATTGGTCGTGGTCGGTGCGCAGGCTGTGCAACTGGTCGGCGATGGTGTTGCCGGTCAGCTCAGGAAAGCCGTTGAGCACCAAGCGGGTCGGTTCGCCGCCGGTGTGGGAGTCGATCACATGCAGTCGCTTCATAAAACGCTCCAATCAGTGGGTGGCGGGGGACAGCGGGGCGCTGTAATGCGCGTCGCTGACGGCTTCGCTTTCGTCGTCTTCGGTTTCCAGTCGCACCAGGTGCGCCGGTACGCCAGTGGCCGCGCCCCAGTAGTAGATGCCCAGTGCGCAGACGGCGACGACAAAGGTGTCGAAGGGGTGGCTGATGGCGCCGATGCCGCCAAAACTGCCGAGCTTGGACAGCAGGATCGTTACTGCGTAAAAGCCGATCAGCCAGGCTGACGAGCGCACCTGTTGCTTGAGGTTGAGGTGCGCAGTGGGCACCCAGCGGGCGCACAGCAGGTACACCACAAACATCAGGATTTGCAGGCCGAGCAGCCAGGACACGGTGCTCCAGCCCGACCAATACACAATCAGCGCCGCGATGATGAACGACAGCGGGCCCAGCACCGCCATGCCCTTGACCCGGAACGGGCGCACCATGTCGGGGGCGTTGCGGCGCAGCGCAGCAACAGTGACCGGGGCTACGGCGTAGCTGAGGATTAGCGCGGCGGACACCACATTGATCAGCGCTTCCCAGGACGGAAACGGCAGGGTCCAGAACACCGACAAACCAAAGGTCAGCCACAGTGCCGGGCGCGGGATACCAGACTTCTCGTCGATCCGCGTGAAGATCTTGAAGAACGTGCCGGTCTGCGCCCAGCCGTAGACCACACGCGGCGTGGCGTTCATGTAGATATTGCCGCAGCCGCTGGGTGAGATCACCGCATCGGCCACCACCAGGTAAGCCAGCCAGCCCACGCCCAGCGCCAGGGCGATATCGCGATAGGGCAGCGCCAACTCCTTGCTGATTCCAGCCCAGCCATTGGCGAGCATTTCCGTCGGCACACCGCCGAGGAATGCGGTTTGCAGCAGCACGTAGATTGCCGTGGAAAGCAGCACTGAAAGGATCAACGCGATGGGAATCGTGCGCTGTGGGTTCTTCACTTCACTGGCCACCGAAATGATCGGCGTCAGGCCCAAGTAAGCAAAAATCACCCCCCGGCCGACACCGCCATTTCGATCCCCGAGAGGCCGAACGGCGCGAAACCATGCACCTGGAAGTTCGCCGGTTTGAAGAAGGTGAACAGCACGCCAATCACCAGCAACGGCACGATGAACTTGAACACGCTCACCAGGTTGTTGGCGATGGCGAAGGTCTTCACGCTGCGGTAGTTGAGGATGAAGAACAGGCACAGCAGGGCGAATTGCACCAGCCAGCCCAGGGTGGTCGGGTCGCTGGAGCCGGCCTTGGTCAACTCGGGAAACCACGCCGCTGCATATTGGCGTGAGGCGACCACTTCAATGGCGACCAGGCTGGAAAACGCGATCAGCGTTATGAAGCCCATCAGGTAGCCCAGCAGCGGGCCGTGGGAGTAAACCGGGTAACGCACCACGCCACCCGCGCGGGGCAATGCGGCGCCCAATTCGCAGTAGACGATGCCCAACAGCAGCACCGCGAAACCGCCAAGCAACCACGAGAAAATCCCCGCCGGACCGGCGATGGCCGACACGTGGCTGGCCGCGAATAACCAGCCTGAACCAAAGATGGCGCCCAGGCCGATAAAGGTGAGGTCCATCAATGACAGCTGTTTCTTGAATTTGCCTTGACCTGACATAGCGTCGCCTTCTTGTGAGTTATTGGATAGGCATGCAGTGGCCATAGAGTGAACGTGCGGAAGGCGCCGCGATTGATGTTTTTGCCGGCAGTGATGACGAAATCAGCACAGTTTGCGCTGCTCGACAGCGGTTATGGCATGGTGCAATCTGCTACGCGTCGAGGGTTCAGCGAAGGGGATAAACAGTCATGATGCAAAGCGCGGTTGCGACCCTTTGCTGTGGGTGCGAAAGCATCGAGCAACTGATGACCGGCGTGGTGCAGTTGTTGCCGATGCTGGATGTGATCCCCAATGCAGCGATCTTTATCAAAGACACCCAGGCGCGCTATCTGCTAGCCAACCGCACGCTGGTGCAGCGTTGTGGGTTGAAACAGCTGCAACCACTGCTGGGCAAGACCAGCGCCGAAGTGTTTCCTGCGCAGTTGGGCCCTGGCTATACCGAGCAGGACCGCCGCGTGCTGGAGGAGGGGTTTGTGCTGGAGGACCAGCTAGAGCTGCACCTATACGGCACCCGCGAGCGCGGTTGGTGCCTCACCCACAAATGGCCGCTGTATAACCATCAGGGCGCGATCATCGGCCTGGCGGGCATCTCGGTGGACCTGCAATCTGCCAGCGAAACCCATCCAGCGTACCAACGCCTGGCCGCCGTCGACGCGCATATCCGCGCCCACTTCAACCGCCGCGTGACCTTGGGTGAACTAACACGTATCGCCGGCATTTCAGTGGCGCAGCTGGAGCGTTATTGCAAACGTGTGTTCCACCTGACGCCTCGGCAGATGATCCAGAAAGTGCGTTTGGAACATGCCCACCGGTTATTGCATACCGACCTGCCGATCACCGACGTGGCGCTGCAGTGCGGGTATACCGACCACAGCGCGTTTACCCGCCAGTTCAAGGCCTCCACCGGTTTTACACCTCGCCAATACCGAGACACCTGAAGGCATTAGTCGGTGGCGGCCTCTAGGACTTCTTTGGTCGCTGCTTGGTCTAGCACCCCTCTGCCGATGCCACTTACCAACTTTACCGTTCCATCCGGGAGGATATCGACGCCGCTGGAGTTTGCCATGAACACGTTTACACCCGGTTTTTGAGAATCTCCAAAAACGGTTGCTTGCCGTTGTGCTCCTGGCCCAGAACGCGGCCCATTCCAAAATTGGATGGGGTGTCGACACCGGCGACGAAGACCACTTTGCCTCCCTTGGCCAAGGCGTTGTCGAGTTTGGCCAGCAGCGAATGGATATTTCCATTCAGGCCGCCTTCCAGCAGGCTCCCGTTCAGATGCATCAATGTGCGTGTTTGATAGACACCCTCCTTCATGTCGGTTAGCACCGCAAGCGCCGAACAATGGGTCAAGTTACGGGTTGAGAGTATCGTGGTCGGATCTTCAACGGTTTCGGAGAATCCCATCCAAACGTTGATCGTTTCGGCTGGGGGTAACGGCCGTAGCGCCGGAACAACAGGCACTGGCGCCGCCTTGGGTTTGGGCTCGGCCTTGTAGCCATGGGGGTAGGGTTCTTTCGGCTCACGAATCAGCGCATCCAGCCATTGCTGGTTAGTCGGGCGCATGGCTTCGTCTGTACTGGTTCGAATCACCCAGCGGTCTGCCGCCCATTTGTTCATGGTTTGCCGCAGCTTCTGGGTGTATTCGGACGCCGGGCAAGCGATGCCTGCCCACGGGTCGACCACCCATGCGTCTGCCCACTGCGGCTCGGTGAAGTTGATGCTGCCTGTGGGTTTTACCGCAGGGCCGCCGACGACGGTAAAGGCATGGCTGTCGCCGGCGTACCATTCGTAGGCACGTCCGCCGCTATTGATGACCGTCTCCCGAGAGAGCGCCGCCATTTCTCCGCAATTACCGGCGCCGGCCTTTATCACGGTTCTCCCAGAAGCCAGCGCATTGGGGTTGCGGGTTTCGCGCAGCCAGTTGATCACTCTGATAGCGGCATCTGCCCGCGCGCGGTCAGCCGCTGAACGCACCACGTTGCCAGGCCCCAGGCCGGTTGCCTGCATATCGTTATGTACGACTTGCAGGGCCTGCTCCGCGTAGAACCCGTTCTGCTGTGCCAGTGTGAGCTCGTTGAAATTGGCGGGCTTGACCAATGTGCGCACTTCGCCAGGGTGCAGTGCAATTACGGTCTTGCCGGTCGCGCCGCGTTGTTGCAACTGGTAGGCGACTTCGCGTTTTTGTTCGGCGGTCATGTCGGCACACCGGGCTTTAAGCACGCCGACATCCGTTTTGGCATAGCCGGCCTTTTCCAGGTCCTTGTACACCTCCTCAAGTTTGGGCAGGGCCACGAATTTATTGTCCATGGCTTTTCCCGCAGGCGTCTGGCGCGTGTACAACTTGTTGCGATAGCTTTTGGCGAGTGAAACGTCGAAATCCCTGGGCGTACATTTTAAAAATACAGCGTCAGGGTGTTTCAGGCTGTCGAGCTTGGCGTAATAGAACTCCCCACGTCGGCTTCAATCACCAGGTATTTGGTCGCGTCACCCTTGCGCGGGCTGTTAACCACCACGCCGCGCACGTCACGACTGTCGTTGCACAGGTCGCTGATGGGGCCAAGCTTGACCACGCGCGTTTCCGTGTCAATGAAGGGGTTGCTGGCGCCGTCGTAAAAGCCGAAGTTCTTATCGCTGACCACGCTCCCGCGTATGGCACTTTGTAGGTGACGGGCTCTTTACGGGGGACCGACACCAGCTTTTCACCATTGACTTTGTAAAGGCGCCGTTCAAATACGGTGAGGCGATCACGCCGTAGCAGTTGCTTGGCGCTAGGGTACAGGCGTACATGCTCAAGGGCTTGCAGCTCCTGTTGCAGCTCGCCCTGCACCTCGTTGACGGTGCGTACAAAGCAGGTATCACTGGCACCACGCTTGACCCTGCCGACAGAGGGGCAGGGCAATAGGCTTCGAATTGTTCCAGCTCCTTGTATTCATCCGCGGCTTGCAGGTCGCGCATCACGCCGGGTGTCTTTGGGTCGTAGCGATACACCCGGTCATCGTCGATCACGTCGAAGCAGTTGGCGCGGGGCAGGGTGTAGGCCTGCACCGATAGTGGGGCGTCGGTGGTCAGGGCGCGGGTACCGTCGGCGAAGGTCTCGGTACGTAGCGCCAGGGTGGGCCTCCCCGGTTGGCGGGTAATCCCTGTAGTCGCCGGCGGCGATTCAAACGGCAGTGCGAAAGGATCCTCCGCGACGCCTTCGCTCGTACCGGTGACGGCAAACAGCGTATTGACGGCGCCGTCAATGGCCGCCGAGACGCCTTGCTGGCGCTCCGTGGAGGTATCGCCGGACGCGGCTTTCTCGGCGCCCAGCGCAAGCTCGGCAAGGCCCGTGCCTGCCACGGCCGCCAGCACCAGCGGTTCTCCAACCGGCGCAAGCTTGGCCACCAGTCCCGCCGCGGCGGTCATGTCGTTCAGCCAGGTATCGCGGGTGACTTCGCTGTTGGACTTGATGATCACATCCGCGTCGCTGGTCATACGTTCCTCTGCATTGTCGGTCATGGCGCTGAATACATCACCTCTCAGCTTTATATTCTGATCATCGATAACCACATGTTCGTCACTGCTCCAGTAACCGGAACCGATGTTTTTCAGGGCCGTGTCCACTCCTCTGCCAGTCCCCCTACTTTGGCCGAAGAACACGCCGAGATCCCGCCATAAACTGTCGTTATCTTGACGGTCGATGAGGCGAAAGTGCGACGCGAAGTCTTTGCGCTTTTCGGGGTCTTTGCCCTGTTCTGCAATCCACTGGTCCATTTGCGTGAAGGAATTGAAACTGAGAAACGCCGGCTGATGACCTGGGATATACAGGACCTGCTGCCCACCCTTGAGCTTGTTCAACCGCAGAATATCGCTGGAAATTGCGCCGTTGATGACCAGTGCATGTACGGATGCATGGGACGCTTCGACGGGTGCATTGGCGCTCAATTGGTCGAGGGTCAGTGGTTGTGTTTCATCCAGCGGCAGGTTGGCAGCCACCGCCGACAGGATGTGACGGTAGTCATCTCGAGTCAGCCTGTGTTCCATCGGGATTTTTTGCCGCTCTTCAGGCGTCGCGCTTTCGTAAGCCTTGAGCTGTTGGCGTGCCTGGTTGACGAATTCGCCTTTGAGTGTGGCGCGATAGTCGAGGTTGTGGTTCTCCCAGAACCTTTCCATTTGCTGTGTGAACTGGGCCTGGAAGTCGGTGTTCAAGGCGGCCTTCATTAAATCGGAGGGCGCCAAGGGAAACTGATTGTGGGCGCCGTAACCCTCTTTGCCATGGCCTTTGCCAACGGTGTACAGGCCCGAGAGCAAGTCCAGGTCGCCGGGAACCCGGTCCTTTTCGTTGAAGTTCTTCAACAGTGCGTCCGGCAGTGCAAGGGACGAGGAGGGTTCTTCATCAGTGTGCTCCCAGCCGGTCACTGTGGGGGCTGATGTGGCGGTACCGTCGAAGCGGTTGAGAAAAATCTTATCCGAGTCGACGGTCTGGCCGGTTTGTTCAAGGATGAGTTTTTCTGCCCACTTTTGGCTTCATTGCGCAGCACCGGCAGGGCCTGGCCGGTGTTGAGCATCAACTCGATATAGCGTTCCTTCTCTCGGTTGGCACGGGCTTTGCTGCTGCTGCCTTGTTCAGCACTTCGTAGTGCGCAGTTGCAAGGTGTTCATGCCGTGCAAGGGATTTGAGCGAGCGCGAGGTCAGTTGCGCGGCTGTGTCGGGGGTAGGGAAGTCAAATCCGCCCTGAGCCTTCAATGTGGCAAGCCTTGCCGCGTCGGGGTTAGGGGCTTCAGCATAAAACGCGCCGATCTGATCTGGCGTGGCGGTGAACCCAGGGTTGCCCACAGGGCGAGCGAGTTGTTGTGCGGGACCTGGAGCGATTACCTTGGCTGCGGCAATCAACGGGCTGGCAAGTGAGCGCCAGCCGGAGTCATCGTCCAGGGTGAACTGTTTGGCCTGGCCCTTAACTTTTGCCGACAGCACACCCGTTGCCGGGGTAATGACCACCGTTGCCGGGTCGATACCTTGGTCACGCATCCATTGCGACACCACCGGTTGTTCCAGGTGGGATCGGTAGAGCGTCAGCCAGGCGCCCATCACCGAGTGCGGGGGTACTTCGATACGCGGCGGCATGGAGGGTTTCGGTTGTTGCTGCACCGCGCGGCTGTAGCCCTCGGCGAGCACTGCGTCTGCGAGCAGAATGTCCGGACTACCGCTCATTTGCTGTTGAAGATCGAGCAACGCTACACGGGTACTTGGCAGGGCCCTGCCCGTGGCGTGGATGAACTGTGCAAGGATGACGGTGGCCCCTGCGGGGCTATGGTGCGCCTGGCTGTAGGATGAGCCTGGGCTGAGGGGCATCCGGGTGTCTTCCAGCGATTGCTCTAGGGCGTGTTCGCTAAGTTGACCTGCATCCATGCGGCCGATCAGGAGCTGAAGCTGGTTGCCTAGGCGTTGGCGGTCGTAGGTATCACCCACAAGTCGCTGATGAGTCAGCAGGGCGCGTGTGCCGCGAGCCTTATCCGACTGAGCAGCACGCGGGGAAGTGATGGGTGCGAATGCTTTGTCTCGCCCCAGGGCGGCGATGACGTCGGGGTCGTTGCGGTCCACACCATAGAAAGCCAAGACCGTCGACAGAGGTAACGTGGTCTTGTCGGCGTCGGCGGCAGACAACCCCGGTTCACACTGCTGTCGATAACAGTTGCGGCGGCCATGACCAAGCCAAGGATCGCCGGTTGCTCTTCACTGCCGGTGAGCTTGATTTCTTTGTTCTGATTGGCGTTTGTGCTGTCGATTAGTTTGACGAACGACTTGAACAGGTCAAGCAATGGAGATTTCTGTTCATTGTCTGCAGGTTTGATTGACGAGGGCCTTTCAAATTCAATGCCGACTCCGCCGGAGCTGCTACGAAAGGTCTGGTGCTCAAAGGGCGCAGGTCGCGTGTCACTGACTTTATGCCGGGTCTGTTTGGCAGGGTCAAGCGGGCGCCAGGTGATGCGGCTGTTGCTCGTGTGAAAGTCGACTTCACCCCGTCAAACCGCTGACTCTCACGCCACGCCTTGAATGCCGGGCTGTGTACCGCCCGCTTGAATTGTTCGAACCACGCACCCAGCGTGGAGTGCGGCGCAATGTGCAGCGGTTTGTCGTTGTGCGGGTCAAGCAGTGCCTTGTAGACCTCGACGGCCAGGTCGCCATCCGCCTTTGCGGTGGCGGCGCGGTTGTCGGACTCAGGCTGCCTTTTTGGTCACGCTCTGGCGTGGAGACAAAATGATAGGTCCCCTGGCCCCGTGCGGATGAACGATCAGGGACAGGGGCTCGGGCATCGTTCGAGAGAGGTATGAATATCGGTTGCGACGACGGGGAGATGCTCATGGGTTCGCCCTTTGGCTCAGATATGGAGTGCGCACGCCAGGCGACAGCAGGACCGGCAATGCGCTAGCTGAGTGGCGGGGGCTGAGGGTGGTTCCCACATTGCGATGCAACGAATGGCCCCTGCGACCCTCATATGTCTACAAGCAACTTTTCACGACCACGGGGACAGGGCTTATGACGGCGGCTGAAAACAACCATGTGAACTGGCTGGTAGAACAATCGATGCTTTACGCGGCACGCCAGCGCGCCAAGCTCTATTCGGGCCAGGGTCGGTTGTGGCAGCAGCCGTACGCGCAAACCCGACCACGGGATGCGACGGCGTTGTCGTCGGTGTGGTTCACCGCGTACCCCGCGTCGATTGTGACCCGAGAGGGCGGGACTGTATTGGAAGCCCTGGGGGATGAAAGCCTTTGGCACGCGCTGTCGAAGATCGGTATTCAGGGCATTCATAACGGCCCGTTGAAGAAGTCCGGTGGCCTGAGCGGCACGCGTCATACCCCCACCATCGACGGCAATTTCGACCGTATCAGCTTCGAGATCGACCCTGAACTAGGCACCGAAGCGCAGTTGCAGGCCATGACGCGCATGGCCGCTGCCCACAATGCGGTGATCATCGACGACGTTATTCCGTCCCACACCGGCAAGGGCGCGGATTTCCGCCTGGCCGAGATGGCGTACGAGGATTACCCGGGCCTTTACCACATGGTGGAAATCCGCGAGGAAGACTGGCCATTGTTGCCGGACGTCGCCGCAGGTCGCGATGCGCAGAACCTCAGCCCGCTGCAGGTGGATGCACTGCGTGACAAGCACTACATCGTCGGCCAGTTGCAACGGGTGATCTTCTTCGAGCCGGGCGTGAAGGAAACCGACTGGAGCACTACGCCGATTGTGGTTGGCGTGGACGGCAAGCCACGACGCTGGGTGTACCTGCATTATTTCAAGGAAGGCCAACCGTCTTTGAACTGGCTGGACCCAACCTTCGCCGCGCAACAGATGATTATCGGCGATGCGCTGCACGCCATTGATGTGATGGGCGCGAAGATCCTGCGCCTGGACGCCAATGGTTTTCTGGGCGTGGAGCGCAAGCTCGATGGCACGGCGTGGTCGGAGAGCCATCCGCTGTCGATCACCGGCAACCAGTTGATCGGCGGGGCGATCCGTAAGGCGGGTGGTTTCAGCTTCCAGGAGTTGAACCTCACGGTGGACGATATCGCTGCGATGTCCCATGGCGGCGCCGATTTGTCCTATGACTTCATTACCCGTCCGGCGTACCAGCACGCGCTGCTGATGGGTGATACCGAATTCCTGCGGCTGATGCTGCGCCAGATGCATAACCTGGGCATTGACCCAGGATCGCTGATCCACGCGTTGCAAAATCACGATGAACTCACCCTGGAGTTGGTGCATTTCTGGACGTTGCACGCCAATGACACGTTCCTGTATCAGGGCCAGACCTTTCCCGGCAACATTTTGCGCGAGCACATCCGCGAGCAAATGTACGAGCGCCTGGCCGGCGAGCATGCGCCGTATAACCTCAAGTTCGTGACCAATGGGGTGTCCTGCACCACCGCCAGCATCATCACGGCGGCCCTGGGAATTCGCGACCTGGAGGCGATTACCCCGGCGGATATCCAACAGATTCGCCAGATTCACCTGCTGCTGGTGATGTACAACGCCATGCAACCGGGCGTGTTCGCGCTGTCTGGCTGGGACCTGGTGGGTGCGCTGCCACTGGCCGCCGATGAGGTCTCGCACCTGATGGGGGATGGTGATACGCGCTGGATCCATCGTGGTGCCTATGACCTGGTGGACTTGAACCCCGACGCCGAACTCTCCGCCGGGCAGATGCCGCGTGCCCGAACGCTATACGGCAGCCTGAACAGCCAACTACAAGACCCGGATTCCTTCGCCTCACAACTGCAAAAAATCCTCGCCGTACGCCGCGCCTACGACATTGCCGCCAGCCGCCAGATTTTGGTGCCGGACGTGCAACATCCGGGGTTGTTGGTCATGGTTCACGAATTGCCGGCCGGCAAAGGCACGCAGATCACCGCACTGAATTTCGGTGCCACGCCGCTTACCGAAACCTTGCACCTGCCGGATGTGGCCGCTGGGTTGGTGGTGGACATTATCAATGAACGGGTCGAGGGGGATTTGACGGCAGAGGGAGCATTCACGATTACGCTGGATGCGTATGAAGGCCTGGCCTTGCGAGTGGTCAGCAGTACACCAATGGCGTGAATGAACACGGTCAAAAATGTGGGAGCTGGCTTGCCTGCGATAGCGGTGTCCCCGGCAAAATCTCTATCGACCCTGCCGCCGCCTTCGCAGCCTCGCTAAAGCTCGACAGCTCCCACATTTGATTGGGGTTTCCCTCACAATTGGAAGCGGTAACCCACCCCATACAACGACTCAATCGGGGTTTCCCCAGGACACGCCTGTTCCAGCTTGCGCCGCAGGTTGCGGATATGGCTGTCCACCGTTCGGTCGGTGACCACGCGGTGGTCGGAGTAGAGGTTGTCCAGCAGCTGGTCACGTGAGAACACCCGGCCAGGGCTGCGGGCGAAGGTGTTGAGCAGGCGCAGTTCCAGGGGGGTGAGGTCCAGGGTGATGCCGTCGAGCGTGGCCAGATACTGTGCCTCGTCGATCACTAGGCGCGACGCAGCGCTATCGAGCAGTTGCGGGCCGCGGCGCAGGATGGCCTTGACCCGAGCCACTACTTCGCGCGGGCTGAAGGGCTTGCAGATATAGTCGTCGGCGCCCAGTTCCAGGCCCAACAGGCGGTCCACTTCTTCGACGCGGGCGGTGATCATGATGATCGGCACGGCGCTGAAACCCCGCAGGTCCTCGCACACTTGCATACCGTCGCGACCCGGCAGCATCAGGTCCAGCAGGATCAGCTTGGGGTCATGGGCACGCACTGCCGGCACCACTTGCAGGCCGTTGTCCAGGCACAGCGTGCGGTAGCCGGCCGCAGTGAGGTAGTCGTGCATCAGTGCAGCGAGCTTGGGTTCGTCTTCAACGATCAGAATCGGGCGTTCATCGCTCATGGCTTACAAGCTCCGTGGCAAACGCAGGGTCAGCTGCAAGCCACCCAGCGGCGAGTGGGCCGCGTCCAGGCTGCCGTCGTGGGCGAGGGCGATGCTACGGCAGATCGCCAGGCCCAGCCCCGCACCACCACTTTCACGGTTGCGCGAGGCTTCGCCACGGTAGAACCGCTCAAACAACTTCGGCAGTTGGTTCGCTGAAACCCCAGGCCCAGAGTCGAGAAAGTCGATACGCACCTGGTCCCGTTCCACCCCGAGGGTGATGCGCAGCGTTCCGTTGACGTCGGTGTAGCGCACGGTATTTTCCAGCAGGTTTGAGAACAATTGCTGCAGCCGGTTTTCATCCGCCAACAGCTCGACAGGCTGACTCGGCAGGTCCAGTTCGACCTGCAACTGCCGCGCGTTGAAGCGTTCCTGATACATCGCCACAGTGTTTTCCAGCAGTTGATCGAGCACGCAAGGAGCCTTGCGGTAGGTGAGGGCGCCGATATCTGCCAGGGACAACTCATACAGGTCGTCCACCAGCTTGCTGAGCATGCCGACTTCGCCTTGCAGCGACTTCATCGAGGCCTGGTCCAGCGTGCGCACACCGTCCTCAATCGCCTCCAGCTCACCCCGCAGCACCGACAGCGGTGTGCGCAGTTCATGGGACACATCGGCCATGAATTCGCGGCGCGTCTTCTCGTTGCGCTCCAGGGTGTAGGCCAACTGGTTGAAGTCCCGGGCCAACTGGCCCACTTCGTCATTGGACGCCACCGCGACGCGGCTGCTGTAGTCGCCGCTGGCCAAGCGGTGGGTGGCAGCGGCCACGCGCTTGACCGGCTCCAGCAACGTGCGGGCGATCCACCAGGCAATCAGCATCGCCATCAGCAACGAGAACACACCCATCACCAGGCTGGTGCGCAACTGATATTGCTGAAAGCGTTCACCGCCGGCCTCGGTCACGCTCTGGAAGGGGGTGACGGCCAGCCAGCCGACGGTCTCACCGGCCACAACGATGGGCAGCGCTAAGGCGTCATCGCCAATGGCGGGGTAGCCGGTGACACGTTTCTTGTCTTTATCGAGCAGCGCGATACGAAACAGCGCACCGGTCAGGTCGGAGATCTGCGGTGTCTTCAAGTCCCGTATCAACGGCTTTTCTCCCGGCTCCGGGCGCATCACTTCGAACCAGCGATCCGGTTGGTTGCGAAAATACTCCCAGCTGCCTTCGCGCTCATAGGTGGCGACCAGGCGTGGCAATACCGGGGCCATGCGTTCCAGTGCCTGTTCATTGATATAGCCCAGGAACCCCCGGCCAAAACTCCAACTGGTGGCGATGCCCATGCTGAGGATCACCAGCAACACGCCCGCCAGTACCGCAACAAACAACTTGGTGGAAATACTCAGCTTCATGAACAGGGGCCGTAAAAAAGGGACCTGACCATTTAGGCCCCCAGGCGCAAAAGATTCAACCCAGGCGGGCAATCTTCAATTTTCCTGCACATTTGCCTTGCAGCATTGGGATAAGGCTTGCGCCATCCCGTCTTGCAGAGGCAGATATGTTGACCAAATACTTCGCCAAATACCTGGTAACCGCCGCGGTGTTGCTTTGCGTGATCATCCTCGCCGTGCTCGGTGGCTGCTCGGCCGGTGACCCGGCTCCGCAGGCCGTCACGCCCACCGTGACGGTGCTGACAGTGCAGCCGAAAAGCCAGGTGCTGACCACCGAACTGGCCGGACGCACCCAGGCGTTCATGGTCGCCGAGATTCGCCCTCAGGTCGGCGGCATCGTGCAGCAGCGCCTGTTTGTCGAAGGTGCCGAGGTCAAGGTCGGCCAGGCGCTGTACCAACTGGATGCCGCGCCCTACAAGGCAGCGCTGGCCCAGGCCGAGGCCACGTTGAGCAAGTCCCGCGCCACCCTGAAATCGGCGCAAACCACCGCCAAGCGTAACGCGCAACTGGTGAAGATCGACGCCATCAGCCAGCAGACCTATGAGGATTCCGAGGCCACGTTGTTGACCGCCAGCGCAGACGTGCAGGTCGCCCAGGCCGACGTTGACACCGCACGCATCAACCTGGCCTACACGCGCATCAGCTCGCCAGTCGCCGGGCGTATCGAAACCTCCACTGTCACCCCCGGCGCCCTGGTGGTGGCCAACCAGGACACGGCGCTGACCACCGTGCAGCAGCTCGACCCGCTCTACGTCGACGTGACTCAATCCACCAGCGAACTGCTCGGCCTCAAGCGCGACCTGGCCAGCGGCGTGTTGCAGGCCAATGACGACGGCGAAGCGCGCATCAGCCTCAAACTGGACGATGGCAGCACCTACAACCACGAAGGTCGTCTCACATTCAGCGGTGTCAGCGTTAACCAGAGCACCGGTACCGTGACCTTGCGCGCGGTATTTCCCAACCCCGATCACCTGCTGCTGCCGGGTATGTACGTACGCGGCGAGCTGGAGCAGGCCCGCGATGAACAGGCAATCCTCGTCCCGCAAAAAGCCGTCACTCGCAGCGCCAGCGGCGTGACGTCGGTGTTGGTGGTGGCCGACGGCAAGGTCGAGCAGCGTGTGCTTACCGTCGACCGTACTGTGGGCAACCAGTGGTGGGTGACCGCCGGTTTGCAGGCCGGGGAGCAGGTGATCGTCGAAGGCGGGCAGAAGGTGCGCGTCGGCGCCGAGGTGCAAACCCAGACCGTGGATAGCGGCGCACTGGCGAAGGAGGGTTGAGCATGGCGCGTTTCTTTATTGATCGACCGATTTTTGCCTGGGTGATTGCCATCGTGATCATGCTTGGCGGCGCGCTGTCGATCAGCCAATTGCCGCTTGAGCAGTACCCGGACATCGCACCCCCACAGTGCGCATCTCGGCCACCTACACCGGCGCCTCGGCCAAGACCGTCGAAGACTCGGTGACCCAGGTCATCGAGCAAGCACTCACCGGCCTGGACAACCTGACCTACATGTCGTCGTCCAGCAGCTCGGCGGGCAGCGCCAGTATCAACCTGACCTTTGGCGCCGGCACCGACCCGGACGTCGCGCAAATGCAAGTGCAGAACAAGCTGCAACAGGCCGAATCACGCTTGCCGCAGTCGGTACAAAGTGAAGGCTTGACGGTGACCAAGGGCGGTTCGGACTTCCTGATGATCGCCGCGCTGGCCTCGGATAATCCCAGCGTCACCGGCACCCAGATTGGTGACTACATCTCCAGCACGTTGCTCGACTCCATCAGCCGTATTGACGGGGTCGGCGAGGTGAGGACCCTGGGCTCAGGTTATGCCATGCGTATCTGGCTCGACCCGGCCTTGCTGGAAAAGTATGTGCTGATGCCTTCGGATGTCAGCACTGCCCTGGAAGCGCAAAACACTGAGGTGTCCGCCGGCCAACTCGGCGCGTTGCCGGCTGCCAAGGGCCAGCAGCTCAACGCAACCATCACCGCGCGCAGCAAACTGCAGACCGTCGAAGAGTTTCGCCAAGTAGTGGTCAAGTCCAGCAGTGACGGTGCTGTTGTGCTGCTGGGGGATGTGGCCACGGTGGAACTGGGCAGCGAGAGCTACGACGTAAATTCGGCCCTCAACGGCAAGCCCGCTGCCGCCATGGGTGTGCAACTGGCGGCGGGCGCGAATGCGCTCAAAGTCGGCGAGGCAGTCAAGGCCAAGCTCAAGGAGATGGAACCGTACTACCCGACCGAAATGCAGCTCAACAATGTGATTGCCTACGACACTACCCCCTTCGTGAGCCTGTCCATCGAGGAAGTGGTCAAGTCGCTCGGCGAGGCCATCGTGCTGGTGGTGCTGATCATGTTCCTGTTCCTGCAGAACCTGCGGGCCACGCTCATCCCTGCGATCACCGTGCCGGTGGTGTTGCTCGGTACCTTTGGCGTGCTGGCGTTGTTCGGGTACTCCATCAACACACTGACCATGTTCGCCATGGTGCTCGCCATCGGCTTGCTGGTGGACGATGCCATCGTGGTGGTTGAGAACGTTGAGCGGGTGATGAGCGAAGAGGGGCTGTCTGCCCTTGAGGCCACACGCAAGTCCATGGCCGAAATCACCAGCGCGCTGGTGGGTATCGCGCTGGTGCTGAGTGCGGTGTTTATCCCGATGGCGTTTTTTGGCGGTTCCACCGGCATCATCTACCGGCAGTTTTCCGTGACCATCGTTTCGGCCATGGTGCTTTCGGTGCTGGTGGCGATGACCCTCACACCCGCGCTGTGCGCAACGATGCTTAAAGCCACGGATGCCCATGGCACGCAGCGCGGTTTCTTTGGCTGGTTCAACCGTGGTTTCGAACGTTGCTCGGCACGCTACGAAGGCCTGGTCGGGGCCGTATTGAAGCGTGGCAAACGCAGCCTGGTGGTGTACACCTTGGTGGTCTTGGCCATGGCGGGCGGTTATGCCAGCTTGCCGACTTCGTTCCTGCCGGATGAAGACCAGGGCATCCTCATGGCGCAAATCCAATTGCCGGTTGGCGCCACCGACAGCCGCACGCAAGCGGTCATGGCGCAGTTTGAGGCGTACATGCTCAAGCAGCCGGAAGTCGAGGCGATGATCAGCATCAGCGGTTTGGGTATCGGGGGGAACAGCCAGAACACCGGGCGTGCGTTCATCCGCCTCAAGGACTGGAGTGAACGTACGGCCAGCGGCCAGGATTCGGCCTCGATTGCCCAGCGTGCCACCTTGGCCCTGTCGAGTATTGGCGATGCCAATGTGTTCGTCATGCTGCCGCCTGCGGTGCGTGGCCTGGGGCAGAGCTCGGGGTTTGACCTGCAGCTCAAGGACCTGGGTGGGCTGGGCCATGACGCCTTGGTGGCGGCACGCGAACAGTTTATCGAGCTGGCAAAAGGACCCACGCCTGCTTGGCGTGCGCAGTAACGGCCTGGATGATTCGCCGCAGCTGAAAGTCACCATCGACGACCGCAAGGCCGGTGCCTTGAGCCTCAGCACCAGCGACATCAACAGCACCTTGTCCACCGCCCTCGGCGGCAGCTACGTGAATGACTTCCTCAACCAGGGCCGTGTGAAGAAGGTGTACGTACAGGGCGCAGCCGACTCGCGCATGCAGGCGGCGGACCTGGACCAATGGTTCGTGCGCAACAGCAACGACGAGATGGTGCCGTTTTCATCCTTCGCCAGCAGTTCGTGGAGCTACGGCTCGCCGTTGCTGGAACGCTACAACGGCAGCGCGTCATTGGAAGTGGTGGGCGACCCTGCGCCAGGGGTGAGCTCTGGCGTTGCAATGGATGTGGTTGAAGCGATTGCCAAGCAACTGCCCCAGGGCATTGGTTATGAGTGGACCGGGCAATCCTACCAATTGCGGCTGTCCGGCTCGCAGGCGCCGCTGTTGTACGCGGTGTCGGTGCTGTTCGTGTTCCTGTGCCTGGCGGCGTTGTACGAGAGTTGGTCGGTGCCGTTTTCGGTGATCCTGGTGGTGCCGCTGGGTGTGGTTGGGGCGGTCTTGGCTACACGCTTTACCGGCCTGAGCAATGACGTGTATTTCCAGGTGGGGCTGCTGACCACCGTGGGGCTGGCAGCGAAAAACGCGATCCTGATCGTCGAGTTTGCCAAGCACTTGCAGGAACAGGGCAACAGCCTGCGCGAAGCCACACTGATTGCCGTGCGCCAACGCCTGCGGCCGATCCTGATGACCTCCCTGGCGTTCATGTTTGGCGTATTGCCGCTGGCCCTCAGCAGCGGCGCAGGTTCCGCGGGGCGCCGCGCCATCGGTACAGGCGTGCTGGGCGGCATGTTCAGCGCCACGGTGTTGGGGATCTTCTTTGTACCGTTGTTCTTTGTGCTGATCCGCCGCCGTTTCGGGCGCACCAGTACGGTGACCCAAACCGCGCAGAAAGGTGACGCATGATTAGGTTTTATTGGCCGATCCTGGCCACACTGGCCCTGAGTGGCTGCATCAACCTGGCGCCGGATTACCAGCAGCCCGAGGCCCCGTACCGACCGAATGGCAGGCAACGGTCAGTGGTGACGTCGCGGCGGATATCCAGTGGCAGCAGTTCTTCACGGACAGCCGCCTGGCCAAACTGCAAACCCTGGCCCTGGCGAACAACCGCGACCTGCGCCTGGCCAGCCTGAACATCGAGAAAGCCCAGGCCCAATACCGCATCCAGCGCGCGGCGGCGTTTCCAACGATTGATGCGGGTGTCAGCGGCACCCATGCGCGTACCGCCAGCAGCGGCACCACGCACGACTACACTGCGCAGCTGGGGTTGAGCAGTTACGAAGTGGACGTGTTTGGTCGCGTGCAGAACCTGCAGGACGAGGCGCTGGAAGCCTACCTTGCACTGACCGAAACCCGGCGCAGCACGCAAATCAGCCTGGTGGCCGAGGTGGGCACCGCCTGGCTGACCCTGGCCGCTGACAACGAGCGCCTGCAATTGGCCGAGGACACCCTGGCCAGCCAGCAGGCCACCTACGAACTGACCCAGCGCAGCCATGCACTGGGCGGTTCAGCGGCGCTGGCCGTTGCCCAGGCGCAAACCACCGTGGAATCGGCACGGGGCGACGTAGCGGAGTACCAGAGCCAGATCCTCCAGGACCGTAACGCCTTGCGCCTGTTGGTGGGCAGTGACGTTCCCGACGCCTTGTTGCCAGGCAGCCACCTGCAATCGGCGGCTGCGCTGGTGCAAGTCCCGGCTGAGTTGCCGTCGAGCCTGCTGCAGCGACGTCCCGACGTGCTGGCGGCGGAACACAGCCTCAAGTCGGCCAATATCGATATCGGCGCGGCCCGTGCGGCGTTCTTTCCCAGCATCAGCTTGACGGCGAACGCCGGTTCGGCGAGTTCTGCGTTGTCCAGTCTGTTCAAGGCCGGTAGCGGTGCATGGACCTTTGCGCCAAGCATCAGCGTGCCGTTCTTCGACGCCGGCAGTAACCGCGCCACGCTGGATGCGGCCAAGGTGGAGAAGGAAATCCAGGTGCAGACCTATCAGCAGACCCTGCAGACCGCATTCAAGGAAGTGGCGGATGCCTTGGCCGTACGCAGCACCCTGGAACAGCGACTGGCTGCGCAGCAAGCGTTGACCGACGCCAGTCAAAAGAGCTTCGAGCTGTCTGATGCGCTCTATCGCGCCGGTTCGCAGAGCTATCTTGAAGCCCTGGATTCGCAACGCTCGTTGTACAGCGCCGAGCAGGACCTGATCACTCTGCGCCTGGCGGAGCAGAGTAACCGGGTAACCCTGTACAAAGTGATGGGCGGCGGCTGGCAATAACTGAGGCGCCGCCATCCAAATGTGGGAGCTGGCTTGCCTGCGATAGCGGTGGGTCAGCTAGCACTTGTGTTGCCTGGCACACCGCTATCGCAGGCAAGCCAGCTCCCACATTTTCAATCTGTGTTTACAAAGCTGCGGACTGTGCGGCCTGGAGCACTCTGAGCAAGTTTCCGCTCCAGATATTCCCCACCTGCTGCTCGGTGTACCCAGCATCCAACAACCGTTGTGTAATCACCGGCAATTGGCTCACATCCTCCAGGTCGCTAAGGCCACCTCCGCCATCCCAGTCCGCCCCGATCCCCACATGCTCCGGCCCGGCCACGTCCAGCAGGTGCAGCAAATGCTTCATGAACACATCTAGGTCCGCTTTCGGTTGGACGAAGCGCTCGTTGATCGTGTCGCGCTCCTGGTACAGGTCCTTGACCTGCTCCGGGCTCAGCGCGGCCAGGTTGTGGAAAACGCGCACCCAGGGCGGCCATGGCTTTGTTGCGCTCCGGGTTTTGCTTGAGCGGAATCAGGTAGTCGCTGTAGGCGTTGACCTGGATCACGCCGCCCTTGGCCGCCAATTGGCGTACGCGATTGTCGTCCAGGTTGCGCGGGTGTGGGTTGACCGCACGGCTGCTGGAGTGGGACGCAATGATCGGTGCGGTGGACAACGCCAGCATCTGGTCGAACACCGCGTCGCTGGCGTGGGACACATCCAGCAGGATGCCCAGGCGGTTGGCCCGTTGCACCAGGTCACGGCCCTTGGGGCTCAGGCCTTTCCATTCCGGCAGGGCGGTGGCGGAATCCGCCAGGTCGTTGTTCATGAAGTGCACCAGGCCGAGCATGCGCAACCCTTGGCGGTAGTAGGTGTTCAGCAGTTCCGGGTCGGAACTCAGCGGGTCAGCGTTTTCCATGCTGATAAACACCACGCGCTTGCCCTGGGCTGCGATGCGCCGGCCATCGTCGGCGGTAAGGGCGAGGGCGAAGCTGTCTGGGTTGCGGTCGATCACATCACGGATGCGCGTGAGCGTGGCCAACCCATAAGCGCTGGCGTACGCGCGGCCTTCTTCGGTACGCGGGCCTTGTGGGGTATAGACCGCGAAGAAGCCGCCATCCAGGCCGCCTTCGCGCATACGCGGCAGGTCGACCTGGCTACCGTCCTGGCGATAGTCGTGGCGCTCGATAATGTTCCAGCCGGGTCGGGTCAACGTGAGCGGTGTGTCGAGGTGGCTGTCCAGTACCAACAGGCGTTGGTGCAAGGCCAGGGTGTTCGGGCTGACGGTGGTTTGGGCGTTGGCCAGCAGTGGCAGCAGGGCGAGTAACAGCAGGCGCTTGGTCATGTTCAGAACTCCATGCTCAAGGTGCTTTGGAAGGTGCGCGGCGAGCCCGGACGGAACACGGCGGGACCGCTGGTGCTGGTGAGGATGTAGCCCAGGTAGTCCTTGTCAAAGAGGTTGTCGATGTTGAAGCGCAGCTTCACGTTTTTCAGCGGACCGTAATGCAGTTGCTCGCCACCCAGGTCCAGGTAGGCGTTGTACAGGGTGTAGCCGGGCACCGATTCGCTGTTGGTGAAGTTGCTGTAGCGCTCGCCGATGTAGCGTGCCGAAAAATTCAGCAGCGCCCACGGCGCCAGCTCATAGGTGACCCCGGCCTGGGCCAGCCAGCGCGGGCTGTCGGGCACGTCGTTGTCGCGGATCGACAGGCCGGCGGCATCGTTCTGGAACGTGGACTTGTTATAGGTCAAGTTGCCGTTAAGCACGATCTTGTCTGCTAGCACCGGCGGCTTCCACTGCCCGCTCAACTCGGTGCCATAGGCCTGCACCTTGCCGACGTTCTGGTAGTAGGTTTCCACTTGGCTGCTGCCCGGCACCGGTGAGGCGAAGGCTTGCAGGCGGTTGTCGAAATCGGTGCGGTACAGCGCCCACGAGGCGTTGAAGGTGGGGCGATTGATGCGGTAGCCCACCTCGTAGTTCTTCGCCCGTTCGGCATCCGGTGGCGGTGCGCTGGGGCTGGCGGCGCGGAAGATATCGTCGGCGCCACGGGGCAGGGCCATATTCTCCGAGTAGGACGCAAACACTTGGGTGTCGTCGGTCAGGTTGTAGACCAGCCCGGCCTGAGGTAGGAACGCGTCGTTCCACTGGGTGCTGATGCGCGGCTCGCGGTTGTTGATGTAGTCGCCCGCGTTGCGGTAACCCTCGATACGGTACTTGAGGTTCAGGCTCTTGAACCCGAACTGCAGGCGCAGGCGGTCATCGAGCAGGGTCCAGGTGTCCTTGAGGTGGTATTGCAGCGAATTGCGCGTGGAGCTGAAATCCCCTTGCAGGTGCACCGGCTCGTTGAACAACGGCGTGCCGTCCGGGCTGCCATCGGTGAGGTTGTAGCGTCCTTGCTGGCGGTTGAACACATCGGTCTCGGCCCACAGGCCGGTGTCGATCTGGTGCTGGCCGATGTCCCATTGCAGCCCGGTACGCCCGCCAAAACGATGGCCGCTGAGGGATGACAGCCCGTATTGCACGCCCTTGGGCGCGAACAATCCATCCACGTTGCCCTCGGCGTTGTGCAGCGCCAGCGAGGTGGCGTACGCCTCGGGAGATACACCAAAGCCTTTCTTGGCCTCGTAGTACAGGGTGGTGTAGTTGAGCAGGTCCGGACGGATTTCGAATTGGCCGCCCAGGCTGTAAAGAGTGTCGCGCCGCTGGTTCACCGCCTGTTTGTAGTACTGGTTGTAGTTGGTGTTGCTGTAGCGCACGCCGGGCACGGTTTCGGGCAGGTCCGGCAGGCTGCCAAGGTAGGCGAAGTAACGGCCCGAACGGCCAAATGGGTCATTGGCGGTGCCCTCGTACTGGGCGATGCTGACGTAGGGCGAGTCGTAGTCATAGAACGAGTTGTGCACTGCGCGCAGCCACACCTCATCGCGATCGCCGAAGCGGTAGCGCACCTTGGCTTCCAGGTGCTCGCGGTCGATGGTGCCGGGGCCGCGCCACAGGTCGCCATCGATTTTCGAACGGCTGAAATACGCCGACAGGCCCTGGTACTCGCCACTTTGCAGCTTGACGAAACTGCGCCGCAGGCTGTCGCTGCCCAGTGTGTAGGACAGGCTCACGCCGGGCTCCACCGTGGGGTTGCTGGTTTGGTAATCCACGTACGGGCCCAACGATGCATAACCCGATTGCGACACATCGCCGGCCCCCGTTGAGGCGGTGACACGCTCGGTGTTTTCGTTGTCGACATAGCGATAGATCGGGCTGCCGCCGAACTGGTCGGTGCGGCCCAACGGCACACCGTCGATGGAAAACCCGATCTGTTGCAGGTTGAACGCGCGCACAAACACCGAGTTGCCGAACTCGTACAAGCCCAACGCATCGTTGACCTGTACGTTGAAGCCCGGCAGCGCTTCGAGCATTTTCAACCCTGACGTGCCGGCCGGGGCCGATTGCAGTGCCTGGTGCGAGATCGCCAGGGTATTGCTGATCTTGTCTTCGCCGATGGCGGCGCTGGCTTCTGTCACGCGAGCGCCGACCACTTCGACTTTGCTCAGTTGCGGTTCGGTGGAACTGGCGGGCTGTGCCGCCCAACTTGAATCGGCCACCAGCAAGCTGGCGAGCAGGGTCTTGCGGTACTGAGCAATCATTGTCTGTCCTTGGCAAAGTGTGGCGTCAGAGCCCGGCGTGGGCTCTGGCGAGAAAATCGGGTTGGGCCCATTCGTGCACGCTGAAATCGTTCTGCAGGAAGCCGCGCTGCACCAGGAAGTCCTTCTTCAACTCCAGGGCCGCAAGGTTCTGCGGGCCCAGTTGCGGCACAAAATCCAGCTCGGCGATGGCGCTGCGGATAAACGCGGCATCCGGCAAGAAGGTGACCCGGGTGAAGAGTTCGGCCGCCGCGTCACGGTGGCTGTTGATCCAGCGTCCGGCACGGATGGCGGCGCGCAGGAAGGCCACCACCACGTCCGGGTGTTCTTCGGCGAAGGCGCGGTTGACCGTGGTGGCGTAGGGGCCGTTGTGGTTCTTGAGGGTCCAGTCCGGGTAGCGTTCCAGGTCTTCGATCACGGTGAATTCACCGCTGGCGAGCAGTGCGGGTACATGCCCGGCGGCGATATGCACCGCGTCCACACGGCCTTCGGCCAGGGCGCGCACCTCATGCCCCGGCTTGCCGTGCAGGCCATGCAGCTGCGACCAGAACGCCGAAGGCCGCACCGCAGGTTGCAAGGCGTGGGGGTCGCCTTCGTCCTCAAGCTCGATCAACCGCACTTGCGACGGCTCAAGCCCCGCCAGTTGCAGCGCGTTGAACAACCCGTGTTCGGCCAGGGCCTTGAGCACATCCACCCGCGCCTTGTTGCGGCTCACCGGCACGCCAATGCGCTTGCCGAACAAGTCCGCGACCTGGCGGATGCGACCGTCGGCACGCACCAGTACCTGGCCGGCACGCTGGGTGGCGGTGGTGGCCACCAGCAGCGTATCGGCCTGGTCGGCACGGGCCCACAACGCCGGTACTGCACCGCCGTCGCGGACCAGGCGTGATTCGCCGTGGGTGAAGTGGGGCAGCCAGCCTTGGTTGTCGGGCAGCGAGCGCAGGTAGATCGCTTCGGCGCCGACGCGTTGGTATTCCTCATCCAGCCAGCCGAGTTCCACGGCGAGATTGGATGCGACCAGCAGCGGGCAAATGCTGTAGTGGGTGGGCAGGGCATGGCTCATGGCAGACTCCGTGACGATGGTTGGGTGACACTCAGGTGTTCCAGGGCTTGTTGCAGGTCGGCGATCAAGTCCTCGACCGCCTCAAGGCCCACATGCAGGCGCAGCAACACGCCGGGGGCGATCTGTGCCGAGGGATGGCGTTGCTGTGTGCGAATCAGGCTTTCGAAACCGCCCCAACTGGCGCCCATGGCAAACAGGCGCAGGCTTTCGAGGAAGGTGTTGATCAGTGGCTCGGGGGCGGGCTTGAGCACTACGCCGAACAAGCCGGTGGAACCGAGAAAATCGCGTTGGAAGATCGCGTGCCCCGAGGCTCCAGGCAGCGCGGGATGCAGCACCTGGGCGACTTCCGGGCGCTGTTGCAACCAGCGCGCAACGGTCAACGCGCTGCTTTGGTGCTGGCGCAAACGCACGCCGAGGGTACGCAGGCCGCGCAGGCCGAGATAGGCGTCATCGGCACTGGCGATGTAGCCCAATTGGCGCACGGTTTCGCGCACACCGGCGTACAACGGCTCAGTGGTCACGATCACGCCAAGCATGGCGTCGCTGTGGCCCACCAGGTATTTGGTGGCGGCGTGGATCGAGATGTCCACGCCGTGTTCGAACGCCTTGAAAAACAGCGGCGTGGCCCAGGTGTTGTCCAGCATCAGCAGCGCACCGTGGGCGTGGGCAGCACGGGCGAGGGCGGGAATGTCCTGCACTTCAAACGTGCTGGAACCGGGGGCTTCGGCGTACACCAGGCGGGTATTGGGTTGGATCAACCCGGCGATGTCCTCGCCCAGCATCGGCGCAAAATATGTGGCCTGGATGCCGTAGCGCGGCAGGATCTGGTCGAACACCTGGCGCGCATGCCAGTAGCAATTGTCGGTCACCAGGATATGGTCGCCGGCCCGTGCCACCGCCAACACCGCGCCGACAATCGACGCCAGCCCGCTGGGCATGATCAGCCCCGAAAACCACCCTCCAACTGCGCTACCGCGTCTTCGAACGCGGCGGTGGTGGGGTTGCCGTTGCGCCCGTAGATATGGCCGCGGTAATGCGGGTCATCGGCGTTGTGCAGGTGGTTTGGCAAGGTGCTGGTGTCGGGCCAGATAAAGGTGGAGCTGCGATAAACCGGGGTGTTCACGCTGCCTTCGTGGCTGGCGGGATCGCGTCCCAGGTGGGTCAGAAGAGTGTCGTCACGCATGCGTTGGGTGCTCATGAGCGCTCCAGCCGTTTGGCCAGGCGGGAGAGGGGTAGATGTAAAGAAAGAACGCGATGAAGACCAAGCCGTAGGCAGGCAACAGCAGGTCGCTGCGCAGTTGGGTGGAGAGGTGCGATTGCACGGTGGTCATCAGCTCTTCCACCCCCAGCAGATTGGCCAGGGAAGTGGACATGGTCACCGCGCAATACAGGTTCACCCACGGCGCGACCAGGCTCGGCAGGGTCTGCGGGATGATCACGTAGCGCAGCGCCTGGCCGTGGCTCAACCCCAAGGCGTGGGCGGCTTGCCACTGGCCTCTGGGCACCGCACGCACAGCGCCGCGCACGATCTCCGAGACATAGCCGATGGCGGGCAACGCAAGTCCGAGGGCGACCTTGAGCCAGTCCGGCAACTGCCACCAACGCCCGGCCCAATGCACTTCATAGGGCAACAGGTAGGCCACGTAGAACATCACCACCAGCCACGGCAGGTTGCGCAGTAGACGGCTCAGGTAGCCGGCGCTGCGGCGCAGGTTTGGCTGGGCGCTGACCTGCAAGCTGCCGAGCAACACACCGGCCAGCGTCGCCACCAGCATCGCCGTGACGCCCATCAAGATATTCAGGCCAAAGCCTTGCAACAGCGCCGGCGCCCACTGCCACAGCAACAGCAACGGTTCAGGCAGCATCGGGCAACTCCTGGCCGGGCAAGCGCAGGCGCGCTTCCAGGCGGCGCAGCAGCCAACTGCTGACGCCGATCAACAGCAGCCAGACCACCAGCAGCACCTGCATCATCTCGGCGACGTTAAAGTTGTCGGACCAGATCCGGTTGCTCGCATAGAGCAGTTCCGGTACCGCAATTGCGTAGGCAATCGAGGTGGACTTGATGGTCTGCACCACCGTATTGCCCATCGCCGGCAGGCTGTTGCGCAGGGCCAGCGGCAGCACGATATGCACTAACACCGTACGGCCCTGCAGCCCGAGGGCGGCCGCCGCTTGCAGCGTGGAGTGCGGGACGGCGTCGATCCCGGCGCGCAGGTTCTGCGCCTGGAACGCGCCGTTGTGCAGGCCGATAACGATGATCGCCCATTGCGTGCCATTGAGCAGGCGCACGCCGTCCACCAAAGGCAGTAGCGCACCGACGCCGAAGTAGAAAAAGAACAGCTGTACCAGCAGTGGCGTATTGCGAAACAACGCGACGTAAGCGCTGCTGATGCCGCGCCACAGCGGGCGACGCGCACCCAGGCCGGCCGCGCCAAATACCCCGAGGATCAGCGACAGCCCAATGCTTGCCACCGACAACCCCAAGGTCAGGCCCAGGCCCAGCAGGAAGCGCTGACGGTCCATCGGGTCCCACACAATGCTCAGCAGCACGCCATGCTGCTCCAGCCACAGACGCAGACTGATCTCACTCATGCCGTGCCTGCGAATGCTGCTGCGCCACCCAGGCATTTGGCGCCAGGCCGTAACGCTGTTCCAGTTGGATGATCAACCCGTTGGCGTGCCAGCCTTCGACAATTTCCGACACCGCCGCCAGCAACTCAGGCTGCCCCTTGCGCAGCGCAATGCCCCACGGTGCCGGGTCTTGGCCTGGCAGCTTAACCTCGTAATCGGCCCACTCGGGCTGGCGAGCAAGGGCGCTGTACAACGCATCGTCGCCCATCGCGCCCAGGCAGCGGCTGTCGGCCACGGCCTTGCGCACCTCGGCGGTACCGTTGAACGAAGCGAACTGTACCCCGTAGCGGTTTTCGAATGGTCGCACCCACACACTGGTGGCGGGCGCGCAAAGGGTCTTGCCCCTCAGGCTCTCCCAATCGGGTACAGCCGTGGACTTAGGTGCGAAGACCGTGGCCGCCGAGCTGTAGAAACCGGGGCTGGCAAAATCCACTTCGCGGCGACGCGCGGGGGTGTCGAGCAAGGACGTGACCAGGACTTCGCAGCGGCCTTGGTCGAGGAACAGCAAGCGGTTCAGCGGATTGACCTGCACCAGAGACAGCTTCAGCGCCTGGCCGACACGGACGGAGAGCTGCTGTTGCAAGTCGACGATCAAATCCATGATCAGGCCGGAGGGCTTGCCCTGGGCGTCCAGCGTTTTGAAGGGTGGGAATTCATCGCTGGTGCAAACGTTCAAGGTGCCGCGCGATTGCGCACGTTCCAGAAGGGGCTCCGCGAAAGCCGGGAGAGCGCTAAAGGCCAATAAAGCAACCAGCGCCAAGGAGGCATGGATATGTCCTTGGGCTGATCCAACAGACGCTGCGGCTCGAATGCCGTCTTCGCGAGCAAGCCCGCTCCCACAAGTGGGCTGAGTTGTACCTGATGGAAGGTGGTTGATTGAGCGGGCGCCATCGCAGGCAAGCCAGCTCCCACAGGTGGATCGCGGAGCAGCCGTCATGGGGCGCTCCAGCCCAGGCGCGAACGCTGTGCCGCGCCTGCGGAAACGGCTGCGGCGTGCCGAGCTGGGCCGCCAGGAACGTCAGGTAGGCCGCTTCTTCCAGATTGATCAGCAGCCGCGTCGCCGCCAACACATCGCGCTCCGACCAGGCAAACGGCCCGTGATTCAACAACAGCGCGGCCGGTGCACGCGGGTGTTCGCGCAGGGCCGCCACAACTGGCTCCGGTGCGTAACGCGGGCCCCAAGCGGTCAACGGGATCTCCTGGTCTTCGTCGAGAATGCCCAACAATTGCGAGGCGTGCGCCCGCAACGGTCGCCCGGCAATTGCAAACGCCGTCAGATACGGCGAGTGCGTATGAATCACCGCATTCACCTGTGGCCGTTCGCGGTAGATCGCCACATGCAGCGCCGCCACTTCCTTGAGGTTGTCGGTCAGGCTGCCCTGGCTGTGCTGCAAGTCGAAATCCACGATCGCTGACACGCCACTGTCCGCACCGCTCAGCGAGGCAATCACCAGCCGCTGCTCGCCGGGAATGCGCAGGCTGATATTCCCCGCCTCATTGGCCGACAACACCTGGTGCTTGATCAATAACTGCTTGGCTTGGGCAAAGTCATGTTCGAACACTTGGATAAAACGCACAGGATCAAAACTCATGGGAAGTCCTCAGAAGCGGTAGTCGGCTTTCACGTAGTAGAAGGCGCCTTCGGCACCCGCCGGGGAGATGCTTTGGTACGCCACGCGCCCGCCGACAAAGCGGTTCGCCACGTCGATCTTGTCCGGGTAGCTGTCAAAGATGTTGTTGCCGCCCAGGGTCAGGGTCAGTGCCTGGTTGATGTCGTAGGACACGCTGGCGTTGCTCACCCATTGCGCGGAAAAGGTCTGGTCGCGGGCTTCGCCGAGGTTGGAGTCAAGGGTGTAGGTGCCGTAGCGAATGGTGTTCCAGCTGGCCTGCCACGCACCTTTGCGCCAGTCGGCTCCGAGGATCAGCTTGCTGTTGGGCGAAGCGCTTTCCACATAGCTGAGGGCTTCGCGGTTGATCAGGGTGATACCGGTACCTGCCAACGGGCCGGGGTTGTCCTTGATATCGGTGACCTGGGTCTTGCTGTAGTTGAAGGCGCCGTTGAGGGTCAGTTGGCTGGCGTCCGCCAGGTCCAGACGATAGTGGGCGGCCACGTCAACGCCGCTGGTCTTGGTGTCCAGGGCATTGGTGAAAAAGCTCACGCCGGAGTAGTTGCCGTAGCCTTCATTGGCCAGGATCTGGCTGACCTGGGTGCCGCTGAGGGTTTCCGACAGGGCGATACGGTCCTTGATGCGAATGTGGTACGCATCCACGCTGACGCTGCCCCGCTCAGTCGGCTGCCACACCACGCCGAGGGACAGGCTGGTGGACTTCTCCGGTTTCAGGTCGGTGGCGCCAAGCGCACGCGCAACCGGTGTGTTCACGCTGACGGTGCCCACTTGATACGCGGTGGGGTCGCCGGCCTTGAACTCGGTCTGGGTCGCCGAGGTGCCGATCTGGCCGAGCGTCGGGGCGCGATAGCCGCTGCTCAGGGTCGAACGCAGGCCCCACTGCGGCGTGAAGTCATAGCGTGCGGAAAATTTGCCGGTGGTGGTGGTGCCGAAGTCATCGTAGTGCTCGCTGCGCCCGGCCAGGCCCAGTTGCAGTTTCTCGGTGACTTGCTGCTCCAGGCCCAGGTAACCACCGAACACATGGCGCGCATAACGGCCTTCGTCACTGTCCTGGGTGCCGGGGAAGCCCTGGGCGCCGCCGGCGCGGGTGGGCAGGGCGGTGCCGTGGGTCCAGGAGGCGAGGTCGCCGGCAATCACTTCATACGATTCGTTGCGCCATGCCAGGCCGCTGGAAAATACCAGCGGGCCCGCCCCTAACCCACGTTGAATTCCTTTACGTGATCGAGACCGACGTTGGTTTGCTCATTGACCAGCGCACCCGCATTGAAGCTGGTCGGGCTGCTCGGGCCGAGGCTGGCGTTGAGCGAGTCACTGAGGTGATAGTCAATGCGGTTGCGCCCATAGTTGGCGCTGAGGTCGAAGGTGCCGAGGCTGTCATCGCGGATCTTCACGCCGCCGGTAACCGAGGCGTCTCGCGAGCGTACGTCCAGCAGCGGCAGAAAGCCGTTGGGGTACACAGCGGTCAAGTTGTTGGGGTCGATAGGGCGCCGAAAGGTGGCTTGGGATTCGCCGGTACGGTCCTGGTAGGTGGCGAAGCCGTAGAGGTCGACGCTGTCGTTCAATGACAGGCCTGTATTAAGGGCCAGGTTCCAATCCTCAAGGCCCGGCGAACCGTAGCGCCAGTGCCGGTCGGCGTCTGCTTCGCGGGCATCGCCAGTGGGGTAGAACTGGCGGCCATCGGTGCCGCCGGTGGACGTGCGTTCGCTGCGCAGGCCCTCGCCGCTGAGGGTGAGGAAGCCGTCGCCGGGCAAGGTAAAACCGGTCCATCCGCCTACTGAACGGCGAAAACCGTCGCCCTTGGTGTACTTGCCAAAGGTGCTTTGCACCGCGCCGCCGTGGTCCTCCTCCTTGAGCACAATATTGATCACCCCGGCAATCGCGTCCGAGCCGTATTGGGCCGAGGCGCCATCGCGCAACACTTCGATATGGTCAACGGCGCTCACGGGGATGGTCGACAGGTCCACTGACTGCGAGCCGCGGCCGATGGTGGCCTTGGTATTGACGAAGGCCGAGGCATGCCGACGCTTGCCGTTGACCAGCACCAGCACCTGATCGGCCGCCAACCCGCGCAACGACACCGGCCGCTGCGATGACACGCCGTCGGTGCCGTTGACCTGCGGGTAGTTCACCGAAGGCACCAGGGTTTCCAGGGCCTTGGCCAGGTTGTCGGTGCCAGCGCGTTCCAGCTGTTCGCTGCTGATCACATCCACCGGGGCCGAGCTTTGCAGGGCGGTCACGTCGCTGCGCCGGGTACCGATGACCTCGACAGATTTAAGCCTTGGCGCCTGGGGCTCGCTGCTGATTGCCGCCGCCGGTGCGGTGTTGGTGGCCAACCGGTGAATCAACACTGCGCCGCTGGCGGTCTGGCTGAACCCCAACTGCGAGCCGCTCAAGGCAATCCCCAATGCCTGTTCCTGGCTCAAGCGCCCCTGGATCGAACGACTCGCGTGGCCTTCTACCAAGGGTGGGTCGAACGCAATCGGATGGCCGCTCTGTTGCGAAATGCTCAGCAGCACTTCGTCCAGAGGGCCTGCGGGGATATTGAAGTCGATGACGCTTTGCACCGACGCCGCATCCGTTTGGGCCAACGCCAGCGTCGGCAGCGCCAGGCCGCCCAAGGCCAAAGCGCAGGCCAGCGGCGCCAGGGTGAATCCTGTTTTCAACATGCAAATCTGCTCCGGGTCGTGATGTTCTTTACGACCTTGAGCAACTTCGCCGGCAGATTTTCAGTACTAAGTTAGAACACTTAGTTCGGTGGCTAGATGATTTTGTTGAGCGCATAAGCTTCGATCAAACTGATCTAAGTGCGCAGTGAAAATATAAGGGAGTATCTGCACAAGGGTACTGACAGCCAGCACCGGTTGTCCGCGCAAAGCCTGCAAAGTTCGAAGCGTCGAATTGGCAGAGCGGTCTGCACGCTTACGGAAAAGCTCATCAGGAGACAGATGCCCATGTCTGAATTGTCGGTTGTAAATCAAGCCAGCCCCGTGTCGCCGGCACGTTGTGAAAACACCGTGCCACGCAGCATGGTGCACCGTGCTGCGGTCAGTGAAGTGTTCCTGACAGGCGCGGAACTGGTGAAAGACGGACACTTTCGCTGCAGCGCACAACTACCGCGCACCCACAGTTACTTCAGTGAACATACTCACCGTGCCGCGCACTACGACATGTTGTTGTTGCTGGAAGTATTCCGCCAAGCGTCGATCTATATTTCCCATGCGTTCCTGGATGTCAGTGCCCAAGACAAGTTCATCTACTTGGACAGCGTCACTCGTGTTATCGAGCGTAGTCTGCTGGTAGTGGGTGACCGTCCGGCGTCGGCGGAAATCGATGTGTATGTGGTCGATGAGTATTTGCGCCACGGCGAACGCAGTGGCGTCACGCTGAATATGTCGCTGAGCATCAATGGCGAAGTCGCGGCGCGTCATGAGCGCATGAGCATCCGCTGGATGAGTACGGCTGCGTGGAACAAGATGCGCGCCCGTGGCCTGGCGGCCATACCGGCCGATGCCGACCCGTTGGCACAGCTGCCAGCGCCGTTGAGTCCCGCTGCCGTGGGCCGTCACTGGTTGAACAATGTGGTGCTGGGCCGCGACTTGGAGCAGGGCGCCGAAAACCTGGTGGCCCCGCTGATTGTCGACCTGAACAACCCGGCGATCTTCGACCACCCGCTGGACCATATCCCCGGCATGTTGCTGCTCGAAGGCTTCCGCCAGGTCGCCCTGGTGGTGGCTGACCGGCAGTTGCAGACCGGCCCCGAGCAATTGCTGCTGTCCAGTTGCCACGTGGTATTCACCCGGTTTGGCGAGTTTGGTTTGCCCACGCGCGTGCGCGCCGATCTCAACCGTCTGGCCCGTGACGAACACGGGCGCATCACCCTGGCATTGGATGTGGAGCAGGGCGGGGCCGTGATCGCCACTGCCGAGATGGAGTTGCTGCCCGTGGTTGCCAACCCGCCATTGGCGCTGGTAGCAGGGGGTGTGCGATGAGTGACGTGCAGTTTGTCTGGTTTGATTTTGGCGGCGTGCTGTCGCCACCGATTCCGGCGCTGTTCGAGCAGTACCAGGTCAAGACCGGTCTTGCGCCACGGGTGTTGCAACAGGCCATGAGCGATGTGGCCGATGACCTTGGCGTGCCAATGCTGGCGCCGGTAGAAAGTGCCTTGCTGACCGAGCAGGACTGGGGGCAGCGGCTGGAGCAGGCGCTGCGCCGACGCGATCCGCAGATCGACTTGAGCCGCGCCCGCTTGCAGTCTTTCGGCGAACAATGGTTTGCAGGTGTGCCACCCAATGCGCCCCTGATTGCAGCCGTACGGGCACTCAAACGCGCCGGTTTTCGTGTCGGCATCCTCACCAATAACGTAGTGGAGTGGGAGCAGCACTGGCGTGCCATGGTGGGCCTGGACGCGGTGGTCGACCTGATTGTCGACTCCAGCCGGGAACGCACCCGCAAGCCGGAGGCGGCATTCTTCCAGGTGGCCATCGAGCGTTCTGGCGTCGCCGCCAGGCACAGCCTGCTGATCGACGACGTGGCCGAGAACATCGAAGCCGCCGCCGCCTTGGGTTGGCAAGTATTGCACTTCACCGACAACCACCAGGCCCTTGCCCAGTTGCAGCGCCTCACCGGCGTCAGCCTGTTGCAACCCGCCGTGGAGACTGCCTGATGAATATTGCCGTGAGTGCCGAACCCCAGGTCACCGTTGCGCGCATTCCCAACCTGGATGCGCCGCCGGCTTATCAACTCGCCAGTCCGGCCAATGGCTTGCCGAGGATTCTGCTGCCCAGCGGTCACCTGGCCTTTCACTTGACCCGCTACGAACATGTGCAGGCCTTGTTGCTGGACAACCGCGCGATCCGTGCCCCGTGCAACGAAGAGGACGGCGCGAGTTTCCTGCCCACCATCACGCCGCCGGAATTGCTGCTGAACAACGACATTCCCGATCACGGTCGCCTGCGTAAGGTAGTCGCCCGGGATTTCAGCCCCAGTGGCGTCGCGGTGCTGCGGGAAAAAACTGAGCAAGCCACCCACACACGCCTCGACGTACTGCAACGCCAGGCTCCTGGCGCGGACCTGTTTGCCCAGGTACTCGACCATATCCCGGCGACCGTCGACTGCCAGTTGCTTGGCATTCCCTTGAGTGACCGCGAGTACTACCGGCCCTTGAGCCACACCGTGCAGGTGGCGTCAGATGCCGATGTGCCGGAGCTGTTGAACCAGTTCTGGGGCGTATACAACTACCTGACCGACCTGGTCACTGGCGCACGGCCCACCGACCCGGATGGCCTGATCCAGCGGTTTGTTGCCACCCGTGCCGACAGCGAACCGCCGCTCAATGACAAGGAACTGGTGGGCATTTTGCTCGGGGTGTTGATCGGCGGGGACCAGAACATCCTCACCGTGCTGACCAAGTCGGTGTACACCCTGTTGGCCGCGCCGCAGTTGTGGCAGCAATTGGTCGACGATCCGGCGCTGGTCCCCAATGCAGTGGAAGAGCTGCTTCGGGTAATCCCGTTGGGCACCATCTCGACCTTCCCGCGTCTGGCCAGCGTCGACCTGGAAGGACCTTGGGGCTGATCCCCGAGGGCAGCATCATCTATGCCGATGCGTTTGCCGCCAACCGTGACCCGGCGGTATTCCCAGACCCCTTGGTGATACGCCTGGACCGCAACGATGCGCGGCATTTGCAGTTCGGCTACGGCATGCACAACTGCATGGGCGCGGCGTTGGCCCGGCTGGAAATCACCACGGTGTTGCAGATTTTGCTGCAGCGCTTTCCCAACCTGCGCCTGGCGGTGCCGGCGGACCAGGTGCCCTGGGTCGACGGCATCATCTTGCGCCGTCCTGCCCGCTTGCCGGTGCACGGCTTCACTTCAACCTGACCTTGGAAGGACCCATGAAAAACTCGTTTGCCGATACGGCTCTACTCAGCATCATCCTGCTGGCGATCTTCGTCGTGCCCAGCTCCATCTCCGGTACGGCCCTGGCGCTGCCGGCGATTGGCGCGGATATCCAGGCGCCGCTGACCAGCCTGCAATGGGTGGTCAACGCCTTCAACCTGGCCTTTGCCTGCTTCACCCTGGCGTGGGGTGCGCTGGCGGATCGGCTCGGGCGCAAGCGCTGCTTCGTGGCCGGTGCGTCGCTGTATGTGGTGGCTTCGGTGCTGTCGGCAGTGGCCGAGAGCGCCTGGTTGCTGGACGTGGCGCGGGGGCTGGCGGGTATTGGGGCGGCGGCGATTTTCTCGTGCGGCATCGCCATTTTGTCCACCCACTTTGACGGCCCGGCGCGGCTGCGGGCGTTCGCCTTGTTCGGCACGGTGGCAGGGCTGGGGGTGAGCCTGGGCCCGACGTTGTCCGGGCTGCTGCTAGACAGCGTCGGTTGGCGCGCGATTTTCTGGGCGCATGCGGTAACGCTGGTGATTGTGTTGCTGGGTAGCCCATTGATCACCCGAGACGGGCAACTGGCTGAGCGCACCGCACGGTTCGATGTGCCGGGCGCGACGCTGTTTGTACTGGCGTTGTTGGCGTTGATGGTCGCTATCGTGCAGGGCTCGCAATGGGGTGGACCAGCCCGGGCGTGCTCGGCCTGGTGGCCGTGTCGGCGGTGTTGCTGGCGGTGTTCACTTGGCAGGAGCGGCGTCACTTGCAGCCAATGCTCGACCTGTCGTTGCTGTCGAGTGGCCCGTTCGTGGGGCTGGCGCTGGTCACCGTGGCGGCGTCGTTTGGCTTTGTGACGTTGCTGACGTACCTGCCGAGCTACCTGTTCGGCGTGCTGCAATTGAGCGCGACCCATGCGGGCCTGGCGATGCTGCTGCTGACGGTGCCGATGCTGTTTTGCCCGATCCTGGCGGGCAAGTGGGCGGCGCGCGGGGTGTCGGCGATCGGCATTCTCCAGGCCAGCCTGATTGCGTTGCTGGTGGGCGTGGTGGCGTTGGCATTGGTCAGCCAGGTCGGCGTGACCCTGTGGCAATTGGCGTTGCCATTGTTGCTGGTGGGTATCGGCATGGGGCTGTCGGCGGGTCTGGTGGATGGCCTGGCGTTGAAGACGGTGCCGGAGCAGAAGGCCGGGATGGCCGCCGGTTTGCTCAACACCTTTCGTCTGGGCAGTGAGGCGATTGCGGTGGCGTTGTATGGCTCGTTGTTGGCGACCTTGCTCGATAGCCAACTGCGCGGCACTTTGAGCCGCCTGGCACCGGATCCAACCACCTTGCAACGCTGGATCGATGAAGTGGCTGCCGGCAATCTCACCGGTTCATTGCAAGCCTTGGGCACTGAACAGGCCGGCACTGTGCACAGCCTGTTTATCGGCGGCTACGACAGCGCCTTCCATGGCGTGCTGTGGGCGTTGGCGGTGATCCTGCTGGTGCTGACCGCGGTGGTGACCTGGTTGGTGCGACCGCTGCGCCAGCAGGAACGCGTCGAGGCGCAATTGGCCACTCACTGACCGCGTTTCGTCACCGCCTGCGACGGCTGCAGGCGGTGCTTCGTCGTGCCCGTAAGCCCGATGAAGGTTATGCAAAAAATGCAGTTTGTTAACTTTTTTTATTCTTTTATCTGGTGATGCCCACTGGGGCAAACTGGATTCACCTGCCTGGATGCAGGTCTACCTCAACCCGACAGGCCCACCACCACTTGTCCGCTGGCGTGTGCAGTCCATGAAGATTATGGACCTATGGACCCGAATGCCTTGCTCAAGACCCGACTTATCGGGCAGATCTTCCAGCAGCACTACAGCTGGCTGTGCGCGCGCTTGTCCTACCGCACCGGTTGCAGCCATAGCGCAGAAGACATCGCCGCCGAGACCTTCCTCAAGGTCTGGATGCTGCCCGATCCGACGGCTATCCGCGAACCGCGCGCGCTGTTGACCACCATCGCCCAACGCCTGATGTACGAGAGTTGGCGTCGGCGTGACTTGGAGCGGGCCTACTTGCAGATTCTTGCCGAAGTGCCCGAGCACGTGCATCCGTCACCCCAGGAACAGTTGATCCTGATCGAGAGCCTGCTGGCGATTGACCGTCTGTTGGATGGGTTGTCGGGGCAGGCCAAGGCCGTGTTCGTGCACAGCCAGTTGGATGGCATGACGTACACCCAGATCAGCGAACGTTTGGGCCTGTCGCTGGGGCGTATCCACCAGTTGATGACCCAGGCGTTGCGCGCCTGTTACCTGGGGCTGAGCGAGTGAGCAAACACCCGTTGAACGACCCGGTGGCCGAGGAGGCCATCGGTTGGCTGGTGCAGATCCAGTCCGGCGAGTTCACCCCCGCACAGCAGGAGGCGCTGGATGAGTGGCGCGGCACGTCGGCCCATCACCGCCAGGTGTACCAGCAGCTTATTGCCGGCCTTGACCAGTTGAAGGCCTCGCCCTGGCGCGGGCGCTCCAGCGCGCAGTTGTTGCGCAGCCTGGAGCAACCCAACAGCCGCCGCGCGTTCCTGCGCACCAGCTTGTGTGCGGTGGGGTTGGCGGCGGGAGTGGGCTGGGTGTCGCGCTTTGAAGAGGCGGGGCAGACCTACGCCACGGGCACCGCCGAACGCCGCACCTGGCAACTGGCGGACGGCAGCATGCTCAAGCTCAATGCCCGTAGCCAGGTGGTTTCCAAATTGTCAGCCGACCCACGCAGCCTTGAGTTGCGTGCCGGTGAAATGCTGGTGGACGTGCTGCGCCCGTTGCAGGTCAACACCCGCGCCGGCCGGGTCAGTGCTACCAGTGGCCGGCTGATGCTGAGCGAGCAGGGCAGTGCCATGCGCCTGGTTACCCTCGACGCCGACGCGGTGCTGCACTTTGAGGGCGGCGCCCAGCAACGGATCGGCATGCACCAGAGTACGTTGTTCGACCACCAACGAGTCCTGACCCAAGTGCCCATGGCGACAACGGAGACCGCTTGGCTGGACGGCTGGCTGGTGGTGCGTAACCAGACGTTGGCCACGGTGGTGGACGCGATCCGGCCGTATCGCAGTGGCATCGTGCGGCTAGATGCCAAGGTGGCGGGGTTGCGGGTGACGGGGCGGTTTCCGTTGGACGATGCGCGCCAGACCCTGGAGGCGCTGGAGCAAAGCCTGCCGATCCGAGTGACGCAATGGGGCGGGGTGCTGGTGCTGATCGGTGCGCGCGCCTGACGGAGTTTCTCCCCTGAAATGCAATCAACTGTGGGAGCGGGCTTGCTCGCGAAAGCGTTGGATCAGTCACCTCATGCGGTGGCTGACACTTCGTATTCGCGAGCAAGCCCGCTCCCACAGGGATTAGCGGTGTGTTCCCCTCAGTCCCACAGCGTGTTCGGATCAGTACAACTGCGGCACGATCAGTTCGGGCGGTGTGGGGCTGCGCGAATACTCTTCATGCCGCACGCGTTGCGGCAGTTCGATCACCGGCAGCTGCACTTCTTCGTAGGGCATCTGGTTCAACAGGTGGTTGATGCAGTTGAGCCGGGCTTTCTTCTTGTCATCGGCCTGCACCACCCACCATGGCGCTTCGGCGATGTGGGTGCGCTCGAGCATGATCTCCTTGGCCTTGGTGTAGGCCTCCCAGCGTCGACGGGACTCCAAGTCCATGGGGCTGAGTTTCCACTGCTTGAGCGGGTCGTGAATGCGGCTTAGAAAGCGCAGGTGCTGTTCCTGGTCGGAGATGGAGAACCAGTACTTGATCAGTTGGATACCGGAGCGGGCCAGCATGCGCTCGAATTCCGGCACGGTGCGGAAGAATTCCTCGTACTGGTCGTCGTTGCAAAGCCCATCACCTGCTCGACACCGGCGCGGTTGTACCAACTGCGGTCGAACAGCACGATTTCGCCGGCGGCCGGAAGGTGCGAGACGTAGCGCTGGAAGTACCACTGGGTCTGTTCACGGTCATTCGGCGCGGGCAGGGCAGCCACGCGGCACACTCGGGGGTTGAGGCGTTGGGTAATACGCTTGATCACGCCGCCTTTACCGGCGGCATCGCGGCCTTCGAACAAAATCACGACTTTGTGGCCGGTCTTGACCACCCAACTCTGCAATTTCACCAGTTCGCCCTGCAGGCGGAACAGTTCGCTGAAATAAATCCTGCGGGCGGCTTTTTCGCTGCTTTCACCGACGTGTTCATCGAACAGCGCGTTGAGGTCATGCCCGTCTTCGGACAGTTCCAGTTCCAGCTCTTCGTCGCTGTGATCCAGCAATTCGCGGTGGATGCGCTGCATCAAGGCGTCTTCTACTGAGGACATGGGCGTAGCTCACGTGGGGGGAGATGGCAAAGTCTTAGTCGCATTCTGTTACCAACCAATGACATCAAAATGCCTTTTTGCGGGGGTAGAAGGGGACAAGACGGCGTTTTGCCATTCCACGTTCATAAAAGCGTAACAAGAATGTTGCAGAGTGCCCGAGCCCGAAATCACAAGGATTTTCCTGAATGAAACGTCTGATGAAGTCTGCTGCACTCGCCGTCGCGGTTTCTCTTAGTGCCTCCTCGGTGTTTGCTGCCGAAAGCATCCGCCTGACCGGCTCTGGCGCAAGTTTTCCTGCCCCGATCTACCTCACCTGGTTCAAGGATTTCAGCAAGAAAACCCCAGGTGTGACCGTTGACTACCAATCCAAGGGTAGTGGCGCGGGTGTGCAGGACTTCCTGAACAAGACCGTTGATTTCGCAGCCAGCGACTCGGCCATGAAAGACGAAGACATCGCCAAGGTTGCTGAAGGCGCGCAGTTGCTGCCGATGACCGCCGGTGAAATCGTATTGGCCTACAACCTGCCGGGTAACCCTAAAGGTCTGAAGCTGCCGCGCGATGTGTACTCCAACATCTTCCTGGGCAAGATCACCAAGTGGAACGATCCGCAGATCGTCGCCGCCAACCCAGGCATCAAGCTGACTGACACGCCGATCACCGTTGTTGTACGTGCTGACTCCAGCGGTACCACTGCGGTCTTCACCAAGCACTTGGCAGCCATCAACGCCGAGTTCAAGACTGAATTGGGCGAAGGCAACACCGTCAACTGGCCTGCCACTGACAAATTCATCAAATCGCCGAAAAACGACGGCGTCACCGCCACCGTTCGCCAGACCCCAGGCGCCATCGGTTACATCGAGTACGGTTTTGCCAAGCTGGCCAAGGTCGACTTCGCCGAACTGCAGAACAAGGCTGGCCACTACGTAGTGCCTAACGCTGAAAGCGGTGCCGAAGCTCTGGCTGCGGTGACCATGCCGGAAAACTTGATCGCCTGGCTGCCGGACCCGGCCGGTGCCAAGTCCTACCCGATCACCACCTACACCTGGATGATCTTCCGCAAGGACAACGGCAACCCAGCCAAAGCCAAGGCCATGCGTGAAATGGTCGAGTACAGCCTGACCGAAGGTCAGAAGATCGCTGACTCGATGGGCTACATCCCGCTGCCACAGTCGGTAGTCGATCAGGTTCGCAAAGCGTCAGCCAACATCAAGTAACGCTCGCGAGACCTCCATCGGCGTGTGCTAACCGCCACGCCGATGGAGTTTCCCTGTTTCGGAACTAGCCAATGAACACACCTTTTGTCGTACCGGTTAACCCGGACTCTGCTTGCCAGCCACCGTCTACCAAAGACTTCCTGGTTGATCGCACCTTCCGTGCGCTTGCACGCATAGGCGTAGTGCTGGTGTTGGCACTGGTCTTCGCACTGGTGTTCGAAGTAGGTCGCAAGGCGCTTCCAGGTATGGAAAAGCACGGCCTGGACGTTATTTTCGGTAGCGTTTGGGACGTTAACCAAGGCAAGTACGGCATTTTGCCGGCCATTTGGGGCACGCTGTACAGTGCCTTTATCGCGTTGTTGATCGCAGGTTTCTTCGGCGTCAGCATGGCGATTTTTCTCACCCAGGATTTCCTGCCGGCAAAACTGGCGGCGGTGTTTCGCACCATCGTCGAACTGCTTGCAGCCATCCCCAGCGTCGTCTACGGCCTGTGGGTATTTACGTAGTGATCCCAGCCATCCGCCCGCTGACCGCGTGGCTGAACTCTGAACTCGGCTGGATCCCCTTTTCGGCACGTCCCTGAGCGGGCCCGGTTTGCTGCCGGCCGCGCTGGTACTGGCCATCATGATTTTGCCGACCATCGCTGCCGTTTCCCAGGACGCCCTTACGGCGGTCCCGATGAAAACCAAGCAAGCAGCCTACGGCATGGGCACCACCCACTGGGAAGCGATTCTCAAGGTGATGGTGCCGTCTGCGGCCACCGGCATCTTCGGTTCCCTGGTGTTGGGCCTCGGGCGCGCATTGGGTGAAACCATGGCCCTGGCGATGCTGGTGGGTAACGCGAACAACATCTCCCTGTCGCTGTTTGCACCGGCCAACACCCTGGCGGCATTGCTTGCGCTGAACTTCCCTGAAGCCGGCCCGAACGAGGTCGAGGTGTTGATGTACGCGGCCCTGGTGCTGATGTTCATCACGCTGCTGGTGAACATCCTCGGCTCGATGATCATGCTCTACGCACAACGGGGTCAAAAATAATGACGAACCTGACTTCCCCTATCAAGGCCATGCCGAGCTTGCAGCGCAAGTTCGAAGGCCGAGCCCTGCGCAGTCTGGTTTTGACCACGTTGGTATGGGCTGGCGCGTTGCTGGCCAGCGTGCCGTTGATTTCCGTGCTGTACATGCTGATCACCCGTGGCGGCGCACGCCTGAGCCTGGAAGTGTTCACTGAACTGCCGCCTACTGGTTTCGAGACCGGTGGTGGTTTCGGTAACGCGATGGCGGGCACCTTCGTGATGGTCGGCATCGCGGCGGCCATCGCGGTCCCAGTCGGCATCATGGCGGCGGTGTTCCTAGCTGAACTGGGGCCCGACAGCAAACTGGCTAATTCCGCGCGCTTTGCGGCCAAAATGCTCACGGGCCTGCCGTCCATCCTGGCCGGTGTATTCGCCTACGCCTTGGTGGTGATGACCACCGGGACCTATTCGGCGCCAGCGGGCGGCGTAGCACTGGCCGTGCTGATGCTGCCGATCGTGGTGCTGACCGCGGAAGAGTCGATGCGCATGGTGCCCAAGATCATGAAGGACGCCGCCTACGGCATGGGCTGCACCCGCTCGCAGGTGATCTGGAAGATCGTCTTGCCTACCGGCATGCCGGCGATCCTCACCGGTGTGATGCTGGCCGTGGCACGTGCCGCCGGCGAAACCGCACCGTTACTGTTTACCGCGCTGTTCAGCAACTACTGGATCTACCACGACGGCAGCCTGGCGGTGATGAATCCGACGGCGTCCTTGGCGGTCCTGATTTACAACTTCTCCGGCATGCCGTTCGACAACCAATTGGAGCTCGCCTGGGCGGCCTCGTTGGTGCTGGTAATGATCGTACTGGTCGTGAATATCGTGAGCCGTATCTTCGGCAAGCCAAAGTATTAAGAAAGGGAGCATCCGTATCTTGAACGCCTCTACTGCGCAAATAGCCGCTCCGTTTATCACCGAATCGCCTGTGGTCATGGACTGCAAGCTGGACAAGATTTTCTACGGCAACTTCATGGCAGTGCGTGACAGCCATGTGCCGATTGAAAAGAACAAGATCACCGGCTTTATCGGCCCGTCGGGTTGCGGCAAGTCCACGGTGCTGCGCAGCCTCAACCGCATGAACGACCTGGTCAAGGGCTTCCGTTTCGAGGGCCATGTGCATTTCCTCGGGCAGGACGTGTACGGCAAGGGCGTTGACCCGGTAGTGGTGCGCCGCTACATCGGCATGGTGTTCCAGCAGCCCAATCCGTTCTCGATGAGCATTTTCGACAACGTGGCCTTTGGCCTGCGCCTGAACCGCTACAAGGGCGACCTGGGCGACCGCGTCAAGCACGCCCTGCAAGGCGCCGCGCTGTGGGATGAGGTCAAGGACAAGCTCAAGGTCAGCGGCCTGTCGTTGTCTGGCGGTCAGCAGCAACGTCTGTGCATCGCCCGCGCCATTGCCACTGAGCCGGAAGTGTTGCTGTTGGACGAACCCTGCTCGGCACTCGACCCCATCGCCACCCGCCGTGTCGAGGAGCTGATGGTCGAGTTGAAGAAGGACTACACCATCGCCCTGGTGACCCACAACATGCAGCAGGCGATCCGTGTGGCCGATACCACGGCGTTCTTCTCGGTGGATATTTCCCAGGGCACGCGTACCGGTTATCTGGTGGAAATGGGTCCAACGACCCAGATCTTCGAGAACCCACGTGAGCAAATGACCGGGGATTACATCAGCGGCAAGTTCAGCTGATCCAACCATTCATCGTTTTTCAGGAATGCCAATGACTGCAACACGTCGTCTTGATCTGGCCGCGATTGAACGCGCACTGCGTGAGGTGCAGGGTCGTTTTGCCGCGCTCAGCCGGGACTTTACCGAGCCCCGCGACCCCTTGACCGACGAGGTGTTGCAGAATGTACTTGAAGGCTATGCCCTGATTGACGACTATGTCGCGCGGGGTGTCGACCTGTTCGATCTGCAGCAGTTGAACCTGATGCTGGAGATCAACGCCACCGTGCTGTGCGGCAGGATCCGGTGCGTCGCCTGGAATACGCCCCGCACCTGGCCGCAACCGAGGAACGCTTTTTCAACAACGTGGAAGGCGGCATCAAGGACTTGCACAGCTGGTACTGCAAGCACCACAACGAGTCGGTGTGGAAGCGCGCCGCCGGTGTGTATGTGCGGGTACTCAGCAAGCCGCAATTGTTTATCGAAGGCAATCACCGCAGCGGATCGCTGATCGTCAGCTATTTGCTGATGCGTGAGGGGCTGCCGCCGTTTGTACTGACGCTGGACAATGCCGAGGGCTACTTCAACCCGTCCTCGGTGATACGCAACTCAGCCAAGCATGGTGTGAAAGCTTTGTACGAATTGCCCAAGATCAAGAAAAAATACGCGGCATTCCTGGAAGATAACGCCCCAGACCCGGCGGAATTTTTCCTGGCAGATGCAAAGGTTACCGCGTACCAGGGTGGCCATTGATGGGAAGCAATCCAGTGCTCGACACCATGAACACCGTTTTCAAGGGACAGCGCGTGCGTATTTCGTTTGATATCGATGACACCCTGGCCTGCCAGCCGCACCACAGTGCCGCTGAAGACAGCAAGTTGCCGGAGTGCGTGCATCGCTGGTTAGGCGAGCCGTTGCGCAATGGCACCCGCGCCTTGATCCGCGAACTGCGCCGCCAGAATTGCAGTATCTGGGTCTACACCTCGTCTGGCCGCACACCGGCCTACATCCGTCGTTGGCTGTTGCTGTACGGCATCCACGTTGACGGCGTGGTCAACAGCGTGCGCCACGGCCACGCCCTCACGGCACGCGGGCTGTCGAACGCGCCCTCGAAACTGCCGACGGCCTTTGATATCGACCTGCATGTCGATGACTCCGAAGGCGTACAGATCGAGGGTTACGACCACGGTTTCCGCGTGGTTGTCGTACGCCCCGATGATGAGTTGTGGGCACAGAAAGTCCTGGAGGCGGTCGCCCGTGTCCAAGCGCAGCTCGCCTGGCAGCAGCAACCGCGCCGGCACAAGGTGCCTGCACCCACCTATTCGGGCATTACACTTAACGGTTGAACGGATTGTATGCGTTAAATTCATTATATTTTTTTGAATTATGCGCTTGATGAATGTCCTCTGCGGGATTAGCTTGATGATCACGGCCACCGATGTGGCCTGGCCACTAACCTGCCCGGGATTTTCCAATGCCTCTCGTTCGAATCGACCTCGCCGCCGACACCAGTGCTGAAACCGCCGCCGCCATCGGCGATGTGGTGTATGCCGCCATGACCACTGTGGCCAACGTGCCCGAGCACGACAAATTCCAGATCATCAGCCGCCATGCCCAGGATGAACTGGTGTACCCGGCTGCGGGTTACCTGGGCGTCACCTACACACCTCGGATCGTGTTTATCCAGGTCACCTGGAACGCCGGGCGCACGGTTGAAGTAAAAAAGGCCTTCTATCAATTCATCGCCGACGGCATCCACGCCAAGACCGGGCTGCGCAAGGAAGATGTGTGGATCAGCCTGGTGGACGTCAAACGCGAGGATTGGTCGTTCGGCAACGGTGAAATGCAGTACGCGCCAACTGAATGAGGCGGGCAGGAAGGGGCGACTATTTCGAGTAGTCGCCCCTTTATTTATTGGGTTTTCAACGCCTCCAGAAACTGGTTGTGTTTCAGGGTTTGGGAAAACATCGGCAGCGTGAAGTTCTCTGCCGCGTGTTGCTGCTCGTCAGTGAAGGTCGCGGTGCAGTCGGTCAGGCTTACCACGTTATAGCCTTTCTCATACCCCGAGCGAACGGTACCTTCGACACAGCAATTGGTCAGAAACCCCGCGACCACCAGGTTCTGGATGCCGTTGTTGCGCAACACCAGGTCCAACCCCGTGGTGGCAAACCCATCCAGCCCACGTTTGCCTTCAACCAGGATATCGCCCGCTTCACGGCCCACGGCCTCCGTGATCTCGGCGCCCCAACTGCCGGCGCGGAAGGCGCTGCCATCGGCGACGCCCTTGAGAATCCCATAATCGCGCGTGGTCAACTCCGGGTAGCCCTCGGCAAACTGGATCGGCAGGTGGATGATCTTCACCCCGAGCTTGCGCGCCTGCTGCACCGTGGTTGCGGTGTTGGCCAGCATGTCAGAGGTGCGCATGACGTCTTTGACGGCGTCGTGGAACACGCCACCGGGCGTGGTGAAGTCGTTCTGGAATTCGATCAGGACAAGCGCGGTGCTGTGCGGGTTCATGGTGGACCTCCGTTCAGTGGGTTGGCGCAGGCTGGTCTTACGGGGCAGGCTGCACCGGCTTAGCATAGACCGCCTCGAGCGCGTCGGGCAGCCTCTCAGTTAACCCTTAACACCGCTTCTATGGGCTCGCCCTGTTCTAGTCGGCGCAACAGCGCAGGCTCTGCGCGATCACTGAGCAGGGCCTGGTCGATGACGGCTTCAAGCGTCTGCCAAGGCAGGATCAACAGGCCATTGTCATCGCCCAGCACCAGGTCGCCAGGGTTCACTTGAACGCCGCCGCATTGCACCGGGACATTCAGGCGGCTTTCAGCGTTGCCGTGCAACTTGGTGGTGAGCAGGCTGGTGCCTCGGGCAAAGACCGGCAGGCCTGCCTCGCGCAGTTCGACGATATCCGTGACCATGCCGTCGACCACGATCCCTCGGGCACCGCGTACGCGTGCCGCACAGGTGGTCACGGTGCCGACGCAGGCGTGGTGCTGGTCACCGTTCATGTCGATCAACAGCACATCACCGTCTTGCAGGCTGGCCAAGGCGCGGTTGACGGCGATGGCATCTGCGTTCACCACGCTCAAGGTCACGGCTTTGCCCACCAGCTTGACGCCTGTGAGCATCGAACGAACCTGGGCGCTTACAAAACCGTCTTCGAGCAGGTGCCCGAGGGTGGCGAAGCTGACCTGATGCAGCTTGTCCAATAACGTGCTTGGGGCGTTCATAGTGGTTTCCTCGTTTGGATATCTATCAGTTCGGCCACGCAATCGATTTCCAGGGCAACCCCCCACAACGCGACGCACACCGTGGTACGTGCCGGCGGCGCGTGGCCGAGCACTTCGGCGTAGACACGGTTGAAGGGTTCCAGCTGGGCGGGGTCGGTGAGATATCCGTTGACCTTGATCACATGATCAAAGTCGGAGCCAGCTTCGATCAGGATGGCTTCGAGATTGCGCAGCGTCTGGCGGACCTGTTCTTCGAAGGTGTCGGGTTGTTGATCCAGACCCGTCAGCGCGGGGATTTGACCGGCGGTGAATACCAGGTGACCGCTGACGACGGCCTGCGAATAGGGGCCGACTGGGCCGATGGTGCCGGGGGCTGCTTGTATGCGTTTCATCATTCATTCTCTAGAGAAAAGCAGGCCCCACTGCCGACGAAACGACCGTGGGGCCTGGGCTTAGAACAGGGCGAGGGTATAGCTGACGATCAGGCGGTTCTGTTCTTGGTTGGCCTCAGCCTGGGAGTGCAGGACGCCGTAGCGCCAGCCCAGGCCCACCCCTTTGAAGGTGCCGTCCTGGATCACGTAGTCGAGTGCCAGGTCACGCTCCCACTCCGTTTGGTTGCCGCTGGCGGTGGTCTGGATATTGCTGCCCTTGAGGTACACCAGTGTGGCGCGCAGGCCTGGCACTCCCGCGGCGGCAAAATCGTAGGCATATTGGCCGAACCAGGTGCGCTCGCCAGCGCGATTGAAGCTGGCAAGCATGCGGTCGGTGAACAGGTAGACGCTGGAGCCTCCAGCGCCCTTGTCCGGCAGGGAGCCTTGGTTCAGTTGCACGAAGTTGCTGTCGGCGGAGACACTCTGGTAGCCGCCGGTCAAGGCATGGCCACCGAGGCTGTAGGTAAAAATGGCGCTCCAGGTCTGGTTGTCGATTTCACCCGAGCCGTTGTGGGTATAGCCGCCCACTCGGTAGCCCGCTGCGCGCCCGGCGGCTGAGGCGTTGGCGCCGTCCGAGCGGGTGTCGAAGTAGCGCAGGTCGGTCTTGAACGTTTGGCCTTCACCGAGGGCGAGGGCATGCTGGAGACCGAAGAAATGCTGGGTGTAATAGTCCTCAAGGTTGGCCAGGTAGTACTGGGCCGTCAGGTTTGGCGTGACTTTGTAGTCGGCGCCGGCAAACAGAAACTGGTTGCTTTCCCGGCTGCCGCCGCTGACGGCCAGGCCGGTACGGTCGCTGGAACCGCGACCGGTGGCGTGCTCTAGGCGGCCGCCGGTCACCGTCAACGCATCGATTTCGTTGCTGGTGATCAGGCCGCCCTCAAAGGTTTGCGGCAGCAGGCGACCGTCGTTGGCTTGCAAAATCGGCAGCTTTGGCATCAGCGTGCCGTAGCGCAGTTCGGTTTTGCTCAAGCGTGCCTTGGCGGTAAAGCCCAGGCGGCTCCACTCGCTGGCAGCGCCGTCGCCGTCCGATGGAATCATCGAGCTGCCGCGATGGCGGCCCTGGCCACTGTCCAGCGTCACACCCACCAGGCCCAGCGCATCGACGCCCAGGCCTACGGTTCCGGCGGTAAACCCGGAGGTGTAGTTGAGCATCAGGCCCTGTGCCCATTCTTCGGTCTTGCTTTGTCCGGCACCGCCCGGTTGATCGCGGTAGTCGTTGTTGAAGTAGAAGTTGCGTAATCCCAGGGTGGCCTTGCTGTCATTGATGAAGTCGGCGCAGGCCAACGGGCTGAGAATCAGCAGGCAAGCGCCTGTGCTCAAGCCGAGCAAATGTTGAGTCGCGTTCATGAGGTGTCTATCCAAACCAAAAAATGAGTGGCGGCAGAGTCGAAGGCAATGTCGTTATTGTTTTAAGACTGGGAGGCGCTTGCACTGCCCAGGTCGCGCTTGAAGGTTTCGGTGAGCATCAACAGGGCGATCAGGGAAATCACCGCGGAGCCGATCATGTACCAGGCCACGGAGGAGCCCTTGCCTGTCATCGCCAGCAACGCCGTGGTCACAATGGGCGTCGCAGCACTGCCCAGCAGCCCGGAAAGCATGTAGGCCACCGAAAGACCGGAGTAGCGCACGCGGGTGCCGAACAGCTCGGCGAGGAAGGTGGCGATGGGGCCGTAATTGGCCGCGAAAGCGGTCATCAGCAAGCCATAGCCGAGAAACACCAGCGGCAACTCCCGAGTGTCCATCAACCAGAACATCGGAAACGCCACCACGGCTTCACCGACGATGCCGGCGATGATGATCGGCTTGCGCCCGTAGCGGTCGGAGAGGGCGCCGAACACCGGTAGCAGCACGATGCACAGCGCGCAGGACGCCAGCACCACGCTGAGCATTACCGAGCGACTGAACCCGAGGGTTTGCGTGCCGTAGGTGAGGCCGAACGCCACGATGATATTGAACGACGCGCCGGTGGACATGGTGGCGACGCCGCCCAGTACGACCTGCTTCCAGTATTTGCGGAAGATCTCGGCCAACGGCAGCTTCACCTGCGGTTCAGCCTCTTTGGCCTGGTTGAACGCCGGGGTTTCACTGATGTTCAGGCGGATGTACAAGCCGACCGCGATCAGCAGCGCGCTGGCCAGGAACGGAATACGCCAGCCCCACGCCAACAGTTCTTCAGGGGACAACCACCAGGCGATGCCGAGGAACGCCAGATTGGCAATCATCGTGCCCGCTGGCACGCCGATCTGTACCCACGAGCCATACAGCCCGCGCTGGTTGGCCGGAGCGTGTTCCACTGCCATCAGCACGGCACCGCCCCATTCGCCGCCCAGGGCCAGGCCTTGGATAATGCGCAGAGTCAACAGCAGGACCGGCGCCCAAATACCGATGCTCGCGTAATCCGGTAACAGGCCGATGGCGAACGTGGCGGCGCCCATGGTCAGCAGCGAAATCAACAGCATCGATTTACGCCCCAGCTTGTCGCCGAAATGGCCGAACAGGGCGGCGCCGACGATGCGCGCGCCATACGCCGAGGCGAAGGTGCCAAAGGCCAGCAACGTGCCGATCAGGGCATCGAAAGCAGGAAAGAAGATTTTGTTGAACACCAGCGCCGATGCAGTGGCGAAGACGAACAGGTCATACCATTCCACTGTGGTGCCGATCACACTGGCGATCGCGACTTTTCTCATGTTGACGCTGGTTTCAACCGGTAGCGTACCGGTCTGGATGCACGCGGGACTGTTCATGCCTTTTTATCTCCAGGTTGAGCGTTGGGCTCAGCGGATTGATTTATTGGTTGGCAGTTTTTAACGGTGTAGCGGTGGTGAGTTAGCGGTTCTTGTTGTTTTTCAGGGACGAGTAAGTCCAGCCCGACGAGCGCGACACAGGCGCGCCCGTCAGGAGTGGGTGATACGCGATCAATCAGTCAGGTAATTGCTGCGCCCGGTTCAGGACTGCGTTGAGCAGCACGTCGCAGCCCATGCGCACGTCTTCGGGCAAGGCGTCTTCGGCTTCGTTGTGGCTCAAGCCGCCAACGCACGGGATGAAAATCATCGTGGTGGGACAGTGGCGCGCCAGGTGGATGGCGTCATGGCCAGCACCGCTGACGATGTCCTGATGGGGTACTCTAGCGCTTGCACCGCCGAACGCACCGCCGCGATACACGCCGGATCAAAAGGTGTAGCCGGGCTGAGCCAGTGGCGGCTGATCTCCAACCCGAGCCCGCGCTGGTGTGCAATGTGCGTCAGGCGTGCCGACACGGCTTGCTCCATCGCGTGGATCTGCTGGTCCTCGTGGTGGCGCAGGTCGACGGTGAACTGGACACGCCCCGGGATGGTATTGCGCGAGGACTTGGCGATTTGAAGCTGGCCCACGGTGACCAGGCCTTTGGGCGCAAAGTCACGGGAGATAGCTTCCAGCTCCATGGCCATTTCGGCGGTGCCGAAGAAGGCATCCTTGCGCAGTGGCATCGGTGTAGTACCGGCATGGGCGCTGACCCCAGTAACCTGCACATCCAGCCAGCAGATGGCCTGGCCGCCGGTGACCACGCCAACAGGCAGGCCGTTGTCTTCGAGGATCGGGCCTTGTTCGATATGGGCTTCGAAGTAAGCGTCGAAAGGGCGCTTGAACGCCAGCGTGCCGTGCTGGCCGATCTCCGCCAGCGCCTGGGCGACACTGATGCCGTCAGCGTCCTTGGCGTCCAGTGCGGTTTGCAGCGACAGCGCCCCGGTGAACACCGCCGAACCAAACATCGCCGGGGTAAAGCGTGCGCCTTCCTCGTTGGTCCATACTGCAATTTCGATCGGCTGGCGCGTGATGATGCCCAGGTCATTCAGGCTGCGCACAACCTCCAGCCCGCCGAGTACGCCGTAGATGCCGTCGAAGCGACCGCCCTTGGGCTGCGTGTCCAAGTGGCTACCCATGACAATCGGCGCCAGGCTGTCATCCTGCCCTGCGCGACGGGCGAACAGGTTGCCGATGGCATCGAACGCGATCTGCATACCGGCTTCCCGGCACCAGCCCATGAACAGTTCGCGGCCAGCCAGGTCTTCCCTGGACAAGGCCAGTCGGCAGTTACCGCCGCGCTCGGTGGCGCCGACCTTGGCCATGTCCATCAGGCTCGCCCACAGGCGCTCACCGTTGATTTTGAATACGCTCATCGTTGACCTCGTGTCACGTGTCTAGTAACCCAGGTCGATATTGACCGGGTTGTGCAAGGGCTCGCCGTTGGCCAAGCGCCGGGTATTGAGGGCGACCTGTTGGGCAATGCAATCGTGGGACGCGGAGGACGCCATGTGCGGGGTGATGATCACGTCAGGCATGTGCCACAGGCGGTCGTCCACCGGCAGTGGCTCGCGTTCGAACACGTCCAGCACCGCACCGCGCAACTGGCCGCAGGCAAGGGCATGTTCAAGGTCGTCCACACGCACGTGCTGGCCACGGCCGCAATTGACCACCACGGCGCCTCGGGCCAGCCGCTGGAACGTGGCGTGGCACAGAATGCCTTGGGTGGCGGGTGTCAGCGGCAGCAGGTTGATCAACAGGTCCAGGCCCGCAAGAAAATCGGCGAACTGTTCGTCGCCGCGATGGCAAGCCACGCCGGGCAGCGTCTTGTGGCTGCGCGCCCAGCCGCGAACGGTGTAGCCGGCACCGGCCAGGTCATTGGCGATGGCGGCACCCAGGGAGCCGAGGCCCATTACGCCCACTTTGAAATCCACGGCTGCCTGCTGGGGGTGACGTTGCCAGGTACGTTCGCGCTGTTGCTGAAAAACCCGGTCAAACCCCCGGTGAAAGTGCAACACAGCCCAGCGCACATATTCGGTCATGCCTTGGCGGTGGGCCGGGTCGACCACACGGCAAATCGGCAAGGCTGGGCGGCTGGGATCGGACTGCAAGTGATCAACCCCAGCCGCCACTGAGTGCACCAGTTGCAAGTTGGGCAGGGCGCTCAGGCTGCCTGCCGGCGGGAACCAGCAGGCCGCGACCTGTGCATCCTGCGCTTCGGGTGAATCGGCGAGTACCACACGCATATCGCCAGCCTGGCGGGCGAAGGCGGCTTGCAGTTGGCCCAGCAGCACGCTATCGGACGACAACAACACAATGGTGTTCATGAGCAGTACGACTCGCGCTGGTCTTCGATCAGGGTTAATGCGGCTTGCCAGCTGAGTTTGATAATTTCCTCGGCTTCGTCCCGGTCGAATTGCTCGGCGGTGTGCCGGCGCACGTCTTCGCTGGGGTAGACCAATTCGCCAGCGCCCGACAAAGCTTGCACCTGGGCCTGGCAGGCACGCTCCAGGAAGTGAATCTCATGGAAGGCTTGCGCCACGTCGCCGCCTGCGGCGAGTAAGCCGTGATTGCGCAGGATCATGGCTTTGTGCGGTCCGAGGTCCGCGATCAGGCGCTCGCGCTCATCCAGTGACAGGGCGATGCCTTCATAGGTGTGATACGCCAGCTTTCCGTAGAACTTCAGTGCGTGCTGGCTGATCGGCAACAACCCATGGGCCTGTGCAGCCACCGCCATACCGGCCGCGGTATGGGTGTGGATCACACAATTGAGGTCAGGCCTGGCCATATGGATGGCCGAGTGAATCACAAAGCCTGCGGCGTTGACGCGGGCATGCGTGGTGGCGCCGCCGACGACCTGGCCATTCTGGTCGATGCGTACCAGGTCGCTGGCCTTCATCCGGTCGAAGATCACCCCGTATCGGTTGATCAGGAAGTGATGCTCAGGCCCGGGAATACGCAAGGTTATGTGGGTATCGATCAAGTCGGTCATGCGAAAGTGCGCGATCAGGCGGTACAGCGCCGCCAGCTCGCAGCGCGCCTGCCACTCAATGGGGTCGACGTCGTTTTGCAGAGAGTACATGTGAGCTCCTAGTTAAAGCGCAGGTTGGGCGACGGCCGAGTGCTCACCACGCAAGCGCGCGAGGCCGCATACGCCGAACAACGAGAGGGCCGCCAGCAAGCTGAAGAAGATCGCCAACGGCAGCCATTCACCGGCATAACGACTGGCCAGCAGCGTGCCGATGATGGGGTCGAACCACCCGCAATGGCGCAAATCAGTTGGTAGGCAATCGAGATCCCGGAGTACCGCAGATGGGCGGGAAAGGCTTGGGCCATATAACCGGCAATCACTGCGTAGAGGCCGGAAAGCGTGACCACCGCCATGGCGATACCGAGCGTCATCAGCACCAGGTTCTGAGTGCCCACCAGCAGGAACATTGGGTAAGGCACCACCATCGACAACAGGGCGGTCAGCATCAGGAAACGGGCTTCACCCATGCGCTCAGCCAGCAGCGCGCTGATGGGCTGGGAGACCAGTTGCAGGAGGGTGACCAGGAACAGGCAATCGAGAATGGTCGACCGCGCAATGCCCTGATACTGAGTGACGTAGGTAATCATGAACGTGTTGGTGAAGAAGAACCCCGCTGAGCCGATGGTCACGGCAGCCGCTGCGAACAGAATCTGGCGCCAGCAGGTGCGGATCACTTCAAGCACCGGGTATTTGGCAGTTTCGCCTTTTCCAGCACTTCCTTGAACTCAGGGGATTCTTGTACGCCCGAGCGGATCAGCAGGCCGATCAGCATCAACACACCGCTGAAAATGAACGGCAGGCGCCAGCCCCATTGCGCAAACTGCTCGGGCTCAAGCGACGTCACCAGCCGGAACGCAATCAGCGCCAGCAGCAGGCCGGCGGGGCTGCCCAGTTGGGCAAACGAGGCATAGAACGTTTTACGGTGGGCCGGTGCGTGTTCACTGGCCATCAACACCGCGCCACCCCATTCACCGCCCACCGAGATGCCTTGGATGATCCTTAGCGCAATCAGGCCGATTGGAGCCCAGATGCCTGCAGTGGCGTAGCTGGGCAGCAGGCCGATGCAGGTCGTTGCAACGCCCATCAATAGCATCGTGAACAAGAGCATTTTCTTGCGCCCGAGGCGGTCACCCAAATGGCCGAATACCATGCCTGCCAACGGCCTGGCGATGAACCCCACGGCAAAGGTGCCAAACGCAGCGAGGGTGCTGAGCGTCGGGTTGTCATTGGGGAAGAACACCTGGCCGAGAATCAGCGCAGCAGCGGTGGCGTAGATGTAGAAGTCATAGAACTCTACAGTCGTGCCAATAAAGGCCGCCGCAGCGGCGCGGCGTGGTTGGTTCGTCTGGGTACGCATGCAAGGCCCTTCTGGATTTATTTTTTTGGCAGGGGTCAATCAGCTCACGGTGGCGCTCTTTTGTTGGCGCCTGGGTGCTTTATCTCGTAGCCTCTATAATTAAGCAATTTGCTAATTCTTAATCACTGAATTAGCCAGGCTAATAATGGGGCGAACAGATGAGCAACAAAAAATCCAGGCGAGGAACTGGCACAGGTCCATCCCGGAGGTCGGCGCTTCTTGAACGACCGTCTGGATTGGAACCTGCTGCGCACCTATCTGGCGATCGGCCAAGAAGGCAGTATCAGCCGAGCCGCCGCGCGACTGTTCCTGACGCAATCGGCGATCAGCCAATCGCTCAAGCGGCTTGAAGAACAGTTGGGCTGTGCGCTGATCTTCCGCAAAGGCCCGCGATTCGACCTGACCGAAGCGGGCGAGGAAGTGCTGCGCATTGCCGAGGATATTTACGGCAACGTCTCGCGGATCGGCTCGGCCATCGAAGGCCCCCAGGATGACGTAGTGGGCAAGGTTCGGCTGCTGTCCATCAGCCGCGTGCAGTCAACGGTCTACGACGAATTCCTGGCCAACTTTCACCTCAACCATCCCCGCGTGGAGTTGGAAGTGGAAATCCTGCGCAGTTCGGACATTCTCAGTTCGTTGATGCAAAAGACTGCCACTGCCGGCGTTGGGTTATGCCGTATCGCCCAACCGAAGCTGGAACAACGCCGATTGATCCGTCAGCGCTACGCGTTTTTCTGCGGCAAGCGTCACCGTTTCTTTGGCATGCGCGGCTTGGACGTTACGCAGCTGCAAGGCGAAAACTTTGTCAGCTTCACCAGTGACCAAATCGGCGGAAACCTCTCGCCCTTGACGGTATTCCGTGACCAACAGGGGTTCACCGGCAGGATCGTCGCATCGTCCTCCAGCTTCGAAGAGATCCGCCGCCTGGTGATCGCAGGCTTTGGCATCGGCTGCCTGCCGGAGCATCTGCTTGACGTGGACCTTTACAACGGGACGCTCTGGCGCCTGCCACCCAGCGGCGGTGTCACCGATGTGGACATTCACTTGTTGTGGAACCGCGAGCAACGCATGACCCATGCCGAGACGGTGTTCCTCGAGAGTTTCCAGCATGCGATTGCCGGGGCGGAGCAACTTGAGGGGCAGGCGCAGGAGGGCGCTTCGGTGTAGTCGTGAGGCTCAGGCAATGCCATCGGACGCAAATTCAGTTATGTTCCGCCGCTGGAAAACGACTTACCTAAAAGGCGAAACGGAATGCCGCTTGAACTCTCGACGAAACCTGCAGCACTGGCAGCGTTATTCATGAGCATGCTGTTGGCAGGATGCTCAACTCAACAAAGCGCGCCTTCTTCAACTCACCTGACCGGCGCTCAACATACGTTGAAACTCGCTGAGCAAGCCGTTTCGGCGTACCAGCGAGGCGACAAGGCGCGGTGGCAATCATTGTTATGCCTCAAGTCAGTGGATGATCCGCTTGTTGGGTGGAACCAGGTTCGGTCTCTGGTGGGGGATATTTCAAACGTCAAATTGGTCAAGATAGCCGAGGCTTCAACGGCGGGGAATGGCTCTGACGCGGACAGTTCTACTGCCGTTGCCTACGAGGTGCACTCGCAGAAGTACCCGCTTAATACGCTGCTCCTGAAGTTTTTCCCGGTTGAAAACGATCAATGTGTCGGGTTGGTTTATTAATCTGAAACAGAGGGTGTGTCAGGCTGACGTTCCATTGGACAGCAGCGTTTGAAGAAGGACCACCCTCATGATTCGCAAGGCGTTACCCTCCGACGCACAGGCGATTGCCCAGGTGCATATCAGCAGCTGGCAAGCGGCGTACCGCGACCTGATGCCGGCCGAGTACCTGGATGCGTTGCAAGCAACCCTGGCCCAGCGTGAATAATTCTGGGTTCGCTCAATTGAGTCGAGCGATGCTGGCGTTTGGGTCGCAGAGCGGAACAATCAGGTTGTCGGTTGGATATCCGTTGGCGCCAGCCGCGACGACGATGCGGCTGGGCAAAACATCGGCGAGGTCATGGCCATTTACGTCTTGGCGGGAAATTGGCAAACGGGCGTTGGGTTGGCCCTGTGGCAAGCCGGCGTGCAGCACTTGATGGAACAAGGGTATGACCGGCTGACGCTTTGGGTCTTGGCTCGGAATGAGCGAGCTATCCAGTTTTATCGCAGGGCAGGGTGTGTTGAGGAGGCGGGCAGTGAGCGCAACCTTGAACGGGGCGGCGTAGCGCTGGTCGAGGTGAGGTATGGGTTGCCCTTTGCCCACTCTGCTATTTCAAAGACGGCTCGGTTGCCTGGATGATCTGCGGCCCTTGAGTCCTGGGGTTGCCTACTGCCATGTCGACCTTGAACCACTCGAATGCTTCCGCCGGCTCGCCTTGCAAGAGCACCATTTGCTCGGCGCGCTCTTTGGGTGTTGTCGGGTCAAGCCATTCGCGGGCCAGATCGGGCGTCAGTACCACCGGCCGTCGATCGTGGATGTCCAGCATCCCACCGGCGCTGTCAGCGGTGATGATCACAAAGCCGTCATGCTCGCCCGGGCCTTCGTCGGCATCGGGAAGCTGGCCAATGGCTGCGCACAGTACGGGCGCGCCATCACGGCGGCGGATCAGGTAGGGCTGCTTCTTTGGGCCGCCTTCATCCACCCACTCAAACCAGTTGTCGATGGGCGTGATTGCCCGGTGTGGCCAGATCGCCCGAAAGAACGGGCCGTGAGCGACTTTCTCGACACGAGCGTTGATCGGCGCGGCACGGTCCCTGGCCCAGTGTGGCCGCCACCCCCAGCGTACGAAATCGGCATGGAGCAAGTCGCCCTGGATGTGTAGTAGCGCTACCTGGGTACTGGGAGCAACGTTGTAGCGTTCGATAGGCTGGCCACCCACGGCGTTGACCAGCGCATTCGGCATGCTCAGCGCTGCAACGAAATCGTGGATGCCTCGATATTGCGAAAGTCTTCCGCACATGGGCAAGCCCTCTGTTTGCGTATGAGCTTAGACAATCGTGGTCGGCTGACGCCTCCTATCGCAGGTAGTAAAAAGCCCGCTCGATGGCGGGCGTCACGTGAATACGGTGAGCGGCGGCTACCCCGCCAAGTACAAATCTCCACGATGAGCGATATGCACCTTGTTGCCATCTGGATCACGCAGGTACGCACCATAGTAACCGTCACCATAGTGAGAGCGTCGGCCTGGCTCACCTTCATCACACCCACCCGCAAGAAGCCCAGCTTGGCAGTCGATGTTCTTTGGAAGATTTGTGTAGGTCGGCATGACGCCGGAGCTGGGCATTGCGGAACAAGCTTGGAAATGGCGGAGCGGAAAGATAAAGGCCTGCATGAAGTTCATCATGCAAGCCCTTGATATCTGTGGTGCCCGAACCCGGAATCGAACCGGGACGCCCTTACGAGCGGGGGATTTTAAGTCCCATGCGTCTACCAGTTTCGCCATTCGGGCGGTAGCGCGTTGTTGCAGGGTTGGGAATATATAGGCCCAGACGCTTCGGTGCAAGGCCGAAGGGCAGCTTTCTTGTACAAACATGCAGGCGAAAAAGCTCGATAGATCAGTGATCTACGTAGGCTTTTAGAGAGAGGGCTGAGGCTTGCGACTGCGCGGGAACAAGATTCATAAATGACAGTCATAGCGATATGCCATCCCGGCAGTCTGGAAAGGAATCAGTTGATGCTCAGTGTTCGCAATCGTTCTTGGATGATTGCTGCAAGCGTTGTGGGGTTGTTGGCCGGTACGGCTCAGGCGAGAGAGACGGTGCAGTGGGGGATTTTAGTCCGTCAGGCAGTGACAGGCTGACTGGCGCCTCGCTGGAGGCGGGGAACCTGTACGTATTGAAGACCACCAGTATCACGGTGAATGATATCGACGGGTTGAAGTCCAGCCAGAAGCGAAACGACACCGAACTGCAAAGCCTGAAGAGCCAATTGGACGCTCAAGACCGAGCCTTCGATGAGCTCAAGCGCAATAACGGTTCCAGCTCCAGCGCCAGCGACAGTCAGCTATCAGACCTCAAGCGCACGGTAGCCGACCAGAAAAGCACCATTGAACGCCAGAAGAGCGATATAGACGATTTGAAGCGCAGCCTGGACGATCTTAAACGCAGCGTTGATAGCCTGAGCAGCAAGGTGAAGTAAACCGTGCGGGAGCGAGCGTGCTCGCTCCACGCCAGCCCTAGTAGGCACCCGCCACCGCAGCAGCACCGCTGACAATTGCAATCCCGGAACTGCTGCCCAACCGTGTGGCGCCAGCCTCAATCATCGCCAGGGCAGTCGCTACGTCCCGAACGCCGCCAGAGGCTTTCACGCCGATCACCGGGCCGACCACTTCACGCATCAAGCGCACATCGGCCAGGGTTGCGCCGCCATGGCCGAAGCCCGTTGAAGTCTTGACGAAGGCGACGTTCAACTCCCGACAAATCACGCAGGCCTGGCTCTTCTGTTCATCATTGAGCAGGCCGGTCTCGAGGATCACTTTCAGCGGCACCGCGCCGCAGGCCTTGAGGACTTGGGCGATGTCGTTGCGGACCAAGTCCAGTAAGCCGTCCTTTAGCCACCCAATGTTCAGCACCATGTCGATTTCCCGCGCGCCGGCCTGGATCGCCAATTGAGCTTCATGGGCCTTGGCAGCGCTGAGGCCTGCGCCCAGGGGGAAGCCGACCACGGCGCACACCAACGATGGCGCTCCCGCCAGGCACTCGACCGCCAGCGGTACATTGGCGCTGTTCACACAGACCGACTTGAAGCCATACGTACGGGCCTCATCGCACAATTGGCGAATGCTTGCCTGGGAGGCATCGGCCGCCAAAAGCGTGTGGTCGATATAGGCGGCGAGGGACGAGGTGTCTTGGGGCATGGCAGAAGTCCTGTGGGAGAGGGTGCTGGCAAAAGCCGGTTTGTGTTAAGTTGGATGCATTAAATGTGAAATAAATAACATTGTAAATGGATTTTGTGAGCCGTTCTGTCACTCGGCCGCATTCAATCAGGGTGAAAGCGCAGTGGATTCAAAGAAAACCGAACGATTCAAAGCCATGCACCGAGCCTTGCAAGGCGAGGCGGCGGTGCATCTGCGGGACATGGCGGCGTTGCTTGGGGTCTCGGAAATGACCCTGCGCCGCGACCTGGTGAACAACGCCCAAGGCCTGCGCCTGCTGGGCGGGCATGTCACCCGCAGCGGCGCACCAGAGCCGGACTATCAAGTGGCTGAGCAAGACCTGCGCAACATCGCCGAGAAGCGCCTGATCGGCCAGCGTGCTGCCAGCCTGGTGCGTCCCGGCGATACGATTTTCATCGATTGTGGGACGACCACGCCGTTTATTGTCGATGCACTGCCCGACGATCTGGAGTTCACCGCGCTGTGCAACTCCCTCAACGTGCTGCTCAAACTCCAGCAAAAGCCGCTGTGCACGGTGATTCTGTGTGGCGGCATGCTCGACCGTCGCAACCTCGTGTTCGAAAGCCGCGCCGAGGCTGGGATTATCGATGGCATCCGCGTCGCCTGGGCGTTTATCTCCGCCGCAGGGGTCAGCGCAGCCCATGGCGTGACCTGCTACAACCTCAACGAAGTGGACGTGAAACAGCGCGTCATGGCGCGAGCGCAGACCTGCGTGCTGGTGGCCGACCACAGCAAATTCGAGCAGGTACGCGCCGCGCATTTTGCCGAGCTGGCGGATTTCCAGCGGGTGATCAGTGATCCAGCCCTGTCCAAGGCCCAGCAGCAAATGATCGAGGAGGGCGGCGCTGTACTGATGGTGTGATTTTTATATCGTATGTTTGGATTCTAACAAAATAGCCTTGACACCCTCGGGAACAAGGCATAGTTTTTCAAATGTGATCGCGGTTCACATTTGTGAGCACGGCCTCCCTGAAGGTCGCGCCCGAATCCAGACAACAATAAAAATAGGAATCACCATGCTACAGATAGCCCGTAAACCTGTTCATGCGCTGTCCCTTGCTCTGGCTGTCGCGGCCTCGGTTCTGGCACTGAACGCCCAGGCCAAGGACCTGAAGATCGGTTTCAGCCAGGTCACCCTCCAATCCCCCCTTCTATGTGCAGCTGCGTGACGGCGCCAAGGCCGCTGCGGCCAAGGACGGCGACGAGCTGATTTTCCTTGATGCCAATGGCGACATCAGCAAGCAGAACAACGATATCCAGGACCTGCTGACCCGCAAGGTTGACGTGCTGATCATCAATGCCGTGAACCCGGATGCGGTCGGCGCCTCCCTCGATGCCGCCAAGCGCGCCAAGGTCCCGGTGCTTGCCGTGGACCGCGCCATCAATGCCCCGGTGGCGGCGACCATCGGCCGTAACAACGCCAAGATGGGCGAGTTGTCCGGCCAGGCGCTGGTGGCAGCGCTCAAGCAAAAAGGCGTGGTCACCGGCAAGATCATCGAGATCCAGGGCGACGCCGGCGGCACCGTGATGCAAGAGCGGCGCAAAGGCTTCCATACGGCGCTGGCCGGTACCGACTTCAAGATCATCGAAGGCCCCTACAGCGAATACATGCGCGCCAATGCGGTAACGGCGATGCAGGACCTGCTGCAAGCCCACCCCGACCTCAAGGCCGTGATCGCCCACAACGACGACATGGCCATGGGCGCCCTCCAAGTGCTTAACGAAAGTGGCAAGAAAAACGTACTGGTTGCCGGTGTGGATGGGCTGTCCGAAGCCATCAACGCTATCCAGAACGGTGACCAGTATGTTGCCACGGCCCTCAACGACCCGCGCTACCTGGGCGAAGTCGCGATTGAAGCGGCGCGCGGCCTGGTGAGCGGCAAGACCATCCCGGCGTTTGTCGATGCCGGCACCAAGGTCGTGACCAAGGCCGATGCGGCTGAGATCAAGCACGACGCCACCTTCGGCGAATACCGTCCCGGCGCGCTCTGATACGCGCTGAACACTTGCATTGCCTATCCAACAGGGGATTTCACTGTGAAAGCTGCCGTCATGTACAAACCGGGTGATATCCGGGTCGAAGACGTTCCAAAGCCTGCTGTAAAACCTGGCCATGCGTTGGTACGCGTTGCCGCGTGCGGGGTGTGCGGTTCGGATATTCCACGGATGCTGAGCAAGGGCGCCCACGTGATGCCGTTGATCTGCGGCCATGAGTTCGCCGGGTTCATCGAAGAGATCGGCAGCGGCGTCGAAGGTTATTCCATTGGTGAACTAGTCACCGTGCCGCCGATGATCCCGGATGTCACCAGCGACCAATACGCCCGTGGTTTTCCGTCGCGCTCCGAGCAATACGACTACTTTGGCAGCCGCCGCGACGGCGCCTACGCCGAGTTCGTCAATGTGCCGCTGAGCAACTTGATCAAGGTGCCGGCGGGCATGGACCCGATTGCCGCGTCGCTGGTGGACCCTGCGGCGATTGCCCTGCACGCCATCTGGAAGGCCGAGTTCAAGGCCGGGCAGAGCGGGGCGGTGGTGGGCTGTGGGCCGATTGGCCTGTTTGTGATCCAGTGGCTGCGCATCATGGGCGCCAAGGACATCGTGGCCATCGACATCGCCGAAGAAAAAACTCGCCATGGCGCGCCAGGCCGGTGCTACCCATACCTTGCTCAGCGGCGCCTCCGATGCCGACTTGCCGCGTTGCCAACTGGTGATTGAAGCAGCGGGCCACCCAAGCTCGATCAACCAGGCCGTTCAGTTGACCAAGGCCGGCGGGCATGTGGTGTTCATCGGCATCCCGACCGGCGAAGTGCCGATCAGCACCGCCACGTTCTCGCACTTCCTGCGTCAGGAGATCTCCCTGCACGGCGCCTGGAACTCATTCTCCGCGCCGTTCCCGGGAGATGAATGGACGGCCTCCATCGACAAACTGGCCTCGGGTGAATTGCAGTGGAAATTCATGATCACCCACGACCTGCCGCTGGATGAGTTGCCATCGATGTTCCAGCGTTACGCGGACCGCAGTGAAGTGGCCGCCAAGGTCATTTTCCGTCCGTGATCCAAAGCCTTAGGCTGTGATTCGCCCAGCCCTGCAATGCACGCCGTTGCAGGGCTAAAAACAAAAAGCGTCGGCAACTCAAGACGCAGGAGGACTACCGATGACCTTGTTGTTGGGACTGGATTTCGGAACAGGTGGGGTGCGGGCGGGGTTATACGACCTGCACAGCCACAAACTGGTGCAGGTAGCCGAGGCGCCCTACACCACGCAATACCCGCAGTTGGGCTGGGCCGAGCAAGCGCCTGCCGACTGGTGGTCGGCACTGGGCAAGGCGTGCCGGCAACTGATGAGCCAGGCCGGGCACCCGCCCGTGGCTGCCGTGAGTGTTGCAACCACGGCCTCAACGGTGGTGGCGGCCCAGGCAGACGGCCAACCCCTGACCCCGGCGTTGTTATGGATGGACTGCCGCGCCGCTGTCGAGTCGGCGCGTACTGCGCATATCAGCCACCCGATGATGAACCAGGGCGGCGACGCAGTGGAGTGGTTGGTGCCCAAGGCCATGTGGCTGGCCGAGCACGAGCCAGAGGTGTATCGCCGCGCCGCACGTATTTGTGAGGCGGTGGATTGGATCAACTTCCAGCTCACCGGCCGCTGGGTGGCGTCCCAGCTCAACGCCAGCTGCAAATGGAACTACGACACCCTGCAACAACGTTTCCCTGTCGAGTTGTATGCCGAGCTTGGCATCCCGGAATTGGCGGAAAAACTGCCGCCGGACGTGATCAAGGTAGGCGGGCGCATCGGGCCGCTGACTGCCGAGGCTGCCAATCACCTGGGCCTGAGCCGCGACACGCTGGTGGCGCAGGGCGGCATCGACGCCCACATGGCGATGCTCAGCGCCGGCACCACGGGCGCTGGCGAATTACTGTTTATCGGCGGTACGTCGGTGGTGCAGTTGATGCACACCCCAAGCGTATCGACGTGCCGGGCATCTGGGGGCCTTACCCCGATGCATTGCTCGACGGCCAGTGGTTGATGGAGGGCGGGCAGGTCTCGGCCGGTTCGATCCTCAACTGGCTGGCGCAGAAGATGTTTGGCCTGGACGATGCCGGCCACCAGCAACTGATTCGCAAGGCCGCTGCGCTGCAACCGGGTTCCACCGGCTTGTTGGTGCTGGATTACTGGATGGGCAACCGCACACCGTATCGCTCGCCGGATATGCGCGGTGCAATCATGGGCCTGTCGCTCAACCATGACCGCCACGACCTCTACCGCGCCTCGGTGGAAGCTATTGCACTGGGCTCGGCGAATATCTTTCATACCTGGCGCAGTGAAGGCATCGAGATCACCCGCGTGGTCGCTGCCGGCGGGTTCCAGAAAAAACCCACTGTGGTTGCAGGCCACCGTTGACGCCACCGGCGTCCCCTTTGAAATGGTGCCCCACGACAACCTCACCCTGATCGGCACCGCCGCCGCTGCCGCCTGTGCCCTTGGCGAGTTCAGCGATTTGCAACAGGCCGCCACCGACTTCACCACGGTCGGCCGCCTGATCGAACCCGACCCCTACGCCCACGAGCAATACATCGAGCTGCTCGGCCGTTACCGCGCCGCCACCGACAGTGTTGCGCCTATCAGTTGCAAGCCGCCGGCGAACCGTGTGCTCGGCGTAAGGCCAGCAGCATGAGCGCCGAATCGCTGTCACCCAAGCTCACCGGGGACGCCCAGCGAGACGACCTGATGGTGCAGGTTGCCAAGCTGTACTTCGACCTGGAAAAGACCCAAAGCGAAATCTCCAAGGAAACCGGCCTGACCCGCTGGCAAGTCAGCCGTTTACTGCGCGAGGCGCGCGATTGCGGGGTGGTGCGCATCGATATCGTCGCCCATTCTGCCCGCGTGCCCGCGCTGGAAGTTGCCCTGCAACGCCGTTTCGGCCTGCGTGAAGCGCTGGTGCTGGACGTCGAAGACGAAGACGCCCTTAACGTAGTGACCCAAGCCGCAGCGCGCTACTTGTGCAACCTGCAACCGATGCCTGCGCTGATCGGTGTGTCCTGGGGCCGTACCTTGACCAAGATGGCCCAATGGCTGACGCCGCGTTGGAACGAAGGGGTCAATGTGGTGCTGCTCAATGGCGCGATCAATACGCGCTCGACCGGCGAACCCAACCATAACGTTGCTGAACGTTTTGCCCAGGCGGCCCGTGGCCAGGCTACCTTGCTGCCGGTACCGGCCATTTTGGGGCACGCCCATACGCGTGAGGCGCTGGAGCAAGATCCGGTGATCGCCCAGGTCATGCAGCTTGGGGAACAGGCGCCAGTCGCATGTTTCAGCCTGGGAGAGCTGTCTGATCATTCGGTGCTGATGGAGTCCGGCTATATCGACCGTCCCCTGCTGGCCGAGCTTGAACGTCTCGGCGCAGTGGGCGACATCATGGGCCGATTTATCGGCATGGACGGCGAGCCGGTGCTGCCGGAGCTGGATGCGCGCACCCTCGGCCTGCGCCTGTCGGCCCTGCGTGAAAAGCCCTGGTCGATTGCCGTGTGCGTCGGCACCCACAAGCACCGCATCGTGCACGCCAGCGTCAAGGCCGGTTACGTGAATGTGCTGGCCACCGACGCGGCGACCGCCCGCTACTTGCTGGAGCAGGATCATGAATGAGTTGGCCCTGGAGATTCGCCACGTCAGCAAGCGCTTTCCGCCGAATGTGATTGCACTCACCGACGCCTCACTCGACGTACGGCCCGGCGAAGTGCATTGCCTGCTGGGCGCCAATGGCGCTGGCAAAAGTACGCTGTTGAAAATCGTCGCCGGTGCCCATCGCCCGGATGGCGGTGACATGTCGATTGCCGGCAATCCGGTGGAGTTGAAGAACCCGCAACAGGCGCGCCAGGCTGGGATCGCCATGATCTACCAGGAGCTGGACCTGATCCCGCAGATGACCGTCGAAGAAAACCTGATGCTCGGCTATGCGCCACGGCGTTTCGGCATGATCGACCGGCGCAAGCGCAGCGCCATGGCCAAGGCTGCCTTGTTGCGCGTGGGCGCAAATTTCGCCAGTACCGACCGCGTTGGCAGCCTGTCGATTGCCAACCAACAATTGGCGGCGATTGCCCGTGCGTTGACTTGCGAGGCCAAGGTGGTGGTGATGGATGAGCCCTCCGCCGCGTTGAATGAAACCGAGCTCAAGCAGGTGTTCCAAGTGATTCGCGAGATCACCGCTGCAGGCGTTGCGGTGTTGTATGTGAGCCACCGGCTCAATGAAATTCGCGAGATCGGCGACCGCGTCACCGTGCTGCGCGCCGGGCGCACCTTGCAAACCCACGAACTGGCGCAGATCGATGACCAGGCGTTGATCGCGGCGGTGGTCGGCGAGCACCGCGATTTGCTGGAACGCAGCCCGCGCCAAGCGCCGCGCGATGAATTGGCCTTGAATGTGCGCCGCCTGCAAGGCGCCCAAGGCCTGGACGTGCGTGATTTACAAGTGCGCCAGGGGGAAATTGTCGGCCTGGCCGGGCTTAATGGCGCAGGCCGCAGCACCTTGCTCAAGGCGTTGTTTGGCGTGGGGCGCAACGACAGCGATGTGGAGTTGTTCGGCGAACCCTATCGCCCGCTGACCTCACGCCAGGCGATCCGCCAGGGCGTCGGCCTGGTCCCGGAAAACCGCAAGACCGAAGGCCTGCTGCTGGACGCGCCGATTTATCGCAACGCGTGCCTGGTGCATGCGCGGCACCTGCGCTGGTTCTCTCATCGCCAGGCCAAGGACCGCGCTGGCCCGGTGCTGCAACGCCTGCAAACCAAGCTCGACAACCTGGAGCAACCGGTGCGCCAACTCTCGGGCGGCAACCAGCAGAAAGTGGTGATGGCCAAGTGGGTAATCGACGGTGCGCGCTTGTTGTTGCTCGACGAGCCCAGCCGTGGCCTCGATGTGGGCGCCAAGGCTGACCTTTATGCCCTGGCGCGTAGCCTGGCGCAGGAAGGCGCGGGCGTGCTGGTGGCCAGCAGTGAGCTGGATGAGTTGTACGTCAATTGTGACCGCATCTGGGTCATGCACGAGGGGCGCAACGCCGTGTGTTTCGACCCATTGAGTGCCAGTCGCGACCAGATCGACCAGGCCATCCTTATTGGTAAAAGAGTGTAGAACCATGACTATCGCCAGTAACCCGACACCCGTGTTCGACAAGCCCGTCGCCCTTGCCGCCAGCCGCCGCAGCGCGGTGCTGGAGTGGGTGATGCGCTACAACTTCGTGTTTATCTTCCTGTTCGCCGTCGTCGTGGCGACGTTCCTGTCGGATGACTTCCTGACCTTTGGCAATATTGCCAACCTGTTCCAGCAAGGGGCCATCGTCGGGATTGTCGCCATCGGCATGACCTTTGTGATTCTCACCGCCAACATCGATCTGTCGGTCGGCAGCCTGTGCGCGTTCGGCGGCATCCTGGTAGCCGTGTTGTTGCAGAACCAGGTCAGCGGCTGGCTGGCAGTACCGGCCACCTTGCTGGTGGGGTTGGCGATTGGCACGCTGATGGGCAGCCTCACGGTGTTCGGCAAGGTGCCGAGTTTTATCATCACCCTCGCTGGGTTGGTGTCGTTGCGTGGGGCGACGTTCCTCGCCTCCGACGGCGCACCGATTGGTGGTTTGCCCGCGAGCTTTACCGGTTTCGGTTCGTCGATGATCGATATCCTGCCGAGTGCCGGCATTGCGTTCCCGGTGCTGGGGCTGATCTTTATCCTGATCACCGTGGTTGCCTGGCTGGTGCTGCGCTACACCGTGTTTGGCGAGTACGTGCTGGCCACCGGCGGCAACCTGGAGGCCGCCCGCTTGTCCGGTGTACCGGTCCGTGCGGTGACCATCGGGGTGTTTGCGATCTGCGGCGGGCTGGCGGCGTTTGCCGGACTGCTGATGACCTCGCGCTTGCACGTTGGCCAACCCACCGCTGCCCAAGGCCTTGAACTGGACGCGATTGCTGCCGTGGTACTCGGTGGCACCAGCCTGTTCGGCGGGCGCGGCAGCGTAGTGGGCACCGCAGTGGCGGTGATGCTGCTGCAAGTACTGCGCAATATCTTCAATTTGCTGGGGCTGGGTTCGTTTTATCAGATGGCAATTACCGGCGTGATCATCGTGTTGGCGATTTTGCTCAACCGTTTGATCGATCATTACGCTGGCCGTACCTGAGGATAAAAGCGGATGAATGCACCACAGATCAAGGCCGTGATCTTCGATATGGATGGCCTGTTGCTGGACACCGAGGGCGTTTATACCGAGGTCACTCAAATCATCTCCGACCGTTATGGGGGCGGGCGTTTGACTGGCAGTTCAAGCAGAACACCATTGGCCTGGGCGCGTATGACCTGGCGAGCTACATCGTGGGCGCGCTGGAATTGCCGATCAGCCCCGAGACGTTTCTGGAGCTGCGTACGCCGCTGATGAACGAGCGTTTTCCCCACGCCAGCGCCATGGCCGGTGCGCAACGGTTGGTACGGCACCTCTCGGCCAAGGGCGTGCCGATTGCGGTCGGCACCAGTTCTTCACGGCATTACTTTGACTTGAAGATAAGCCGCCACCGCGAGTGGTTTGCCCTGTTTGACGCGATTGTCACGGCGGATGACCCGCAGGTAGGCGCAGCCAAGCCAGCGCCGGATATTTTCCTGGTGGCGGCTGAGCGTTTGGGTATCGCCCCGGTGGACTGCCTGGTGTTTGAAGATTCACCGTTCGGTATTACGGCGGCGAAGGCGGCGGGGATGTTTGCGGTGGCTGTTCCTGATCCGGCGATGCCGGATGCGAAGTTCCGGCATGCAGACCGTCGCTTGCCGAGCCTCGAAGCCTTCGAACCGCAAGCGTGGGGCTTGCCTAGATATTAAAAACTCAGCAAATCCAATGTGGGAGCGGGCAAGCCCGCTCCCACACAAACCCGCTGTCACTGGAATTGGGGGCCTTCAGACAAACGGCTGCCCACTGAACCCACGCGGCAAGCGCTGCAACCCAGGCAGGTCGGTGAGGCGTTGCGTCCAGGCGCTGCGCCAATCGACGGCGGTAGGGGTCTTGGTTTTGCGGTTGGCTCGGCGGGCGGCATTACGCTGTACGCGACGCGCTTCCTTGTAGGCATCGGTGTTGCGGCAGGTGCGGCACTTGACCCGGTTCAGCTCGGTGCTGGAGGGGAGGTTGGTGCCGTGGTGACCACAGGCCAAGTGGCCGGCGACCTTGAAGTGAATGACCATCTGAGCATCTCCTTCTTATGGGGGAGGGCGGAACGGTTTTTTCCGACACCTCACGGTTTGTGACCCCATCGGCTCAGCCGCGTTCGCTTTTGTTCGTTGCCCTGTCGCGTTCAGTCGATAAGCGCCAACAGGTCAGTGTCACCCACATCCACCCCCGCCTGGGACAGCAGGGTTGTCGCCTGGCCGCGGTGGTGGGTCTGGTGGTTGAAGAAATGCACCAGCAGGCTGAAAAACGGCTTGTCCGCCGCCATGCCGCGCATGTTGTGGTAGTGCAAGCGGTGATCCAGGTCGGCCTCCTGCACAGTCGGTACCCAAGCGATGATCAGTTGATCCAGCCAGGCGCGGCGGGCGCTGAGTTCACGGATGTCGCCAAAGGCCAGTCGCTTCAAGTCAGTCGGGGTGGCGATGGCATCCAGCGGCACCAGCGCCGAATACCCTGCAGGGTGCAGAGCAAAGCGCTTGAGCCAGACGGTATCGCCTAACGCCAGATGATTCAGGGTGCCGAGGATCGAGCCGAAAAACGCGTTACGGTCCATGCCTAGCTCTGCATCGCTCAGCGTGCCAGCCGCGCCGTAGAGCTTGCGGTTCATCCATTGGTTGTAGCTCGCCATCAGGGCGATATGCTCGATCCGATTCACCTGGTCCTTCCTCGAAGACGCGATGCCTCCATGATAGGCCGTGCCCGCCCGGCGGTCATGGTGTTCCGGCAGGCGCGGGCTATGGTTGTTAGACGCCAACATTGCGCCCTCGGAGGGTGACACCATGAACACCAGTGATCTACTCGAACAACTGCTGCGCGCCGGGCAACCGGGCGGTGCGGCCTCAGGTGGTGGCCTGGGCGGGCTGCTTGGCGGTTTATTGAAAGGCACCAGCAATGCCCCGGCCGGTGGTGGCCTGGGCGGTTTGTTAGGTGGGCTGGGCGGTTTGCTGGGCGGTGGGGCGGCGGCCCGCCCTGCGCAAGGGCGTTCCGGCGGTATGAATTACGCGGCGCTGGCCTCCTTGGGAATGATGGCCTTTCAGGCGTATCAAGCCTGGCAAAGCCAACAGGCAACCCAACCGCAGGGCGCCTTCCAGACCGCCGACCAGCTTGACGGCCCGGAAGCCGAGGCCCATAGCCACGCGGTGTTGCGCGCGTTGATCGCCGCCGCCAAGGCGGATGGGCGCATCGATGAAAAAGAACAGCAAATGATCTCGGACGAGTTGACCAAGCACACTGACGACCCGCAGTTGCAACAGTGGCTCGACGCCGAAGTCGCCAGGCCATTGAATGCTGCGGATTTTGCCGAGTACGCCCACGACCCGGCCCTGGCATCGGAGATCTACCTGGCCAGCGTCCTGTTGGTCGACGATCAACAGGACGCGGAACGCAACTACCTGGATGAGCTGGCAGCGCAATTGCAAATCGACCCGCAGCTGCAACTGCACTTGGAGCAACAGGCCAAGGGCTAGAACCGCAGAGTGGCGCCCGTGGTCAGCCATTGCTTGCGATCTCCACTCAGGCTCTGCCCGACCACCAGGTCCACGTCGACAAATTTACCGACATGCAAACGCGGCCCGGCTTGCCAAGCCTGGTCGCCACCTTCCTGGCCGTAGCGCTCACCGATCAGCGTGAGCGCATCGATCAGTTGGTATTCGAACCCCGTACCCCAGGTGAGACGGTGATTCTGCTCACCGCCGTTGTAGGCGTGGGTCCAGCCGCCATTGAAGTTCAGGCGCAGCGCTTCAACGGGTTGCCAGGTCAGTGGCACGTTGAAGTCGGCGCCATCAAACGCATGCTCGCGGTCCAGCGCAAAGTGGCTCGTAGCGGAAACCGCCAGTTGCAATCCCACGTCTTGCTGCGACCACACCTGCGCTTTGATTTGCGGGCTGACCTGCGTCTCGACATCCCCGGCATTGCTGGCGCGGGACAGCGCCGCACTCCACTGCACCGACGGCAATGCGCTAAAAGTGCAGGCTGGGTTCAGGGTTTGGCTGTTGATGTTGCCTTGGTGCCGGTTGGCGGTGTACCAGGCGTCGACATTGCACTCTCCTGGATCGTTGACCGCACCATCGTCCACGACATAAGCGCCGCCGGCGGCGTACGCCTTGGACAGCAACGCCGTGACCAATACAAGCGCCAGGGTCAGCCCGATGAAAATCAGGTTGCGCCGCAGCGCTCGACGTTTTGCCGGTGGTAGCAGCAACAGGGTGTGGTGTGCGCCGCGATAGTGACGCGCACGGTATTTGGCAAACCCATCTATAGGTTTCTGGGTGTGTTTTTTGTGCATGATGCACCTCGCTTGAATTCAGCTTTCTACGGTCAGCACGGAAATGCCGCTGGCTTTGGCCTGACACACCAGCTCCGAAGTGTCGTCACCACCCGGCAGGGCGATGACCACGTCAGGGCGGCTGTCGGTCAGCATGAAATGGTTGCGCTGGCGTTCGGCTTGCTTGCCGTGGCGTTGCCAGTTCGGCGGGTAGCGCACCACATCAATGCCCAGTTCCCGTGCCCAGTCCTCGACATCGCTGCCCAGGAACTGGTTGCCGCCATGGATCAATACCTGCACCGGGCGCAGGCGGTGGTAAGCGTCCAGCACTTGGCGGGACTTTTTGGTGTCGGCGTAATGACGACCTGCACAGATCAAGACGCGCATATTCGAATCCTTGTGATGCACGGTGACGGCCGGGCGACCGCCACCGTTTGAACGGCGGGAAAATCAGTACCACTGCTTGAAGCGGCGGATGTAGATCGTCTTCATCAGTTGGGCGACGCAGCAGTAAGCGAGCAAGGTGCCGACCAGCCAAGGGAAGTACGCCAGCGGCAACGGCTCCAGGCCAACCAGGGTGCCCAGCGGCGAGAACGGTACGTAGATCCCCAGCACAATCACCACGGCTGTCATCATCAACACCGGCCATGCCGCCGTGCTCTGGAAGAACGGGATCTTGCGGGTGCGCAGCATGTGCACGACCAGGGTTTGCGAGAGCAGCCCTTCGATAAACCAGCCGGACTGGAACAGGGTCTGCGTTTCCACGCTGTTGGCGGAGAACACGTACCACATCAGCGCAAAGGTGGTGATGTCGAAGATCGACGAGGTCGGTCCGATCCAGATCATGAAGCGGCCGATGTTTTTCGCATCCCACTTGCGTGGCTTGGCCAGGTATTCCTTGTCCATCTTGTCCCACGGCAAGGCCAGCTGGGAGATGTCGTACATCAGGTTTTGCAGCAGCAGGTGGATCGACAGCATCGGCAGGAACGGAATGAACGCACTGGCCACCAGCACCGAGAACACGTTGCCGAAGTTGGAACTGGCGGTCATGTTCAGGTACTTCATGATATTGCCGAAGGTTTCGCGGCCCTTGAGCACGCCTTCTTCCAGCACCATCAGGCTCTTTTCCAGCAGGATGATGTCGGCCGATTCCTTGGCAATATCAGTGCCGCTGTCCACCGAGATGCCCACGTCGGCGTCACGCAGCGCCGGGGCGTCGTTGATCCCGTCACCGAGGAACCCAACGGTATGCCCGTTGGCTTGCAGGGCCTTGAGCACGCGGGACTTCTGCAGTGGCGTGAGTTTGGCGAACACCGTGCGTTCTTCGACGCGGCGCAGCAGGGTGGCGTCGTCCATCGCTTCAATTTCCACACCCAGCAGCGGCTGGCCCGGGTCCAGGCCGACCTGGCGGCAGATCTTGCTGGTGACCACGGCGTTGTCACCGGTGAGTACCTTCACCGCCACGCCAATCTGTTGCAGCGCGGCAATTGCCGGGCCGGCGGTTTCCTTCGGCGGATCGAGGAACGTCAGGAAGCCCTGGATCACCAGGTTGCGCTCATCGGCGGTGGTGTACTGCTGGCGCGCCAACGCCTTGGGAATGTTGCGGGTGGCCACCACCAGTACGCGGAAACCGTCTTCGTTGTAGTCGTTGGCCAGTGCCAGCAACTCATTGCGGCGACGCTCATCCAGCGGCACGGCTTCGCCATTTTCCATGACATGGGTGGAAATGCTCAGCATCTCCTCCACGGCACCCTTGCACACCAGCAACTGGTCGTCGGCAGCATCCTTGACCACGATCGACAGGCGACGGCGCACAAAGTCGAAAGGCAATTCATCGACCTTGCTGTAGGCAAACGGCACCTTGAACTTGGGGTTTTGCTCCGAGAACTGCACCACGGCCTGGTCCATCAGGTTTTTCATGCCGCTTTGGTGAAAGCTGTTCAGCCACGCCAGGGACAACACTGCGTCATCACGCTGGCCGAAGGCGTTGACGTGATGCTCAAGGATGATCTTGTCCTGGGTCAGGGTGCCGGTCTTGTCGGTGCACAACACGTCCATCGAACCGAAGTTCTGGATTGCGTTGAGGCGCTTGACCACCACTTTGCGCTTGGCCATGGCCGTGGCGCCCTTGGCCAGGTTGGCGCTGACGATCATCGGCAGCATTTCCGGGGTGAGGCCTACGGCAACCGCCAGGGCAAACAGGAAGGCATCGCCCCAGTCACCCTTGGAGAAACCGTTGAGGAAGAACACGATCGGCACCATCACCAGCATGAAGCGAATCAGCAACCAGCTGACGCTGTTCACGCCACGGTCAAAGGCGGTTTGCACCCGTGAACCGACAATCGCCTTGGCCAGCGAGCCAAAGTAGGTACGCGGGCCGGTGGCGACGACCACGGCTTTGGCACGCCCGCTGACGACGTTGGTGCCCATGAAGCAGATGTTGGGCAAGTCCAGCAAGTTGCCTTGATCGGCAGCAAAGGCAGGAGTGGCGGACTTTTGCGTGACGTCGCCGAGGGTGTCGTACTTTTCTACCGGCAAGGCTTCGCCAGTCAGCACCGCCTGGCTGATAAACAGGTCACGGGACTCGATCAGGCGAATATCTGCCGGGATCATGTCGCCGGCGGACAGCTGCACGATGTCGCCGGCCACCAGGTCGCGCATCGGCACTTCGCGCAGAGTGGGCTGGGCGCCGACTTGTTCACGGCGCAAGACGGTCGCGGTGGTGCGCACCATGGCTTTCAAGGCTTCGGCGGATTTGGCCGAACGGTGCTCCTGCCAAAAACGCAGCAGGCTGCTGAGCAGCACCATGGTCATGATGATGATGACTTTGGTGGGGTCGGCTTCTTCACCGGCGCGCATCGGCAGCCAGCAATCGGTGACGAAGCTGATACCGCCCAAGGTCAACAACACGTAGATGAAGGGGTTGTTCAGTGCCTGCAGGAACTGGACGATGGCGTGTGGCGGCTTGTCGTGGGCCACTTCGTTGTAGCCTTCGCGTTGCAGACGGGCGGCGGCGTCCAGTTCGGTCAAACCGTCCTGGGTGGCACGTACGTTGGCCAGGGTGGCCGAAAGGCCGTTCTGGGCTTCCCGGGCGGCACGCATCGACAGCTTGGTATCGGCGTCGGTTGCGGTTTTTTGTGCAGTGGCGTGTTTTTACGGCGCTCATTGTGTGTACTCCTGTCGCCAATTTTCGACAAAACATACCCGGTACTTACCTGTTTTCAGGCGAGCGAAAGCATGCCGAGCCGCTAACTTCGCGATCGGTTTAAATAAGGTGCTGATATAACTTTTGCGGGCGCGCTAGTTAACTTGCGCGCAGCACGCTACAACTGGAAGTGTTCATAGGGAACTCCAGGGTGTTTAACGGAAAGTTGCTGTTTCCAGCAGGATTAAGAGGCGCGCGCGCTCAAGTAAAGACCGAGCAGCAAGCCGGCTTGCACCAGGCTGGAAACCTTCGGTCTCTGTGGGTCCTGAGGGTCGGCGTGATCCCAATGCTGGACCAGTTGGCCGCTTTCGGGGCAGACACGCCAGTGCGCCAGCGGGGTGCCGGACGCACTTGGGGGGAGGGTGTGGCAAAGGCCGAGCGGGTAGGGGAAAAGCCTACGGGCTCACGGCACAGCTTGGCGCGCAGGGCTGCGGCTAGCTGGCGAACATCTGTTAAAACAAAGGTTTGGAAGGTCATAACACACCTCGGGACCGGACGAGCGACCGGCGAGGCAGTTACGGTGGAGCATCGAGCTCTAGCGCAGCTTACCGGACCTGGAAGGCGAGTCCTGTCATATTCTGGGTTTGGCGCCCGATGCCCGCAAACGCGGTGCTCGGACAGCGACTAGATACTGTGTCCATTGGCTTCTTTTGTGAGGTTTAAAAAGGCCCCAGTTGCGGGCACGGGCAATCTACTCAGCCAGTTACAAAATGTCAACGCATGATTGATTAAAGTGTCTGGTGTTCAGAGTTCATTCAGACAAGCAGCGTCGGAAAGTTAAGGGATATATAACTTCATATACCGTTGGCGGCGAGCAAGGCGAGGTAGATCAATACCAGCCCGCAAGTACCGTAACTGATGCGTTGCCAGAGCGGCGATGCGTTCTTGCGCAGCAGATTCACCAGCGTGGCGATCAGGAAGCACGACAACACGGAGGCCAACATGAAACCTGCGAAAAACATCAGGGTTTGCCCGTGGCTCGGCGTAGCGCCGACGATACCCGACAGCGCGCTGCCCAACGCCCCCAGTAAACAATGTTCTTCGGGTTGGCCAGGGAAATCGCGGCGCCCACCGCGAGTGCGTTTTTACCGGAACTGGCTGGCGCGTCCTCGGCTTGAGGCAAGCGCCAGGCATCGCGCAGGCTTTGCACACCAAGCCAGGCCAAGTAGAGCGCGCAAACGATGGTCAGCGGCACGCGCACGGCGTCGTGCTGGATCAACAGGGCGATGCCGGTAAGGCCAATCACCGCCCATACCGCATCGCCCACCAGCGAGCCGATTTGCACCAACAGTGCCGGGGTGAAGCCGTGGAGCAAGCCACGGCGCAGAGTCTCCGCCAGCACGGCGCCAGGGGAGAGGCAAAACACAAAACCGAATACCAGTGCGTAAAAGAAGATCGTCAGCATGCCCGCGTTCCTTCAGGAGATGGCGGGCATTGTGATGACCCAAAGGCCCTGCGTCTTGAACCAGATTGCGCTGTTCAGCGCTTCACCACGCTTTGATAGCGCCCCGGGGTGATGCCGTAGGCGGCGCGAAAGTGTCGGTTGAGGTGGCTTTGATCGGCAAAACCGAGGTCGTGGGCCACCTCGCCAGCCGCCCTGCCTTGGCGCAGCAGGCCTTTGGCGCGCCGTGTACGCAACTGCATGGCCCACTGTCGGGGGCTCAGCCCGGTTTCTTTCTGGAAGGCCCGCAGCAAATGGAATTTGGACAACCCCAGTTCATCGCCCAACTGATCCAGTGGCAAGGACTGATGCAACTGTTGGGCAAGTAACTCCTGGGCGCGGCTGATCAGGCTTTTACCGACCGCGGCGCTACCCGGCAAACGCACGCCGCTAAGGCTGACGACTTCGCCTAGCAGCACGACCAACGCATCTTCGTTCAATTCACGGACCCGAGCGTCAGCGCTCAATGAGCCAGTGACGGCAGCGGCCAGGCGTTGGGCGAGGTCGGGCTGAAAGCAGAGCGAGCGGTCGAACTCCAGGTGCACCAAGCCAGGTCGGCGGCCAGTTGGTCTGCCGTCACGTACAGGCTGACAAACTGCCATGGTGCGCCGTCTGCCGCGCCGCCGCCCTGAATCTGCCCGGGGTTGTACAAGGTGATCGATCCCGGGCCTGCCTGGAATTCTCGCCGGTCCAGCCACACCTTTTCCTCGCCCAGCAGGTTAACCCCAATCACGCACTCGTCGTGGCTATGGCGCGCAAAATTGAGGCCGGTGCAGGTGGTGCTGCTCAGCTCGTAGTTGCCCAGCCAGGCGTGTTGCATGGCGCTCATCGAATGGGCTCATGGCAAAGGAGAGCGCCGAGCATAACTAAATACTCAGGCGCAAGGCGAGGGCGCCCAGGGTGACTAACAGCACCGGCAGCGTCAGCACAATCCCGACCTTGAAGTAATAACCCCACGTAATCGTGATGCCCTTGCGCGCCAGGATATGCAGCCACAACAACGTTGCCAGGCTGCCGATCGGCGTGATTTTCGGGCCCAGGTCGCTGCCGATCACGTTGGCGTAGATCATCGCGTCCTTGATCACGCCACTGCGTGGCTGGACTCGATGGACAGCGCGCCAATCAACACCGTTGGCAGGTTGTTCATCACCGATGACAACAGCGCCGTCAGCACACCGGTGCCCATGGCTGCGCCCCACACGCCATAAGTGGCGAAGGTGTCGAGCCAGGTGGCCAGGTACGTGGTGAGCCCGGCATTGCGCAAGCCGTATACCACCAGGTACATGCCCAGGGAGAAAATCACGATCTGCCACGGCGCTTCCTTCAATACCTTACGCGTGGAAATCTTGTGGCCCTTGGCGGCGATGACCAGCAGAAGCAGGGCGCACGCCGCAGAAATCGCGCTGATGGGGATGCCCAGCGGTTCAAGGGCGAAACAGACCACCAGCAAAATTCCCAGCACCCACCAGCCGGCGCGGAAGGTGGCGCGGTCGTGAATAGCGTTGGCGGGGTCGTCCAGATCGGCCGGATCGTACGTTTGCGGAATGTCACGGCGGAAAAACCACATCAACACCGCGAGCGTGGCTGCGATGCTGACAAAATTGACCGGCACCATGACGGCGGCGTATTCGTTGAAACCGATCTTGAAGTAGTCGGCCGAGACGATGTTCACCAGGTTCGACACCACCAGCGGCAGGCTGGCGGTATCGGCGATAAAACCGGCCCCCATCACAAAGGCCAGGGTGGCCGCCGGCGAAAAGCGCAGGGCAAGCAGCATCGACATCACGATCGGCGTAAGAATCAGCGCCGCGCCGTCATTGGCAAACAGTGCCGACACCAACGCGCCAAGCAGCACCATATAGGCAAACAACCTACGGCCGCGCCCACGCCCCAGCGCGCCACATGCAGTGCGGCCCACGCGAAGAACCCGGCTTCATCCAACAGCAGGCTGATGATGATCAACGCGACAAAGGTGCCGGTGGCATTCCAGATGATGTGCCACACCACCGGAATGTCCGCCAGGCTGATTACGCCACAGGCCAGGGCCAGGATTGCCCCCACTGTAGCGCTCCAACCCACGCCCAGCCCCTTGGGCTGCCAAATGACGAGTACGATAGTGAGCAGAAAAATGCCAGCGGCAATAAGCATGGATGTCCCCGGTAAGGCAAAAGAGCCTAAAGATTGACCTGCGGCAACGTCTATTAATTCAGCCACAAGTGACTGAAATTAAAATGAAACACGAGTGTCCTAAAGTGCCCGACCATTGGTGATAAAGGAAGTAACCGCGTGACCCGTGCCACTCGCAACCTGCGCAAGACCCTCGATTCCGTCGCGGACAATAACGAAACCGCTGCGTTTGATCTAATGCGCGCCGTCGAAAAGCTCGGCGATGAAGTGCTGCGCCAGCGTTTGCTCAATACCATTCACCGGCTGAACCAGGATGCCCATGAACTGCGCGAAGCGCGGGACTCGGTGGAGCAGGTGTCTGTAAGGCTCGCCTGAGCAAGATCGTTCAAGACAAGCCCCTTATTGCACTGGCATGCTTGTCGACTGTCTGTCGATGAGCCGTCTCCATGTCTACTGCCGTACCTCATTACGCGTTCGCTCGCGGCGCAATCGCCGTCATTCCCTTGTCCCTGGCCTGCGCGCCGTGGGGCCTGCTGGCCGGCTCCATGGCCATCGATGCGCAGTTTACACCGCTGCAAGCCCAGGGCTTGTCCGCCATTGTGTTCGCCGGTGCGGCGCAATTGGTGGCGATTGGCATGGTCAAGAGTGGCGCCAGCCTGATCTCCATTGTGTTGACCACCTTATTGCTGACTTCCCAGCATTTGCTCTACGGCATGCACATGCGTCCAACGCTGTCGGCGCTGAATACCCGTTGGCGCATGAGCTTGGGCTTTCTGCTCACCGACGAATTCTTCGCGCTGGTCAGCCACTACGACCGCGAGACGTTCAACCGCTGGTACGCCCTGGGCGTCGGGCTGACGTTCTATATCGCCTGGAACCTGTTTACTCTGGCGGGCATCGTGCTGGGTAAAAGTATTCCGGGGCTGGATCAACTGGGCTTGGAGTTTTCCATCGCGGCGACCTTCATTGCGCTGATCACACCGGTGGTGCGCGATATCCCGACGGTGGTGTGCGTGGCCGTGTCGCTGCTGTTTTCCGTGTGGCTGAGCTTCCTGCATTGGGAGTCGGCGGTGGTGGTGTCCGGCGTGCTGGGCATGAGCGCAGGGTATGCCTGCAAACGACTGGGGGTAGGGCAGCAATGATCTACATCATGATTGTGGTGATGGGCTTGGCGGTGTTTCTCAACCGTTACCTGTTTATCGAGCCGCGCCTGCCGGTGCGCCTCAATCGTGGCGCGCGAGAGTTTCTCGGGTTTGCAGTGCCGGGGATGCTCACCGCCATTTGCGGGCCAATCATTTTTCTGGCTGACCACCAGCACCTTAACCTCAGCCCGGCCAACCCTTATTTGCTGGCCGGAATCAGCGCCGTGGCGTTGATGTACTGGACGCGCAACGTATTGCTCACCGTATTGTTGAGCATGGCGGTGTTTTATCTGTTCCGTTGGCTGCTGTGAACGCCAGGCAAAAAAAAGCCCGCGGGAGGGCGGGCATCAAGGGAGACTTCATTAAAAATGAGCCTGCCCACTATAGGCGGCGCATTCTCCCTTTACAGTGAAACTAAATTCATCCAACGCAGAGCAAGGCAGCCCCAATAGGGGCTGCCTTGTCGTATCAGCTTTTGCGTTGAGCTTGCGCAGTTCTTCGTAGGTGGCCGACTGGACGAACCAGAAACCGGAAATGATGCACCACGTCAACGTACCGCCCACCAGCACCGCCAGGCCCGACAGGAAGCTTGCGCTGAACATCGTGACCAGGCCGATCAGCCATACGAAGGCCAGGGCGATGTAGAGCACGGAGTTGTTGACGCTGATGACGAAATCTTTCATGACGCTTCCTTGTAGAGAATATCCCGTGGCCTCCTCAGTGAGACCAGCGGCGCCATCATAATGCCATGCCTGCCGCCCGCGCCACCCTGAATGCTCCTTGTGTATTGCGCGATGGCCAGGGCCGGCAAATGGTAAAGTCGCGTTTTTCCAACGGAGCAATGGCATGCACAAGGTGGTAATTGGCGCATTGGTACTGGCCGCACTGGCCGGTTGCGCAGGTTCGAAGATGAAAGACGCGCGGGCAGGCACGCCTTACAAAACCCTGGCTTCGGACAAGGCCACCCTGGTGGTTGCCCAATGCATCCAGTTTGGTTGGCAGGACGAAACCGTGTTTGGCGTAGACGCCGGCGGCTTCAAGGAGCCTACCGAGGCGGGCGGTTTTACGGTGTACACCACGGGCGGGGATTACTTTGTCGATGTGCAAAGCACCGGTGCGGGTTCAACCGTCAAGTACTACGCCGTCGAAGACAATATGCCGGCCAAACGCCGTTTGGCGGCGCTGGCGACCTGTCTGTAATCCAATGCCTTAGTGCTTTTAGGAAATGCCCGGCACGACAGGCGCTGGACATTCGCTTATGATTCACATCGCTCGCCCGACATGATGGCTCTTTACCAGTACACGGATGTCGAGGCTGGACAGTCGGGCGAGCATCCTTTTCCCTTAGCGGGGCATGAATCCCAAATGCCAGCGCCTTGGAATACTCAGTGACACCACACCCAGCACTCCCGCCAGTACGCCGCTGACCGCCAGCGCCTTGAGGCCCAGATGCTGCTCCAGCAGCGCGCCCATCACTGCGCCCACGAACATTCCTGCCCACGGTACCAGTTGCACCCGCCAGCCGTTGCGGCGCTCTCCCAAGACCCAGCGTCCAAGGCCTCGGCCAAAGCGTGATAACGCACCCGTGACGTAGGTAAGCCCCACCGGCAAACCGTTGACCTCCTCCACGGCCGCATTGAGCATGCCCATTGCGATGATCGCGGCGAGCAACGCTGGCAATGCATCGGTTACGGGCAACAACGCGCCGCCACACAGCAAGGCTGCAATGCACAGCAGCAAGGGCAGGGCATGCCGTCGACCGAGCCGGCTGACCACCACGCCCAGTGCATTGCCGACGACAAACGTGGCGACCAGCAACGACAACCGCCCCGTCAACCCCAGATCGCCCGCGCTGATGGCCACCGCTAGCCGTGTGGTGTTGCCGCTCATAAAGGACACAAAATCGCCACTGGCCATAAAGCCGATAGCGTCGGTCATGCCCGCCAACACCGAAAGGCTGGCCACCAGCATCATGCCCACTCGGCCACGCCAGCGCTGGCGGTGGGCGAGTACGGCGTTGGCAAACGGTTTGCGGGGCAAAGGCAGCATGGCGCCGGCGTCCTCGGTGAGATTATCCGGCCACTACCGTAGGGCGCTTTGCTGGCCTGCGCAATGACCTCAGGCACCCTCCAAGTGCCACTGCGCGTTTTCCCAGCTCAACACATGCGTCGGTTTGACCGCCCGGATGAACGCTTCATCGTGGGACACGAGCATCATCGCCCCGGTAAAGCCTTGCAGTGCGCGTTCAAACGCGATCACCGACTCCAGGTCCAGGTGGTTGGTGGGTTCGTCCAGTAGCAGCAATTGCGCAGGGGTTTGGCGCCATAGGGCAACGGCCATCGCCGCTTTAAGGCGCTCGCCGCCGCTGAGTTGCCCCGCAGGCTGGGTCACCCGCACAGCGTCCAGTTGCAGCAAGGCCAGGCGCGTACGCAGTTCGGCTTCGGCCAGCGGCGTGTCGAGCAGGTTGAGCTGTTCGACGATGGAACGCTGATTGTCGAGCAAGCCAAGGTGTTGATCGATATAGGCGCAGGGCACATGGACACAGCAGTCGCCACTCACCGGCTGCGATTGCCCTGCCAGCAACTTGAGCAGTGTGGATTTGCCGCAACCGTTAGGTCCACGCACCGCGATGCGCACGGGGCCAGCAAGGTGCAGGTTAAGGCGGGACGCGGGCAGCCACGGTAATTGCACATCCACCAACGTGAGCACTTGGCGCCCGTTGGGCACTGCCGAGGCTGGCAAGGCCAACAACGTTGGGGTTTCATCCTGTATGCGCTCATAGGCCTGGCGAACCTGGGTGTCGAGGGTGTGCTTGTGCTCCCGGTGTGCACTGCGCACGGTGCTGACGATTTCGGTGGCGGCGCCTTTCCAGCGAGCCTTGGTAAAGCGATCGACGTTGGCGGTTTGTGCATGTTTACGCGAGCGGGCGGCATTGCGTTGCAGGCTGTCATGGTCTTTTGCAGGCGCCGATGTTCGCGGCTGCGCTCTAGGCGAGCGTGCTCCAAGGCGTTGACCGCTGCCTGTTGTTCGGCGTCACGATGGATGCGGTAGGTATCGTAGTTGCCGCCGTAGACCTGAGCGCCCTGGGGTGTGAGTTCAATGATGCGGCCGAGGGTGTTGAGCAGTTGCCGGTCGTGGCTCACCACCAGCAGGCCGCCCTGCCAATTCGCCAGCACCTGCAGCAGCCAAGCACGACCGCTGCTGTCGAGGTGGTTGGTGGGTTCATCCAGCACCAGCAACTGAGGCGCCGCCAACAGGGCGCCGATCACCGTCACGCGAGCCAGTTGGCCGCCGCTGAGTTGGTCGGCCGGGGTGTCAGCCTTCAGGTGATCCAGCCCTGCGCTATCCAGGGCATTGCGCAAGCGCTCGGCCAGGTCCCAGCGGTCGTCAATCAGTTCAAGGTCGTCCTGTTGTGCAGTGCCGTTGGCCATGCGTTCAAGCGCGGCCAGGGTCGGGGCTGTCCCGGTGATGTCGGCGACGGTGTCTTCCGGCATTACCTCGACACGTTGGGCAACGTAAGCCACGTTGCCTGTTCGCGTCAGTGACCCCGAAGAGGGTAAAAGCAAGCCCGCGATCAATTGAGCAAGGATCGTTTTACCGCGACCATTGCGGCCCACTATGCCGGTGGGGGTGTGGTCGATAGACAGGGTGAGGTTGTCCAGCAGGGTTTCGCCATTGGCGAACTGGAAACACACGTGTTGCAGGGAAACGAGTACGGGCAGCCGGTTGACGTCAGTCATCAGCACCTCCAAAAAATGTCGAACAGGCCAACAAGCGCGCCAGGCGGCTCGTTGCAGATACATTTTGGAAGGCTTAGTTGTTCACGTCGGCGGTCGTCCCGAAAGTCAGAAGGGGCGCAAAGCCTAACGCGCCTTGGCTTTCTTCGGCAAGCCTGTTGCCAATTGTTCCAGAAACATCGCCAGCGCCACCTCTTCCGCCTTGAGCCCCTTGCGTACCCTTGGCTTGGGTAGTTTCGACAGTTCCCCCAGGCTGAAATGCTCCAGTACTGCGGGGTGGATGTAGCACTTGCGGCACACCGCCGGGGTATTGCCCAACTGCCGGGCGACGTCCTTGACCATCGCCACCACATGCCGCTTGGCATCGGATTCGGGCTGCCATTCCAATTCACGCAACACCGCAAGTGCCAAGGCGGTACCGGCCCACGTGCGGTAGTCCTTGGCGGTGAAGTCGGCGCCCGTGAGGCTGTGCAAGTAGGCGTTCACATCGTGGGAGCTGACGGTATGCCGCTCGCCGTCCTCGTCCAGGTACTGGAACAGGTTCTGTCCTGGCAACTCCAGGCAGCGCCTCACCACCGTGGCCAGGCGTCGGTCCTTGACGCTGACCTGGTGCTCGACGCCGCTCTTGCCGCGAAATTGGAACTGGATCTCGCTGCCCTTGATGTCCACGTGGCGGTTGCGCAGCGTCGTCAGCCCATAGGATTTATTATCCCGTGCGTACTGAGTGTTGCCGACACGGATCAGCGTGGCGTCCAGCAGCATCACCACGGTCGCCAACACTTTTCACGGGTAAACCCAGGTTCGGCGATTTGCGCTTCCAGCTGCCTGCGCAGCTTTGGCAGGGCGTCGCCAAAGGCCTGCAGGCGCGAGTACTTGTCGCTGTCGCGCACTTCACGCCAGCGTGCGTGATAGCGGTATTGCTTGCGCCCCCGTGCGTCACGGCCAGTGGCCTGTAGATGGCCACGTGGGTCAGCGCAGATCCACACATCGGTGTAAGCGGGCGGCACGGCCAGGGCGTTAAGGCGCTGGACTTCATCAGGGTCCTGGATGCGTTCGCCCTTGGCATCGAAGTACTGGAACTTGCCACGCAGCGTCTTACGGCGGATGCCGGGCTGGGTGTCGTCTACGTAATGCAGGTCACGAGGCAGATCGGCGTCGGGCATGGCACAAGCTCCTTGGGGCATGTTTGATTGACCGCAGCGCTGTGCGGTCGTGCCAAAAGGTTTTTACGCCAGTACTGCCACCGCCTTGATCTGCGCCCACAGTGTTTGGCCGGGGTGCAGTTGCAACTGATCACGAGAGAAACGGGTGATGCGCGCCAACAGCGGCGTACCCCCGGCATCCAGGCGTACCAGCACGTGTGCGTTGTTGTCTGCGCAAATCTCCTGGGTGACGGTCACCGGCAGGCGGTTGAGGATGCTGCTGTGCTCCTCGGCCTGCAGGCTAAGGCTGACGTCCCGCGCCTGCACCTTGATGCGCAACGCCTTGCCCACTGCCAGCGGTGCATGGGCTACGCGCATGTGCAGGGCACTGTCGGGCAATTGCAACGTCAGCAACTGGTAATGCTCGTCGTAGGCGCTGACGCTGCCGTTGATCACCACGCCGGCATCGTCGCCCAACGCCATTGGCAGGTCGAGCCGCGCCAGGGTTTTCGCCGATAGGGCCGCTGGCCAGGGCCTTGCCGTCGCTGAGCAGCACGATGTGATCGGCCAGCCGCGCCACTTCATCCTGGGCATGGCTGACGTATAGCACCGGGATGTCCAACTCGTCGTGCAGGCGTTCCAGGTAGGGCAAGATCTCGCTTTTGCGCTTGCTGTCCAGGGCGGCGAGCGGCTCATCCATCAGCAACAGCTTAGGGCTGGTGAGCAGGGCACGGGCGATACCAATACGTTGGCGCTCACCACCGGAAAGGTGCTGCGGATGGCGGTCGAGCAGATGGCCGATACCCAGCAGTTCGGTGGCCTGCGCCATGTCGACCCGGCGTTGCTCACGGGGGATGCGCTTGAGGCCGAATTCCAGGTTGGCGCGCACCGACAAGTGCGGGAACAGGCTGGCTTCCTGGAACACATACCCCAGCGCACGTTTATGCGGCGGCACGAACAACCCTTTGCGGCTGTCTTGCCAGACCTCATCGTTGATCTGGATAAACCCATGCTCGGCGCGCTCAAGCCCGGCAATGCAGCGCAGGCAAGTGGTCTTGCCGGAGCCGGAATGCCCATACAGCGCGGTGACGCCACGGCCGGGCAGGTGCAGGTCTACATCCAGGTCGAACCCTGAATACGTGAGTTGCAGGCGTACATCGATCATCGACATCAGCTCCAGCCCATCTTGGTTTTACGGCTGGAGTACAGCGCCAGCAACACGAGGAACGCGAACACTACCATGGAGCCTGCCAGCCAGTGGGCCTGGGCGTATTCCATGGCTTCTACATGGTCGTAGATCTGCACCGAAACCACGCGGGTCTTGTCTGGGATGTTGCCGCCGATCATCAGCACCACGCCAAACTCACCGACGGTGTGGGCAAAGCCGAGAATCGACGCGGTGATAAAACCCGGGCGTGCCAGGGGCAGGATCACTGTGAAAAACGTGTCCCAAGGATTGGCGCGCAAGGTGGCAGCCACTTCCAGGGGGCGCGTGCCGATGGCGGAGAAGGCGTTTTGCAACGGCTGCACCACAAACGGCATGGAATAGATCACCGAGCCGATGACCAGCCCGGCGAAACTGAAGGTGAGGGTGCCCAGGCCCAGCCATTGGGTGAACTGGCCGAAGTAGCCGTTGGGGCCCATGGTCAACAGCAAGTAGAAGCCGATTACCGTGGGTGGCAGCACCAACGGCAAGGCGACGACGGCGCCAATGGGGCCGCGCCACCACGAACGGGTGCGCGACAGCCACAGGGCAATCGGAGTGCCGATGACCAGCAGGATCACGGTGGTCAGTGACGCCAGTTTGATGGTCAACCAGATAGCGGAAAAATCGGCACTCGATAGCGGCATTTAGAGCTCGTAACCGTAGGACTTGATAACGGCAGCGGCTTTTGGCCCCTTCAGGTATTCAACCAGTGCCTTGGCAGCCGCGCTGTCCTTGCCTTTGTTGAGGATCACTGCGTCCTGTTTGATCGGGTCGTGCATCGACGACGGGACGATCCATGCCGAACCGCTGGTGACTTTGCCGTCTTTGTAGATCTGCGACAAGGCGACGAAGCCCAGTTCGGCATTGCCGGTGGACACAAATTGATAGGCTTGGGTGATGTTCTGGCCTTCGACGATCTTGTCCTTGACCTTGTCGGTCAGGCCTTCTTTGGCCAGCACTTGGGTGGCGGCCAGGCCGTAAGGCGCGGCTTTCGGGTTGGCGATGGAGAGGTGCTTGAACTCGTTTTTCTTCAACACGTCGCCCTTGGCATCCACGTAGCCTTCTTTGGCCGACCACAGCGCCAGGGTGCCCACGGCGTAGGTGAAGCGCGAGCCTTTGACGGTGTCGCCTTCGCTCTCGAGTTTTTGCGGGGTGGTGTCGTCGGCGCTGAGGAACACTTCGAACGGCGCGCCGTTCTTGATCTGAGTGTAGAACTGGCCGGTGGCGCCATAGGCCGCGACCAGCTTGTGGCCGGTGTCTTTTTCGAAGTCAGCGGCAATCGCCTGAATCGGTGCGGTGAAGTTGGCAGCCACCGCTACCTGGACTTCATCGGCGTGGGCCGAACCAAAAGCGAGGGCGGCGACCAGTGCGGCCAGGCGTGAGACACGAATCATCATGAAGCAGCTCCTTAGGGGTGTACGGCTTGTTATAGGTAGAAGGCTTAACCGCTATCTACGGGAATATATAGCGGTTGGCCATTGCCGGTACAGTGCAAAGTTGCCCCCGGTGTCAGTTCTTGTGCAGCTTGGCCAACGCCTGCTCGGCCAAATGGCGGGTCAGGTCATACGTGGACAGCTCTTTACCCAGGCGCAGCGCCTGGCCTGACCATAGGTTGCTGAACCCCGCTTCATCTTTAGCCTTGAGTGGCATTAACGCGCCGCCGGAAGTGGGAAATGCCGGAGCCGCCAGGTTGATGGGGCCTAGCTCACGCATGACCCGGTTGACGATGCCCCGTGCCGGACGGCCTGTGAACAGATTGGTCAGCGCGGTTTGGCTGGCTTGGGCGTGGCGCAGTGCGTGGTGGTGAGAGGGGGTCACGTTGGCCTCGGGAGTGAACAGATACGCCGTGCCAATCTGCACCGCCGAAGCCCCCAAGGCAAAGGCTGCGACGATCCCGCGCGCGTCGCCAATACCGCCGGCGGCAATGACCGGCACGCTGACCGCGTCGACAATTTGCGGCACCAACGCGAACAAACCGATTTGTGTGTTCAGGTCGTCGCTCAAAAACAACCCGCGATGCCCACCCGCCTCAATGCCCATGGCGATGATTGCGTCGCAGCCATGCTGCTCCAGCCAGATGGCTTCTTCCACCGTCGTTGCCGACGACAGCACTTTCGCACCCGTAGCCTTTACTCGGTCGAGCAAGGCCTTTTCGGGCAAGCCAAAGTGGAAACTGACCACCTCTGGGCGAAACTCTTCAATCACCTGGCACGCGGCCTCGTTGAACGGCGCACGGTTGGAAACGGGCGTAGGCGCATCGTAGTCTGCACCCAATTCCCGGTAGTAGGGTTGCAGCAGTTCCTTCCAGCGACGGTCGCGCGCTGCATCGGGCTCAGGGGGTTGGTGGCAGAAGAAGTTGACATTGACCGGGCCTGTGCTGGCCTGACGAATGCTGACCAATGCTTCGCGCAATTGTTCGATGCTCAATGCCGCCGCCGGCAGTGACCCTAGCGCGCCGGCATTGTTGGCCGCAATAACCATGGCGGTGGTCGTGCCCACCGCCATGGGCGCTTGAATGATGGGAACTTCGATGTTCAGCAGATCAAGCAGACGGGTGTCTGGCCAGGTGCTCATGGGATGCGTCTCCAGCGTTAGTCAGTCTTTTCGCTGTTTTAGCAGGGCCGTTGGCACCCGGCCAGTCTGTTTTATTCACTGGACGGGACGATTGATTCGTGCGCGTTTTCAGTCAATCGCCTGTCCCAGCACCTCGTGAATACGCTGGGCGATATGCGCCGCATGGGTTTCCAGGGCGAAGTGACCGGTGTCCAGCAACTCCACCACGGCGTTGGCGTTGTGAGTCTTGTAGGCGTGCGCGCCCGGCGGAATGAAGAACGGATCGTTCTGGCCCCAGATCACCAGTGTTGGCACCTGCGTGGCCTTGAAGAACGCCTGGAACGCTGGGTACTGCGCGAGGTTGTTGCGGTAGTCGAGGAACAAGTCCAGCTGGATCTCTTCGTTGCCCGGCCGTTGCATCAGTAATACGTCGAGCATGTAGGACTCCGGTGCTACCAAGTCCGGCTGGTTCACGCCATGCAGGTATTGGTAACGCGTGCCTTCGAGGCCAAGTACGCCGCGCCGAACCACGTCGCGATTGGCGGCGGTAGGGTCTGCCCAGTAGGTACGGATCGGCGCCCAGGAATCCCCAAGCCCTTCCAGGTATGCGTTGCCGTTCTGCGAGACCAGCGCGCTGACTCGTCCTGGATGGGCGACGGCCAGGCGCAGGCCCACCGGCGCACCATAATCGAAGACATACAGCGCATAACGGCTCAATTCCAGCGCATCGACAAAATGCCCCACGGTGATCGCCAGGTTATCGAAGCTGTAGTGGTAATCGCGTTCTGCAGGTACCTCGGTGAATCCGAAGCCCGGCAGGTCCGGTGCGATCACACGAAAGCGGGTCGCGAGCAGAGGAATGAGGTCGCGGTACATATGGGAAGAGCTGGGAAAGCCGTGCAGAAGCAGCATCACCGGAGCGCTGGGGTCGCCGGCTTCACGGTAGAACACACGCACGCCATCGGCATCGATATGGCGGTAGTGAACTGCGGGAGCTTGGAGGGTCATGGTTGAAATCGCCTTTTATGTAACTTGATAAAATATTTATACGGGTTACCGTTATCGAAAGCTGCGCTCAATTTAGTAACCTGTCAAATGTTTTATATCGGTTAGCACTTTGTCGGGTGTAACTACCATTTCGATTGATTGGCGGTTACGATGCCAACGCATTCAAGAGGACTGACCATGACTATTTCCGCGCCGCCCGCTACACCTCTGGAGCCCTACGTCCTGGCCGACGACCCGGTACTGGACATGCTCAACACCTTGGCGAATATCGACGGTGTGCCGTGGGATTTCTGGCAGGCGGACGCCGACGTGCAAGCGTGGCTGGTGCGCCTGGGTTGGGTGCCGAGTGATAGTCTTCCGGCGCTTGAAGAAGGCGTATTGCTCAACGCTGCACGCGAGCTGCGCGAGGTGATCCGTGAGTTGGTAGCCGCGCGCAAGGCCGGCAGACCTGGCAATCCAGCAGCGCTCAACAGCTTTTTACGCAAAGCCGTCAGCCATCCGCAGTTGGTATGGCCGCCAAACGAGGTGCCACGGCTGGAGCGCTTGCGCAAGGTACAGACCGCCGAGCAATTCCTGGCACCGATTGCCGAAGCCGCCGCGAGCTTGTTGGTGGACGGCGATTTCAGCTTGATTCGCCGCTGCGAGCATCCAGAATGCATCCTGTGGTTTTATGATCGCACCAAGGCCCACAAGCGCCGCTGGTGCAGCATGGCGTTGTGCGGCAACCGGCATAAGGTGGCCGAATTTCGTAAACGCAAACTGAAGCTTTAAAGGCGATGGCTTTGCAGTCGAAGCCAGCCAAGCCGATGACCTGGCATTGATCGACATCGGTATTCGTTAATCGCTGAGGGTGTGCTCGCGGGCGAGCAACTGACGCTTGCGCTCCACACCCCAGCGGTAGCCTGACAAGTCGCCATCGCTGCGCACCACGCGGTGGCACGGAATGGCCACCGCCAGGCAGTTGGCGCCACAGGCCTGAGCCACCGCGCGAAAGGCCTTGGGCGCCCCGATGCGTTCGGCGATTTGCCCGTAGCTGACGGTGCTGCCCAACGGAATATCACGCAATGCTTGCCAGACGCGCTCCTGAAAGGCCGTGCCTCGCAAGTCCAATGGCAGGTCCAGGCCCAGGGCGGGCGCTTCGATAAACCCGACGACTTGGGCCACCAATTGTTCAAAGCTGTGATCGGCGCCTACCAGGCTGGCCTTGGGAAATTGGTCCTGCAGCTCACGCACCAGTTTATCCGGGTCATCCCCCAGCAAAATCGCACACACGCCGCGCGCGCTCTGCGCCACCAGTATTGCCCCCAGCGAGCATTGCCCGACGGCAAACAGGATTTTATTGTTGGTGCCGCCGGCCCGGTAGTCACTGGGTTTCATGCCGAGTAGCTGGTTGGCCGATTCGTAGAAGCGGCTATTGGAATTGAAGCCTGCGTCATACAGTGCGTCGGTGACTGAATGATGCTCCTTGAGCCCGTCACGCACCTTGCGTGAGCGGTGTGCGCTGGCGTAGCCCTTGGGTGTCAGGCCGGTGACGGCCTTGAACACGCGGTGGAAATGAAAGGGGCTGAGGCCGGCTTGGGCGGCGAGTACTTCCAGGCTGGTGGAGACTCGGCCTGCTCGATATGTCGGCAGGCGTTGGCGACCAATTGCGCGTGGTGGGCTGCGACCTGGGTGCGGTCGCCAGCCGCGCGTTTGCTCGCACGATAGCCGGCGGCTTCGGCTTGGGCCGGTGTGTCGAAGAATTCAATGTTCTGCGGGCGCGGCAGGCGCGAGGCGCTGCTGGGGCGGCAATACACGCCGGTGGTTTTTACGCCATAGACAAACAACGCGTCGGCCTTGGGGTCGCGGGCCAGGATCGCAGCCCAGCGGGGATCTTGTTCGATAGTCATGGTCGGCACTCTTTACAGGTCCTGTGCAGACTAGCGGTGTTGCAGGCGCCTGACACTCCGAAGCTTGCGGTCAAATCAGCCGGCGGTGCGGAAGGTGAGGTTGATGCGCTGTGGGCCCATGATCGGGTGCACGCCTTCCTTGATGGGCATCACGCCGTGAAAGCGCAGGCGATCCACGCCGCCCCAGACCACCACGTCGCCATGAAACAGCGAAACTTTTTGGGCCTTGTCGCTGCGTTCATGGCCACCAAACAGAAAAACTGCCGGCAAGCCCAAGGACACCGACACCACGGGCGCATTGTAACGGCGCTCATTCTTGTCCTGGTGCAGTGACATCTTTGCGCCCGGTACGTAACGGTTGAGCAGGCAGGCGTCGGGCGCAAAGTCGATGAAGCCAGCTGCTGTCGCTGCCTCGACGGCTAGTTGGCGCAGCGCGTCGGGCATGTCTGGCCAGGGCTGTTGGCTGCGCGGATCCAAGGGGCTGTAGCGATAGCCGCCGGCATCGGTGGTCCAGCCCAAATCGCCGCAACTGCTCAGTGCGGCCGACATGGTAAAGCCGCCGGGAGTGACCATTTGTCGAAACGGCGATTGCACCAACACCTGCCGGAGTTCTGGAAGAAGGCGATCAATCCAGGGCAGGGCGTAGCCCCTCAGTACGTACGACTCTTCGCCGATTTGTTCACGCCCTGCGGGTTGTTGCAGGGCGTCATCGGCGAACAGGTCGGCAGTGGGGCCGTGCATGGGCTTACAGTGCCTTGCTCACGTTGATGTCGGTGATTTCATCGGTGGCATCGTGAATTTTCGCCAGCGCTTGCTTGGCTTCTTCTACGCTGTTGCTCTGCAACTGGGCAAATTCGAAGCGGCGTTCGCCGTTGAGCTTGTACTTGATGACGTATTTGGTAGTGGAGGTCACGGCTATGTCCTGTTGGGTGTTCAGCTCAGTTTGGAGCTGGTACGGCGCACGATACGGATCTTGTGGGACAGCGTCGGCTTTTTGGTCACGCTGATCGCGCGGCGGGTGACAACGTCCAAGGTGATGTTCCAGAACCCGGTGCTGGGTGCAGTGATCTTGGCCGGGAACTTGTCGAACGCGCCGCCGTGGTAGGTATGGCGACCGCCGTTCTTGAAGCTGCGAAAGTTCGCATCGCTCATCAGGCGGATGTTGCACGTTTGCGAGCATTCGATGACGACAATGTCTCCCTCGTTGAGGTGCTCGCGCTGGTGGATGAATTTCATGGGGTGTCTCCAGAAGGGCTTTTTCTGAAAAATCAGAACGATACGTAGGTTAAGATGGAGTTTATCAGCCCCAGCGCGTTTATTATCGGGTCGTCTTCACTGACGTCGACAATTTAAAACAGTTATTTACCGAGTTATCAGGGATAAATCCTACGTGGGCGGGAGAAAAATACCATCCCCGCTGTCGTAGGGTCTTTATCGGAGGTTTTGTATGAAGTGGAGTGTGTTGGTTCTGGCCTTGGCGATAGGTGGGTGTGCTTCGGTTGCAGATATCAAGCAGACCCCGCCGACACTGGCGGTCATTTCCGGGAAAAAACCCCAAGAGTACGCGGCATGCGTGGTGCGCAAGCTGTCGACAACCCGTCGCCCGCCGCAGATCGAGCCGCATAAAGATGGCGTGCAGGTGATCGTGCCGCAGAAGTTCTCGGCTGACCCTTCAGCTATCTTCGAAATTGAAGAGCGCTCCAGCGGCAGCAGCATCAAGCTCTACGAGAGCATGTCCAACGTGCCAATCCGTCCGGGTGATGTGAAGAAGGCCGGGGAAGACTGCATTTCCGGCTGATGCCGTGATGGAACAATCAGATATGAAGCGCGAACACGTCAAGGCCCGCCATGCCGAGGGCCAGATCTCGGCCACCCATGTCATCCAGAATCCCGCCGACCTTGGCGAGTGGATCGTCTTTTTCAAGAAAAGCGGCGGTCGCAGCTTTTTCCTGGTGGACGATCATGACGAAGTCGAATCCTTTTCAAGTCTTGATGAGCTGACCGAGACACTGCGCGGGTTGGGGATCAAGTTCGCCGAGATCCACCTGTAGCCTTGGGCTACTTGCAGACCACCACCACGCTGCGACTTTTGTAGTTGCCAACGTCTTTGCCCAGGGTCTTGTCGGCTTCCTTAAGCGACGGCGTACCCTCAGTCCCCACTATTCGATAGCCGGTGCCCGCGCAGGACGCATCGGCCTTCTCGTAGCAACTGGCCCAGGAATTGGCTTCGCCCGAGCAGTCGATGGTCAAGCCTTGCTCACCGTTTTTCAGGTAAACGTCAGAAGTGGTGGTGCAGCCGGCAAGCGCCAGTACCGCAGTCAGTGCCAGGATTTTGTTCATGGATAGGTCGTCGTCGAGGGTGTAGGAGGAGGGCGCTGACACTGTCGTGGGGCGTCTGCGGGAGATTATAGCGAACCGCCATCTAGGTACAGACAAACACAAAAAAGCCCCGTTCAACGGGGCTTTTGGCGAAGCCTTCGAGGCTTACTTGCCTTTAGGCCGCTTGCTCGATGCGTGACCTGCTTCATCCACGAACACTTCAGCGACGGCGATCGCTTGGCTTTCGCTCGCGAATGCCCCGGCAACGCTGTCGCCGTGGAAGTTGATCAAGTGCCAGCCGTCCGCTCGCTTGGTGATCAGGTAGCCGTTCACGCCTTTTGGTTCTGACATCTATTATGAATCTCGTGGTCTGGTTCAAGGGCCTAATGATAGCGCCAAATGTCGCAGGGACGCGCAAGTTATTCTAGGTCAGTGTTCTGGCGGCGAAAGCATGCTAAAAAGGTTGCAGCCCTTTGAAGCTGGGAGGTGCAGGCTTTTTGCCGTGCCGGCGAGGCTGCTCTTCGTAAGATCAGCGGAACTTACGCCGACATTTTTTCTCTATGATGACATCGCAACGCCAGCAGGACCCATTGTAAGGTGACTGCGGCCTGATTAGACTGCGCCGAATTTCGTACGCACAGCCCTTTGTAAGGACTTATATGATCAAGAAATGCTTGTTCCCAGCAGCCGGTTACGGCACTCGCTTCCTGCCAGCGACCAAAGCCATGCCTAAAGAGATGCTGCCGGTGGTGAACAAGCCACTGATTCAGTACGGCGTCGAAGAGGCACTGGATGCCGGCCTGAACGAGATCTCCATCGTGACTGGCCGTGGTAAGCGCGCGCTGGAAGACCACTTCGACATTAGCTACGAGCTGGAAAACCAGATCAAGGGCACCGACAAGGAAAAATACCTGGTCGGCATCCGTAAGCTGCTGGACGAGTGCTCGTTCTCCTACACCCGTCAGACTCAAATGAAAGGCCTGGGCCACGCTATCCTGACCGGTCGCCCGCTGATCGGTGACGAACCGTTCGCCGTGGTGCTGGCGGACGACCTGTGCGTCAACCTGGAAGGCGACGGCGTACTGACCCAGATGGTCAAGCTTTACCAGAAATACCGCTGCACCATCGTTGCCGTTCAAGAGGTTGATCCTCAGGAAACCAACAAGTACGGCGTGATTGCTGGTGATGACATCGGCGATGGCCTGATTCGCGTGCGCGACATGGTTGAAAAACCAGCGCCGGAAGATGCTCCATCGAACCTGGCGATCATCGGTCGTTACATCCTGACCCCGGATATCTTCAAGCTGATCGAAGAAACCGAGCCAGGTAAAGGCGGCGAGATCCAGATTACTGACGCCCTGTTGAAGCAAGCCAAAGACGGTTGCGTGATTGCCTACAAATTCAAAGGTCGTCGTTTCGACTGCGGCGGCGCTGAAGGCTACATCGAAGCCACCAACTTCTGCTACGAGCACTTCTACAAGACTGGCAAGGCTTACTGATCCACGGTAGCCAAACCTGTTTTAAGAAAGCCACCTTCGGGTGGCTTTTTCGTTTTTCAGTCCCATGTAAGTCGGTATGCTGATGGCCTGCCGAGGAGAGTGAAATGGCCTACGATTTTGACTTGTATGTAATTGGCGCCGGTTCTGGCGGTGTTCGCGCAGCACGCTTTGCTGCGGGCTTTGGCGCCAAAGTGGCGGTGGCGGAAAGTCGCTACCTGGGGGGCACCTGCGTGAACGTGGGGTGCGTGCCTAAAAAGCTGCTGGTGTACGGCGCACACTTTGCCGAGGACTTCGAGCAAGCCAGTGGTTTTGGCTGGTCACTGGGTGAAGCGAACTTCGATTGGGCGACCTTGATCGCCAACAAGGACCGCGAGATCAACCGTCTCAACGGCATCTACCGCAACCTGCTGGTCAATAGCGGTGTCACCCTGCACGAGGGTCACGCGCGCGTAGTTGACCCGCATCAGGTAGAGATCAATGGCGAACGCTTCACCGCCAAGCACATCCTGATCGCGACCGGTGGCTGGCCACAGATCCCGGAGATTCCAGGGCGCGAGCACGCCATTGGCTCCAATGAGGCGTTCTTCCTCAAGCAATTGCCCAAGCGTGTGTTGGTGGTGGGCGGTGGTTACATTGCCGTCGAATTTGCTGGCATCTTCCACGGGCTGGGTGCACAGACCACGTTGCTGTATCGCGGTGACCTGTTCCTACGCGGTTTCGACGGCTCGGTGCGCACGCACCTGAAAGAAGAGCTGACCAAGCGCGGCCTGGACCTGCAATTCAATGCCGATATCGAACGCATCGACAAGCAAGCCGATGGCAGCCTCAAGGCCACCTTGAAAGACGGTCGTGTACTCGAAGCCGATTGTGTGTTCTACGCCACCGGTCGCCGCCCGATGCTCGACAACCTGGGCCTGGAAAACACCGGGGTCAAACTCGACAAGCGCGGTTTTGTTGAAGTGGACGCCCTGTACCAGACCGCCGAGTCGTCGATCCTGGCTATTGGTGATGTGATCGGTCGGGTGCAACTGACGCCGGTCGCGCTGGCCGAAGGTATGGCCGTGGCGCGTCGCCTGTTCAAGCCTGAGCAATATCGTCCGGTGGATTACGCGATGATCCCGACCGCAGTGTTCAGCTTGCCGAACATCGGCACGGTGGGCCTGACCGAAGAAGAAGCGAAAGAGAAGGGTCACAGCGTGCAGGTCTTCGAAAGCCGTTTCCGGCCGATGAAGCTGACCCTGACGGAGTGCCAAGAGAAAACCCTGATGAAGCTGGTGGTCGACGCCGACACCGACAAAGTGTTGGGTTGCCACATGGTCGGCCCGGACGCCGGCGAGATCGTCCAGGGCTTGGCGATCGCGCTCAAGGCGGGCGCGACCAAGCGGCACTTTGATGAAACCATCGGCGTGCACCCTACGGCGGCGGAAGAGTTCGTCACCATGCGCACGCCTGTGGCGGGCTGATCAGTCCTGTGGTGTTGCCTCTGGCGCCGTTGCAATGACGGCCGCCAGGCGCAACGCCTCGATACTGGCCTGGGCCTTGATCAGGTCCAGCTCCAGGGTTTTGTTGTTGTGCTGGTGTTCAGTCAGTGCCGCTTGGCGTGACTGGCTTTCCAGCACGGCTACCCGCAGCCGTTCCTGGAGCAAGGTGCGCTCGCTGTCTATCTGGCTCACCTGTTCGCTGAGCTTGAGCTGCTGAGCCTGGTCTTTGCGGGCTTGCTCCTGCAGTGCCGCCAATTCCTTCATCGTTACCCGATGTTCAATCAATAGCCGTTCGTTGTCGCGATGCAATTGGGTGATTTCATCCTGGCGCACCAGTGCGCTTTGCTGGGCTTGGCGAAGCTCGGCCTGGACTTGCTGCAGTTGACCTTCGTGGCGGCGCTGCTCCTGCTCACGCTGATCCTTGATTGCATTGCGGTAATGCTCCAGCGCATCGCGGGCGTGCAGGTGCTTCTCTTCCAGTGAGCGAATCTGTTCGTCCTTGTCGTTGATGCGCAGCTCGTAATCGCTGCAGGCCTGGCTGAGCCCGGCATTGCGGGTTTGTTCGGTTTGCAGGCTGGTGCTGGCTGTTTGCAGTGCGGCACTTTCATCTGCCAGTGCGGCAGCCTGGATATCAAATTGCTGTTTTAGCTGCCCGTGGGCCTCTTCCAGGGTTTCCAGCTGCGTGAGGAGGGCTGCCTTCTGTTGTTCGAATTGCGCCAAGGCCAGGTCGATAGGCTCTTGGGCTTTCTCTTTCAGTCGTTGGGCCAGTCGTGAGACCAGCTCGCCAAGCTCGTCGTCAATGGGCGCTTCGGTGATGGTTAGCCGGGTCTCGCTGTCGTCCAACTCTTTTAAGTAGCGGTGAATCGTGGTTTTCGAGCCGGTATTGCCCATTTCGATGCGTACGGCATCGATGCTGGGGTTTTCGCCGCGGGCGAGGATCGCCAGGCGGGCCGTTTGAACTACTGCTTTATTGATGCCGCCGCGAGCCATGGGGTCTCCGTCGATTTAGTACTGTGGTACGTAGTATGTATATACGTACTATATCACGAATAAAAATCCATTAAAAATCATGATTTAACAGATGGGATATTGGCGTATTATCCCGTGTCATAAGCGTTTTGACCGTGCATACACCCGCCAGCAGTACGAATAGGCCCACCATGAGCGATCTGGACCGATACCTGAATGCCGCCACCCGCGATAACACGCGGCGCAGTTACCGTGCGGCGATCGAGCACTTCGAAGTGAGCTGGGGAGGGTTCCTGCCCGCGACCAGCGACAGCGTGGCGCGTTATCTGGTGGCGCACGCCGGCGTGTTGGCGGTCAATACCTTGAAGCTGCGGCTCTCGGCATTGGCGCAATGGCATACGAGCCAGGGCTTTCCCGATCCCACCAAGGCGCCGGTGGTGCGCAAGGTGCTCAAGGGGATCCGCGCCGTGCATCCGGCACAAGAGAAACAGGCCGAACCGCTGCAGCTCAAGCATCTGGAGCAGGTGGTAAGTGCCCTTGAAAGTGAGGTGAAAAATGCGACCGATAACCCTGCGCTGCTATTGCGCGCCAAGCGCGACAAAGCCCTGATCCTGCTGGGCTTCTGGCGTGGCTTTCGCAGTGATGAACTCTGCCGCTTGGAGATCGAGCATGTGCAGGCCACGCCCGGCACCGGCATCAGCCTCTATCTGCCGCGCAGCAAAAGCGATCGTGACAACCTCGGCAAGACCTACTACACCCCGGCGCTGCTGCGCCTGTGCCCGGTGCAGGCTTATAGCGAATGGCTCAGCGCCTCGGCGTTGGTGCGGGGGCCGGTGTTCCGCGGGATTGATCGCTGGGGCAACCTGGGGGAGGAGGGGTTGCACGCCAACAGTGTCATCCCGCTATTGCGTCAGGCGATTGAGCGCGCAGGCATCCCCGCTGAGCAATACACCAGTCACTCACTGCGGCGGGGCTTTGCCACCTGGGCTCATCGCAGCGGCTGGGACTTGAAGTCGTTGATGAGTTACGTCGGCTGGAACGACATGAAATCTGCCATGCGCTATGTTGAAGCGACGCCCTTTCTCGGCATGACACTGGCGACACAACCGCTGCTTTGAGATTTCTTCTATTAATACAGTCACCTGATAGGGAAAACCAATCGTCAGCATCAGGTTTGCCAATGAGCCATCGACGCGAAGAGTGGGTAGGATTCACTTCATCAACTTGTAACCCTTTCTACAAACCTGACGGAGAGTCAACGATGCCTATCATCAACAGCCAAGTAAAACCGTTCAAAGCTACCGCCTACAAAAACGGCAATTTCGTAGATGTGACCGACGCTGACCTGAAAGGCAAGTGGTCCGTAGTGTTCTTCTACCCAGCCGACTTCACCTTCGTTTGCCCAACCGAGCTGGAAGACCTGGCTGACAACTACGCCGAATTCCAGAAACTGGGCGTCGAAATCTACAGCGTTTCCACCGACACCCACTTTGCCCACGCTGCCTGGCACAACACTTCGCCAGCCATCGGCAAAATCCAATACACCATGATCGGCGACCCAACCCTGACCATCTCCCGCAACTTCGACGTGCTGATCGAAGAAGCTGGCCTGGCAGACCGCGGTACTTTCGTGATCAACCCAGAAGGTCAGATCAAGATCGTTGAGCTGAACGACGGCGGTGTTGGCCGTGACGCTTCCGAGCTGCTGCGCAAAATCAAGGCCGCTCAGTACGTAGCTGCCCACCCAGGTGAAGTGTGCCCAGCCAAGTGGAAAGAAGGCGAGGCTACTCTGGCTCCGTCCCTGGACCTGGTTGGCAAGATCTAAGTCTGTGAGTACCTCAGGGCGGAATACACCGCACCTTAAGTAAGCTGCATCCGCCCTCAAAAACGCCCGGGCGAGATTCGCTCGGGCGTTTTTTTACCGAATTAAAAGGAATCGCCCGTATGTTGGACGCCAATCTTAAAGCTCAGTTGAAGTCATACCTGGAACGGGTCACCCAGCCGATCGAGATCGTCGCCTCCCTTGACGACGGTGCGAAATCCCAGGAAATGCTTGCTCTTTGCAGGATGTGGTCAGCCTCACCACGCTGATTACCCTGAAAACCGATGGCAATGATGCGCGCAAGCCTTCGTTCTCCATCAACCGCCCAGGTGCCGAGATCAGCCTGCGTTTTGCCGGCATCCCCATGGGCCATGAATTCACTTCGTTGGTGTTGGCCCTGCTGCAAGTCGGTGGCCACCCGTCGAAGGCCAGTGTCGAAGTGATTGAACAAATTCGCGCCCTGAAAGGCGAGTTCAACTTCGAGACGTACTTCTCGCTGTCTTGCCAGAACTGCCCGGACGTGGTCCAGGCGCTGAACCTGATGGCCGTGCTCAACCCGAACATCCGCCACGTCGCGATCGACGGCGCGCTGTTCCAGGCTGAAGTGGATGAGCGCCAGATCATGGCGGTGCCTAGTGTGTACCTCAACGGTGTGAACTTCGGCCAGGGTCGCATGGGCCTGGAAGAAATCCTCGCCAAGCTCGACACCAGCGGTATTGAAAAAGCCGCCGAGAAAATCAGCGCCAAAGAGGCGTTCGATGTACTCGTTGTCGGCGGTGGCCCAGCCGGTTCGGCAGCCGCCATCTACGCAGCGCGTAAAGGCATCCGTACCGGTGTAGCCGCGGAGCGTTTTGGTGGGCAAGTGTTGGACACCATGTCCATCGAGAACTTCATTTCTGTACAGGAAACCGAAGGGCCGAAACTGGCCAGCGCCCTTGAGGCCCATGTGCGTCAATACGACGTGGACATCATGAACCTGCAGCGCGCCAGTAGCCTGATCCCGGCGAAAACCCGGGTGACCTGCACGAGATTCGTTTTGAAAGCGGTGCGACCCTCAAGTCCAAGACTGTGATCCTGGCCACCGGTGCGCGCTGGCGCGAAATGGGTGTGCCGGGCGAGCAGGAATACAAGGCCAAGGGCGTGTGCTTCTGCCCGCACTGCGACGGTCCATTGTTCAAAGGCAAGCGTGTGGCGGTGATCGGCGGCGGTAACTCCGGCGTTGAAGCGGCCATCGACCTGGCGGGTATCGTCAGCCACGTAACCTTGCTTGAGTTCGACAGCAAGCTGCGCGCCGACGCTGTACTGCAACGCAAGCTGTACAGCCTGCCAAACGTGGATGTGATCACCAGCGCACTCACCAGCGAAGTCAAAGGTGATGGCCAGAAAGTCACTGGTCTTGCCTACAAGGACCGTGACAGCGGCGAGTTCAAGACCGTCGACCTGGAAGGCATCTTTGTGCAGATCGGTTTGTTGCCCAACACTGATTGGCTCAAAGGCACCGTGGAGCTGACGCCTCGTGGCGAGATCATCGTTGATGCCCGTGGCGAAACTTCACTGCCAGGCATTTTTGCCGCCGGCGACGTGACGACCGTGCCGTACAAGCAGATCGTGATCGCCGTAGGCGAGGGCGCCAAGGCTTCCCTGAGTGCTTTCGATCACCTGATCCGCACTTCCGCCCCGGCGTAAATTCGGGAGCAGAATGAAAAACCCCATGAGTGATCATGGGGTTTTTTATTGCGTGAGACTTTACAGCGGCGCTGGCTGAATGATCTCAACCCAGTACGCATCCGGGTCCTTGATGAACGCCAGGCTTTTCATGCGGCCATCGCTCAAGCGCTTCTGGAAGTCGCAGCCCAACGCTTCGAAACGCTCGCATGCCGCGACAATATCCGGCACCGAGATGCAGATATGGCCAAAGCCACGAGGGTCGGTATTGCCGTTGTGGTAGGCGAAGTCGGCATCGTTTTCGGTGCCGTGGTTATGGGTCAGTTCCAGGATGCCCGGGATGGATTTCATCCACTGGGTACGCTCGGCGGCGTCGGCCGGGATCTGGGTTTTGTCCACCAGGGCCAGGAAGTACAGGCTGAATTCAGCTTCCGGGAAGTCGCGCTTCTCAACCAGGGAGAAACCCAGGACGCGGGTGTAGAAATCCAGGGATTTGGTGATGTCCTTGACCCGCAACATGGTGTGGTTGAACACGAAGTTAGCGGTAGCGGTGTCAGGTTGGGCGGTAACGCCCGGGAAGGTGTTCAGTTCGTGCAGGCTCATGGGCCCTCCAGAAAAAAAATGGGGCAAACGCAGCTCTAGATGAAATGAGCGGTCCCTTGGCTTGCGGCCGGCATCCGTGCAGCCCGGCCATGATACGCAAGGGCTGCGCGCGGCGCCAAATGAAAAAGGTCACGCAGGCCTTGCGACCAGCGGGGTCGGGCCTCAGACTTTGTGACTTGAACCTTGAGTGTTTTTCGCAATGATCGAATTTCGTAAACCGCTGTTGACCTCTGTGTGTTTGCTGCTGGCCAGCCCGATTCTGTTGGCGGCTGACCCGCAAATCCATTGGCCCAGTGGCTGGCAAGTCGAGGAAGTTGTCCCTGATGGTGACGCGCCCGCAAAACCTCAGGCCGTGTCTCGTCAGCGGGCAATCAAGAATGATGAAAACGGCGCAACCTTGATGGTGATGGAGTTGACCGGCACGCCGATCGAAGCCGGGCACACGGTTAATCTTCAAGGCGTATTGCTGGAGATGCGCAAGTCTATTCAGAAAGATTTTGCCCAAGGCGGGTATCAAAGTGTGTGCAGCAAGATGCGGCCTACAACATTGAGCCGCCTTGACGCGTTGGAAACTACTTGTGTGATTACCGAAAACGGCCGGCACGTGCTTTCGCAAACATTGGTGGGGGCTGTTGATACCGATAAAGCGTATGTTTTCTCTTACGCCGGCCAGACCGATGCGTACGAATCGAGCAAGGATGAAGTCAGCTCGGTGCGCGACAGCCTGAAACTTTAAATGCGTTGCTCGCGTAGATTCTGAATGAAGTGAAATGTTATTTAAGTTCGACCTCGAACACGCCAATAAAAAAGCCCCGCGAATGCGGGGCTCTTTGTTAGTGCAGTGTGTTCACTTACGCAGCCAGGAATCTACAGTGGCCGCGCCGTGCTGTTCTTTCCACGCTTTGAGGCCACGGTGGTTGCCACCTTTGGTTTCGATCAGCTCGCCAGTGTGTGGGTTCTGGTAAACCTTGACCACGCGGGCACGGCGTTGTTTTGGTGCGGCGGTGGCCGCTGCGCTGGACTTGCCCGGGTTGGGGTCAAGGATCGAGATGATGTCCCGCAGGCCTTTGCCGTAGGTTTTCATCAGCGCTTGAAGCTTTTCTTCGAATTCGATTTCTTTCTTCAGGCCGGCGTCGTTCTTCAAGGACTCCAGCTGGGCAAGCTGCTCTTGAAGGGCTTTTTCTGCTGCGCGAAATTCGGCGAGTCTGGACAAAATCTGTACTCCAATAGTGTATTTGGCTGATATCAACTGCAGACAAAGCTATAAGCCAAAAGCTTTAGGCGACTCAAAAAAGAAGTCGTCCTGCGAGTTCTGCACAGGCAGGAAAAATTGTAGTAGTTAATCCGCCACGAGTAAATCATGTCTTTAATCTAAATAATCCGATTTCAAGCGCCCTAGTGCGTCGCTAATCAATGGCTGGCCAGCGATTTAATGAATTCATCGACGGGCAATGGCCGCCCAAACAGGTAGCCTTGCAAAAGTCTACGCCTTGCGCCGCCAGGTATTCGCATTGCTCTACGGTTTCAACGCCTTCAGCAACGACGCCCAGGTCCAGCTTGCCCGACAGTTCAATGATGCTGTCCAGGATATGTCGCGAGAGCGCATCGGCACCGATCATGGCGACAAAACTTTGATCAATCTTCAAGTAGTCGACATTGAAGTTACGCAAGTAACCCAGGCTGGAGTGGCCGGTGCCAAAGTCGTCTATGGCGATCATCACTCCCAGCTCATGCAAGGCGTCGAACAAGCGACGCGTGATGTCTGTGGGCTCGATCAACTCACGCTCGGTCAACTCCAGCACCAGCGTTACCTGGCCGGGCGCAAAGGCGGCGAGGAATTCCCGGCAATCCTCCACCAACGCCAAATCCTGACAATGGCGCGCGGTAATGTTCACGCCAATATGAAACCCCGGATGGAAGCGGTCCGAGTGGGGTGCTAATTGAGCGGCGGTCTGGCGTAGCAACGCGCGCGTCATCGGCACGATCAGTCCGGAATGTTCGGCCAGCGGTATAAACAGGTCAGGTCGCACCAGGCCCTCCTTGGGGTGCTGCCAGCGCATCAGCACCTCGCAACCGGCCCATTCGCGCGTATCGCCACGCACCACGGGTTGGAAGTACGGGACGAACTCGTTGGCGCCCAGCGCCCGCCGCAATTCATGAGTCGGTGCTGAGGAACGTTTCTGGAGCCAGTGCGCAAGGACGCCGGCCAGCACGCCAAAAAACACCAGCAGACTGAACAGCGCCGGGTAGCGGGCTTCCATGTACCGCCACACTTCACCGGCCGGCATGCCGGCTTCGACGCTGTAGTCATAACGTTCGGAGGCCAAATGATGATGCGCCACGGCAAACGTCGGCACGGCAGAGTTTTGCACCTTGCCGTCGTCACTCATCCAATTTGGGCCTACTTGCAGGACCAGCTCCGCGTATCGGCTGATCAGGCGCAAGGCGTTGGCCAGGTGGTAGCCGTCAATCGAGGCGAACGCCGCCTTGTCGCCGTCGACCAGTCGATAAACCAGCAGTGCGGTGTCGGGGGTAACCGGGTTGCCGTTCATCAGCCACAGGCGGCCATCAACGTAGTCGTCCGGGTTGACCTTCGACTCGTATTCACCGCCGAACAATGAGCTGCAATAGATGTTTCTTTGCCAGGACAACGTGGTCGCCCGCACAAACGGTCGGCGGGTGACCTGCTCGCGCAGTGCCAGTTGTGCACCGTTATCACACGGTTGACCCGCCAGCGGTATCAGCGCCTGGGCGGCGAGGGCGGTGTTGTCGAGCATCAGGTCGACCTGGCGCACCGCTTCCTGGGCAGTTTGGGCGGTACTTTGCTCTAGGGAGCGCTCGGCCTGCCAGTAAAGGATGGCAACGCCTAATACGATAGGCAGCAACGCGCTAAGCGAAGTGATCAAGTAACGTGTGGCGCGTTTTCGCGGGCCATTAACGGTCAGGGGCATTGGAAACGGCCTGGTGCGATGTGGGAAAAGCGCCGGAAGGCAAATCAAAGTTAGTTCGATGATAGATGGCTCGGCTGGTTTTAGCTCGTTGCACCTGGCTGTTCGGCCAGTAGGCCCGTCAGACGATCACGCAGGGTCACGAGGAGCGGTTATGAACACTCTGTGCCAGTTGGACAAATGCGAGGGTAGCGGGGAGGCCTGCCGGCGGTCCAGTACCGCCAGCCCAATGGTGCGCGCAACGGCCGGTGCCAGGGGGCGTTGCACGTAGCGTGTGTCCGCCACTTGCGGCAGCGAAGCCTGGGCCACCAGGCTCACGCCATCACCTCGGCTCACGGCTTCTAGGGTGCTGAGCAGTTGGGCGCAGCGAAAGCGTACTTTCGGGCTTAGCCGTGCGCTGTGGAATAACCGCGTCACCAGCTCCGAAGAGCCCGCCTCAGTGAGGATGAAAGGATCGTCGCACAGCGCTTCAAGGCCAATGGCGGGGTGAGACGCCAGAGGGTGATTGGCCGGCAGCAGCGCCACCAGTTGATCTTCAAAAAGTGCAAAGGTGTCGAAGCGTTCTTGCTCCAGTACCACAAAGCCCACGTCGATACGCCGCTCGTCCAGCCATTGCAGCACCTGGCGATCCGGGCCCTCATCGATATGCACCTCGATCCCCGGATACGCCAGGCGAAAGCGCTCGAGAATGGGTGGTAATAGCCGATTGGACGAGGTCGGCCCAAACGAGCCAATGCGCAGCGTGCCGCGTTTCATGCCACGGGCATCGGCGGCCTCTTGTTGCAAGGTGTTGGCCAGGCCGAGCATCGCACGCGCGCGCAACAGCAGCTGTTGGCCGATGTCGCTGAGTTCCACTTGGGACTGATGGCGCCGGAACAGTTCTACCCCCAGTTCCTGCTCCAGTGCCTTGATGGCATGTGACACCGCTGATTGGCTGATACCCAGGCGGTGGGCTGCACTGGTGAAACCTTGCAGTTCGGCGACCAGGGAAAAGAGTTCAAGTTGGGTCAGGGTCATGAGCAATTACTCATTTTACGATGATCAAGTATTAGCAGAAGAATACGCCAGTCCTTCTTCTTGTAGAGTGCTCACTGATGAATTTAACCGCAGACCACCGTACGTACCTGAAACTGGTGGCCGTGACCATGATCTGGGGCGGTACCTTCGTCGCGGGCCGCTATGTGGCGGCGAGCGTCGACCCGTTGCTGGCAGCCAGCTTGCGCTTTGTGCTGGCCAGCCTGGCGTTGGTGTTGTTCATGGCGTTTACGCGTACACCGCTGGTGCGCCCCAGTGTCACGCAACTGGCGCAGTTGGCCGCGTTGGGTGCTTGCGGCATTTATGCCTACAACCTGTGCTTCTTTTATGGCCTGCAGTACATCAATGCATCGCGCGCCTCTCTGATCGTCGCCTTGAACCCGGCGGTGATCGGGCTGGCGTCCTGGCTGTTGTTTCGCGAGCGCCTTGGAAGGGTCAAGCTTTTGGGCATTGCCCTATGCCTGGGCGGTGCGGCGACCGTTATCGTCAGCCGTAACCCGCAACTGCTGCAAGGCACCGCCAATGCCTGGCGTGGTGACCTGTTGATTTTTGGCTGTGTGGTGGGGTGGGGCGTGTACTCGCTGTTTTCACGCAGGCTGAACCAACGTCTGGGTTCATTGCAGACGGTCACGTGGTCGATCTTGCTGGGTACGTTGATGTTGGTGATTACCACGCTCGCTACCGGTCGATTCACGATGGCAGGATTGGAGGTCATTCATAGGCCGCAAATCTTCAGCCTGCTTTATCTCGGGGTTTTAGGGTCGGCCCTGGCGTACATCGGCTATTACGATGGCCTGCGTCAAATCGGTGCCACCCGTGCCGGGGTGTTTATCGCGCTCAACCCGCTCACGGCGGTGGTCTGCGGTGCGCTGTTGCTGGACGAGCCATTGACTTGGCCAATGCTCTGCGGTGGCGGGGTGATCCTGCTGGGCATCTACCTGTGCAACAAACCCCTTGCGCCGGCCAAGGCATTGGGGATTTGATAAGAGTACGGACAAACCTGGTTACGCTGTGTAGAATCGATTTACGCATACAAGAATATGGACTTGCGCTCACGCAAGCCTAGGCCGTCAGAGACTGATGACACCATGAAGCTACTCGGCTCCCCCCTCATCTTTGGTGACTTTCTCGCCCGTAGTGTGCGAGGCCTTTCCTGTGCGCCGCCCTGCAACCTCATCCTTGCTCGCAACTGACACTGTGTCGATTACAAGAATGATGAGGTGCCACCATGGCAGATCTATACGAAAACCCAATGGGCCTGATGGGCTTTGAATTTATCGAATTCGCGTCGCCGACGCCGGGCACCCTGGAGCCGATCTTCGAGATCATGGGCTTCACCAAAGTCGCGACTCACCGCTCCAAAAACGTACACCTGTATCGCCAGGGCGAGATCAACCTGATCCTCAACAACGAGCCCCATAGCATCGCCTCCTATTTCGCGGCCGAGCATGGCCCGTCGGTCTGTGGCATGGCGTTCCGCGTAAAGGACTCGCAAAGGCCTACAACCGTGCCCTGGAACTCGGCGCTCAGCCGATCCATATCGAAACCGGCCCTATGGAACTGAACCTGCCGGCGATCAAAGGCATCGGTGGCGCGCCGCTGTACCTGATCGACCGTTTTGGCGAAGGCAGCTCGATCTATGACATCGACTTCGTGTTCATCGACGGCGTGGCGCGCAACCCACAAGGCGCGGGCCTCAAGGTCATCGATCACCTCACCCATAACGTCTATCGCGGGCGCATGGTGTACTGGGCCAATTTCTACGAAAAGCTGTTCAACTTCCGTGAAGCGCGCTACTTCGACATCAAGGGCGAATACACCGGCCTGACCTCCAAGGCCATGAGCGCGCCGGATGGCATGATCCGCATCCCGCTCAACGAAGAGTCGTCCAAGGGCGCGGGGCAAATCGAAGAGTTCCTGATGCAGTTCAACGGCGAGGGCATCCAGCACGTGGCGTTCCTCACCGACGACCTGATCAAGACCTGGGACGCGTTGAAGAAGATCGGCATGCGCTTCATGACGGCGCCACCGGACACTTACTACGAAATGCTCGAAGGCCGCCTGCCAAACCACGGCGAGCCGGTGGACCAACTACAAGCACGCGGCATCCTGCTGGATGGCTCGTCCATCGAGGGCGACAAACGCCTGTTGCTGCAGATCTTCTCGGAAACCCTGATGGGCCCGGTGTTCTTCGAATTCATCCAGCGCAAGGGCGATGATGGGTTTGGCGAGGGCAACTTCAAGGCGCTGTTCGAATCCATCGAACGCGACCAGGTGCGTCGTGGCGTGTTGACCACCGAATAAGCAATAAAAAGCCCGGCCGAGGTTAACCCCGGCCGGGCTTTTTATTGCCCGTGAATCAGGCTTTACGCTGGCGCACCAAATGCTTGAAACCTTCATACACGAGCACCATCACCGCCAGCCAGATCGGGATGTAGGTCAGCCATTCACCGCCCTTGATCCCTTCACCCAATATCAGTGCGACGCCCAGCAACAGCACCGGCTCAACGTAGCTGAGCAGCCCGAACAGGCTGAACGCCAACAGACGGCTCGCGATGATGTAGCTCACCAGCGCCGACGCGCTGATCAGGCCCAGCAGTGGAATCAACGCGTACAGCTTTGGGTGGGCATCCATCACGGCAAAGCCTTGTTCGCCGCTTTGCACAAACCACCAGGCCACTGGCAGCATCAGCGCCATGTCCAGCCAGAGTCCGCCCAGGTGATCGGTCTTGAGGTATTTGCGCACGACGAAATAGATCGGGTAGCCGATGATGACCACCAGCGTCGCCCAGGAGAACCCGCCGGCCTGATACAACTCGTTCAGCACACCGAGGGCGGCAAACACCACCGCGATCTGTTGCAGACGCGATAACCGCTCGCCGTACACCAGGCGACCGGTCAGCACCATGGTCAATGGCAGCAGGAAATACCCCACCGACACATCCAGGCTGCGCCCATTGAGCGGCGCCCACATGAACAGCCACAACTGCACACCGAGCAAAGCCGAAGACAACACCACCCCGCCAATAAACGCAGGCTTGATCGCCAGCATTCGCAGCAATTCCCACACCCGCCGCCATTCACCGCTGACGATCATGAACACCGTCATGCACGGCACGGTCAGCAGCATGCGCCAGCCGAAGATCTCCAGGCCGCTCAATGGCGTGAGCAACGATGTGAAGTAATACATCACGGCAAACAACACCGAGGCCAATACCGATAACACAACACCTTTAGACACGCTTTCCTCGCGAAAATCAATTTATACAAAAGAAAGAGGGGAATATAGGGCTCGCGACATTCCTTGTCACGTCGATTAAGGCGTTTTGACGGAACATATGCCCACTTCGGCGCCACCTATGAGTGACAGCATTTGGTTATTTCGACTGCGCGCCGTTTACGAAAGGTGTTGTACGAGTGATGGATATCAGGCGAAAACTGTAACTAATGAAGTGGGGGAGTAGGAAGCGACGCCGATAAGGGAGGATTCAGAACGTTTTATGCTAAGACATTAGATAAGGGGTTGTTTTATGAGCATTGTTTCAATGAAGTCTTTCCTGTGGCCTCTATATAAACCCAGAGATAGACCTGTTTCATCTAAAGGCTCAAGCCAAAGTTCTTCGTCAATCCAGCATGCTTTGCCCTCTTGGAAAAAGTTGGGTACCTATACGAAATTCACTGAGTTGTTGGCCAGAGATACCGACCGTGGCGCATTAACGCCTTCCGGGAAAGAATTGCTCGATACCCTTACATATCCGGGCTTGACGAACGCCCCCAAGGTGAATGTACTGAGTTTTGGCGTGGGCGGTGTGAGCGCTAACGATATGTTTATTCTCAGGCGTGACCCCGCCATGCCCGGTAGTACTAACATTGTACTGTACATGCCGGAGAGTGATTTTAAATCATTCTATGAGTTTAAAAGCACCAGGGACATGCAGGCGTTTTTGAAAACCCTGCCCAAAACCCCGGCTGCCTTCAACGCATTCCTTGCCCATTTCGGTAGTGATGTAAATTCCGATGCGGTCAGAAGTGTCGTGAAGTCCATGAACGAGTGGGCAGCGGCGCCGGAGAACACCAAGCCAAAAATGGCGATTGGGGGATCAAGCTACATCTTCGGCAATGTGTTCGAGCGTCAGGCAAGGCTGAGCCAAGAAGCCGTCACCCCGATTTCCGTCAATGGCCTTACGGATCTGCAGCATGTATGGGTAAGTCCCCGAGGGTTTGCCGTTTACTCCGGAAAGCGGCCTGATGGTGAGTTAGTACTCTATAAATACGACACCGCAGGAAACCTGACGGGGCTGGGTGACAAAGGAAATTATTACGTTGTGGAAGATGGCTTGCGGCGTAAGGCACCTCTCATTCCATTGACAGCTGAACAGTACTCTGCGGCACTGGAAAAGAAATTTTGAAAAGCCTTGATGATGGTGGGTTAAAGGGGTTGTTAGACGTTTTACGCCCCTTTGTACCTCCGACAACTGAGGCGCGCACGGTGTCCGTAAAAACACAGGGTTGGAATTATAAAAATGGCGCATTGGGTTTGTTAAAGCAGGGAGTGGGGGAGTTTTTGGAAAATCCTTTTTCTGGACTTCAGAGTTTTTGGAGCTATTGGGTGTCAGCAAAGATAAAGCAGGCTTTGTAGAGCGAACCCTGGATAATCCGGTGACTTCACTTATGAAGTATGCGAATAAATACAACGATCTTGGTAAACGTTTTGGAAAGACAAAGGCCGAGATGGACAGTGCATTTGAAGATATTGGCAACTTACTGCAAGGCGCTATACCTGTTTACGGTCAGGTGAGAGGAGCAGGCAGTTGGGGTGCAAAAGCAATTAAAAATGTCCCCGCAACAGATAAGCACTTGAATGATGCTGCCGGCGAGTTTCAAAACAGACCTTAAGTAGTGGGCGAGCAGGCCCGCCCCTACTGACTATCTGGGTGGGCTCAGGACCGTTGAATGCGCCCTGAAACAAAATGGCCCACATCATTAAATCCCGGGGTGGACGAATGCCCCGGCGTCACCAATGAATCGATAAACGCCTCGTCTTCTGCCGTGATCTTCACCTCAAGCGCACCGGTATAGGCATCCCACTGCGCTTCGGTGCGTGGCCCGACAATCGCCGAACTCACCGCGCCGTTGTTCAACACCCAGGCAATCGCGAACTCGACAATGCCAACGCCACGCCCTTGAGTGTACTGCTGGATTTGCTGGGCGATGCGTAGCGATTCCACGCGCCATTCGGTTTCAAGGATGCGCTTGTCCTGGCGAGCCGCCCGGCTGCCGGCCTCAGGCGTAACGTCCGGCGCATATTTGCCACTGAGCACGCCGCGAGCCAGCGGGCTGTAGGGCACCACGCCCAACCCGTAGTTGGCAGCAGCGGTGATTTGTTCCACTTCGGCCTGACGGTTGACGATGTTGTACAGCGGTTGGCTGATCACTGGTTTGTCCACGCCCAGGCGCTCAGCCACGCGAATCACTTCGGCAATGCGCCAGCCCCGGTAGTTGGACAGGCCCCAGTAACGGATCTTGCCCTGGCGGATCAAGTCACCAATCGCCGACACCGTGACCTCCAGCGGGGTGTCGTGGTCTTCGCGGTGCAGGTAGTAGATGTCGAGGTAGTCGGTATCCAGACGCGTGAGGCTGGCCTCCAGCGCGTTGAAAATACGTTTGCGGCTCAGGCCGCTGCGGTTGGGGATGCCGTCGGCAGGGCCGATGGCGACTTTGGACGCCAGCACCCAATCCGAACGGTGACGGGCGATGGCTTCGCCGACGATCTCCTCCGAACGCCCGCCGGTGTACACGTCCGCCGTGTCGATAAAATTGATGCCCTGGTCCCAGGCCTTGTCGATGATGCGCAGCGAGTCCTCGGTGTTGGTCTGTTCGCCAAACATCATGGTGCCCAGGGTCAAGGCGCTGACCTTCAACCCGGATTGGCCCAATGTGCGGTAAATCATGGATAACTCCTCAAGGCTGGGAAACGTGAGTCATGCAATACCAGACTCGAAGGCTCTGGAACAAGCCCTTGGCGCATTTCTTCATGGATCGAGCAAGGCCTGGCAGCGCGCCTGCACGAATCGATGCAGCACTTTCACTCGCTCCGACACTTGCAGACGGTGCGGGCACATGAGGTTGAACGGCGTGGGTTCGCCTTGCCACTCAGGCAACAACGGCACCAGGCGTCCGGCCTTGAAGTCGCGGGCCACGTCCAGGTTGGCTTTATAGGCGATGCCATGCCCGGCCAGTGCCCAGCGGCGCACGATTTCGCCGTCATCGCTCAGGTAATCCCCGGTCACTTCGACCTCCTGGCGCAACCCGCTCTGGTAGAAATTCCACGTGCTGTTGGCTTGACCCCGGCGCATGTAGCGCAACGTGCTGTGCTGCGACAGTTCTGCCGGCGTGCGCGGCGTACCGTGCCGCGCCAGGTAGTCAGGGCTGGCGCAGGGAATGCGATGGTGGCCAGGCACCACCGGTAGCGCGACGAGGCTAGAGTCCCTGGGCACCCCAAAACGCAGGGCGATGTCGACGGTGTCGCGGAACAAGTCGGCGTTGCTGTCATTGAGCAATAGTTGAATGCGGATGTCGGGGTGTTCCTGCTTGAACTCATCCAGCCAGCCCAGCAGAACATTGCGCCCAAAATCCGAGGGCGCCGACAGCTGCAGCAGCCCGCTGAGGCTCTGCCCCTGCTGCCTGATTGCTCGCTCACCTTCGGACAACGCCTCCAAAGCCAACCGTACGCTGCCCAGGTAACGCGCGCCTTCTTCGGTCAGGCGCATGCTGCGGGTCGAGCGGGCCAGCAGACGGATGCCCAATCGGGTTTCCAGGCGCTTAAGGGCGATACTCGCCGCTGCCGGCGTCAGGTTGAGGCCACGAGCCGCTGCGGAAAGGCTGCCCGTGTCGGCGGTGCGCACGAAGACTTCAAGGTCGAGTGTCGAGCTCATTTGTAAAAAATCCTTTAAAGATCTTGTCGTTTTACCGGGATTTTTCGCCGATTGCCAAGCTGGGAGGATGAACGCTCACTTTCTCACCCAGGAATACTCACCCATGACTTCTTCCCTCAATGGCAAAACCGTCATCGTGATTGGCGGCAGCAGCGGTATCGGCGCCGCCGTGGCCAAGGCCGCAACCGACCGTGGCGCCCATGTGGTATTGGCCGGGCGACGCCTGGCGTCGGGTACCGATAATGGCCTGCGTAGCGAGCCGGTGGACGTGACCGATGCCGCCTCGTTGCAACGCCTGTTCGAAACGGTTGGGCGTTTCGATCACCTCGTCTACACCTCCGGCCCGTCGGTGCGCGCAAAAAACCTGATCGAGACGGACCTGGATGAAGCCCAGGAAAACTTCAACGTGAAGCTGTGGGGCTCGCTACGGGCGATCCAGCTCGCGCTGCCTTACCTTGACGAGCGCGGCAGCATCAGCCTCACGTCCGGGCAGTTGGGGCGCAAGTTGGCGCCTGGCCAGTTCATCAAGACCGGTATCAACGCGGCGACCGAAGCACTCGGCAAGCAATTGGCCAAGGAGCTGGCACCGCGGCGGGTCAATGTGATCAGCCCTGGCGTGATCGATACACCAGCGTATGCCGGGCTGGCTGAGGAACAGCGCCAAGCGATGTTCACCAAGGCAAGCGGGCTGTTGCCAGTTGGGCGGGTAGGGCAGGCAGAGGAAGTGGCGGAGGGGTATGTGTTGGCGATGGAGAATGGCTTTATGACCGGCGCGGTCATCGATATCGACGGCGGCGGCCTGCTGTAAACACCGGAAATATGTTTGCCTGCGATAGCGCTGATGAATTCACCACCGCTATCGCAGGCAAGCCAGCTCCCACACTGATCGCGTCAGACCTTAAGAGTACGGGTCATGCGCAGAGCCAGAACGCTACCCGCCACAATCACCGCCGCCAGCAGGTACAACGCGATATCCGTTGACCCCGTGGCATCTTTCACGAAACCGACGATATACGGGCTGAGGAAACCGGCCATCTGGCCCATCGAGTTGATCAACGCCAAGCCACCTGCCGCCGCACCCGCGCTGAGCATGGCGGTCGGCACCGGCCAGAACATCGGCAGACCGGTGAGGGCGCCCATGGTGGCAATCGTCAGGCCGAGAATCGCAATTGCTGGAGTGGTGGCGAAGTTCACCGCAATCACCAGGCCAATCGCGCCCATCAACATCGGCACCACCAAGTGCCAGCGACGCTCCTTGCGCAAGTCCGCCGAGCGGCCCACCAGCAACATGAACACCGCCGCCAGCAGGTACGGGATCGCACTCAGCCAGCCAATCACCAGGTTATCGCTGAACCCCAGGTTCTTGATGATCGACGGCAGCCAGAAGTTAATGGCGTAGACGCCACTCTGGATGCAGAAGTAGATCAGGCCGAACGCCCAGATCGCTGGGTTCTTGAACACTTCGGCGAGGGAGTCGGTGGTGGTTTTCGGCTTGTTGGCCAGGTCCGTCGCCTGGTCGGCTTCCAGCACCGCACGCTCGTGGGGCTTGAGCCACTTGGCGTTGGCGAAGCTGTCACTCAGCAGGAAGTAGGCGAGGAAGCCCAGGATTACAGTCGGGATGCCTTGCAGCAGGAACATCCATTGCCAGCCGGCGAGGCCACCTTGCCCTGCGGCGAAGTGGTTGAGGATCCAGCCGGAGAACGGGCTGCCGAGCAAACCGGATACCGGGATCGCCGACATGAACAGCGCCATGATCCGCCCACGGCGGAACGTCGGGAACCACTGCGAGAGGTACAACACCACGCCCGGGAAGAACCCGGCTTCGGCCGCACCGGTAAACAGGCGCAGGGTGTAGAAGTGGGTGGGCGTGGTAACGAACAGCAGGCAGGTGGACAAGGTGCCCCAGACGATCATCATCAACGCAATCCAGCGCCGTGGACCGAACTTGGTCAACGCCAGGTTGCTTGGCACGCCGCACAGCACGTAGCCGATGAAGAAAATCCCGGCACCCAGGCCGTACACGGTTTCGCTGAACTTCAATGCATCGAGCATCTGCAACTTGGCAAAGCCAACGTTTACCCGGTCGAGGTAGTTGAACAGATAGCAGATAAAAATGAAGGGGATCAGGCGCAGGGTAATGCGCTTGTAGATGGCGTTTTTATCGTCATCGGTGGCCAGTGTGGCAGCGGCGCTCTGTGACATGGCGGTCTCTCTTTATTATGATTTTTCGCGATGCGAGGGTAACGTTGATCGCGCAAACAGTCTCGGCGACGCGATGGGGTACTGTCTTTGTGCTCGCGCACAGTGAAGCACCCTTTGCGCTGTGCTGGTGAACAACCACCTTTTAGGAACTTAGCCCCATGTTCGAGCTGGATCATGACCTGGCGCAGGATATTGTCGATCGCACCATGGCGATCCTGCCCTACAACGTCAATGTCATGGACAGCCAGGGGTTGATTCTTGGCAGCGGCGAACCGGAACGCATCAACACCCGCCACGAAGGCGCGCAACTGGTACTGGCCAACGGGCGCGTGGTGGAAATCGACGGCCAGACCGCCAAGCACCTCAAGGGCGTGCAACCCGGCATCAACCTGCCGCTGCTGCACGACGGGCGCCTGATCGGTGTGCTGGGCATTACCGGCGAACCAGAAGGCCTGCGCACTTATGCGGAACTGGTGCGCATGACCGCCGAAATGCTGGTGAGCCATCGCCACCAGCAAGCCGAGCAGCAATGGCGTCGGCAACGCTGCGACGATCTGCTGGCCCTGCTGCTGGCCGAAACGGGAGACTCGCCGCGCCTGGTGGACGAAGCCCAACAACTGGGGCTCAAACCGCAGATGGCACGTACGCCGTATTTGTTCGAGCTGGGTGCGGGCCAGTCGGCGGAGGCGTTGAGTGCCTGGTTGACCTCGCGTTACCCGGACAGTTGGTGTGTCAGCTCGGCGCAATTCTCGTTGTTGTGGTGCCGCCCGGCGGCAGTGCAAGTGGACAATCCACGCCTGTTGGAAAAGCTCGACGGCTTGGGCTGGAACATCCTGCGGGTAGCGGTGGGCGGGCAGGCCGATGGCTTAGCCGGGTTGCGCCGCTGTTATCGTCGCGTTGGTGACCTGTTGGCCTACGGGCGGGACATCCTGCCGCACTCCAGGCTGCTGACCCTCAACCGCTATCGCCTGCCAGTGATGCTCTGGCGCCATCGCAACGACGATGCCCTCGATGAGTTGCTCAACCCCTTGCGCAAAGTGCTGGCAAAGACGGCAACGGCCAACTGCTGGCTACGTTGCGCAGTTGGTGCGAACACGACGGGCAAAGCCAGGCGTGTGCCGACGCGCTGGGTATTCACCGCAACAGCCTGCGCTATCGCATGGAACGCATTGCTGAACTCAGTGGTGTCGACCCGCTGAGGCTGGACGGTATGCTCGCGCTGTATCTCGGTGTGCAGCTATTGCCCCAGGCTTTGTCGGAATGAACAACAAACCTTTCCCGCACTTGTGCATCGGACCGGCGTCAATGTCGGTACCAACTGGCAGCATGGGCGTTATAAAAACCGGAGAAAGCCCATGAAAATCATCATCGCCCCCGACTCATTCAAGGACAGCCTGAGCGCTGAAGGCGTCGCCCAGGCCATTGCCGAGGGGCTACGCCAGGTCTGGCCAGATGCCGAGTTGGTGCAATGCCCCATGGCGGATGGTGGTGAGGGCACGGTTGAGTCAGTACTTGCCGCGTGCAACGGCGAATTGCGCAGCCAGTCGGTGCGCGGGCCACTGGGGGCAACCGTTGAAGCCCATTGGGGCTGGTTGGCCGACAGCCACACCGCAATCATCGAGATGGCCGAAGCCAGCGGTCTGCAACTGGTGCCGCCTGGGCAGCGCGACGCCTGTTCCAGCAGCACCTACGGCACGGGCGAATTGATCCGCGCCGCCTTGGACCTCGGTGCCCAGCGCATCATCCTGGCCATTGGCGGCAGCGCCACCAACGACGGCGGCGCGGGCGCGATGCAGGCCCTTGGCGTGCAGTTGTTCGACGCTCAAGACCGAGCGTTGCCACCGGGCGGCCTGGCCTTGGCTCGCCTGGCCCATATCGACCTTGAACAACTCGACCCACGCCTAGCCCAAGTCCGCTTCGAAATCGCCGCTGACGTGAACAACCCGCTCTGCGGCCCGCACGGCGCCTCGGCGATTTTTGGCCCGCAAAAGGCGCCAACCCAGAGCAAGTCCAACAATTGGACGCCGCCCTCGGGCACTTCGCCGACCACTGCGCCAAGGTGCTGCCCAATGACGTGCGCGAAGAGCCCGGCAGCGGTGCCGCCGGTGGCCTTGGCTTTGCCGCCAAAGCCTTCCTCGGGGCGCAGTTCCGCGCCGGTGTGGAGGTGGTGGCTGAACTGGTCGGCCTGGATGCAGCCGTACGCGGCGCCGACCTGGTGATCACCGGCGAAGGCCGCTTCGACGCCCAGACCTTGCGCGGCAAAACCCCCTTCGGCGTGGCGCGCATCGCCCAGCAGCACGGCGTGCCGGTGATTGTCATCGCTGGCACCCTGGGCGACGGCTACGAGCAGATGTACGCCCATGGGGTGGACGCCGCATTTGCCTTGCCCGCCGGGCCGATGAGCCTGGAGCAAGCCTGCAGTGAAGCGCCGCGCTTGTTGCGCGAGCGGGCGGCAGATGTCGCGCGGGTGTGGCGAGTGGCGGCGTTGCGCGCGCAATAGGCGCGCCCCTACACTGGGCGGCCACTTGTCTTTCAAAGGATGAAACACAATGCACACGCCTGAACCCCATATCGTCATCCAGCGCTTCACCGAGGCCCACCTTGAAGGTGTCGCGGCGCTCTATAACGAACCGGCCGTCTGCCGTCAGGTGCTACAGATGCCGTTCCAGTCCGTTGAGGCCTGGCGCAACAAGCTGGTGCTGGACAACGAACGGCGCCTGCAGCTGGTGGCGGTGCATGGTGGGGAAGTGATCGGGCAACTCGGCCTGGAGCAACAACTGCGCGTACGTCGCAGCCATGTTGGGTCGTTCGGCATGGGCGTGGCGACTGCCTGGCAGGGCAAAGGCGTAGGTTCCCGGTTACTGGCAGCCGCGCTGGACGTGGCCGACAACTGGATGAACCTGCACCGGGTTGAACTCACGGTGTATGCCGACAACGAAGCCGCGCAGAAGCTGTACCGCAAGTTCGGCTTTGAGGTCGAAGGCCTGATGCGCGATTACGCCGTGCGCGATGGCCAGTTTGTCGACACGGTGAGCATGGCCCGCCTACGCACCTCGGTTTAGTCTTGCAGGGCAAATGCCACCGCAGCTTGCGCATGCAACTCGGTGGTATCCAGCAGCGGCAGGTCGCTGTGTTCCGGCTTGATCAGCAAGCCGATTTCCGTACACCCGAGGATGATCGCCTGGGCGCCGCGTGCCGCCAGAGACTCGATAACCCGTTGGTAAACCTGGCGTGACGCATCGCTGATCACGCCAACACACAATTCCTCATAGATAATTCGGTGCACGGCTTGGCGTTCTTCGGCTTCGGGCACCAGCACGTTCAGGCCGTGGCCCGCGAGACGCGCTTTGAGAAAATCCTGTTCCATGGTGAACGCAGTACCCAGCAAACCCACGGTCAGCGTGCCGGCTTCAACTGCTGCCAGTCCTGCGGCATCAGCAATATGCAGGAACGGAATCGACACCGCCGCCTCGATACGCGGCGCCACCAGGTGCATGGTATTGGTACACAGCACCACACACTCGGCGCCCCCGGCTTGCAGGCGGCGGGCGGCATCTTCCAGGATCAGCGCCGTATCATCCCAACGCCCGGCATGCTGGGCTTGCTCCACCGGCCCGAAGTCCACGCTGTACATCAGCAGTTGCGCCGAGCGCAGCGGACCGAGTTGGTCGCGCACGCGCTGGTTGATGATGCGGTAATACTCGGCGCTGGACTCCCAGCTCATACCGCCGATTAGGCCGATGGTGCGCATGCGATGCTCCTGAAAAGGAATGTCGCGTCACCTTACCCATCGGCGGTGGATTAGTCATACGCAGTTAGCCGCCAAATGACCGGTGCAGTTTCACATGTCCAGGTTCACCCAGCCCGGCTCTGCCTCTTGCGGTGCCACTACGTCGATGCGCTTGCCGGTCGCCAGCTCCACGCGTCTCGCTACGTCCGGATCGTCGGCAAAGGGATCAAGCTGGCATCGTCCAGGCTTTTGTCAGACTGCCCCTGCAAGCAATACTCCACCGCGCCGTACAGGCACACCACCATCAGCACGCTCCACATTTCAAACGATCCGAGCGTCAAGCTGGGCCAGTTTCGCGTCGGCCACCCGTACCGTACGCCACGTGTTGTAGGCCATCAGCACCATACCGGTAAGAAAGAACACACCACCGGCAAAGCGCACCACAAACCCCGGATGGCTTGCCTGCAAGGCCTCGACAAAGGAATAGGTGAGGGTGCCGTCATCGTTCACGGCCCGCCACATCAGGCCTTGGGTAATGCCGTTGACCCACATCGAGGCGATGTACAGCACCGTGCCGATGGTCGCCAGCCAAAAGTGCAGGTTGATCAGCGGCACGCTGTGCATCTGCTCGCGGCCAAACACCTTGGGAATCATGTGATACAGCGAGCCGAATGTGATCATCGCCACCCAGCCCAAGGCGCCGGCGTGTACGTGGCCGATGGTCCAGTCGGTGTAGTGGGATAGCGCGTTGACGGTCTTGATCGCCATCATCGGGCCTTCAAAGGTCGACATGCCGTAGAACGCCAACGACAGCACCAGAAAACGCAGGATCGGGTCGGTGCGCAACTGATGCCAGCCGCCGGACAAGGTCATCATGCCGTTGATCATCCCGCCCCAGCTTGGCGCCAGCAGGATCAACGACATCGCCATGCCCAGTGATTGCGCCCAGTCCGGCAGCGCGGTGTAGTGCAAGTGGTGAGGGCCGGCCCAGATGTACAGGGTGATCAGCGCCCAGAAGTGCACGATGGACAGGCGATAGGAATACACCGGCCGTCCGACTTGTTTCGGCACGAAGTAGTACATCATCCCCAGGAAGCCGGTGGTCAGGAAAAAGCCCACGGCGTTGTGCCCGTACCACCACTGCACCATCGCATCGGTCGCGCCGGAATACACCGGGTATGACTTGAACCAATCCACGGGAATCGCCAGGTGATTGACCACATGCAACATGGCGATCACCAGGATAAACGCGCCAAAAACCAGTTGCCCACGTAGATGTGCTTTGTCTTGCGGCGTACCAAGGTGGTGAAGAACACCGCGGCATAGGCCACCCACACGACGGTCATCCACACCGCTCCGGAGAACTCGATCTCGGCGTATTCCTTGGTGGTGGTGTAACCCAACGGCAGGCTGACCAGCATGATTACGATCACCGACTGCCAGCCCCAAAAGGTAAAGGCTGCCAGGGTGTCGGAAAACAGCCGGACCTGGCAGGTACGCTGTACCGCGTAATAGCTGGCGGCAAATTGTGCGCTGCCGGCAAAGCCGAAAATCACCAGGCTGGTGTGCAACGGTCGCAAACGGCCAAAGGTGGTCCAGGGTAGATCAAGGTTCATTTCGGGCCACACCAATTGCGATGCGATCCACACGCCCATGGCCATGCCTACCACGCCCCAGACGAGGGTGGCGATAACGAATTGCCGCACGACTTTATAGTTATAGGCCTGCCCGATTGTTGCTGTGCTCATGCTCAGTCCTCCCACGGTTCCAAGTGGCGGCACTGTAGGAAGCGTGGGCAAAACAAAACAGGCTCAGAAAAACTCATTCATGCGGATCAGTGTTATCGGCCTGAAATAGCGACGTTTAGGCGCTCTGATCTGCTTTTTAACGCCATACCTGAATCTTCAACGTACTGCGCCGTAGCTGCATAGTGGGCCCATAGAAGACGCGCCCGCTGTCGCGCAGGCGTTAATTACACGCCACCCCGTGCATCTGCCATGATCGAGCTTCGCAACCTGGCTCACCCAAGGAACGCCGCAATGGACGATGTACAGCAACTGGGCGAGATGCTTCGTCATTACGCCGATAGCGAAGCGCACAAGAAACAGCAATTCGATGTGCAGTCGGCGCGCTGGGCACAAAAACTCGGTGAACTGTTCGGGCAGATCGAGCAATGGCTGGAACCGGTCAAGACGGTGGGCTTGCTCGAAGTCCATCGTGAAGCCTATGTGGCCAGCGGCCCAAGCGTGCCGGTGGAGACCTCGACGTTCAAGACCGAGAAGCTGACCGTGCACATCACCGGTAAGCCCGTGGAATTCGTCCCGGATGTGATGGGTGTGGGCGGTTTCATTTCGGTGGCGGTGATGGGCCTGACCGCCGCACGTCATGGCAGCGTCTCGCTGGTGCTACCGGCGGATAAAAACGATTGGCTATGGAAGAAAACCAATGGCCTCAAGGACCCCGACACCTTCAGCTTTGACGCCAACTTCCTCGCCTCTCAGCTCCAAGGCCTGATTCCCCGCGAGCGTAGTTAACCGGTTTGCCCGAAACGGGCAGGTCTGAAAGGCCGCCTTCGCAGGCAAGCCAGCTCCCACATTCGACCGCATTTCAAAGGATGGACTCGGTCACCTGTAGGAGCTGTCGAGCTTTAGCGAGGCTGCGAAGACGGCGGCATTGGCGATAAAAATGTTGTGCCAAGCCGCCGTCATCGCAGGCAAGTGCTTATTTCAAGGCAGGGTCACCTGGGTTGAGCTTTTTCCAGCTTTGCATCACCGCCTGCGCCTTGGGCTCCTGGCCGTTCTCCAGGTAATACTGGATCAGCGACAGCCGCGCGTTACGGTTGTAAGGCTGGCGCTGCAACAGGCTTTCCAGTTGTTGGGTGGCTTCATCGACCTTGCCGCCGTCGTGCAAGGCGACGGCGAGTACAAACGCGTACTGCGCGTTGGCGGGGTCCAATCGCACAGCGTTGCGTAAGTAGGGCATGGCATTGGCCGCATCGCCTGCACGAATCAGCATCAGCCCATGGGTGTGCTGCAACAGCGCCGCATCCGGATGTTGTGCCAACTGCTCGGTGATCAGGCTGCGCGCCTCCTGCGCGCGGCCGTTGGCTTCAAGCCACTGCGCGAGGGTGACCAGCGCAGGAAAAAAGTCCGGGTCACGTAGCAACGCCGTGCGCAACTGACCTTCCACTTTGTCGCCACGGCCACTGGCCTGGTACAGCATGGCCAGGTTGAGGTTGGCTTCGGCGCGCTCCAGCAGGCTCATTTGCACCTGTTCGTACTCGGCGATGGCGCTATTCCAGGCCGGGCCTTGGCCGGGCACGCTCAACAGGTCCCGCGCGGCGATGATGCGCACAGCCCGCACCGGGTCTTTGAGCAACGTACCGTAAAGCGCCACGCGTTCTGGGGGTGGCAGCAGGGCGCTGACCGCACGCACGGCGCTTTCCCGTACTTGCGGGGCAGGGTGGGAGAGATCCTTGGTCGCCAAAGTCAGTGCCTGCTGGCTCGGGTAGTTGGGCAACTCCACCAGCAACGTCGCACGCTGGATCGCCGGCAGGTTGCCACGCGCCAACTGGTCATAGAGCGCCTGGGCTGCGCCCGGTTCTGCGCCGCGAATCAACGCCATGCTTTCGGCGTAAGAGGGCGCCTTGAGCACGTCACGCGCTGCCGCTGGGATGCTAAAGCTGTGGTCATGGCGCAAGTCGTTACCCATGTAGACCTTGCCTGGCATGTGGCAATCGACACAGAACGCACCGGCCTTGCCCATGTGGTCGGCGGAGTCGTACTGCTTGGCCTGCAACCCCCGCCCATCCACCGTGGTGTACGGGGTTTTGCCCGCCGGGTTATGACATTGCGCGCAAACGGCATTGCCGGGTGCCTTGAGCTCATTGCTGTGGGGGTTGTGGCAGTTGCTGCAGCGCACGCCTTTTTCGGCCATTTTGCTTTGCGCGAAGGAGCCGTGTTCGAACACTTCGTCCTTGATCTTGCCGTCCAGGGCGTACAGCTCGCGGGTCAATACGCTGGGCAGGTAGTCGTCCATCAACCGTTTGCCCACGGTGAAACCATCGCCCAGGGCGCACGGCGCGCATGACAGCGCGCACAGGTTTCCAGCTCGACGGTGGCGTCTTTGTCTTTGAGGTCTACGGCGAAGCCGGCATGCAGCAGGTCACCCTTTTTGCCGCCCATTGCAGGTGGTTGGACGCCGGGCCATGACAGGCCTGGCAGCCGACGCCGAGACTGTTCCACTGGCTGTCGAAGCTGTTTTTGACCGCGTCGAAATTGCGCTTGTAGCCGGTGGTGTGGCACTCCACGCACATGAAGTTGGCGTTCTGGCTGGGTTTGCTCCAGTGCAGCGGGTTCTTGAAGTTCACGCCTTGGCCGGGGTAAAGGTGAAACCAGCGATGCTGCTGCGTATCCCAGGCCACGCCGAGGGCTTGCAGGCGCCCCTCGCCAACCTCTATCAGGTATTGCTGCAACGGGGCGATGCCAAAGGTGTAGGCCACCTTGAAGTCAGCCGTTTGGCCGTCGCTGCCGGGGGTATTGACCCAATACTCGGCGCCCCGGCGAAAAAAACGCGTGGTTTCGCCTTCGCCGGTAAAGCTTGCGTCATTGAAGTCTGCCGGCACCGTCTGCGCGTTGGCCGCTTGCATCGCCAACTGATGGTGGGAACCTTGCCAGTCCTTGACTTGCGCCTGGTGGCAACCCTGGCATTGCTGTTCATCGACCATCTGCGCGGGGCGATGGGCGCCGGTTTTACGGCCGCCACAGGTGCCGGCAAGCGAGGTGTACCGGCCTGCAGGAAAAACCAGATCCCGGCCATGGCCAGCAACAGCAACACAATCAATACGGGGTAGAGGTAACGTCGGAGTGAATCACGGTGGGGTACGGCTGGTTCTTTTTTGGGCTTGGGCATTCCGACTTCCGTTGTCTTGATGCATGGACGCTCTACGGCGTGCTTAAGCTTCGTGCAGCTTTGACGCTGTGCTCAAGTCTGTCAAACGCACGGCGCGAAATAGCGGCTATTTCTCCAGAGTTGGCTATACCTACAAGCTCAATGTTTCAGTGATGACCGCCAGGGAGTTCAATGATGAAACTAAGGCTAACGATCAGCGCGCTGTGCATCGCCTCAATCGCAATGGCAGGTTGTGCCAGCAAGGTCACCCAACCCGAGGAATACTCCGGGTTTCTCTCCGACTACAGCCAACTCAAGGAAGCCAAGTCCCCGTCGGGTGCCGAGGTGATGCGTTGGGTTGATCCCAAGCTGGACCTGAGCCGCTACACCGCGGTGTACGTCGAACCGACCCAGTTCTATCCCAAGCCCCAGGCCACCGCCAAGATCCCGGAAAGCACCCTCAACGGCATCAACACCTACTACAACCAGGCGCTCAAGCGTGAGCTGGAAAAATCCCTGCCCTTGGCCAACGCCCCTGGCCCCGGGGTGATTGTGGTGCGTGCGGCGATCACTGCTGTCAGCAGCAAGACCGAAGCCCTCGCGCCGTACGAATACATCCCCGTAGCGCTGGTCGTGGCGGCCGCCAGTACGGCGACGGGCCACCGTGACCAGGAAACCACCCTGGGCACCGAGGCGCAGTTCCTCGACGGTGCCAGCGGCAAGGTGCTGGCCCAAGTAGTGCGCAAGGGCACCGGCAAGCCGCTGTCCAACGACGCCCAAGCGATGAAGGCCGACGATGTGAAAAGCGTCATCGACGGTTGGGCGTCAGACCTGCATCAGTCGTACGTGAAGCTCAAAAGCACTAGAACGTATTACGCGCCTGCCGGTTGTAATAGCTGAGCAGGGCGTCGTAGCGGCGGGTGACGAGGTAGTAGTCGTCACTCAGCTGCTGCGGCAGCGCGCGGGCCTGCCAGTCTTTTCCAATGTGCGTAACGCTGCCAGGTAAGCCTCGGCGGGCGAGGTGATGATGTACCACATGTACTCGGCGTCCTCATCCCGCTCCGGGCTGGTGGGCGTGCGGATGTAGGCCTTGGTGCCATCGGCGGCTTGTTGCACCGCTGCGGCCAGGGTGGCGACCGCCTGCGGTGTGAGGCTCGCATCACGCATGCCGAGTTCGATCTGGTTCACCGCCTCACGCGCCGCGATCATGTAGTTGAGGATGTGCCAATGCACGTCGCGACCGAACCGCGCCTCCAGCAACGCCAGTTGCGCAGGCCGCATGCGCAGGTCCTCCACTTCCAAATCGTTACGCAGCTCGGCAGATACCCGCCAGTAGTCCTCGCCTTTTTTCTCCAGCTCTTGCGCCAGGTGCTTGTTCATCACCTGCGCGACCATTTGCTGTGTGCTCGGCGGTATACCGTTGGCGCGATAGGCCGGTATGACGGTGTCAGACAGTGAGGTGAACTTATTCAACTGGTAGGCGTACACGCTGGCCAGCCCAACCATGCGACTGCCAGGGTCCTGGCGCTCCAGCTTCAGGGTGTAGAGCTGCGAGCAGACTGCCGCCTGGATCAGGCGCGGTTCGGGCTCGTTACGGTCGCCATAGTTATCCGTGTCACGCGCTTCTGGCTGGGTTGAGTGCTTGCGGTAATAGGCCAGGCGCGTATCCCGGTCGATGCGGTTCACGCAATCAATGATCGGCGCCAGGGCGCTGGCGGCTGCAGTGTGGGGCTGTCGTGCTGGTCCAGCCACAACTGCACCTGTTGCAGGGGCTTGGTGGCGCCGGCCATGCCGAGCAATCCCAAGGCCAGGAAAATGCCGATGGGGAATAGCAGATTCGGATTCATCTCTTGGCCTCCTGGCCGTACCACTGCGCTTCGGTGGCGGGTGCCTGGCATTCGGGAGCAGTGCGCGGCATGCGGCTGCACAGGCGTTCGGTCCACTGTTGCAGACCCTGGTTGCGGGTGACCAAGTACTGCCTGTCGAGCAGCAACAGGCCGGCATAGAGCGCAATCACCACGAGGACGGCCAGCACCATGCCCCCTGTGGTCCAGCGGGGGTGACGGACAGTCCAGGGGTGTGGTGGTTGTTGAACGGTCGCTTGACCAGGCCGATCAGTGCCAGAGCGCCCACCAGCGTCAGGCTGGCGACGGGGCTGAAGACATACCCCAGCGCGCCCGCCAGCACCACCCCAGGCACCAGGTCGCGTATTGGCAGTAACTTCAGGGGCATGCGCTCGCTGAGTCGTTCATCCAGCACACGGTATTGGTGGGCCAGTGGGCGCCACACTTGCCAGGCCAGCCCGGCACCGATCACGGCGGCCAGTGACCACAGGATCCCGTAGCCCATTGTCGGGATCACGTGACCGGCCAGGCGCTCGGCCTTGACCAGCACGCCCACCAGGCAACCCAGCACCAGCGCGACGATCCACGGCCAAGTGTCGGTAGCCGTGTCCCAGCCTTGCCAGAAATAAACGGTGCCGCCGGGCATCGCTTCGGCGAGGGCCACGTGGTCGGCATAGATATCGGCGCTGAGGGCCTGGCAGGCTTTCCAGTCGTCTTGATCCAGGCGCTCGGCGAACGCACGGCGCTGACTCAGGCTCATCGGCGCCAGCAACAGGCGTGCAGCGCGTTGTTGCGGGGTGAAGGGCGGCTCGGCGGCCAATGCCCGTTGGCGTGCGATAAAAGAGGCCCTTGCTGGCGTCGCAACAACAGCGCCCAGTCGCCGGGCGGGCACGTGTGGTCGGCGCCACCGTGCCAGTCCTGGCCAGCACACACCGCGTCGAACACGGCGCAGGACCAGTAATGACTCTGGGCCAACAGCCTGGCCAGCCATTGGTTGAACCACTCGGCATGCGGGTGGTTATGCACCCACGCGTGTTGATCACGCGCCGCGTAGGCGGCCAGGAATGCCGCCTCGTCCTTGTGCTCAAGGGCTTCGCGCAACGGTTGCTGCAGAGCGACACGGTGTTGGCGTTCGAGCTTCTCGACCAGCTCGGCGGGCAGCTCGAGGCGTTGCCAGGCCGTAAGCCAATTGAACGTTTCGAAGGCCCAGCGCGTGTCTTCGGTGCTGAGTTCGCCTTCGATGCTGCGATGCAGCAGGTGCACTTCGAAGAACAGCGCTGTGCCGTCCTGCATTGCGGCTTGATAGCGTTGATCGAGGGTTTCACCCCGGTGTTCAACCACGACTTCGACGGTTTTCCTGCGGAGCTTGGCTCCATTCCAGCGCAGCCTCGTAGGCTTCGCGCAGGCGCTGGAAACCCTCGGGGTCTTCGTCCGGCCGGGTCTTCTTCAACAGCGCGGCGTATTGGCGCTTGATCGTGCGGCTATCGGCATCCGGCGTAAGGCCAAGGACATTCCAGCAAGTCATGTGCGGTGCAACTCCCTAAACAATCGGGCGCACATTACCTGTTTTAGGGGTGATAAACCAGCGGTAGTACGGGTTGGCGCTGTCCTGCTGCAACACCTCCCGAATATCCCGCCCCATGCATCACGGTCGCCGTCGTAGGCATGCAGGCTGGCGCGGTAGAACTGCATCAGCCGTTGCTGCTCGGCGCTGAGGGTGCGGGTGAACGTTGCGTCTGCATTGACCAGCGGCACCGGCGTGCGCAGGTCGAGCAAGGCCGGCAGCACTCGGGTGATTTCCTTGGCGCGCACCCACGGTGCGTATTCGATGTGCGGCTGGTCATCGGTGACGGCGGGCGCGTCGGCGGCAAAACGCTCCAGGCCCTGGCGATCGGTGACCCAGGTGGCCAGCAGCGTCGCGGCTGAATCGATACCGACGTCGGACAGCGCACTGCGCACGTCGGGCTGCTCGAAGCGCTGGCGGATGCGCTCTGCGTCCAGATTGATCGGTTCAAGGGAACCCACCAGCAGCATCTCGTGAAACTCACTGGTCCACAGCGATGCGTAGGGGAATACGTCAAGAAAGCTGCGCACCAGCGCGCGGGAGTCGTCGATGTTTTGCGTCGGCAACGGCAGCCATTGGGCGAGCAGGCCGTTTTTCTCCAGGCGTGTGGCGGCCAGCCTGTAGAAGTCCTGGGAATAGAGGTTAACCACACCGGCGGCGGAGGGCGGCGGGGGCTCCAGGGTGATCAGGTCGTAGGCCTGTGGATTGCGCAGCAGTTCCTGGCGACCGTCGCGCAGGCGCACTTCTACGCCAGGGTCGCTGGCAGCGTGGTAATTGCCTTTGAACAACGGTGCTGCCTGCACCACCGACGGCAGCAATTCGGCAACAACGCGGTGTTCCAGGCCTGGGTAACGCAACAAGGCGCCGGCGGTTATGCCGGTGCCAAAACCGATCACCAGCGCCGACTTGGGCTCGCCGTTGTGGATCAGCAGCGGCAATAACGCCTGGATACGCATGTAGCGCAGCGACGGCATGGCGTCGCCAGTGTTCGATACGCCTTGGATATACAGGCGCTGGAAAGCCCGTGCGCCCTGGCCTTGAGTGACCACGGCCACCGTCGCCCCACGTCCTTCCTGATAAAACGCCAAGCTGGCATTGCGTGCGCCCGGCAGTAATTTGGCCAGGCGATCCACTGGAGTCAGCAGTGCCACGGCCACCGATACCAGCCCCAGCGCCACCACGGCCTGGCGCCGACCTTTTTAACGCCATGGCCACGCCGCACGGCCAGGTAGCCCACCACGCTCGCGATCACAGCCAGCAGGCCCAAGGTCCGTACCAATCCCAGCCACGGGATCAGCACAAACCCGCAGAGCATCACACCGACAATCCCACCCAGGGTGTTGAACGCCACCACAGCGCCCACGTCGCGGCCCACATGGCGGTTGCCCACGCTCAGGCGCAAGGCCACGGGAAACGCAGCGCCCAGCATCAGTGTCGGCACAAACACGATGCACAGTGCCGCCACTGCAAACCGTGCACTCATACCGGGCAGTTCACTGCCGCCCAGGCTCAGCACCAGCGACTCGGCCTGGGTTTGCAACAGCACCAGCCAACGGCCCAGCAGGGCGATTTCCAGCAGCGCCACCAGCCCGGCACCCGCGATCAACAGGCCGAACATGCCCCAAGGGTCACGCAGACGCTCCACGCGGCGGGACATCCATTGGCTGCCCACATACAAGCCGGTCAGGTAGGTGGCGAGTACCACCGCAAACGCATAGGTGCGTGTGCTCATGAACTGCACGATGGATTGTGACCACACCACCTCGTAACCCAGCGCCACACCCCCTGCGATGGCGTAGAGCACCAGCGCCAATCGAGCGGGTTGTACCGCATGAGCCGGAGCCACAATGGCGGGCGGTCGATGACGCACCGCCAGCATTGCGCCCGCCGCAGCGACCAGGTTCAACAGCGCCGCGACCAACGCACTGCCGCGCACGCCAAATTGCGCGATCAAAACGAATGCCGTCAGCAACGTACCGGCAATTGCCCCGGCGGTGTTGGCGGCATACAAGCGCCCGCCAGCCTGGCTCAAGCCTTTGGCGTCGATGTTCAGCGAGCGCACCAGCACCGGCAACGTGCCGCCCATTAGCAACGCTGGCAGCCCCACCAGGGCAAACGGCAGCGCCCAGGCCAGCAGGCCAATGCGTGCCTCCAGCCAAGCGAAGGGTTCGGCGGCGGTGCCCAGCGCCAGCGTGGCGCCGACGCCGAAAACGGCCACCAGTAATTCCAGGCCCGCGTACAACAGCAATGGCCGCGAGAAGCGGTCCGCCAAGCGTCCAAACAACAGCCCACCCAGGGCCAGTCCAGCGAAAAAAGCACTGATGCCGGTGGTGATTGCATACACCTCCACGCCGACCACCAAGGACAACTGCTTGATCCACAGCACCTGATACACCAACGCTGCGCCGCCGGAGATGAACAGGAGGAGGGCGGGGAGCAGGATTGAGGTACGGGTGGCGATCTCCAGGGCTTGCTGGCAGTGCGTGCGGTCATTACAGAATTCCAGAGCTTGCGAAGAACTCTGGGCTTGCTCGCGAAAGCGGTATGTCAGTCGCCGAATAGGTTGGCTGATCTACCGCTTTCGCGAGCAAGCCCGCTCCCACATTTTGTTGTGTTGTGTCAGTTATGAGGCGGGCGCGGCCTTCATCTTCGCCTCAATTTTCTTGTCCACCGCTTCACGAATCTGGTCGATGCTGAAGCTCGGCGGTTTCTGGCTCGGTGGGTATTCGACAAAGGTTTCCAGGAACTTCGCCGCTTTGGTCACCGCTACCGCTCCCAGGTAAACGTTCTTGGTGGTCCAGTCGTAATACTGGTCTGAAACCACGTCCGCACGTTCATACGGGTCCATCCTCAGGTTGAAGATCTTCGGCACCCGCAACTGCACGAACGGCTCGCTCCAGACCCTGAACCCACCGGGCTGGCGCTGCTCGGCGAACACCACTTTCCAGTTGTCGAAGCGTATCGACACCAGCATGCCGTCATCATTGAAGTAGAAGAACTCGTTGCGCGCGCCTTTAGGCTGTTGGCCAGTGAGGTAGGGCAGTTGGTTGTAGCCGTCCAGGTGCACCTTGAAGTTGGTGCCACCGGCCGTCGGTGCCCAGCCTTTGAGCAGCTTGTCCTTCACGTCGGCATCACCGGCGGCGGCGAGCAGGGTCGGGAACCAGTCCATGCCCGAGACCATCTCGTTGGACACTTCGCCCCCTTGATCTTGCCCGGCCAACGGATGATCGCCGGCACCCGATAGGCGCCTTCCCAGTTGGAGTCTTTCTCGTTACGGAACGGCGTGGTCGCCGCGTCCGGCCAAGAGAACTGGTTCGGCCCGTTGTCGGTGGTGTAGACCACGATGGTGTTGTCGGCGATTTTCAGGTCATCGAGGGTTTGCAGGAGTTTGCCCACATCGCCGTCATGTTCCAGCATGCCGTCGGCGTACTCGTTGCCGGGCATGCCGCTCTGGCCCTTCATCGAGTCTCGCACGTGGGTAAACACGTGCATGCGCGTGGTGTTCATCCACACGAAGAACGGCTTGTTGGCTTCGGCTTGTTTTTGATGAAGGCTTGTGCCGCAGCCGTGGTTTCGTCATCGATGGTTTCCATGCGCTTGGTGGTCAACGCGCCGGTGTCTTCGATCTTGCCGTCGGCAAAGCTGTGGATCACCCCGCGTGGGGTGTTGGCCTTGACGAATTCTGCATCGTCCTTGGGCCAATAAGGGCGTTCGGGTTCTTCCTCGGCATTAAGGTGGTACAGGTTGCCGAAGAACTCGTCGAAGCCGTGGTTGGTCGGCAGGTACTCATCCCGGTCGCCCAGGTGGTTCTTGCCAAATTGCCCGGTGGAATAACCCAGCGACTTGAGCGCCTGGGCAATGGTGATATCGCGTTTTGCAGCCCCACTGGAGCTCCCGGAATACCCACCTTCGACAGCCCAGTGCGCAACGGCGTCTGGCCGGTGATGAAGGATGAGCGCCCAGCCGTGCAGCTGTTCTCCGCGTAGTAGTCGGTGAACATCATGCCTTCTTTGGCGATCCGGTCGATATTGGGCGTCTTGTACCCCACAACGCCCATGGAATAGGCGCTGATGTTGGTTTGCCCGATGTCATCGCCGAAGATCACCAGGATATTCGGCTTCTCGGCAGCCAGGGCGGATGCCGAGGCGCCGAGCACCGAAGCCGCCACCAGGGCGAGCTTCGGCAGCCACTGCGTATGCGAGTCATAAGACTTGCTCCTTTTAGGGCTCTGGTCGCATTGGCTGCGACCTACGTTTATTACAGTCCGTCGTGACGTTTTTCTTATTGCACCTGCGCTTGCACAGCCGGCTCGAAGGGGTAGATGCGGCGCCATTCGCGTGCCATATCCACCACGGTCCAGCCGTTTGCCTTGGCCAGGTCAAGCGCCTTGTCCAGGCGTCCCACCTGCGATTCTCGGTCGTAGGCCCACTCGCGCTTGGCATCGGTGTGGTGCACCAGGCCCATCAAGCGCTTGCCGCTGCCAGCGGCGGTCCATTGCAGCATTTGCAGGTCGCCGTCGGAGTTGCCGAACGCCAGGATTGGACGCCGCCCGATCACCGCGTCGATGCTTTCCGGCTTGCCGGGGCCGTCGTCGTTATGCGCCAGTTTGGCGGTGCGCAGCACCTGGGGTTGGCCGCCGTTTAGCTGGAACTGAGTGACGAAATTCGAGCCGATGACCTGCTCTGGCGGTATGCCGTACACCTCTTCGGCAAAGGCGCGCATGAAGGCGGTGTCACCACCGGAGACGATGTAGGTTTTGAATTGCTGGCTGCGCAGGTAATCGAGCATTTCCAGCATGGGCTGATAGATCATCTGGTCGAACGGCTTGCCGGTTTTGGGGTGACGAGCCTGTTTCAGCCAGTGCCGGGCATTGTCGATGAAGGCTTGCGTGCTGATACCGGTGTGGGTGGCGCCGATGATTTTCAGCAGGCCCTGCATGCCGGAGGCGGCGAGGGCCTGGTGGTCGCCTTCCAGCACGGCCTGGAACGGTTGGGTGGTTTTCCATTCAGGATGCTGGGGCGCCAGGCGCTTGACCTCGTCAAAGGCAAACAGCACTTCGAAGTACGCCGGTTGTTCGGTCCACAAGGTGCCGTCGTTATCGAAGACGGCGATGCGTTCGGCAGGCTTGACGTAGTCCTTGGAGCCTTCGACGGTCACGGCCTGCACGAAGTCGATGATCTGCTGCTTGCTCGGGCCTTCGTTCCATGAGGGCAGCGGGTCGGCGGCCAGTGCAGGCAGGGTCAGCAGCAGAAGAAGAGGCAGGGCAGAACGCAGCGACGTCATGGGAAGTCCTTTTCGTGACGAGGGTTCAGTGCAACCAAGCGTAGTTGACGACACGCCCAACGCAATGCAGCCCACGTTTTTCGCCACAGGGGCGGGATACGCGGCCACAGCGCATGCAACAGGTAACCCGCCAGGACCAGCGCGATAACCGCGGCGAGCCAGGCGAGCAGATGCTGCGAAAGCTGCCTGCGGCCGTGTTCGATGGAGAAGGTGGGGAGTAGGCGCTGACTGCCTGTGCGTCCACCGTGAGTGGCGGCAACTGCGCGAATTGGAGGCGATGATTGCGGCTGTCCCACCACTTCACGCTAATGGCTGGCAGCGTGAAGTGGCCGCCTTGCTGCACGCGGTACACCAACGCGTCGATGCGCTGGCCGCCAGTGATGGCGCCACGGCCATCGTCCAGGTTGCTGATAATGGGGGCCTGCGGATAAAGGCGCAGGCCTTTGATCTGAGCGGCGGCGGGCGGTGGCAGCGACAAGCCGGGCGTGTCGTCGGCCTGCAGTGTGAGCGTGCGGGTCAGGCTGTCACCGACCTTGAGGTCCGTGGCCGTGAGGGTTTGGCTCAAACGTAAACCACTGGCGACCAAAACCGGTTCGTCCGCAGCAAACCCCGGCGGCGGGCTTGCCTCGAAGGATAACGGTGCACTTTGCGCCGTCAGCGGTGCGCTGGCCTGGCCCGGTTGCGCGCTGATCGTCAGTGCCGGCACCGTAAAGTGTTGCGCGGCATTCGGCGTGATGCGGTAGGCGTAGCGCATGCCGTAGAAGGTCTGGCCGTCGATCACCTGTGTGGTGTGCTCGGCTTCACCACCGGGGGCTGCACGCGTGCGCCTGGCAACTTCAAGTCTGGCAGTGTTGCGCCGGAGGTGAACCAGGTATCGGTCAGCACATCGACCTGCACCAGCAACTGCTCGCCTACCACCACCGACGCACCGGGTACCAACTGCGCCTGTACGCGCAACTGGGGCTCGGCGGCCCACACGGGGCAGTGATCAGCAAGAGAACGCCACAATAGCGCTTCATGGTTTCGCCTCCTGATCCTGCAGGCTGAATTTACGTCGCAGGAAAGTGGCAGGCGAGGTGGTCAGGTTTTGTAGCCACAGCGCGTCGTTGTTGGCTTGCTGGGTCTGGATCGCCTTGCTCTGGCCCTTGCCGGGGGCCTTGTCGAACTTGACTTCATCGGGCTTGACCTCGGGGGTGTTGTTCGCCGCGCTTTCGGTGTCTTTCCTCAAGGCAATCGCCAGGGCCAGGTTGGCGCTGGCTTCAGGAAAGTCCGGTTGGAGCTGCAAGGCATGCTGGTAGGCGCTGATGGCGTCGTCGAACTTGAAACGGCGTACGTGGATGTTGCCCAGGTAGAACGCGGCTTGCGGCGTGTTCATCGCACTGAACGTGGTTTGGGCCAAGTCGTAGTCCGCCGCGTTGTAGGCTGCAATGCCCTTCCAGTAGGGATCGACAAACCGCGCCGCCGCCTCGGGGTAGTGATGATGCTCAAAGGCCCAGCGGCCTTGTTGGTCTGGGGTCAGGAACGGATTGGCCTCAGCTGGCGTTGGCGGCAGCAGCAGGCCGAGCAGCAAGACGGCGGCCCAATTCAGGCTCCAGCCCCGACGCACGCTGACCAACGCCAATAGCAGCAGCGGCCAGCACAGCCAATACCCTGCGTCTTTCCATTGCAGCAGCCGCTGTTGCTCGTCGGCATTCTGGAAATGTTGCTGGGCGTGGCGTTCGACCCAGTCCAGGTCATCGTCATTCAACGTCAGGCTGCCCAGGGGCGCATCGAGTGCCGAGGCCAGTTGCTTGAGCGTGGGGCTGCTGCCCAAGGCTAGCACCAACACTTGCAGCGAGCCGTCCTTGAGCGTGGGCAGTTGAGTGACGTCCGCGCCGTCGGTGACCAGCAGCAAGGTGCCCGGCGACTGTTGCAGAAGGCGTTTGGCCTGTTCGATCACCCCGGCGACGTCCTTGCCAGGCTTGTCTATCAAGTCGGTGCCCAGCGCCTGGATGAAGGAGTCGAGCAGCGCAGGATCGTCGGTGGGCGGCAACACCAGATGGGCGCTGCCCGCGTACACCAGCAATGCCGTGCGCGTGCCTTTGCGGCGTTGCACCAGGTCGTGCAACGTGTGCTTGGCGGCTTTCAGGCGGGTGGGCGGCACGTCAGCGGTGTCCATCGACGGCGACAGGTCCACGGCGATGATCAACGGCGCGCGGTTTTCCAGGAAATCCGGGCGATCCTGTTGCCAGGTCGGCCCGGCAGTCGCTACTGCGCCGAGCATTAACAGCGCGCTCACCAGATGCACCGGGCGCACGCGATGCGGGTCGGTGGGAGTCAGCAGCAAATGCGGCAGCAGGTGCGGGGCGATAGTGCCGCGCAGGCGCCGTTGCAGGTCGCGGCTGCGTTGCCAGATCAGCGGCAGCAATGCGCCCATTAGGGCGAGCAGCAGCCAGGCTGGGCGCATGAAGTGGAAGTTACTGAAGTCCATCCGCTGCCTCCCGTTTCGGCCGATGCGGCCACAGCGCCGCAATCAAGTGATACCCCGCCAATAGCACCAACGCGGCGCCCAGCGGCCACCAGAACAGGTCGCGCTTGGGTTGGTGGCTGAGGGTTTTCACTTGATGTGGGGTGATCTTGTCAAGGGTGGCGTAGACCTGGTTGAGGCTGTTGCGGTCCTCTGCGCGAAAGTAGCGGCCGCCGGTTGCGCTGGCGATGTCCTGCAAGGCGTTCAGGTTGACCTTGGCTTCTCCGGTCGCCTGTGGGTCGCCAATGCCGATGGTGTGGATGATCACGCCTTTGGCAGCCGCCATGTCGGCGGCATGATCCGGGGTGATTGCGCTGCTGGTGTCGTTACCGTCGGTGAGCAGGATCAGCACTTTTTCCGGCTCATGGGCCTGGTCGAGCAGCTTGAGACCAAGGCCAATGGCATCGCCAATGGCGGTGTTCGGCCCGGCCATGCCGATGCCGCTATCATCCAACAACAGCGACAGGCTGGCGTGATCGAGGGTCAAGGGCGCCTGGGGATAGGCACCGCTGCCAAACAGAATCAGGCCGATGCGGTCGTCTTTGCGCTGCTGGATAAAGCCATGCACCACCTGTTTGACGGCGGCCAGGCGGTCGATCTTGTGGCCGGCGGCATCGGTGAAGTCCTGGGTTTCCATGGACTGGGAGATGTCGATGGCCAGCATCAAGTCGCGCACCGGTTGTTGGCGTTCAATGGGTTTTTCCACCCATACCGGGCGGGCGATCGCCAGCACCAGCAACGCCCAGACCAGCAGATTGAGCAGTAACTGGCTGCGATTGCGGCGGGTGCCGCTGTTGGACGGTGCTGTACCGATGGCCTGGCTCATGCCGCGGAAAAACGGCACTCGCACAGCGCTGCGTGCTTCGCGGTAGGGCGGCAAATAGCGGTAGGCCAGCCACGGCAGCGGCAGCAGTAACAGCAGCCAGGGGTAGTCAAGCTGCCACATGGTGCTGCTCCACCCAGGCAGTGCACTGGGCCAGTAATTGCGCGTGTTGTTCACCAGGCAAAGGCGGGCCGTAGGCCAATTGTGCCAACTGCTGGCTCAGGTCCTCCGGTATCGGCGCGCCGGCGTGGTGTTGCAAGAAGGCCTGCCATTCGGCGCCGCGCAAGGTCGGGATACGTTGGTGTTGCGCCTTTGGCAGCGGCATGGACAAGGCGACGCGCTTGAGTAGCTCGGGTAACTCTCGCAGGTCTTTCAACTGTTTCAAGCGCGCCAAGGCCTCGCGCCGATAAGCATCGCGCCGCCAACGCAGCCATTTGCGAATGCCGAGGATCAGCAGTCCCACCACCAGCAGCCCCAGCAGCACGCCCCAACCCCAGGTCTGTGGCCAGTAGCTGACCGGCGCGGGCAAGCCCAACTCCTTGAGTTGCTCGATGCTCGGCACATGGGCGGTCACCGGCGCTTCCCCAGTTCCGTGCGCAGTTGCTCGGCGGCGGGCAATGCGGTGCTGACCATCAGCAGCGGCACTTGGCTGCGACGCAACAGGCTGGCGACGTCCTTGAGACGCCCTCCGAGAAAGTCGCCCAACGGCTGGCGCACCTTGCGTTGGTTGACGGCCAACTCCACTTGTAACTGCCCCTGGGTCACCAATAATTGGCCACGGCTGGGCACGTTGAGCGCCAAGGGGTCGTACACCTGCAACGCCACCACATCGTTGTGGGCCGACAGTTGCTGCAGCAGTTGAGAGGTGCGTGGGCCGGCTCCCGCAAAATCGCTGACCAGGCAGATCAAATGATCGTGACCCGCCAGCGCCACGCACTGCTGCAAGACCTTGTCCAATTGGCTGTCGCCTTCATGGTCGGCATTGCCAGCATTGAGTTCGCTGTTTTGCAAGGCGATGCGGCTGCACAACGCTTCTACCCGTTTACGGCTGCGCAACGGCGCCACGCTGTCGATGCGTGAGTCGTTGAACACCAGGCCGCCCACCCGGTCGCCGGCGTTGAACACCATCCAGGCGGCCAACGCCCCGAGTTCAGCGGCAACGGCAGACTTGAAGCTGCGCACCGAACCAAAAAACATCGACATGCGCTGGTCCACCACAATCAAGGCCGGACGGTCGCGTTCTTCGGTGAAGGTGCGCACCACCGGTTTGCCGGTGCGCAACGACGCACGCCAATCCAGGTGCCGCAAATCGTCGCCTGGCTGGTAGCGCCGCAGCTCATCAAAGTTCAAGCCCCGGCCACGCAGGCGTGAAGCATGGTTGCCCGCTAGCAGGCTGCCCTGAGGCTGGCGCGCGACAAAACTCAAGCCTTGCGCCTGGAACTGCAAGGCCATCAACTGCGCCAGGCTCACGTAGACCAAGCCATCGGCGTTCATGCGGGAATCGCCACTTTGCTGAGCAGGCGGTCGAGTACCTGGTCTGCTGTCACACCGTCCGCCACCGCGTCGTAGCTCAGTTGTATTCGATGGCGCAGCACCGGGTGCACCACCGCTTGCACGTTGTCCGGGGTGACAAAGGCCTGGCCCTGCAACCACGCATCCGCCCGCGCACAGCGGTCAAGGCCGATGCCGCCACGGGGGCTGGCCCCCAGGCTGATCCAGCGGGCGAGGTCGGGGTCGTAGTCGCCGGGGTGGCGGGTGGCGTTGATCAGGTCGATCAGGTAACGGTCGATGGCAGGGGAGACTTGGATCGCGCTGACCTCCTTGCGCGCGGCAAAGATCACTTCGGGCTCCAAGGTGAAGCCCTGGACCGCCTGGGTGGCGGCGGCCTGTTCCTCTGCCCTGAGCAGGCGCAGCACCTGGCTTTCATTTTCGGCGCTGGGGTAGTCGAGCAGCAGCTTCATCACAAAACGGTCCATTTGCGCTTCCGGCAAGGGATACGTGCCTTCCTGTTCGATGGGGTTTTGCGTGGCTACCACGATAAACAGCTCGGGCAGCGGATGGCTGGCACCCGCCACGGTGATTTGCCGTTCTTCCATGGCTTCGAGCAGCGCAGCCTGGACCTTGGCCGGTGCACGGTTGATCTCATCGGCCAGAATCAAGTTGCCGAACAAGGGCCCCGGCTGGAAGCGGATCTGGTTCTGACCGTCGACCTGGTGCAGCACCTCTGCACCGGTGATATCCGATGGCAGCAGGTCGGACGTGAACTGGATACGGCTCATCTTTGCGTCCAAATGCCGAGCCAGGGCCTTGACCGTACGGGTCTTGGCCAGCCCCGGCAGGCTTTCCAGCAACAGATGACCGTTGGCCAGCAGGCCCAGCAATATCTGGCGGATCACTTGCTCCTGGCCCAGGACACTTTCGGCCATGCTGGCTTGCAAGGCGGTTAGATCGTTGAGTGCTGTCATGCCATTCCTCCTTGAAACCTTGGGTCACCAGGGTGAGGTGACCACGATGTATTGCACGGAGCTGCCGACGTAACGCGGCTGGTACCAGGTCGGCCCGCAATGCTGGTAGGCCACGCCATTGGCCACCACCGACACACAATCGGCCGGCACGGCGCTGACCTGGGTGCCAATGGCGAGGATCGTTGCCGTGGTGGCACCGACTACCGCCGCTGCCGCCCAAGGGTGGTACCAGTCATCCGGGTGCGGAGGCGGTGGCGGTGGAGGAGGCGGCGGCATTGGGCCTGGATGTGGCCCGGGTCCCGGGTAAGGGTGCGGCCCTGGCTCCGGATGGGGTTGCGGGTGCGGCTGCGGCTGCGGGTGTGGCTCGGGATGTGGCGGCATTGGCCGAGGCGCAGGCATGGGACGCGGCATTGGCGGCGGTGGTCGATACCCACCGCTGCCACCATGGGGCACCACGAAGGTACGCGCGCCGCCACCGCCGCGCACTTGCCAGGCCTGGGCCACCAAGGGGTCGAACAGGCTCAGCAGCAAACTGGCTGTCAATACCGTCGCCGTGGCTCTCATGGCTGGTCTCCTTGAGGCTCCAATTGCTGCAAGGGCACCGCACGGGCGCCGGCGGGTGGGATGAACTCAAAGTCCTGGGGCTTGATCGCGCTGTTGAGTTGCCAGTGATAGTTGACGCTGTGCCGAGGCTGCTCAGCCGTGTCACGACGGCTGATCACAAGGCGACAGGGCAGGGGCGGGGCCCTTGGCGCACCCACAGTTGCCAATCGATATCCGGCTGGCGATAGGCGTAATGGGTGCAGGTGTTGCCGTCGATGGTTTCATCGCCGATCAGCAACGCGCTGCTGATGCCCACGTCCTTGGCGGTGCCGGGGTGCCAGCGAAACAGATCGGCCAGGGGCAATTCGATGCTGTAGCGTTCGCTCAACTGGTCGAGCAAGCCGCCAATGTTCGCAGGCGCGGCCTGGTTGGCGAAGTAGCCGCTGCGGCTGTCGTAAAGCGTGAAGCTCTTGCCGTTGTAAAACAGGCTGCGGCGTTTGCCGTCGCTTTCCAGTGACACGTGCAGCTTGTCTGGCTGACGGGCCAGCAAACGTGCCTGATGGCTGAACTCGATGACCTGGCCGTTCTCCAGCACCTGGTCGGTGTGGCTGTTGGCGTCGATGCGAAACTGCTGCAGGCTGCGCAAATAGGCGCCCATTTGGTCGAGGGCGGCCAGGGCCTTGGGTTCCAGTTCCTCGGCCGAGACCGTGTTGGCGGTCAGGGCCAGGCAAATCAACAAGCATTGAAAGCGCGACATGACGCACCTCGTTCAAAGCATGAAGGTTGGGATCACTGGGATAAACGACAGGCGGAAGTTCCAACGGGGCTGATCAGGTCGTCGGCGTGGATCACCGAGTACTGCACCTCACCAGAGATGCGTACCGGCAACTTGCCGAAATTGACGATGCGTCCTGCGCCGATACCGATGGGAAAGTTGACCTTGTTGCCGCTCTCGGCCTTCCAGTTCACCGTGATATTGGGCGTCATGCCCACCCGCCACTGGCCGGGGCCCGGAATGGCACGCTGGATGAAGTACTGGATGTTGGTCAGGCTGACGTCCTTGCGCCGTGAGTCGCCGCCTACCGACCACCAATGCTGCGGGAAGAACCCCAGGGTCCAGTCTTCGCCCAGGTAAGCTGCGACAAACGCCGGGCCTAGGGCGTACTTGCCGGTGCCGAGCACGTCTTTTTTCGGCCGTGGGGAACATGGCCGTGGGGCCGAACCCCAGACCATCTTGCCGCCATTGGCAAACCGTATAGGCTGCTTGGGGAAAACACCCCACATAGGCCAGGTCGCCAAACCCCGAGGTGCGGTCGAACGGGTCGTTGACCACATCGGGAAAGTCGCGGTCAGTCAGCACACCATAGGGGCTCATGCCGATCAGGTTGCCCGCCTTGGCATTCACCGGCGCGCTGACATAGCTCAGCGGAATGCGGTTGATCAGGTTCCAGTCCTCGCCGATGGATATCGGGAAGGTCGGCATGAAGCTGTATTTGCCCAGGTAGCGGGTGCCGTTGCTGTGGGGGCCCTTGAGGGCGGTGTAGTCGAACTGATTGAACAGCAACACCAGGTTGCCCACGGGGTTGTCCATCAGCTTGGCGATTTGCTCGGTTGACGGGTCGCAACCGGCCTTGACCACTTGCTTGAGATCGATATCGAAGTCTTGTTGCAGACGGTGGCAGGTTTCGGGGTCGGCCTTGGTGGCGGGCGCCGGGCTGCTGCCCAGTTCCGGCAGGCTGGCGGCGGATAGACCGCCACTGGAAAGCACGCCAAAAAATCAGCGGGGCAGCACACAAGCGAGCACGTGAAATCATGGCGTTACGCATCCTTGTAAACGGCCTGATATCGGGGTTACGTGCCCGGTCTATCCCCCTGTATGACCGGGCACGTGGTGTTACTTGAGCGGCGTCAACGGTGGCAGTTTCCATTGACCACTACTTACCTCAGGCTTAGGCAGGTAGATCCGCAGCACGGCATAAAACGGGCCGGGTGGAGCCGGCAACCAATTGCTCTGTTCCGCTTTCGGCGGTTCGTGGTGCTGCAACGCCAGGGTCAGGCCGCCGTCGGCGTCCAGCTTGAGGTTGGGCAACATCCGCGAATTGATCAGGTAGCGCTTCTTGTGGTTGGGCACCAGCAGTTTGGTCTTGGCGTCGTACATGGTCAGCGACCAGAACGCATCGGCCGGCGGCAGTTGGTCCTTGGCAAAGTGCACGGTGTAGCTGTGACGTGCGCCGTTGGCGGGCTTGCCTTCGCTGTCGACGAAATAGCTCAGGTAGATGGCTTCGTCGGTGGAATTGCCGAAAATCCCCAGGTCCGCACCGGCATAGCGGTACAGGTAGTTGTTTTTCAAGCGGTCACGGCTGCCGAACAGCTCCCCGCTGGACACTTGATGAGTGTCGATCTTGTCTTTCTTGAACGCGGCAAACTCGGCGCGGGCATCGGCGATCCCGTCTTCCAGGGCCTTGCGTTGCTCGGCGGTCAGTTGGTGCACCTTGAACGGTGCGCCCGGGGCGATGCCGATCTTGGCGAAACGTGCCAGCAGGTCTTTTCGCTGTCCTGGGGCGCGGCGAACGCCAGCATGAAGTTCAGGTAACGGAACAACTGCGGGCCTTCGGTCATGGTAGCCATGGGCTTGGGCCAGTCGATTTTCGGCGCCGCAGGTGGTGCCGGCTGCTTAACGTAGCTGCTCAGCGGCTGCACTTTATAGCCGTTCTGGATCTGCTTGACCTTGTTCAGGTCTTTCTCGTCAAACAACTGCGTGCGGTAGAGCGCATAGGCGATGTTGCTCTCGCTGTACACCACGCGGTCGATGTCGACCGGCTGCTGACCTTTCCAATCAGGCCCGGCAATCATGTAGTGGCCGCCGTTGTTGCCGGTGCTGCGGGTGCCCAGGTAGGCGATGTTCTGCGTGTAGAGGTCGATCAACTGCACCGAGTAGTAGCGGTTGTCTTCGATCTTCGGCAAGGTCAGAACCAGCGGTTCCTTGCGCAAGTCCATCCAGACGAACGAGTAGGGCGTGTCCGAATTGGGCGTGACAAACGCGTTGTCCTTGGGCGTGAACACCTGGGCGGTATTGCCGATATGGTTGAACGGCGCCTTGAAGTTCGCACCGCCCTTGTCAACGGCCTGGGTGTAGAGCGTCTTGTACATCGCTACCACCGGGTAGCCATATAGATAGGCTTCCTTGGCAATGGCACGTGCTTCGGCGGGAGTGGCCGTGAAATCGGCCAAAGCGCCAGTACTCATGAGTATCGAGAGGCTCGCCAACAGCAGGCGCGTCGGTTTTCCAATCATGTTGTTGCGTCCTTCCAGAGATCTTTTTTAAAGGGCGTGGGATGAAAGCGCCGAGTTTCCTGTTTTATTTGCCGAACGTCACGTTAATCCCTGCGAACAGGGTGAACTGAGGCAAACCATCGCCTTTGCGTGCCACCGTCCATTGCGGCTCCACATAGGCATTAAGGATATTGCTGCCGGCTTTCCAGGCCTTGCCCATCCCCAAGCCAATGGGGATGTAGTGAGTGTCGTTCTTCAAATCGAAGGTCCAGGTGCCCGTGGAGCGCAGGTACCAACCCTTCGGCAGGTTATGAATGATGAAAGGCTGGAAAGTTGCACTTTCCACGTGTGCACGGTCGCGATCACCGGCAAATGAGCTTTGGTATTGCACCAGTGCGCCAAGCAGTCCTCTTGGCGACGCATCAATAGCAATTGCCGCCAGGCCCGCCTGCCACTTGCCGGTGCCCAGTTCGTCGTGCTCAGCGGTGGGGCGGTGATTTGCGGGCCGATACCCAACTGCACGCCCTCAGTCTTGAGCAGGAAGATATCGAACAGGTTCAAGTCGCCGATACCGGTGCTGTAGCCGCTGTGGGGATCGGGACGGGTGCTGAGGGGCAGGGTGGCGCGCAGCAATTGTGGCACACCGAGGAAGTCCGAAGGAGCAATGGGCAAGGTGCCGCGCAGCAACACATCATTGGTGTGGGCGTTACTGTCGAACAGGCGTGGGGTGTAGTAATCCTGCAGGTTGGCGCCCGGCGCGAGGTTGAGCGGGTTGTTACTCTTGTTGGCGGTCTCGGCGTTGTCGGCCAACGCGGAAAAGCTGAGTAGTGTCAAAACGGCCAGCATCATTGCCGACGTGTACGTTGCCTTGAACATACGCGCTCCCCATACCTGGGTGATTGTCCCTTGTGATTAATACGTGTAGGGCGTTTCGGTAGAAGCTAGCAGCTAAATCCAGCTGCGCTAGGCATCCGATCGAATTAGTTGGAGGCTGCAGGGCGTGTCACAGGACTTTAGAAAGGCGCAAAACGCCGCCTTGGCTAGGCGGCGAGGCGTAAAGAGGGGTCAGGCTGCCGCAAGCATCGCTTTGACTTTGTCGCGTAATTGATCGATGGAGAACGGTTTGGCGATGACCTGCATGCCTGCAGGTACATCGATATTTTCAGCGTAGCCGCTGGCAAACAGGATTGGCAGGGTGGGCCGCAGTTCACGCACCTTGCTCGCCAATTGCTTGCCGTCCATGTCCGGCAGGCCCACGTCGGTCATCATCAGGTCGATGACTTGCCCGGCCTGTTGGACCAATGCCAGTGCTTCCTCGGCATCGGCCGCTTCCAGCACACTGAATTCCAACTCCTCCAGAACATCGACGATGAGCATGCGCACGATGGCATCGTCTTCGACAACAAGGATGGTGGAGGTGACTGCGGACATAATATGGAATTCCCAAGAAAGACGAGATTTACAGGCGGCGGTTCAAGCCGGCCTCTTCCTTGAGTAAGCGCGGACTCCCGACAAGTTCCCGCTGGCCGTAAAAACGATGCAACACAAAAGAACAGGGAGAATAGCCTGTTCTGCTGTAGGAATCTGTACAAAACAGCTCTGGAAAAATGGTTTTGCCTGCCACTTTGGGGCAAACTCCCGGTTTTTCCATACTTGGCCAAGGCAAGCCCATGACTCCTGCGTCGTCCATCGATGAAAAGAGCTTTCGTAACCTACTGAGCCGAAACGTTGCGCTGCCCCTGGGTGTGGGCGTGCTCAGTGCGGTGTTTTTGTCGTGCTGATCACCTATTTGTTGTCGGTGATCCAGTGGGTCGAACACACGGACCGGGTGATCAATAACCTCAATGAATCCTCGAAACTGACGGTCGACCTGGAAACCGGTATGCGCGGCTTCCTGATCACTGGCGACGAGCATTTCCTCGACCCGTACGAAGTGGCCAAGCCGCGGATCATTGCCGACCTGCGCAATTTGCAGGACCTGGTGGCGGACAATCCGCAGCAGGTAGACCGCCTCAAGCGGCTGGAAGCCCTGCAGATCGAGTGGAACAAATACGCCCAGTCGATGATTGATATGCAACGCGAAAGCGGTGATTACCGCAGTGCAGTCAAAGCCGGCCGAGGCAAGCGCCTGACCGACGAGATCCGCAAGGAGTACGACGACGCGGTGGCGATGGAGCAGCAGTTCCGTATCACCCGCAATGAAGAAGTCACACGTACTACCGTGATCAGCGTCACCTTGTACCTGATCTTCGTACTCGGGCTGAGTGGTTTCCTGGCGTACATCGGTCGAAAAAATTTAATTGCACTATCAGACAGTTACAACGCAAACCTCGCGTCCCAGCAGAGGATTGCAGGGCGCTTGGAGCAACAAGCCTGGTTGCGCAACGGCCAGACCGAATTGGCTGAACAGGTGCTAGGCCAGCTCACCCTGAACATGCTGGGTCGCAACATCCTGCAGTTTTTCGCCCAGTACATGGGCTCAGCGGTGGCGGCGCTGTATGTGCGCGAAGAACACGGCGGCCTCAAGCGCGTAGCTACCTACGGCTTCTCCCGCGAACAGGAACAACTGGAACAGTCGATCTACAACGACGAGGGTATTGTCGGCCAGGCTGCCCAGTTGGATCGCCTGATTCGCCTGGACGATGTGCCAGTGGACTACTTCAAAGTCAGCTCCGGCCTGGGTGAAGGCGCCACACGCAGTGTGCTGGTGATGCCGACCAGCGATGATGATCGGGTTAACGGTGTGATCGAGCTGGGCTTCCTGCGTGCGGTGGATGAGCGCGACGTGGAACTGCTGGAGCTGATCGCCGGCAATATCGGCACCTCGATTGAGGCCGCGCGCTACCGCCAGCGCCTGCAGGAAGTGCTCGCCGAGACCCAGCAGCTCAACGAGGAGCTGCAAGTGCAGCAAGAAGAGCTGAAGACCGCCAACGAAGAACTCGAAGAGCAGTCGCGCATCCTCAAGGAGTCCCAGGCCCACCTGGAAACCCAGCAAGCCGAACTTGAGCAGACCAACGAGCAGTTGGCCGAGCAGACCAGACCCTGGCCGAGCAACGCGACGCCATGGACCGCAAGAACGTCGAGCTCAACCAGGCCCAACTGGAGCTGGAGGAGCGCGCTGAAGAGCTGCAACGCTCCAGCAAGTACAAATCCGAATTCCTTGCCAACATGTCCCACGAACTGCGCACGCCGCTGAACAGCTCGTTGATCCTGGCCAAGTTGCTGGCGGAGAACCCGCAAGAGAATCTGAGCGCCGAACAGGTCAAGTTTGCCGAGTCGATCTATTCCGCCGGCAATGACCTGCTCAACCTGATCAACGACATCCTGGATATTTCCAAGGTGGAAGCCGGCAAGTTGGAAATGCGCCCGGAGAATTCCAGCGTGGCTCGCCTGGTCGACGGCCTGCGCGGCATGTTCGAACCGCTGGCCGCCGACCGCAAACTGGGCTTCCAGGTGGACGTGCAGGAAGGCGCGCCTGGCATGCTGTTTACCGACCGCCAGCGCCTGGAGCAGATCCTCAAGAACCTGTTGTCCAACGCGGTCAAGTTCACCGAACACGGCGAAGTCAGCCTGTCGGTGTCCCGTGCACCGGGGAGGGTATTGCCTTCACCGTGCGTGACTCGGGTATCGGCATTGCGCCGGACCAGCAGGAAAGCATCTTCGAAGCCTTCCGCCAGGCCGACGGCACCACCAATCGCCGTTACGGCGGCACCGGCCTGGGCCTGTCGATCTCCCGTGACTTGGCCACTTTGCTTGGCGGCTACATCGGCGTGATCAGCGAACCGGGCAAGGGCAGTGTGTTTACCTTGGTATTGCCGGAGCAGTATGTAGAGCGCGAGGCAGACGCCGCACCGATCGAGCAGCCGCGCCAAGTTATCGTCGCACCTGCCCCGGCGCCGGCCAGGGTTTCACCGTTGCCGGTGGCCGATGCCAGCCTGATCCCACGCTTTGCCGACGACCGTGACAAGGCCCCGTTCACCACCCGTTGCATCCTGGTGGTGGAAGACGAACCGAACTTTGCACGCATCCTCTTCGATCTGGCGCATGAACTGGGCTACAACTGCCTAGTGGCCCATGGTGCGGACGAAGGCTACAGCCTGGCCGAGGAATACGCGCCCGATGCGATCCTGCTGGACATGCGCCTGCCGGACCATTCAGGGCTGACCGTGCTGCAGCGCCTTAAAGAGCACGCCAGCACGCGTCACATCCCGGTGCACGTGATTTCCGTGGAAGACCGTGTCGAAGCCGCCATGCACATGGGCGCCATTGGCTATGCGGTCAAGCCCACCACCCGCGAAGAACTCAAGGATGTGTTCGCACGCCTGGAAGCCAAGCTGACCCAGAAGGTCAAGCGTGTGCTGCTGGTGGAAGACGATGACCTGCAACGTGACAGCATTGCCCGCTTGATCGGCGACGATGACATTGAAATCACCGCCGTTGGCTTCGCTCAGGAAGCGCTGGATCTGCTGCGCACCACTATTTACGACTGCATGATCATCGACTTGAAGCTGCCGGACATGCTTGGCAACGAGCTGCTCAAGCGCATGGCCACCGAGGACATCTGCTCGTTCCCACCCGTGATCGTCTACACCGGGCGCAACCTCACCCGTGATGAAGAGGCCGAGCTGCGCAAGTATTCGCGCTCGATCATCATCAAGGGTGCGCGCTCACCGGAGCGTTTGCTGGATGAAGTCACACTCTTTCTGCACAAAGTCGAATCCCAGCTGTCCCATGAACGCCAGAAGATGCTCAAGACCGCTCGCAGCCGCGACAAAGTCTTCGAGGGGCGCAAGATCCTGCTGGTGGACGACGATGTACGCAACATTTTCGCCCTGACCAGCGCCCTGGAGCACAAAGGCGCTGTGGTGGTCATCGGGCGTAATGGCCGTGAAGCCATCGACAAACTCAATGAAGTCGACGATATCGACCTGGTGCTGATGGACGTGATGATGCCGGAGATGGACGGATACGAGGCTACCGCCTTGATTCGCCAGGACCCGCGCTGGAAAAAGCTGCCGATCATCGCTGTGACGGCCAAGGCCATGAAGGACGATCAGGAGCGCTGCCTCGCGGCGGGTTCCAACGATTACCTGGCCAAGCCGATTGATCTGGACCGTCTGTTTTCACTGATTCGTGTCTGGCTACCGAAGATGGAACGCATTTAAGTGGAGCGAAGTTTTTGGAGAAAAGCAGCGATATTGAGCTGCGCCTGTTGATCGAGGCGATTTACCTCAAGTACAGCTACGACTTTCGCGACTACTCCGGTGCGTCGGTCAAGCGCCGCGTGGCCCATGCCCTGCGCCAGTTTGACTGCGCGACCATCTCGGCGCTGCAGGAGCGCGTGCTGCACGATCCGGCGGCATTCATGCAGTTGCTGCAGTTCCTCACCATTCCAGTGAGCGAGATGTTCCGCGACCCGTCGCACTTCCTCGCGATCCGTCAGGAAGTCGTGCCGCTGCTCAAGACCTACCCGTCGATCAAGATCTGGATCGCCGGGTGCAGCACGGGGAGGAGGTGTACTCCATGGCCATCCTGCTACGTGAAGAAGGCTTGCTGGAGCGCACCATCATCTACGCCACCGACATCAACCCGGCGTCGTTGGACAAGGCCAAGCAGGGCATCTTTTCCCTGGAAAACGTACGAGCCTACACCGCCAATTACCAGCAGGCCGGCGGCCAACGTTCATTTGCCGACTATTACACTGCGGCTTACGATTACGCGATCTTCGACAAGACGCTGCGCGAGAACGTGACCTTTGCCGATCACAGCCTGGCGACGGACAGCGTATTCTCAGAAACTCAATTAATTTCGTGCCGTAACGTACTGATTTATTTCAATAAAAAATTGCAAGACCGCGCGTTTGGGTTGTTTCATGAGTCGCTGTGTCATCGCGGCTTCCTGGTGCTGGGCAGCAAGGAAACCCTGGATTTCTCCGCATACGGCAAACAGTTCGAACCCTTGGTCAAACAGGAACGGATCTACCGAAAACTATGAATGAAGCGGCTGCCAACCCGGCATCGGTTCCGGGCATAGAGGCTATCGTGATCGGCGCATCCGCAGGCGGCGTCGAGGCCTTGTTGACGGTGTTTGGCGAGCTGCCCATGGGGTTCGGTTTGCCGATCGTTACGGTGCTGCACCTGCCCGATGAGCGCCGCAGCCAATTGGCGGAGGTGTTTGACCGCCGCGTGAACATGCCGGTGGTAGAGGCGCGCGACAAGGAAGTGATCACGCCTGGCACGCTGTACTTTGCCGGGCCCGGTTATCACCTATCGGTGGAACATGACCGTAGCCTGTCCCTGAGCCAGGAAGACCGGGTGCACCATTCGCGGCCTGCCATCGACTACCTGTTTGCATCCGCCGCCGATACCTATGGCAAGGGCCTGCTGGCCATTTTGCTGACGGGCGCCAACCAGGATGGCGCGCGCGGCCTGGCCCATGTCAAACAACAAGGTGGAACCACCGTGGTGCAAGATCCCACAGAGGCCCGTGTGGCCGTCATGCCACGCGCAGCCCTGGCGCTGCAGACACCTGACCACATTCTTACGTTGAGCCGGATTGGCTCATTGCTGGCTTCCTGGAATATTCCCCATGTTAAGTACTGTCCAGGCCAAACTGCTGATCGTCGACGATCTGCCGGAAAACCTGCTGGCCCTCGAAGCGCTGATCAAGCGCGAGGACCGCCAGGTGTTCAAGGCATTGAGCGCCGACGAAGCCTTGTCCCTGTTGCTGGAGCACGAGTTCGCCATGGCGATTCTCGACGTGCAGATGCCCGGCATGAATGGTTTCGAGTTGGCCGAATTGATGCGCGGTACCGAGAAAACCAAGAACATCCCGATTGTGTTCGTCAGCGCCGCGGGCCGTGAACTCAACTACGCCTTCAAAGGCTATGAAAGCGGCGCCGTCGACTTCCTGCACAAGCCGCTGGATATCCACGCGGTCAAGAGCAAGGTCAATGTGTTTGTCGACCTGTACCGCCAGAGCAAGGCGATGAAGCAGCAAGTCGAAGCGCTGGAGCGCAGCCGCCGAGAGCAAGAGCTGTTGCTGACGCGCCTGCAAGCGACCCAGGCCGAGCTGGAACAGGCCGTGCGCATGCGTGATGACTTCATGTCCATTGTCGCCCACGAAGTGCGTACGCCCCTCAACGGGCTGATCCTGGAAACCCAATTGCGCAAGATGCACCTGGCCCGGGACAACGCCGCTGCGTTCACCCTGGACAAGATGCACGCCATGGTCGACCGCGATGAACGGCAGATCCAGAGCCTGATCCGCTTGATTGAAGACATGCTCGATGTGTCGCGTATCCGCACCGGCAAGTTGTCGATCCGCCCGGCGCGGTTTGACCTGGCCACGTTGGTCCGCAATCTGGTGGAGAACTTTGCACCACAAGTGGCGGCGGCGGACTCTTCCATGCACCTGGTGGCCGAAGGCCCAGTGGAAGGTAACTGGGATGAGTTTCGCATTGAGCAGGTGGTCACCAATCTGCTGACCAACGCCTTGCGTTACGGGGCCAAGAGCCCGGTGGATGTGCGGGTGTATACCGAGCACGGAGAGGCGCGGGTCGAAGTACGTGACCGTGGCATCGGGATCAGCGAAGAGAACCAGAAGCGTATTTTCCAGCAGTTCGAGCGCGTCTCCGCCAGCCATGTAGCGGCTGGCCTGGGCCTTGGGCTGTTTATTTCCGAGCAGATCGTGGCGGCCCACGGCGGCACCATTGAGGTCGAGAGCCAGATAGGCGAGGGCGCCTTGTTCCGGGTGTGCCTGCCCCTTGAGGTGTCGGCATGAAATCAATCGTCACCTCGACGCAACCTCTGCGTGACCCCATGGTCGTAATTGCAGCAATTGACCGGACAAAGGCTTCCCATGAGTGAAGATGCACAAGATGTCGTTCTGATCGTCGAGGACGACGAATCCATTATGTTTGTGCTGGGTGAATACCTGGCAGGCCTGGGCTATCGGGTATTGAAGGCGATCGATGGGGAGCAGGCCTTCGAAATCCTCGCGACCAAGCCGCACCTGGACCTGATGGTCACGGATTACCGCTTGCCGGGTGGGATTTCGGGGTGCAGATCGCAGAACCTGCGATCAAGCTGCGCCCGGAACTGAAGGTTATTTTCATCAGCGGTTACCCGCAGGAAATTCTCGACTGCAATAGCCCGATCACGCGCAATGCGCCGATCCTGGCCAAGCCGTTTGACCTGGACACGCTCCAGGAGCACATCCAACGCCTACTGGCGTAGTGAGCGGGCTTGCCCGCGCTGGGCGGCGAAGCCGCCCTTAATCCAGGCTTCTCGGTCTTTCTGAAATAATGCAACAGCGCTATTGGGGCGGCTTCGCCACCCAGCGCGGTGTAGAACCGTAGACATCCTTTACATCTGAAACCGGAGACATCGTTTACACATTTGAAGCTTGGACGCGGCTCATTCCTCGTCCAAGCCTCCCAGGGATAATCACACAGGTAAAGATCCCAAACATCTTCTTCAACTTCCTTGAGCGCAATCCGTTCTCCTGATAGTGCTTCGCTAACAAACACCAACTTTCCTTTCCACATGATCGAGCCGTTTTTCCTTACGCTTCGTACTTTCATTTCCGCCGCATATTCCACATCCGGCAAGCATCCTGGATAAGGTCGATTAGACGGCACATACAGCTCTCCTGGGCGCTTCATGCCGAGCGCCTCGTGGGGGCGTATGTAATTGAATTCATGTCGAAAGTGCTCTAGAAAAAGCTGCTGCTCAACCAGGTTTTTCCCAATCGGTAGCTCTAACTTCATACTGCGATGCATCCGTTCATGCCGGCCATTTTGGTCCGGTCTTCCCGGCATGGTTCGCTCCGGATATATACCCAAACGGATCCACCAAACGGCCAGTGTGGACATTCTTGCCAGGCCTGGAGACGCAAAAGGAACGCCGTTGTCAGACCGAATGACTTCAGGCATTCCGTACTCATGGAAAAGCCTCTCAAATGCTTGTTTTACAGGCTTGGTCATGATCCTGGAGTGAGCTCTGCACGCCAAAAATCATACGAGAGGCATGGTCTGTAACGGTTAAGGGATAGCACATATGGGCGTTGAGCATCTTGAACTGCCCTTTGTAGTCAGCGCACCACGTATTGTTGGGCTCGTTGGCTTCGCGCATTTCCCTGTGACCGGTACTGTGCCGTCGTTTGAAGCGTCGTTTTTGACCAGCCCAAGACGGTCAAGCCATTGGCCTGCCGTGCTTGGAGATGGCCAGGCGACCGACGAATCATCGATTCCTAATAGCCTGACAAGCTTCTTCGGCCCCCATTCATAGTGGGCTTCTTTCATCGCCACTATGCGAGCCAAGATCTCATCGTCAGTCTTGTTTGGGCTGTTATGGGGTCGTCGAGATAGCTCTGCCAACGACTTTAAATCTCCTTCAACGTGACGGGAGATCCATTTATCTACAGTCGGTCGACTGACGCCGAAGCGCCGAGCTAACTGGCTTTTGGTGAAGTCACCAGAAAGCCAGTCGATGACCAGTTTGATTCGTTGATCCATGGGGGACTCTTGGTTCCAGGGCATGATCAGTTACCTCCTGATCATGCGTAATAACCTGTAAACCATGTCCCCGGTTAGAAATGTAAACGATGTCCCCGGTCTGTACCCGGGCAAGCCCGCTCACTACACGTTGCGGATCATTTCGCGGACTTTGGCTGTGAGCAGGTCGAAGGTGAAGGGCTTGGTGATCAGTTGCATGCCCGGGTCCAGGAAACCACCGCGTACCGCCGCATGTTCGGCGTACCCGGTGATGAACAACACCTTCAGCTCCGGGCGAATCTGCCGCCCGATCTCCGCCAGTTGCCGACCGTTCATGCCTGGCAGGCCGACATCGCTGATCAACAGGTCGATACGTTGGTCGGACTCGATGATCGGTACCGCCGTATCGGCGTCACCGGCTTGTACGAAGGCATACCCCAATTCCTTGAGCACCGCACTGACCAGCACACGCACTGCGGGGTCGTCCTCGACGATCAGCACGGTTTCACCGGCATTGGCGAACGGCAACAGTGCGGGATCAGCGATTTCGTTTGCAGTGACTTCACCCCTGAAGCGCGGCAGAAACAGGCTGACGGTGGTGCCTTTGCCCACTTCACTGTGGAGTGACACGTGCCCGTGGGACTGGCGCGCAAAGCCGTAGATCATCGACAGGCCCAAGCCGGTGCCCTGACCAATGGGTTTGGTGGTAAAGAACGGATCGAACACGCGGCTCATCACGCTTTCCGGGATACCGCAGCCGGTGTCGCTGACGCTCAGCTCGACATAGTCACCCGGCTTCAGCGTGCCATACGCGGCAGTGAATACGCTGTCCAGATGACGGTTGGTGGTTTCCACCACCAGTTGCCCCCGCTGGGCATGGCGTCGCGCGCGTTGATCACCAGGTTGAGCAGGGCGCTTTCCAGTTGATTGGGATCGGCCTCGGCGGTCCAGAGTTCGCCGCTCAGGCGCATCTCCAGCTTGATGCTTTCATTGATGCTGCGTTGCAGCAACTCCCCATGGCCGTCACCAATTGGTTGATTTCCACGGGTTTGAGTCGAGCGATTGCCGACGGAAAACGCCAGCAATCGGTGAGTGAGGCCGGCCGCTCGGTTCGCCGAGGTGACGCCCAGGTCGATCAGGCTGTCGAGGTCGTCCAATTTGCCACGGGACACGCGCCTGCGTAGCAACTCCAGGCTGCCGATGATGCCGGTGAGCATGTTGTTGAAGTCGTGGGCGATGCTGCCAGTCAATTGGCCAACGGCTTCCATCTTCTGTGATTGACGCAGGGCATCTTCGTTATGGCGTAACTGGGCGGTGCGCTCCTCTACCTGTTGCTCGAGGGTTTCCAGCGTGCGCTGCAGGCGCAGTTCACTCTCGCTCAGGTCGATCAAGCGGTCCCGTGCTTCGTATTGCCGACGTCGGCCGCGCAGGGCGGCGCTGACCAGGCTGATCAGCGTTACCGGGTGGAAGGGCCGCTCCAGAAACGTCACGTTGCCCAGCAAGCCGCTCAGGTGGGACGAACCGTTTTGCTCACTGCCGCCGTGGTGGGTCATCAGCACGATAGGCAGGTCCGACCAGGCGGGTTGCTGGTGCAGGTGGTGGAGCAGGGGCTCCAAATCAACCCCGCGCAGCGCTTCGGCCGCAATGATCAGCAAGCCACAGCCGTATTCCACTGTGTCGCAGAGCATCTGCAAATCGGGCGCGACGACGCCGCTGTAGCCCGCCTCGTTAAGCATCATCAGCGCCAGCGAGCCGTCACGCCCCAGGGGCGCGAGAATGATCGCACGCTCGGAGACGGGAGTAAGCATGGTCACTATCCCAGGTCCTTGAGCAGTGGCGATCCCGCGCCCATGTAGGTGGGAATACCGCGCAGCACTCCCTGGAAATTGTTCAGCGGTTCACCGACGGTCATGCCGCGGCTGCCGATGCGGTATTCACGAATGGTCGATTCATGGGAGCCAGTGCGCTTCTTGATGATCGAAATGGCACGGCGAACTTCACCGATTGCTTCGAAGTAGCGCAGCAGGATGACCGTGTCAGCCAGGTAGGTAATGTCCACCGGCGCCTGCATATCGCCCACCAACCCATGCTGGGCGACCGTCATGAAGGTGGCTGCGCCTCGGCGGTTGAGGTACAGCAGCAGCTCGTGCATATGCAGGATCAGTGCGTTTTCTTCCGGCATCGCGGCCTGGTAGCCGTTAACACTGTCGATGACCACTGTCTTGATCCCACGCTCGTCAACGCAACGTCGTACGCGGTGCGAGAATTCACCAGGGGATAGCTCAGCGGCGTCTACTTGTTCGATCAGCAGGTTGCCGGTGGCTTGCAAGGCTTCAAGGTCGATGCCCATGTTTTTCATGCGCTCGAACAACAAACCCAACTCTTCGTCGAAGATAAACAGCGCGGCCTTTTCGCCACGGGCCACGGCGGCGGCGGCGAAGATCATCGAGATCAGCGATTTGCCGGTGCCGGCAGGCCCCAGAATCAAGCTACTGGAGCCAGTCTCGATCCCGCCGCCCAGTAACGAGTCCAGCTCGGCAATACCGCTGGTCAACGTCTCACGGTTGTAGCCACCCCGGTGCTCGGCCGCCACCAGGCGCGGGAACACCTGCACGCCACCGTGAACAATGGTGAAGTCGTGGAAGCCGCCCCGGTATTTCTGGCCACGGTATTTCACAATCCGCACCCGGCGCCGCTCGGCGCCGTAGTTGGGAGTGAGTTCTTCCAGGCGGATCACACCGTGGGCCACGCTGTGCACGGTTTTATCGAGGGATTCGGTGGTGAGGTCGTCCAGCAGCAAGACGGTTGCGTCGTAGCGTACGAAGTAATGCTTGATCGCCAGGATCTGCCGACGGTAACGCAGGGAGCTTTGTGCCAGCAGGCGGATCTCGGAGAGGCTGTCGACCACCACGCGCGTCGGTTTGACCCGTTCCACCACCTCAAAGATCTGCCGCGTCGCTTCGCCCAGCTCCAGGTCGGAGGAATACAACAAGCTCTGCTGGTGCTCGGCGTTGAGCAGGCTCTCCGGCGGGGTCAGCTCAAAGATGTGGATGTTCTCATCCAGGTCCCAGCCGTGGGACTTGGCGCCCTGACGCAATTCGCGCTCGGTTTCGGACAGCGTGATGTAGAGCGAACGTTCACCGTTTTTCGCTCCAGCTTGCAAGAAATGCAGCGCGACGGTGGTTTTACCGGTACCAGGTTCACCTTCCAGCAGGAACAGGTGGCTGCGTGATAGCCCGCCGGAAAGAATGTCATCAAGACCTTCGATGCCGGTGGCGGCCTTTTCGTTGAACAGCTCATTGGATGTAGACAAGGAGTGCCCTCGGGTCACTTACAACAAATAGAGGAGCGCGCCGCCCTGGGCGCGCCATATTCACTTGACCGTGGCGCCTTGCGCCGGTTCAACGTTTTGTAAGATTTGTACAGCGAGGGCTTGAATTTACAAGTTTTTGTAGCGCAGATGCATCAAAGCCCCTGCTGCAATGCCGGGTCATCCGGGTTCTGTTGCTCCAGTTGCGCAAGCAGCACTTGGACGTTCTGCAACTGGCCACTTTCTGTCCAGTAATTGACCAGCAACACCCGCGCCTTGCGATTGGCCGGGTGGCGCTGAATGATCTCTTCCAACTGGCGCTGGGCCGCTTCCAGTTCCTGCTGGGCGTGCAAGGTGGTGGCCAGGTCGTAGCGGTAATCCTGATTGTCCGGTTCCAGCTCCACCGCTTTGGACAGACCCAGCAAGGCATAGGTGCGCTCGCCATGATGCAGCAGCCACATGCCCAGGGCATGTTGCAGGTAGGCCGATTCAGGATGGGCCGCCAATTGGCGCGCAAGCAATTGACGCGACTCCTCAGTCTTGCCTTGTTTATCCAGCAGCTCGATCTGCGCGACCACCGCCTGCAGGTTGTCCGGTTGCAGGCGCATCGCTTGTTCCAACGCGTTTTGCGCATCCGGCAGCAGGGCGCTGTGGATGTACAGGCGCGCCAGTTGAATCCAGTTTTCGGCGGTTTCGGGACCGGCCTTGAGCTTTTTCACAAATTCATCCAGCACCTGCTGCAACGGCCCGAAGTACAAGCCCAGGGTGTCCGGCGACAGGCCAAGCAGGGCGTTGGCGGCTGCAAACCGCACGCTTTGTTCGGGGTCGTCCAATACAGGGCCGAGCAACAACGTGCGCTGGCCGCTGGGGACCAGGCCGACAATGCTATGAATGGCGGCTTCACGCACCAACGGCGACTCGTTGGCCAGGTCCTTGTCAGCCAGCTTCAGTGCTTGCGGGCTGGGGTAGTTGGGCAGTTCGGCATGCAGGGCGGCGCGACGCTCGGGCGAGAGGTCCGGTCGGCCCAATTGTTGATACAGCACGCGTGCGGCCCCTGGCTCACCGTTATGCGCCTGTTTCAGCGCTTTGGAGTAACCATGGGCAATCGCAGGAGGCACCACCACCGGCGTGGCGCGGGAAAAGTACCAGGTGACCAACACAACCAACAACAGGGCGCACAGGCCGAAAAGGGCGTTACGGCGTGACTTTGACATGCAGGCGTCCGAGCTATCGCAAAGCCGCAAGCTTCGGTCAGACCACTGCGAGTGTCAAACCTGAGTCAGGTGAGTACGTATTCCACCGGTTCCTGGGCGGGCGGCAAAGGCTGGCCAAGCGCCGCGAGCACTTCCCGTTCCAGGGTGCGCACGATGGCATTGCAGGGCAGGTCGTTTTCGTCGAAGCCGAAGGGGTCTTCGAGGTCATCGCCAATTTCATCGAGGCCAAAGAACGTGTAGCTGACGATGGCGGTAAAGACCGGCGTAAGCCAACCCAGCGGCTCGGCCATGGCAAACGGCAACAGGATGCAGAACAGGTAAATGGTGCGGTGCAACAGCAAGGTGTAGGGGAACGGCAGCGGCGTGGTTTTGATCCGCTCGCACGAGGCTTGCACCTGGCTCAAGCTCACCAGGCGTGCCTCCAACTGGGTGTAGCGCCATTCGCTGATCACGCCACGTTCCGCCAGCTCGGAAAACCGTGCCCCGACGCGTTGCAGCACTTTGTCCGGAAGGTTCGGATGGTTGGCGTCCACTTCGATCCAGGGCTTTATGGCCTGGGCTTCATCTTCAACGCGCAAACGTGCGATCAAGCCATGGGCAAAACCACATAGGCCGCGCAGCAGGCCTGCGCGCTCTGCCGGATCGCTGAGCACCTGGGTTTCGCGGATCAGCGAGCGTACATCGATGATCATCTGCCCCAGTTGCTTGCGGCCTTCCCACCAACGGTCATAGCAGGCGTTGTTGCGAAAACTCATGAAGATCGACAGCGACAGGCCCAGCAGCGTGAACGGCGTGGCGTTGACCTTGGAGAAGTACGCGGGGTGCAGGGTTTCCACCAGCACGATCACCGAGGCCAACAACGTAACCAACAGGCTGCGCAGGGCGATGCGCTTGGCGATCGACCCTTTGAGGGAAAACAGGATACCCAGGAGGTTGGGTTTGGGGCGGACAATCATCGCAGGAAGGGCTTCTTCGGTGGCGCAGGCCATCAGGTTAGAAGTATGCGCGCAGGGCGTCCAATCGCTTGGGCTGACTAACTGATCAGCGGGATCGATGACTGGCCAAAGCAGTCAGGCATATTGAAGGCTTTGACCATTGCTGCGCTGGCGTGCCGGGGCGACTATTTGGCGATTCGGACAGTCCAAGGACACAACAATAATGCAGATTGAAAACAAGGTCTTCCTGGTCAGCGGCGGCGCTTCGGGCCTCGGTGCGGCCACCGCTGAAATGCTCGTCGCGGCGGGTGCCAAGGTGATGCTGGTGGACTTGAATGCCGACGCAGTAGCGGCCAAGGCCAAGCAGCTGGGGGATAACGCCCGCAGCTCGGTGGCAGATATCAGTCAGGAAGCTGCGGCCGAAGCCGCAGTACAAGCGACCGTCGCAGCCTTTGGAGGCCTGCATGGCCTGGTGAACTGCGCTGGCGTGGTGCGCGGCGAGAAGATCCTCGGCAAGAACGGCCCGCATGCATTGGCAAGCTTCGCCCAAGTCATCAACGTCAACCTGATCGGCAGCTTCAACCTGCTGCGCCTGGCGGCTGCGGCCATTGCCGAAACCGAAGCGAATGCCGACGGCGAACGTGGCGTGATCATCAACACCGCCTCGGTGGCTGCGTTTGACGGGCAGATCGGCCAGGCAGCGTATGCCGCCTCAAAAGGCGCAATTGCCAGCCTCACGTTGCCCGCTGCCCGTGAACTGGCGCGTTTCGGCATCCGCGTGATGACCATCGCTCCCGGCATTTTCGAAACCCCGATGATGGCGGGCATGACCCCGGAAGTCCGCGATTCCCTGGCCGCCGGCGTTCCGTTCCCGCCGCGCCTGGGTAAACCTGCCGAATACGCCGCACTGGTGCGGCATATCATTGAAAACAGCATGCTCAATGGCGAGGTGATCCGTCTCGACGGCGCCTTGCGCATGGCGGCCAAGTAAGGAGTATTTGCCATGACTGATCCCATCGTAATTGTCAGCGCCGTGCGAACGCCCATGGGCGGATTCCAGGGCGACCTCAAGACCTGACGGCGCCACAGCTGGGCGCTGCCGCGATTCGTGCCGCTGTCGAGCGCGCCGGTATTGCCACCGATGCCGTGGATGAAGTGTTGTTTGGCTGCGTGCTGCCGGCCGGTCTCGGCCAGGCGCCAGCACGGCAGGCCGCCTTGGGCGCAGGGCTGGACAAGTCCACCCGTTGCACCACCCTCAACAAAATGTGCGGTTCGGGCATGGAAGCGGCGATTCTCGCGCATGACTCTCTGCTGGCCGGCAGCGCCGACGTGGTGATCGCTGGCGGCATGGAAAGCATGTCCAACGCGCCGTACCTGCTGGACCGCGCTCGCAGCGGTTACCGCATGGGCCATGGCCGTGTGCTCGATCACATGTTCCTCGACGGCCTTGAAGACGCCTACGACAAGGGCCGCCTCATGGGCACCTTTGCCGAGGATTGCGCCGAACACAACGGCTTTACCCGCGAGGCCCAGGACGCCTTCGCCATCGCCTCCCTGACCCGTGCGCAGGAAGCCATTGCCCACGGCAGCTTCGCCGCCGAGATTGTCCCGGTGCAGGTCACCGTGGGCAAAGAGCAGAAAACCATCCTGCACGACGAGCAGCCGCCTAAAGCCAAGCTGGACAAGATCGCCAGCCTGAAACCGGCGTTCCGTGAAGGGGGTACGGTCACTGCGGCCAACTCCAGCTCGATTTCCGACGGTGCGGCAGCGCTGCTGTTGATGCGCCAGTCCGAGGCCGCCAAGCGTGGGCTCAAGCCACTGGCGGTGATCCATGGCCACGCAGCGTTCGCCGATGAACCGGGACTGTTCCCAGTAGCGCCGGTGGGTGCGATCCGCAAGCTGATGACCAAGACCGGCTGGAACCTTGACCAAGTGGACTTGTTCGAGATCAATGAAGCCTTCGCTGTGGTGAGCCTGGTGACCATGAGCAAACTGGAGATCCCCCACGACAAGGTGAATATCCACGGCGGCGCTTGCGCCTTGGGCCATCCGATTGGCGCGTCAGGTGCGCGGATCCTGGTGACCTTGCTCTCGGCCCTGCGCCAGAAAGGCCTCACGCGTGGCGTTGCGGCCATCTGTATCGGCGGTGGTGAAGCCACGGCCATGGCTGTCGAATGCCTGTACTAAGGACTGATCACCATGCTGCCCAATGACGAACAGCTGCAAATCAGCGATGCCGCCCGGCAATTCGCCCAAGAGCGCCTGAAGCCTTTCGCTGCCGAATGGGATCGCGAGCATCGCTTTCCCAAGGAAGCCATCGGAGAAATGGCCGAACTGGGCTTTTTCGGCATGCTGGTGCCCGAACAGTGGGGCGGTTGCGACACCGGCTACCTGGCCTACGCCATGGCCTTGGAAGAAATCGCCGCCGGCGACGGCGCCTGCTCGACCATCATGAGCGTGCACAACTCGGTGGGTTGCGTGCCGATCCTCAAGTTCGGCAACGACCACCAGAAAGAACAGTTCCTCAAGCCCCTGGCCAGTGGCGCCATGCTCGGCGCCTTTGCCTTGACCGAACCCCAGGCCGGCTCCGACGCCAGCAGCCTGAAAACCCGCGCACGCCTGGAAGGCGACCACTACGTGCTCAATGGCTGCAAGCAGTTCATTACCTCCGGGCAAAACGCCGGGGTCGTGATTGTGTTTGCGGTGACCGACCCTGCGGCGGGCAAACGCGGGATCAGCGCATTCATCGTGCCGACCGATTTGCCGGGCTACACGGTGGCGCGGGTCGAGGACAAGCTCGGCCAGCACGCGTCGGATACTTGCCAGATCCTGTTTGAAGACGTGAAAGTGCCCGTGGCGAATCGGTTGGGTGAGGAGGGCGAAGGCTACAAGATCGCCCTGGCCAACCTGGAAGGTGGCCGCGTAGGTATCGCTTCGCAAGCGGTGGGCATGGCCCGCGCGGCCTTTGAAGCGGCGCGCGACTATGCGCGTGAGCGTGAAAAGCTTCGGCAAGGCGATCATCGAACACCAGGCCGTGGCCTTTCGTTTGGCCGACATGGCTACGCAAATCGCCGTTGCCCGGCAGATGGTGCACTACGCTGCCGCGCTGCGTGACAGCGGCAAGCCGGCACTGGTCGAAGCGTCCATGGCCAAGCTGTTTGCCTCGGAAATGGCCGAGAAAGTCTGCTCGGCCGCCTTGCAAACCCTCGGTGGTTACGGTTACCTGAGCGACTTCCCCTGGAACGGATCTACCGCGATGTGCGGGTCTGCCAGATTTACGAAGGCACCAGCGATATTCAACGCATGGTCATCTCACGCAATCTCTAAGGAGCCGATACATGAGTTACGAAACCATTTTGCTCGAAGTCCAGGGCCGCGTCGGGCTGATTACCCTCAATCGCCCGCAAGCCCTGAACGCGTTGAACGCCCAACTGGTCAGCGAACTGAACCAGGCGTTGGATGGCCTGGAAGCCAACCCTGAGATTGGCTGCATCGTGCTGACCGGCTCGAAAAAGCCTTCGCCGCCGGCGCCGATATCAAGGAAATGGCCGAGCTGACCTACCCGCAGATCTACCTCGACGACCTGTTCAGCGACAGCGACCGCGTGGCGAACCGCCGCAAGCCGATCATCGCCGCAGTCAATGGCTTTGCCCTTGGTGGCGGCTGTGAGCTGGCGTTGATGTGCGATTTCATCCTGGCGGGCGACACGGCCAAGTTTGGCCAACCGGAAATCAACCTCGGCGTACTGCCAGGCATGGGCGGCACCCAGCGCCTGACCCGCGCCGTGGGCAAGGCCAAGGCTATGGAAATGTGCCTGACCGGCCGTTTTATCGATGCGGTGGAGGCGGAGCGTTGCGGTATTGTCGCGCGTATCGTGCCGGCCGATGAACTGCTGGAAGAGGCCTTGAAAGTGGCCACGCTGATTGCCGGTAAGTCGGTGCCGATCAGCATGATGGTCAAGGAAAGTGTGAACCGCGCGTTTGAAGTGAGCCTGTCGGAAGGCGTGCGCTTTGAGCGTCGCGTATTCCATGCGGCGTTTGCGACGCTGGATCAGAAGGAAGGCATGGCTGCGTTCGTAGCCAAGCGCACGCCCGACTTCAAGGACAAATAACCCGATCCCAACAACACCGGGATTCAAATGTGGGAGCTGGCTTGCCTGCGATAGCGTGACCTCGGTCTTACTGGTTAACCGAGGTGTCTGCATCGCAGGCAAGCCAGCTCCCACACTTTTATGTGTAGCGGTTTAGAGTTGATAGTGCTTGAGCTCGCGAGCAATCACCATTCGCTGAATCTCACTGGTCCCTTCATAAATCTGCGTGATCCGCGCATCCCGGTAGTAGCGCTCCACCGGGTAATCCTCCAGATACCCATACCCGCCATGAATCTGCATCGCTGACGAGCAGACCTTCTCCGCCATTTCCGAAGCAAACAGCTTGGCCTGGGAGGCTTCCGACAGGCAGGGTTTACCGGCACTGCGCAGACGTGCCGCGTGCAGGATCAGCAGGCGGGCGGCATTCAGGCGGGTTTGCATGTCGGCCAGCAGGTTGGCCACGCTCTGGTGCTCGATGATGGCTTTGTCGAACTGCACACGGTCACGGGCGTAGGCCAGCGCCGCTTCGAATGCTGCACGGGCGATGCCCAAGGCCTGGGCGGCAATGCCAATGCGGCCGCCTTCCAGGTTCGACAGCGCGATGGCCAGGCCTTTACCGCGCTCACCGAGCAGGTTGGCTTCGGGCACTGTGCATTGGTTGAGGGTCACGGCGCAGGTATCCGAGGCGCGGATGCCCATCTTGTGTTCGGTGCGGTCTACCACAAAGCCTGCAGTATTCGTCGGTACCAGGAACGCAGAGATGCCTTTTTGCCCAGTTCCGGGTCGGTCACGGCGAACACAATCGCCAACTTCGCGCGCTTGCCGTTGCTGACGAACTGCTTGGCGCCATTGATTACCCACTGGCCGTCGCGCAGTTCGGCGCGGGTGCGCAGGTTGTGGGCTTCGGAGCCGGCTTGCGGTTCGGTCAGGCAGAAGCAGCCAATCGCCTGGCCGCTGGCGAGGTCGGCGAGCCAGGTCTGTTTCTGTTCGGGTGTGCCGTAGTTGAGGATCGGCCCGCAACCCACTGAATTATGGATACTCATCAGCGCGCCAGTGGCGCCATCCCCGGCGGAAATCTCTTCAACGGCGAGGGCATACGCTACATAGTCGACGTAGGTACCGCCCCATTCTTCGGGTACCACCATGCCCAGCAGGCCGAGCTCACCCATTTTCGCGACCAGAGCGTCGTCAATCCAGCCGGCTTTCTCCCAGGCTTGCGCATGGGGGCGATTTCGCCACGGGCAAAGTCGCGCGCCATGTCACGGATCATCACTTGTTCTTCAGTGTATTCAATGTCTTGCATGGCTTAGTTCGCAACCTGCTCGAAGTGATGAAAGAAGCTCTCGACATGGCTGGCGTCCAGCCCGTCGAGGGTGGGAGGGTTCCAGCGCGGGGTCTTGTCCTTGTCGATGATCAGGGCGCGCACGCCTTCGATCAGGTCGCCGCGTTCGAACCATTGGCGGTCCAGGTGCAGTTCGAGGGCAAAGCAGTGCTCAACGGCAAGCGCCGACCACGGCGCAGCATTTGAAGGGTCACGGCCATGGCCAGGGGCGAACGGGTTTGCATCAGGTTGGCGGTGGTCACGGCCCATTCATGGCTGTCGGCGACAGTGACGGCCTGCAACTGTTCGACGATGCTCGGCACATCCGGCAGGGCAAAGAAGTGGTCGATGGCCGGGCGCAAGGCTGCCAGCGGCGCGTCTGGCAGTTGCTGCACCGCCAGTTTGGCAAGCAGGCCTTGCAGGTCTTTGAGGGGGGAGTCGTGCCAGTGCAGGCGGTCGAGTTTCTGATTCAGGTCGTCAAGCTTGGCACTGTCGATGTACCAGTCCGCCAGCCCGCAATACAACGCGTCCGCCGCACGGATTTGAACCCCGGTAACGCCCAGGTAAGTCCCCAGTTCGCCGGGAATGCGTGACAGGAAATAACTGCCGCCCACGTCCGGGAAGTACCCGATGGCGGTTTCCGGCATGGCCAGGCGGCTGCGCTCGGTGACCACGCGTAAGTCGGCGCCTTGCACCAGCCCCATGCCGCCGCCCAGCACAAATCCGTCCATCAGTGCCAGGACGGGCTTGCGGTAGTGGTGGATGAGCAGGTCGAGTGCGTACTCCTCGACGAAAAAGTCTTGGTGGAGCGTGTCGCCGCTTTTAAAGCTGTCATACAGGGAACGGATGTCGCCGCCGGCGCAAAAGCCTTCTCGCCAGCGCCATGCAGGACGACGGCGTACACCGCCGGGTCATCGGCCCAGGCCTGCAGCTGACGGGTGAGGCTGCGAACCATGTCCAGGGTAATGGCGTTCAAGCCGGCGGGGCGATTGAGGGTGAGGTGGCCGATGTGGTTGCGGACGTCGGCCAGCACCTCTTCTGAACCTGTATCGATGCGGCGTGCCTCGGATGAAACCTGAGCAGTCATCTCTAACTCCCTGCTTTTATTGTTCTTTATCAAGAGGTTCGCGGACGAACCATCTTGTGATCGTACCAGTGCAAATTTGCCCAGTACAACCCGGAATCATGCAGGTCGTTTTTGCATTTATGCAGCGCGTTCGGCCAACACTTCACCGATGCTGCGGCGCCGCGCATGGGCTTCAGCGGCATGGATCAGCTGTTCGAGTTCAGTGGGCTCGATATCGTAGAACTGCTCCATATCGGCCAGCGCCAGCTTGAGGTCGGCGGCGGTGATTGCAGCGTCGACCGGAGTCGGCGTACTGCCAAGGGGTGTTGCCGGTGCCTCAATGGCGCCTTTGGGATAGCGGGTGCGCGTGGCGTTGTTGTACGCCAGGGCGCAGGCCAACAGTGCGCCGGCACCGAGCATCACCGCCCCAACTCGGACCAACCCAAGGCAGCAGACGCTGGATCAGCCAGTACCAGGCTCATGGCCAGGCCACCCGCTGGCGGGTGCAGGCAGCGTAGCCAGCAGATCAAGATCACCGTCATACCGGCTGCCAGGCAGGCACTGCCCAAGGTGCGTCCCAGCACGCGGGCTACCAATAAGGCCACCACGCCTGCGCACAGGTAACTGCCAATGATCGACCAAGGCTGCGCCAACGCGCCGGATGACACGGCAAACAACAGCACTGCCGAAGCCCCCAACGGGCCAAGCAGGTGCAGGGCGACGTCCATGCCGAAGACTTGGCCGCACAGCCAGACACTGAGCATTGTGCCCAGTGCCATGCCGATAGCGGCGCGGCTCCATTCAGTGGGACGGGTGTTGATAGCAGCGGGGAACCAGCGAGCGAGCATCGAGAGGGAATCCATAAACGGCAGGCAAAAAAAAAGGCTCGTCTGGTCGCCCGGAAAAGCCCTTTGAAAGTTCCAACATTTGGGGAGGAACCTGCGCAGTGTGCCGCGCTGAATAGCGCGACGCCAATGCATATTAATGAGGGTTAAATGCAAAAATAATGCAGTTATAGCGTACCACGCGCCGGCATTGCCGGCGCACAGCGTCAAGGTTGCACAGGTTTAGCCAAGTGCAGCAGCACATACGGGTCCTTGTCGAACTCGCCGGTGAGCGTCGGAGTAAGACCGCTAAAGCGCGGGTCTTTCAACAAGGCGAAGTCCGCAGCGCTCATCACCAGCCAGGCCGGCGCCACTATCGGGTTCAGGTCCGACGGTTGTTGCGTAAACAGCGGTACGCGGTCGCAATCGTAATTGACCATGAACTTGATCGCTTTGGCGTCCTTGCCCAGGCCATGCAGGATCACGGGGCGCGATCTTGCTGAACCTGTGCTTTCACCGCCAGGCTGAACGTTCGGGTGTCGTAGAGACTGCGCTCCAACGGCTCGACAATCACGATATAGGTAGTCCAGATCGCCAACACCGCAATCAATGCAGGGCCTACAGGGCGCAGGCGCGGTTTGAACACCGTCAGCAACGCCAACACCTGCAGCACGACCAGCACGCTAAGAATCGGCGCAAGACTGCCCAATTGCTCGGCGTAGCGACGCCGTACCATCCACAACCCGACCGCCAGCAACGCGGGCAGCAGCACCAGATACCGAGCATCAAGCCGCGCAACCAAGCGAACAGCCGGCCTTGTGCGACCTGGAACGGATACGCAGCAATAATCGCCGCCATCGGCAACATCGGCAGCACATAACGCGCCTTCTTCGCTTGCGGGATCGACAAGCCAAGCATGACCAAAGGCCTGCCGCCGCGCAGTACAGCACCAACTGCAACGCCGGGTCTGGTGTACGTCGCCCGCCGACTGCCACGCCAAGCAGTACCAGCAATGCCAGTGGGTAGGCGAGGGCGTAGTTGCCCAGCGAGCTGGTGAAGTAATACAATGCGCCGCTGGAGCCTTCGCTACCGTCCATGCGCCCCAGGAACTGCATGCGAATCACGTCTTGCATGAACGTGTCGCCGCCGCTGAGTTTGGCCAGCAGCAACAGCAAGCCCACACAAGCGCCCAGCAACGCCAGGGCCAACAGCCCGAAGCTGAACAGCCGGCTCCATTGGCGGTTGATCAGGTAATAGCTGCACAGCACGCCGGTAGGAATCACCAAGCCGATCGGGCCGCGAATCGCAAAGCCGAGGATCAGCAGCAGATACAGCCAGTGCATACGCTTGCCGGCACCGAAGTGATCATGGCTATAACCGAGGTAGAACACCGCCAGGGCGACGGCCGCGAGCATTTGGTCGAGGGATACCGCGCGGGTTTCGCTGATGAAGGTGCTGCTGAGCAACAACATCAGTACGCTGAGCACTCCCCAGCGTGGCGAGTAGGGCGCGGTCAGGCGATACACCAGGATGACGATGATGGCCGAGGCCATCGCCGTCGGTAACCAGGCCGTGAGGCTGGTGACCTGGTCAAACGGCAGCGACAGCAGCCAGGTCAGTATCGTCGAGGTCGCCAGGTAATCGGCATACGGCTGGCCGTACGTGGTCGGAAAGAAGCTCGGCCCATGGCGCAGCATCTCCTGGGCGAACACCACAAAACGCGAGTCGAAACCGATGATTGCCTGGTGCCAGTTACCGGCGATAAACAGCAACAGCGCCAACAAGCCCAAGCCGAGGGATTGCTGGCGAATGGTTGCATTCAGCAGGGGCGGTTGGGCTTTGTTCACGTCTCAGGCTTCCACGACCTGGTCTGCCGATTGAGCCACCCACTGTTGCTGGGGAATCGGCAGCTGGCACGAATCGCCACGGCCAATCGGGTAGTACTGGAAGCCTTTACGGGCCAGGCGTTCGCCGTCGTACAGGTTGCGACCGTCGAAGATCACCGGGGTTTTCAAGCGTTGGTGGATCAAGTCGAAGTCGGGGGCCTTGAATTGCTGCCATTCGGTGCAGACGATGAGCGCATCGGCGCCGCTCAGTGCTGACTCGGGGGTGCCCAACAGGGTCAGGCGAGATTCGTCGCCATAGATACGCTGGGTTTCCTGCATGGCTTCCGGGTCGAACGCGCGCACGTTGGCGCCGGCGGCCCAGAGCGATTCCATCAATACACGGCTTGGTGCGTCGCGCATGTCATCGGTGTTGGGTTTGAACGCCAGGCCCCACAAGGCGAAGGTCTTGCCTTTGAGATCGCCCTTGAAGAACGCGTTGATTCGCTCAAACAGCTTGCTCTTCTGGCGCTGGTTGATGGCTTCCACCGCTTCCAGCAGGTCGCTGGAGCAGTTGGCTTCCTTGGCGCTGTGGATCAGGGCGCGCATGTCTTTCGGGAAGCACGAACCACCGTAGCCGCAGCCGGGGTAGATAAAGTGGTAACCGATGCGCGAGTCGGCGCCGATACCCAGGCGCACGGCTTCGATGTCCGCGCCCAGGTGTTCGGCCAGCTCGGCGATCTGGTTGATAAAGCTGATCTTGGTGGCCAGCATGCAGTTGGCGGCGTACTTGGTCAGTTCGGCGCTGCGCAGGTCCATGAAGATGATGCGGTCGTGGTTGCGGTTGAACGGCGCGTACAGGTCACGCATCACATCGCGCACCTCTTCACGCTCGCAGCCGATGACAATGCGGTCCGGGCGGCGGCAGTCGGCAACCGCCGAGCCTTCCTTGAGGAATTCCGGGTTCGAGACGATATCGAACTCCAGGTGCCGGCCAGCCGTGTGCAGGGCTTTTTTCGATATGGGCGCGCAGGGTGTCGCCGGTGCCGACCGGTACGGTGGATTTTTCCACCAGGATCACTGGCTCGATGCGGTGGCGCGCTACGGCATCGCCAACCGACAGCACATATTTCAGGTCAGCCGAACCGTCTTCATCCGACGGTGTACCCACAGCGATAAACAACACTTCGCCGTGTTCAACCGCGAGTTTTTCGTCGTGGGTAAAGTGCAGTCGCCCGCTTTCCAGGTTCTCTTTGACCATGGCCGCCAGCCCCGGCTCGAAGATGGTCACATGGCCTTTCTGCAGCGACTCGACCTTGTTTTTGTCTACGTCCATGCAGATGACATCGTGACCGACTTCGGCCAACACAGTGGCCTGTACCAGGCCGACGTAACCGCTACCAAATACACTGATTTTCATGGGGCATTCCTGGGACTTGTAGTGCTAGCACGGCGAGAGTTGATAACCAGAACACCGAGGACGACCAAGGCCACCCCCAGGGTTTTTGAAAGCGAGAAATGTTCGTTGAACACCGGCAGGCTGGCCGCGAGCAGGTACACCAGCGCGTAGCTGATGCTCAGCAGCGAATAGGCGCGGCCCAGCGGCAGGTGCTTGAGCGCGCCGAGCCAGCAAAGCATCGACAGCGCATAGGCAAAGATCGCCAGGATCACCACGCCAAGGGCACCGAGGTCGATGGCATTGCTGTTGAATGCGCTGAGCCATTCGGTAGGCAGCGGCAAGCGCGTCATGCTCCAGCGCATGCCCAACTGGGCGGCGCTGACCAGGCCGACACTGCCCAGGGCCAGGGCAAAGCCTTGCGTGCGGCTCATACCTGACGCCCCAGCAACACCACGCCGGCTATCACCAACACCACGCCGAGCCAGTGGCGGCCATCGATGTGTTCGTGAAAGACAAAGCGTGCCACCAACGTGACCAGTACGAAGTTCAGGCTGAGCATGGGGTAGGCAATGCCCACTTCCAGGCGCTGCAACACCAGCAACCACACCAGCAGGCCGAGGCCCAGGCAGATCAATGCTGCCCACAACCAGGGTGAGCGTAGTTTCAGCGCCCAGCCATCAGGCAGGTCGCGCCAGCTTTCCACCGCAAACTTCTGCGAGACCTGGCCCATGCACGTCAGCAAGCAAGCCGCCAATAACAGGAGCAGGGTGATCATTGCGCAGCCTGCGGGAAGATCAGAATCACGATATTGCCTTGTTCATAACGCTTGCCGTCGTTAGGCAACAAGGCAACTTCGGCAATCTCATCGTCACCTTTAACCCGCATCACCACACCGACCGGACCTTTTTTACGAGCGTCGCTCATCCATTGCTGGACGTGGGTGGTGTCGATCTTGTGATGGGTGGCATCCGGGTAAGTCAGGCCGTATTTGACTTCACCGACCGTGTTGTAGAGGGTCACGTCCGGACGAGCCAAACGCCAGGACAGGGCAGACGCGGCGCCGAGATCATTGCTGAGCAAGGCAGTGGCCGGTTGCAGTTCCTGCAGGTGATCGATGATGAATTGGTCCGGGGTCTTGTTGTAGACCACCGAGTGCGGCAGTGCGGCAGGCACCAGCGCCACCAGCAACCAACTGCCGATTACTGGCGCGGCCCACAGTTTCAATGGACGCGCGGCCTGCAGCAGGTTGGCGATGATCCAGCCGAACAGGAACACGAACACCAGCACCAGGCTGAGGGTTTCCTGGCCATGCTCGTACACCGGTTTCTTCAATTGGAACCAGGTCAGCGCTAACAGCCCGAGGATACCGACCACCAGGTTCAACCAACCGTTGATGCGCAAGGCACGGCTGCGGCCTGCGGCGAGCTTGTCGGCCAGGGTCGAACCCATCAGCAGGGCCAGGGGCAGCAGGCACGGCATGATGTAGGAGGGCAACTTGCCCTTGGCCAGGCTAAAGAAAGCCAGCGGCATCAGCAGCCACAGCAACAGGAAAGCTGTTTTTGGCAGACGTTTTTCTTGCCACGCGTGCGTGACGGTGGACGGCAACAGGGCAACCCAAGGCAGCGAGAACGCAACCAGCAGCGGCAGGTAGTACCAGAACGGCTCGGCGTGCTGGGCGTCTTCACCGGCAAAGCGTTGGATATGCTCGTGCCAGAAGAAGAAGTTCCAGTAATCCGGCTCTTGCAGGTGCACCGCCAGCGCCCACGGCAGGCTGACCACAATCGCCACGACCACAGCGACCACGCCATAACCCAGCAACTCACGGAAGCGTTTCTGCCAGATTGCGTAGGGCAGGGCGATCAGTACCGGCAGCAGCCAGGCCAGGAAGCCTTTGGTCATGAAGCCCATGCCGCAGGCAAAGCCCAGCAAGGCCCAGGAACCCAGGCGGCCGTTACGCGTGGTGCTGTCGAAGCAAAACCACAACGCCACGCCGGTCAGGTTGACCCAGAAGGTGAACTGCGGGTCGAGGTTGGCGTAGCCACCCAAGGCGGCGACGCTGACAAAGCTCATGTACAGCACGGTGCTGACCAGCGTCTTTGCGGGTCATTCCACAAGCGGCGCGAGACCAGGTAAACCAGCAGGATGCTCAAGCCGGTGCTCAACGCCGAGGCGAAACGCACGCCAAACAGGTTCTGGCCGAAAATCGCCTGGCCCAGCGCGATCATCCAGTAACCCGCAGCGGGTTTTTCGAAGTAGCGAATGCCCATGAAGTGCGGCGACGCCCACTTGCCCGTCAGCAGCATTTCCTGGCTGATCTGCGCGTAGCGGGTTTCATCGGGAATCCACAGGCCGTGGGTGGCCAGCGGAATCAGGTAGAACACAGCAAACGCCAACAGGAGCAGGGGCAGCGCCCAACGCCGGATCATGCCTGTTGTACTCCGAGCCAACCCTCGCGGCCGGGCAAGGCGCCACGCACCAGGTGTTGCTGGGGCAGGGTGGTCAGGTCCGCCGGCAACAGGTCGCCCAGCGGTTTGAAGTCGATACCGCGCTGCCCTGCCTGGGCGAGCAACTGGCGAAAATCGTTGGCCATCAGAATCCCTTCTACTTCTGCGTGGATCGTGTAGACATTCAGTTTCGACTCGGCGAAGCGGTCGAGAATGAACCCATTGAAGTCTTTGGCAGCCACCACCGGCCCGACGACTTCGTCGAAGGTCGGCAGGTCTACCGGAATTTGTGGGGTGCCCGCGCTGCCATCGGCCAGTGTTGGCCTGAACAGGCTGGTGCCCCGGCAATCGCTGTTGTAGCGAAAGTTGAACCCTTGCTTGGCTTGCACCACACGTTCATCGGCACGCCAACCGGCGGCCGCTGAACAGTCGATGCGTTCACCGAGGATGTCGCTGAGGGTGTCGACGCCACGGCGGATCTGTTCGATCAGCTGTGCTTCGCTCCAGCGCCCGGTGTTGGCCTGCCAGCCGTGGTGATCCCAGGCGTGCAGGCCGACTTCGTGCCCGGCGGCCTTGGTCTGGCGCATCAAGTGCCCCAGGTCACGGCCAATCGGCTTGCCCGGCCAGGCAGTGCCGGCCAGCAAGATATCCAGGCCATACAGGCCTACGGCATTGGAACGCAGCATCTTCCACAGGAACTGCGGGCGGATGAGACGCCACAAGTGGCGTCCCATGTTGTCCGGCCCAACGCTGAAGAAGAACGTCGCTTTCACCGAGGCTTCATCCAGGGATTCGAGCAACCGCGGCACACCTTCACGGGTGCCACGGTAGGTGTCGACATCAATGCGAAGACCTGCCTGCATCAGCGCTTGTCCGCGATTTCGAGCATGGCTTCTTTCAGGAAGAAGTCGAGGGTGTTGCCGATGGTCTCGCTCATCTCAACGGTAGGCTCCCAGTTCAGCAGGCGCTTGGCGTTTTCGATGCTTGGCTTGCGGTGTGCCACGTCCTGGTAACCGGTGCCGTAGAACGCCTTGCTCTCTACGTCGCGGAAACCGGCGAACGGAGGGAAGTTGCTGCGCAGTGGGTGAGCTTCGAACTGACGCAGCAGTTCCTCGCCCAGCTGACGGATGCTGGCTTCGTTTTCCGGGTTGCCGATGTTGATGATCTGGCTGTCGCAGACACCGTTTTCGTTATCAATGATGCGTGCCAGGGCTTCGATGCCGTCGGCGATGTCAGTGAAGCAGCGCTTCTGCTCGCCACCGTCGAACAGACGAATCGGCGTGCCTTCCACCAGGTTGAGGATCAACTGGGTAATGGCGCGGGAGCTGCCGATACGTGCCGAGTCCAGGCGGTCCAGGCGCGGGCCCATCCAGTTGAACGGACGGAACAGGGTGAATTTCAGGCCTTTGTCGCCGTACGCCCAGATAACGCGGTCCAGCAGTTGCTTGGAGACCGAGTAGATCCAGCGTTGCTTGTTGACCGGGCCGACCACCAGGTTGGAGGTGTCTTCGTCGAAGTACTGGTCCTGGCACATGCCATAGACTTCGGAGGTCGATGGGAAGATCACGCGCTTGTTGTACTTGACGCAGTAGCGAACCAGTTTCAGGTTTTCTTCGAAGTCCAGCTCGAACACGCGCAGCGGGTTACGGGTGTATTCGATCGGCGTGGCGATGGCCACCAGCGGCAGGACCACGTCGCACTTCTTGATGTGGTATTCGATCCACTCGGTGTGGATGCTGATGTCGCCTTCCACGTAGTGGAAATTCGGGTGGCTGCGCAGGCGCTCGATGGCGTCGGAGCCGATGTCCAGGCCGTAGATTTCGTAACGGTCGTCACGCAGCAGGCGCTCGGACAGGTGGTTACCGATAAAGCCGTTCACACCCAGGATCAGCACGCGGGTGCGACGTGGCTTGCGGCCGGACTCGGCACCGCGCAGCACAGAGCCGTCAACCAGGCCCAATACATCTGCCAGGGCAGGGCCGGCCAGGAACAGACCGTCTTCGTTGCGCTGGCCGAACTTGATCACCAGGGAGTCTTCACCGCAGGCGATGCGCAGCGGGTTGACGCTGATCACACGGCCAGGCGCCAGGCCTTCGTTGCCCTTGGCGACTTCGGCTTGCCACACGATCAGCTTGTGCTCGCCCACGGCGCAGAAGGCGCCCGGGTACGGTTGGGTCACGGCGCGAACCAGGTTGAACAGTTCTTCTGCCGGTTTTTTCCACTCCAGCTTGCCATCGGCAGCCGTGCGTCGGCCGAAGTAGGTGGCTTGGCTTTCGTCCTGTGCGGTTTCGCCCAGTTTGCCAGCGGCCAGTTGCGGCAGGGCATCGCGCAGCAGGTTGGCGGCGGCGTCACGCAGCTTGGCGTGCAGGGTCAGGCCGGTATCGCTGCGGTCGATGATGACTTTTGCTGGGCCAGGATCGCGCCGGCATCGGCACGCTTGACCATGCGGTGCAGGGTCACGCCGGTTTCGGTTTCGCCGTTGACCAGCACCCAGTTGGCCGGTGCGCGGCCACGGTATTTCGGCAGCAGCGAACCGTGCAGGTTGAACGCGCCTTTGCTGGCGGTGGCCAACAGAGGCTCGCTCAGCAGGTTGCGGTAGTAGAACGAGAAGATGTAGTCCGGGTTCAGCTTGGCAATACGCTCGATCCACAGTGGGTGGTTGGCGTCTTCCGGCGCGTGCACCGGAATGCCGTTACGGGCGCAAAGCTGGGCGACGGAACCGTAGAAATTGTTTTCCTTGGGGTCATCGGCATGGGTAAACACGGCAGCAATGTCGTAGCCGGCGGTCAGCAGGGCTTCAATACCTGCACAGCCAATATCGTGGTATGCGAAGACAACGGCTTTTGAATTCATGACGAAACCTGATCGGAAGGAGAAGTAGAAGTGGAGGTATGGGAGGACACCAGGCCGTCAACCACGACGACTGGGGCCGGCGCTGCGGGTTGGTTGCGCAGCACTTTTTCGATGAAGAAGCGAGGGCGAGCACGCACGTCGCTGTACATGCGGCCCAGGTATTCACCCAGCAAGCCCATGCCGATGAACTGGCCACCGGTGAACACGAACAGCACCGCGAACAGTACGAACATGCCGTCGCCCGCCCATTGGGCACCAAAGGCCAGGCGCAGTACGATCAAGGCGAAGGCGAACAGCACGCCCAGGCCTGCCAGGCTGAAACCGACGATGGACAACAAGCGCAGCGGGGTGGTGGTCATGCACGTCAGCAGGTCGAACATCAGGCTGATCAGGCGCATGGCACTGTATTTGGATTCGCCGTGTTCACGCTCGGCGTGATGCACCAGGATCTCCGTGGTGTGACGGGCAAAGCCGTTGGCCAGGATCGGGATGAAGGTGCTGCGTTCGCGGCAGGCGAGCATGGCATCGACGATGGTGCGGCGGTAAGCGCGCAGCATGCAGCCGTAGTCGGTCATGGCCACGCCGGTGGAGGCGTTGCACGGCCAGGTTGATCAGGCGCGACGGCCAGCGGCGGAAGGCTGAGTCCTGGCGGTTGTTGCGTACGGTGGCAACCACGTCGTAACCCAGGGCAGCCTGTTCGACCAGGCGCGGGATTTCTTCGGGTGGGTTCTGCAGGTCGGCATCGAGGGTAATCACCACCTCGCCCCGGCACTGTTCGAAGCCGGCCATGATCGCCGCGTGCTGCCCGTAGTTGCGGTTGAGGATCACCGCGACCACGTTGCTGCCGTCTTCTGCGGCGGCGTCTTCGAGCATTTGGGCCGATTTGTCGCGGCTACCGTCATCCACCAGGATGATTTCGTATTCGTAGGCCAGTTGCTTGCAGGCTGCAGTGGTGCGACGCAGCAATTCAGGCAGGCTCTCTTCTTCGTTGTAGACCGGGATGACGATCGACACGCAATGAATAGGGTAGGGTTTCAAGAATTCATGACCTCGGGGGTTAGAGCAACTTGGAGCGTGAAGACAGCAGTAATCAGGGTGGCTAGTGCCTTAACCGATTAAACGTAGCGTGGGGTGGCGATTATTCATTCGACTTTCCTGAGACGGGCAATAGGATCTTCCATGGCGGTGACTGGATTAAAGCTCAAGAAACGCAAAGGTAAAGCGTAATCAACAGGTTAGTCGGGGAAAACGCGGTCCGTTCTCAAGTCCTGAGGCCAAGATTAAGCGGAAAAATGTTGAACGAATATGAAAGGCAGATGAAAAACTCGTTTATTTGACAGGTAGACAGCTAGGGTTCAGCTAAAGATTCAACGCGTTACGCAGGGTTCGCGCCCAATCCAGGCGCCCTGTCATGCATGCCCGCTTTTCGTGAAGAATCTTCTCTGCAATGCGCCTCAAGTGCCGGTAAAGTAAGCCATCTCTTGCCAGGGTACTCGGATGAATAGCGTGCAGCTTTTACGCGGCCAGTTGCGGCCGGTGTTGATGGGGTTGTTGATGACCGTGGCGTGTGTCACGACGGTGCGGGCCGATGAAGGCGTGGCGCTCACGAGCATCGACCAGGTGCCCGACGGCGTGGAAGTGCGTGGCAAGCAAATCGCCGCCTATACCTGGGACGATCGCCAAGGCAAGAACCTGTTGGTACTCGCCGAGCAAGTCAGCGAGCGCGATGACGACGGCACCCAGTCGGCGTTCGTCTACGCAGCCCAATACCTCATCGACGGCAACCGCCCCAAGCGCGTGTGGATGCTCTATGACGACGTGCAGCATTGCGAATTCGACGCCGCGCTGCGCTTTGACATGGCGGCGACCAAGGTCACTGACCTGACCGGTGATGGCATCACCCAGGCCACCGTGGGCTATTCGCGGACCTGCACCAGCGATGTCAGCCCTAACGAATTCAAATTGATCATGCACGTGGGCAAGTCGCAGAAATTCCGCCTGCGCGGTGTCGACCGTTATGGCGCGAGTTGGTGGGACGAGGAGGCCGGCGCCTTGCGCGGCATGCCACTGCCCAAGGATTGCAGCGTTGCCGCCCAGCAGGCGCTGGTCAGCCAATACAAGGAGCAGGGCACCGAGTTGCCGTTGCCGGGTTGTTATGGCGAAGAGAAGGACTTTGCCAAGGCGCCGGACGCTTACCTGACGTTCATGCGCCAGCATTGGTTCGCGCTGATGCAGAAGCAGGACACCGAATGGAGCCAGACCCAGACTCAGCCGCAAGCGCCGACTGAGGACGACGACGTCGCCCCGTGACTTTGTGCGAAGGCCGTTCGTGGGTTAGACTCGGCCTTCGCCAATTCACTAAATACCTCGATTAAACAAAGGCTTGTTTGAGGTATTTAATCCAAAGGCTGATCTACATTGACTGAGTCCATTCGCAACCCGCTGACCCTTTACCTCACCCGCCTGGCGCCTTCCAGCCAACTGACCATGCGCTACGTGCTGCAAGATGCAGCCGACCGCCTGGGCTATGAAGACATCAACCTCGAAGACATCGACTGGCACCTGTTGCAGCCCGAACATGTGATCGCCCTGGTGGCGGCATTGCGCGAGGACGGCTACGCGCCGAACACCTCGTCGTTGTACGTGAACGCCGTGCGTGGGGTGATGAATGAGGCTTGGCGGATGAACCTCATCGACCAGGAGCATTTGCTGCGCATGCGTACGGTCAAGGCCGCGCCTGGAACCCGTCTGGGCCAAGGCCGCAACCTGCGGCGTACGCTGATTCGGGAAATGATGGAGGTCTGCGCTGCCGACCCCAGGCCCCAAGGGTTAAGGGATGCGGCGGTGATCGGGATTCTCTACGGCTCGGGCATGCGCAAGTCGGAGTCGGTCAACCTTGACCTGGCTCAGGTCGATTTTGATGAGCGCAGCCTGCGGGTGACTGGCAAGGGCAACAAGGAGCTGCTCAAGTACGCACCGGATTGGGCGTTCGCAAAGTTGCAGGCCTGGCTGGACTTTCGTCGTGGGCAACTCAAGGAAGGCGAACAGGACGATACGTTCCTGTTCAATCGCATCCGCCGGGGCAGCCATATCACCCGGGAGCGCATCACCAAACATGCGATTTACTACATCGCTCGCCAGCGCGGCGAGCAGGTCGGCGTGAAGATCATGCCTCACGACTTCAGGCGCTCATTCATTACGCGGGTGATCGAAGAGCATGACCTGTCGATTGCCCAGAAGCTGGCGCACCACACCAATATCCAGACCACTGCCAGCTATGACGTACGCGATGACAATGAGCGGCGGCGTGCCGTGGATCGCTTTGATCTGTAGGCCAAATCAGCCGTGCTGGCAGGCATCGCCCAGCCGTACATAGTCGAGTTCGTGCCGCACGCCCTGACTGTCCACATACACCACATGGCCCTTGACCGGGCCGCAGGTGGTCGATGCGGCATTGGTATTGCGCACGGCCTTGGCGATATCCAGGTCTTCTGAATAGTCGTCGGCCTGGTTGACCGGCGTCGTCGCCCCTGCGGCGGGATCACCCTGGGCGGCGGCGAAGGTGCTGAACAGGCTCAACACCGCGATAAACAGATAACGCATGACGATCTCCAGCACCGGACGGTGGCGGCTTGACTGTGGTCGCCATTCTATTAAGCCCAGGCGCCGGCCAGAACGGATTCCGGCCAATAACGGTCATCAGCGAAAACAATACAAGCGAGCGCTAGGAGGAGGGCGGGGGCTCGCCAGGTGCGCCGGCAGGCGACTCAGCGTCCAGATCACCGTCAGCAGCGCGGCGACTGCACACAGGGCGATGCCGATCAGCATCGGCGCGGGCGTGTGATCGGCGTACACACCGACCAACGTCATGGACACGGCGGCCGTAATCATCTGGATCGCCCCCAGCAGGGCCGAGGCAGAGCCCGCGACGGCGCCATGATCTTCCAGCGACAGCACACCGGCTGCCGGCAGTAGCAGGCCGAGAAAGCCAAAACCGATAAACAACAACGTCATCATCAGCGCCAGGCTGTCGACCCACAGCGTAGTGACGGCCAGCAACACCATTACCGCCGCCACGGCCATTACCGACCAGCGAATCACCGGTGCCAGGCCGAAACGCGCGCTCAGGCTTGCGGTGAGTTGGCTCATGGCAAAAAACGACGCGGCATTGACCGCGAACCCCAGGCTGAACTGCGTGGGTGTCAGGCCGTAATGTTCGATGTACACGAACGGTGCGCTGCCGATGAACACAAAGAACGTCGCCAGGCCAAACCCGCTGACCACCGACAAACCGGTGAACACCGGGTCACGCAACAACGCGCCGTAGCTGCCGAATGCACTGCCCAGGGTCTTGCCCAGGCGGCGCTCGGCTGGGTGGGTCTCCGGCAATTGCACAACGGTCATGACCAGGCACGCCACAGCCACCACGGCGAGTGCGGCGAAAACTTCGCGCCAGCTCCACAGCGAAATCACCAGGCTGCCGGCCAAGGGCGCAAGGATCGGCGAGACGCTCATCACCAGCATCAACAAGGCCATCAACTTGGCGGCTTCATGACCGGTGTAGAGGTCGCGCACGATCGCCCGAGGAATCACCATCCCGGCGCACGCGCCGAACGCCTGCAGAGCCCGAAAACCGATCAGCACTTCAATGGTCGGTGCCAGCGCGCAGCCGACACTGGCCACCGCAAAAATCGCCAAGCCCGCATAGATAGGTGGCTTGCGCCCGAACACATCGCTGATTGGGCCGTAGAACAGTTGGCACACGCCAATGATCATGAAAAACACCGTGAGGCTCATCTGCACCGCAGCCGGCGAGGCATGCAGGCTGGCACCGAGGGTCGGCAATGCAGGCAAGTAACTGTCGATGGCGAACGGGCCGACGGCGGTGATCAACCCCAGCAACAGGGCAAGGTGGGCGATGCTTCGAGACATGGACGTTCCGGGGGCAGTCGTGCAAAAGAGCGCCAGCTTATGTTTCGTGGCGGTGGCATACAAGCCTGATTGACGCTTACACGTCGGTGGCGTTGAATGGGCCCCGTCATTTACCGCCAGCCAGGGAATTGCAGTGCTCAGAAACGTCACCGACATGGATTTGCGCCTGTTGCGGGTTTTTTCCGTGGTGGTCAAATGCGGCGGGTTCACGGCGGCGCAGGCCGAATTGAACATGAGCCAATCGAATATCAGCACGCATATTTCCGGCCTGGAAAAACGCCTGGGCTACCGGATTTGCGAGCGCGGTAAAGGCGGCTTTCGCCTGACTGAAAAGGGCCAGCGCATTCTTGCCGCTTCAACGGCGTTGTTTGGTGCCGTGGATGCGTTTCGTGATGAGGCGCAGGATTTGTCGGGGCGGCTGGTCGGGGATTTGTACCTGGGACTGGCGGACAATATTGCTACCTTGCCAACGGCGCGCATCGACGCAGCCATCGCGCGCTTTTATCAGCGTGAACACGATATGCACCTGCATATTTTCGTTAACTCACCGACAGAGCTGGAGCTGGCAGTGATTGACGGGCAGTTGGACATGGCCATCTCGTATTTCAGCCGGCCATTGCCGACGCTGGCCTACCAACCGTTGTACAGCGAAGCGATTGGTATTTTTGCGGCCAAAAGCACCCGCTGTACGCGGTGCCGACACCCAGCCTTGAAGAACTACAAGCGTGTGACTGGATCAAGCATGGCTTCCTGCCTGCCAACCAGACGCTGCCGGTGGCACCCAAGCGCGCATCGGCCACCGCCTACCATATGGAAGCGGTGGCCCACGGCGTTTTGGCGGGAACCCACTTGGGTTATTTACCGGCCCATTACGCCGCGCCGTGGATCGCCAGCGGCCACATGCGCGCGCTGCACCCCGAAACGCTGCATTACGCAGTGCAGCACAGCATGATTACCCACATTGGGCATCCCCAAAGCGAAGCGGTGCGGGCGTTCATCGATGACCTATTGGCGGAACACCGCGGGTAGGTCGCCGTGCACGGCGCTGCGGTAGATCTGGCTGTAGGCGTGGGCATCCAAGGGTTGGGCATTGGTGTCTGAGGACGAGATATCGGCCACGGCCTGCTCGCCGACCCAATCCGCCACGTCGGCATCCAGGCCGATTTCGTGCAACGTATGGGGAATCGCCAATTGTCGGCGCAGTTGCAGGACCCACTGCACAAAACCTTCAAAGTCCGGCTGTGGTAGCTCCAGGTAGCGCGCCAGTCGCGCAATATCACGGCTGATCACTTCACGATTGGCGACCATCACATAGGGCAACAAGATGGCGTTCAACAGCCCATGATGCTTGTGAAAACGCGCGCCCAGCGGATGGGCGAGGGCATGCACGCCGCCCAAGCCTTTCTGGAAGGCCACAGCGGCCATGGCCGACGCCACGAGCATGCCTTCGCGAGCCAACAGGTCCTGGCCATCGGCGTAGGCAGCGGGCAAATGTTGTTGGATCAGGCGCACGCCTTCCACTGCGACGCCGCAGGACATCGGGTGATACAGCGGCGAACAGAAGGCCTCGATGTGGTGGGTGAGGGCGTCCATGCCCGTCGCAGCGGTAAGCGCCGGCGGCAGGCCCCGGGTCAGGATCGGGTCGAGAATGACCGTGGCCGGTAGCAACTCGGGGTGACTGATCACCTGCTTGATCTGCTGTTCGCTGAGGGTCAGGACTGCTTCGCGGCCCAGCTCGGAGCCGGTGCCTGCCGTGGTGGGCAAGGCGATGAGTTTGGGCAGGTCCAACTGCGGGAAATCTGCCAGGCTTGGGTAACGGCTGATCACCTGGGACCATTCGAAACGCCCCAGCCCATGTCGATCGACCGCCGCAAGGCTGATGCCTTTGGCCGCATCCATGGCGCTGCCGCCGCCCAACGCAATCAATGAGTCATGGCCTCCAGCCTGGAACGCCGAGACGCCCAACGCGACATCGTCCAGCGTGGGGTTGCCGTGGATATCACTGAACACGGCAAACGGAATATCCGCCTGGGTCAAATGCGCTTTCAGCAGTGCCAACGGCTCCAGAGCGAGCATGCCGGGGTCAGTCACCAGCAGGGGCTTGCGCATTTCCAGCAAGGCGCAGCGCTCGGCCAGGGTCTCCAGCGCACCGGGGCCGCAGAAGATTTCCGTGGGGTAATTCCAATAGTGAATCGCAGACATCTGAAACTCCGTGTCCAGGTTAATAGGTGCGCAGGTGTGGGGTGGCATTGCGTAGCGTCGGCTTGGCCCAGAAGAGATAGATCAAGCCAAGCACTGCAAGGATCGAGAACACCAGGATGACCGCCCACACCTGGAACCATGGCGCTCCAGGCGGAGCGAGTGCTTCGCGCGGCCAGGCCACGTTGATGCTTTCGAACACCAGCCATATAAAGGCGGCGACGTTGACCGTAAGGCCCCAGCGCCCCAGGCTGAAAGTGCCTGGCTCGGCTTTCCAGCGGCCATTAAGACGGGCGAGCAGGGCGCAACTCACCACGATCAGGAATACAAAGAAGAAGCCGCCACTGCCAAAGGCAATCAAGGTGCCGACGGCTGTGGCATTCAGGCCCAAGGCGAGGCCGAAACTGGCGAACAGGGTGCTGAACACCATGGCGGCGAACGGCACCTTGCGTTTGTCGACACGCCTTAGCAGTGCCGACGCCGGCAGAATCTCATCCCGTGCCATCCCGAATACGGCGCGACCGATATAGGTTTGCACCGACACCACGCACGCAATGAATGCCACCAGCACCACCGCCACAAACGGCCGTTCAGCCCAGGCGCCAAACGCATCGACAACGGCAGGCGTGACCGGGTCGATCACCTGGCCTGAGACCATGCCGGCTGTGTCGGTGTAGGACAGTGTGACGGCAAACGCGGTGAGCATGACCGTCAGGCCCACCAGAATCATGGAGCGCAAGATTGCACGGGGCGTTGAGGTGCGGGCGTCTGCCGTTTCCTCGGACACTTGCGAGCAGGCATCGAAACCAAGGAACGCCCAACCACCGACAGCCATGGCGGTCAGAAAGCCCGGCAAGTAAGCGCCATCGGAACCTTGGCTGGACGTCAGGCCGTCCAACAGCAAGGCGAACGAGTGGTTGCGGAAAACAGCAGCAACAACACGCCGATACCAATTGAGGCAATGGCTTCCGCGACAATGCCCGCGTTGACGAAGTACTTGAGCGGGTTGATCCCGAACAGATTCACCCCCAGGCCCAGTACTAGCAGCACAGCACCGCTGAACACTTGTGCATTTGCCGAGGGCGGTTCACCGGTAAAAAACAGCCACAACCAGAACCCACCCAAGTAAGCCACGGTGGTCAACGAAGCCAACGCCGAAGCCAGGTACATGAACCCGGTAAACCAGGCCAGGCGTTCTCCCGCAAGACGCTTGACCCACTGATAGCAGCCTCCGGCCAGCGGATATTGCGAGGCGAGCTCGGCGTAAACCAGTGCCACCAGCAGTTGCAAGGCAAGGCAGAGCGGCACTATCCACACCATGACGGGCCAGCGTTCATTGCGCCCAGTGACATGACTGAATAGATGCCTACAACAGGGGACACAGTGGCGAAACCCACCGAAAACGAAGACCAGAGCGAAAGCCCCCGGTGCAGTTGTTGATCGTAGCCTTGGCTGTGCAACAGGCGCTCATCGGCGTTTTGCCGGTCAGACAAATGAGAGGACATAGGTATTCCTTGGGTCGGCAGACACATTATTTTTAGGATCGCCCTTGTGGCCAGGGCGTACCGACAACACATGCTCCATCACGGGGAGGAGTGGGGAGAGCTTAAGAGACGCAAACATTTGGATAAATCCATATGTTTGAAGACTGGCATTTAGAATTTTTGATGTTTGAGGGAGGGAGGCTTATCTATAACCAAGCCAAATGACTACTTAATTTTCTTATGATTTTATTGAATATTAAGCGGGCAGGTCATGGCGCGTTCCTGTCACTGTCACCGGTACTGAAACCGCGCTTGTTAACGGAATAGCCCACCATAGGGGGTAAAGCCGATAGGGGCGGAGCAGCACGCAATATCTACCACACGGTTTCAAGGGATGGCCGTGCGCAGCGTATATTCCGCCGCTAACTCTTGAAGCATATTGCGCATCCAACGATGCGCTGGATCGCTGTCGAGCACTTTGTTCCACAGAGTGAATTCGCGTAGTAGCGGCAGTTCAAACGGCGGCGCCAGTGCGCGCAATGACAAAAAATCGCCATACAACATCGCTAGGCTTCGCGGGATCACCGCGACCCGTTGGGTACCCACCAGCAGATGCGGCACCGTATTGAAGCTACTGGTGGTCAACTCAACCCGACGCGCCTGGCCATAACCCTGAAGGTTTTTTTCACTGAAGCTGGGTTCGCGGGCACTGCCGAAGTTGACCGCAATGTGCCCCAGGCTCAGGTATTCCTCCAGGCTGAGGTCGTCGCCCACCAGGCTGTTCTGCGACCAGATCACGCACTGGTAATCATCCTCGAACAACAGCTCCTTGGCATGCAGGTCAGACAGGTACTGATCGGGCATGATCACAAAATCCACTTCGCCCTGGGTCAGCATCTGGTTGTAGTGATCCGAGGCGTGCTGGATGTCCAGCGTGATGTAAGGCGCGCGTTGCTGCAGGCGCTGGGCCAGCGGGCCGAGAATCACTGTGGTCACGAAGTCCGTGGCAATCAGCTTGAAGTGCCGCTTACAGGTCAGCGGGTCGAATTCCGGCTTGTTGACGATGGTCGACTGAATGTCCAGCAACACCCGCCGCACCGGCTCGGTCAGGCCTTGGGCGAGTGGCGTTGGCAACATCTTGCGCCCTACCTGCACCAGCAACTCATCATCAAAATAATCGCGCAACCGCGCCAGCAAGCCGCTGGCCGCCGACTGGCTGACGTTCAGGCGCTGCGCTGCGCGCGTGATGTTCTGTTCGGTGAGCAGCGTGTCGAGCACCACCAGCAAATTCAAATCCAGGTGATGAAAACGCATGGCCTTGCCTCCAGATGAGCATGGCACGTTGTATCACTTTTTTGGATGGATGGCATCTCGATAATCGATTGTTCGGATTGTTTGGCCCTCCCTATTATCAATTCCAGAAGCGGCAGGAGCGCCGGTTCTCAAAAGACCTTTCAAGACAAAAATAACAAGTCAGAGGTTGGTATTGATGAAACGGGAACGTATGAGCAGCGTCCGGCCGCCTTGCCAGTGGGCCACTCTCGCCGCGGCAATTGCCGCAGTGGGCTGCGTCCATCACGCGGGCGCATTTGAAATCGACACCGGCGATTCAGACGTGCATCTGCGCTGGGACAACACCCTCAAATACAACGCTGCCTGGCGCGTTAAAGACCGAGACAGCAAGCTCGTCAGCACGGTCAACCAGGACGACAGCGACCGTAACTTCAACAAGGGCCTGATCTCTAACCGGCTGAATATCCTGTCTGAATTTGATGCGCGCTATAACAACGTCGGTGCCCGCGTCAGCGCGGCCGGCTGGTATGACAGCGTGTATGAAGGCAGCAATGACAACAATTCGCCGGCGACTGCCAACCAGCGCTCAGTCAGCTATGACCACTTCACGGACGACACCCGCAAGCTGCATGGCAGCGATGCCGAGATCCTTGATGCATTTGTCTTCGGCAAGGGCAACCTCGGCGAGCTGCCCACCAGCTTCCGCCTGGGCCGGCACACCGTGTTGTGGGGCGAAAGCCTGTTCTTCGGGGCCAACGGCATTGCGGGCGGGCAAGCACCGGTGGATATCATCAAGGCCACCTCGGTACCCAATACGCCGTTCAAGGAATTGATTCGCCCGGTCAATCAATTCTCTGGGCAGGTCCTGTTACGGCCGAATGTCTCGGTGGCGGCCTATTACCAGTTTGCGTGGGAAGAGAACCGCATCCCCGCCGTAGGCAGCTATTTTTCCACCTCGGATGTGGTGGGCGAGGGCGGTGAGCGCTTGATTGTGGGTGGCCCGATTGGCCCCAACCAACAACCGCTGGCGTTCTTTCACGGCAAAGACATCAAGGCGGACGACAAGGGCCAGTACGGTCTGTCGCTGCGGTTTTCGCCTGAAGACTGGAACACCGATTTTGGTCTCTATGCGATCCGCTATCACGCCAAGGATCCGATGATTTACACCCGCGCCAATCCCGGCGGGCCCAACCCGTTGACCGGTCAACTGGGCGAATACCAACTGGTGTACGCCGAAGGGATTCGCGCATTTGGCGCCAGCTTCAGCACCTCGGTGGGCGATGCCAACGTTGCCGGTGAAGTCTCGGTACGGCGCAATACGCCGCTGGTGAGCGTGTCCCAGGCTAACCCGACGGGCCTGGGAGACAACGACAGCCATGCCTTGTACGCCGTGGGCAACTCGCTGCATGCCCAGCTCTCCAGCCTTTACTCGTTCAACAGCAACGGCATTTGGGATTCCGCCAGCCTGGCCGGCGAAGTGGCCTGGCACCGGCGCACCAGTATCACCAAAAACGCTGCCGCCCTCGACCCCAACAGCGAGCGCGATGCCTGGGGCCTGCGCATGAGCTTCACCCCAACTTCTTCCAGGTGTACCCCGGCGTCGACCTGAGTGTGCCGCTGGGTCTGGGCTACAACCCGCAAGGGCGCTCGTCGGTGATCAGCAAATTCAACAACGGTGTGGGCGACAAAGGCGGCGATGTGAGCATCGGCCTGCAGCTTGAGTACCTGCAAACCTGGAAGGCTGGCCTCAACTACACGCACTACATCGGCGGCAGCGACAACTTCCTCGATAGCCGCAACGCCAACACCTATGGGCAACCGCTCAAGGACCGCGACTTTATCGCCTTTACCGTCCAGCGATCATTTTGACCGTGGCTGCATAACAACAATAAACAGAGGTGCGTTTCATGAAACTCCAACCGTTGATGCTCGCGGGTCTGTTGGTGGCCGTCGCGCCTGCAGGCTGGGCTGCAACCGACGCCCAGGCCCAGCAACTCAAGTCCACGCTGACCCCGCTGGGCGCCGAGCGCGCCGGCAACGCCGATGGCAGCATTCCCGCATGGGACAAGGGGTTTACCCAGGTACCGGCTGGCGTCACCCCGGGCACGCGTCTGCCGGACTACTTTGCCAGTGATAAGCCGCTGTACTCGGTCACCCCGCAAAACGTCGCACAGTACGCCGACAAACTCAGCGACGGGCAAAAGCGCTGTTCGCCAAATACCCGACCTACCGCATCGACGTATACCCGAGCCGGCGTACCGCATCTGCACCGCAATGGGTCTACGACAACACCCTGAAAAAACGCCACCGGCGCGCACCTCACCCATGAAGGCAACACCCTGGAAGGCGCCAGCGGCGGCATTCCGTTCCCGATCCCGACCACCGGCGCCGAAGTGATCTGGAACCATCACTTGAGCTGGCGCGGCGTGGCCTGGAAGAACGACTACAACGTGTATGTGATCACCGCCAGCGGCCAGCGCATTCTGTCAGCCACCGTACAGGCGCAGCGCGAGATGCCGTATTACTTCCAGGACGGTAAACCCGAATACAAAGGGGTGTACTGGATGACCCGCCTGGTCAACCTAGGCCCGCCGCAACGTGCCGGTGAAGCCTTGCTGGGCCGTGAACCGCTGGACTACGCCAACGGCGGCCCGCAATCCTGGGTCTACCTGGCCGGCCAGCGCCGTGTGCGCAAACTGCCGGTGTCGTCCTACGACACGCCCACGCCCACCAGTTCCGGCGTGGCCAACTTCGACGAGGTTTCGGTATTCACCGGTCCGCTCGACCGCTATGACTGGAAGATCGTCGGCAAGCAGGAAATGCTGATTCCCTACAACAGCAACAAGATCCTCCAACCGGCCAAGGACGACGCGATCCTCAGCGAACGCTTCCTCAACCCCGACCACATGCGCTGGGAACTGCACCGCGTGTGGGTGATTGAAGGCAACCTGGCCGCCGGCAAACGCCACAGCATGCCCAAGCGTCGCTTCTACGTAGACGAAGACACCTGGATGGCCGTACTTGGCGACAGCTGGGACGCTAACCACCAACTGTGGCGCACCTACTTTCAACTGCCGTACCTGATGCCGCAATTGCCGGGGTTGGTGCGTGGCTTGTACGGCCAGTATGACCTGCAGACCGGTGCCTGGATGGCCCACAACGTGGTCACCGAAAAACGCGTGCACAACGATGTAGTCGCCCCGTTCCCCGACAGTGACTTCAGCCCGGACGGCCTGGCTGCCGATGGTGTGCGTTGATGCCTCGTTATCCCTTCTGGCTGGCGCTGGGACTGCTCGGCGTGAGCCTGGCAACCCAGGCCGATGAATCGCCGGTCAGCGATGTATTGCTGCGCCCGGCACTCAAGGTCAGCGCGCCGGAGCGAGCGGTGCTGATCGACATCACCCGCGCCGGCAACCGCCTGGTGGCTGTCGGCGAGCGAGGGCTGATTCTGCTCTCGGACGACAACGGCCAACATTGGCACCAAGCCTCGGTACCCGTCAGCGTGAGCTTCACGTCGGTGAGCTTTGCGACGGCCTTGCAAGGCTGGGCAGTCGGGCATGCGGGCGCGGTGCTGCACACCGTTGATGGGGGTGAGCACTGGACGTTGCAACTGGACGGCAAACTCGCCGCGCAACGGGTGCTCGATGCCGTGCCCGTTGGCAATCAGCAGCAGCTCAAAGTCGCCCAAGGGTTCGTCGTCGACGGTGCCGACAAACCCTGGCTGGCGGTCAACTTCAGCAACGAGCGCGAAGGCACCGTGGTGGGCGCTTTCGGCCTGATCCTGCACACCACGGACGGCGGTGCAACCTGGCAATCCTGGTCGACCGCCTGCCCAATCCGGCAGGCAATCACCTGTACGCAATCGCTGCCCAGGGCCCGCGCATCTACATCGCTGGCGAGCAGGGCGGCCTGTGGACATCGGCGGACGGCGGCGCAAGTTTCACTCGCTTGAGCGCCCCCTATGACGGCAGTTTTTTGCCGTCGACCTGGCGCCGGGCGGCGACGTTTTAGTCGCCGGCTTGAAGGGCAACGTTTGGCGCAGCAACGATCAAGGCGGGCACTGGCAAACCGTGAGCAATCCGTTCAACAGCAGTGTCATGGCCGCGCGGTCGCTGGGCGGCGCAGACGTGATGCTCGCCGACCAGAGCGGCCATTTGCTGCTCAGCACGCCGGGCGCTGCTTTGCGTGAGCAAGGGCAGTCGAGCGCCGTGGCGTCCTTTACCCAGACGGCAGACGGCCAATGGATCACGGTAGGCGCTAGGGGCATCCAGCGCGTGGAACAGGTGAAAGCGCAATGACCGATCTGAGTAATCCCGCGCTACAGAATCTCAAGGCATTCGATCGTCGTTCCGGTTCGCTGGTCGAGCGCGCGCTGTTCAACCATCGCGGGCTGGTGCTGTGGCTGTGCCTGTTGCTGACCCTCGGCCTGGGCGCCGCGAGCACGCGCCTGGGGCTCAACGCCAGCTTCGAAAAATGATCCCCACCGCGCATCCCTATATCGCCAACTACCTGGCCAACCAACAGGAACTCACCGGCCTAGGCAACGCCGTGCGCATCGCCGTCGAAGCGCCGGGCGGTTCTATCTACGACAAGCACTACCTGGAGTTGCTGGCGCGCCTTAACGACAAAGTGTTCCTGTTACCGGGTGTCGACCGGCCTTTCATGAAGTCGCTGTGGACCCCCAACATGCGCTGGATGGCCGTGACCGAAGAGGGCGTGGAGGGCGGCCGAGTGATCCCCGACGTCTACGACGGCTCGCCCGGCAGCCTGGAAACCGTACGCCTGAACGCCGCGCGCTCGGGTGAGATCGGCCAGACGATCGCCCTCGACGGCCACTCCAGCCTGATCTTTGTGCCCTTGATGGACATCGACACGCACACCGGCAAGCCGCTGGACTACAGCGCCTTGTCGCAACAACTGGAACAACTGCGCAGTGAGTTCCAGGCCCAGGGCCTGACCTTGCACATCACCGGTTTCGTCAAAGTGGTAGGCGACCTGATCGAGGGCTTGCGCCAGGTGCTGCTGTTTTTTGCCGCAGCGATCGTGATCGCCACGTTCATGCTCTACATGTTCACCCGCTGCCTGCGCAGCACTTTGCTGGTAATGGCCTGTTCGCTGGTGGCCGTGGTGTGGCAACTGGGCTTGGTGGCGTTACTCGGGTTTGAGCTTGACCCGTATTCGGTGCTGGTGCCGTTTCTGGTGTTGGCCATTGGTATGAGCCACGGCGCGCAGAAAATGAACGGCATCATGCAAGACATCGGGCGTGGCATGCACCGCCAAGTGGCGGCGCGTTTTACCTTTCGACGCTTGTTCCTCGCCGGCCTCACCGCGTTGTTGTGCGATGCGGTGGGCTTCGGCGTGCTGATGCTGATCGATATCAAGGTCATTCAAGACCTGGCGTTGATCGCTAGCATCGGCGTCGCGGTACTGGTGTTTACTAACCTCATCCTGCTACCGATTCTGCTCAGCTATTGCGGGGTCAGCGTCCGCGCCGCAACCCGCAGCCTGCGCAGTGAAGAGGCCGCCCTGCACGGGCAAAAGCATGCGCTGTGGGCGTTTCTGGATCGCTTCACGCAGCGCCGTTGGGCGACGGTCACGCTGATCGTCAGCGCATTACTCGGCGGTGGTGGCTGGTGGATCAGCCAACAACTGCAAGTCGGCGACCTCGACGCCGGCGCGCCCGAGTTGCGTGCCGACTCACGCTACAACCGCGACAACGGGTTTATGGTGGCGCACTACGGCGCCAGCAGCGATGTATTCGCGGTGATCGTGCGCACGCCCGAGAGTGCTTGTTCCGACTACACCACCCTGATGCGCGTGGATGCGCTGGAGTGGCGCCTGCGTCAACTGCCGGGCGTGGAGGCCACTGCTTCGCTGGCCAGCCTTAACCGTAGCCTGCTGGTGGGCATGAGCGAAGGCAACCCGAAGTGGTACGACCTGACGCAGAACCAGGCGCTGCTCAATTCGATCACGGGGCGGGCGCCGCGCGAGCTGTTCAACCAGAGCTGCAACACCCTCACGCTCTACACCTACCTGCGTGACCACAAAGCAGTGACGCTCACGCGTCTGGTGGACGAGGTGCAAGCGTTCTCCCAGGCCAACGACACGCAGGATGTGAAGTTTTTGCTGGCCGCGGGCAATGCCGGAATCGAGGCCGCGACCAACATCGTGGTCAAGCAGGCCAACCACGACATGCTCTATTGGGTGTACGGCGCGGTGATCGTGCTGTGCCTGCTGACTTTCCGTTCGGTGGCGGCGGTGGTCTGCGTGATTCTTCCCCTGATGCTCACTTCGATTTTGTGCGAAGTGCTGATGGTGTGGCTGGGCATCGGCGTCAAGGTCGCGACCCTGCCAGTGATTGCATTGGGCGTGGGCATCGGCGTGGATTACGCGCTGTATGTGATGAGCATTTTGCTGGCGCGACGCAAGGCCGGGGACAGCCTGTCCCAGGCGTATTACCAAGCGCTGCTGTTTACCGGAAAAGTAGTGATGTTGACCGGCGTGACCCTGGCAGTCGGCGTCGCCACCTGGGCGTTTTCGCCGATCAAGTTCCAGGCCGACATGGGCATTCTGCTGGCGTTCATGTTTGTGCTTAACATGGTCGGCGCGTTGGTGCTGCTGCCGGCCCTGGCGCACTTCCTGCTGCCCGCGCCGGCAGCGGTTGACTCTTTAAACACACGATAACAACAACAGGAAAAGCCTCATGAGTCAGTTCACGCAAGCCGTACCCGTGCCGCGTCGGCGCGGTTCGGGCGCATTGTTGTTGCTTGGTAGTTGCTTGCCGGTGCTGGGTGGCGTGTTGATCGCGCCGGTGTTGCCGCGTATCGCCGAACACTTCGCTGGTACGGCCAATGTCGGCGTGATGGTGCCCATCGTGCTGACATTGCCGGCGCTGATGATCGCGCTGTTTTCGCCCTTCGCCGGCTGGCTCTCCGACCGCATTGGACGCAAGCGCCTGCTGGTTTTGGCGATGCTGTTGTATGGCATCTGCGGGCCGCTGCCGTTGCTGCTGGATGACCTCAACGTGATCCTGCTCAGCCGTGCCGGATTGGGGCTTGCAGAGGCGGCAATCATGACCTGTTGCACGGCGCTGATCGGTGACTACTACGACGGACGCGAGCGCGTGCAATTGCTCTCATGGCAGACCATCGTCACGTCGCTCTCGGCCACCGCATTTTTCATGCTCGGCGGGCTAATCGGCGAGCACGGCTGGCGCGTGCCGTTTGCGCTGTACATCGTCGGCCTGGTGTTTGCGCCGCTGATGCATCTGGCGTTGAGCGAGCCTCTGCGCCGCGCCAGTGCGGTGGTTCAAGCGCAACAGCCCCGCGAGTTTCCGCTGCGTTCGTTGTCGGTGATTTGTGCCATGACGATTCTCGTCGCGCTGGGCTTTTTTATCGTACCGGTACAAACCGGTTTCCTGCTGGAACACATCGGCATCGACTCGCCGCAGCGCATTGGCATGGCGATTGGGCTGGGCCATTCGGCAGTGTTTCTCGGTGCGCTGCTGTTTCGCCGTCTGAGTCGATTCGGGCCGGGGTTGCTGCTGGCACTGGGGTTTCTGATCTCCGGCGCCGGCATCCTGATGCTGGCCAATGCGGCGGACTACCGCACGGTCATCCTCGCGGTGATGGTCAACGGATTAGGCGGTGGCCTGGCGTTACCCACGGTGCTGAGTTGGGCGCTGTCGACCTTGAGCATCGAGCACCGTGGCAAGGGCACCGGCCTGTTCAACGCGGGGTTTTTCGGCGGTCAGTTTGCCAGCCCTTTGTTGGTGATGGCGCTGTCCGGCGTGGCGGACGGCCGTGTCGGCGCAGTGGCGCTGGTGGGCTGGGGGCTGTTGCTGGCAGCGCTGGTGTCGCTGATTGCCCCGGCCATTGCGGGCAAGCGCCTGCTGGACCCGATTCAGGTCGCCGACGATTTAGTGCTGCATTGACGCGACCGCTGTTTTCCCTTTAGAAGGAAGCTTTGATGAAACTCGCTACGTTAAAAAATGGTCAGCGCGACGGCCAGTTGGTGGTGGTCGCCCGGGACTTGCGCCAGGCCGTGATCGCGCAGCCCTTTGCAACTTTACAACAGGCTCTGGAAAACTGGGCGCTGGCCGAACCGGTGTTGAGCCAGCAGTATCAGGCACTCAATCTGGGCAAGGCGACCGAGGCGTTTGCCTTCGACCCGACCTTCACCGCTGCACCGCTGCCGCGTGCTTACCAATGGTGTGACGGTTCAGCATTTCTCAATCACGCGCACCTGCTACAAAAGCGTTCGATCTGGCGCCGATGAAAGACGAGCGCACCCCGCTGATGTACCAGGGGGCCAGCGATGACTTTCTCGGGCCTTGCGACGATGTGCGGTTGCCGGACGTGAACCACAACATCGATTTCGAGGGCGAATTCGCGGTGATCGTCGACGAGGTGCCGATGGGCTGCCCCGCTGAACAGGCGTTGCAATACGTGCGGCTGGTGTTGCTGGTCAACGACGTAAGCCTGCGCGGGTTTCTGCTGCATGAAGTCAGCACCGGTTTCGGCTTTTGCAGGCCAAGCCCTCATCTAGTTTTTTCGCCGGTGGCCGTCACTCCGCATGCGCTCGGCGATGCCTGGCGCGACGGGCGGGTGTGCCTGCCGTTGAGCGTGAGTTGGAACCAGGCATGGTTCGGTTCGCCCAACGGTGCCGAAATGAGCTTCAGCTTTGCCGACCTGATCGCCCACGCCGCCCGTACCCGGCGCCTGCGGGCCGGGACCATCATTGGCTCGGGCACCGTGTCCAATGTCGACCGCACTGTGGGCTCGGCGTGCATCAGCGAACGCCGCGCCATCGAGATGATCGAGCAGGGAAAGCCGTTGACGGGGTTCATGAATTTTGGAGACCGGATTCGCATCGAGGCGCTGGACGCAGAGGGCCAGTCGGTGTTCGGCGCGATTGACCAACGCGTAGTGGAGGCCCTGTCATGAGCACGCGTAAACGCCGCTTGGTAGACCTGTCCGTCGCCCTCGAAAACAACCCTTACACCGACCCGCCACCGTTACTGCCGCAGATCGACTACATGGACCACCAGGCCGGTATCGATGAGCTGCTGGCGATGTTCCCCGGCTTGAACATCAACGACATGCCTGGCCGGGAAGCCTGGGCAGCCGAACGCCTGAACATCACCACCCACAGCGGCACGCACATGGACGCACCTTGGCACTATGCGTCCACCACAGACGGTGGCAAGCCGGCCTATGGCATTGACGAACTGCCGCTGGATTGGTGTTTGCGACCAGGGGTGAAGCTGGATTTTCGGCACTTACCTGACGGGCATGTAGTGACCGCTGCTGAGATCGAAACTGAGCTCAAACGTATTGAATATGTGCTGCAACCGTTGGACATCGTGCTGGTGAACACCCGGGCGGGTGCGTTGTTCGGGCAACCGGGTTACCTTGATGCGGGCGTTGGCATTGGCCGTGAGGGCACACTGTATCTGTTGGAGCGCGGTGTGCGCGTGGTGGGTACCGACGCCTGGAGTTGGGACGCGCCGTTCAGCCATACACGTGCGCGCTTTGCTGCTACAGGGGATAGTTCTCTAATCTGGGAAGGGCACAAGGCTGGGCGCGATATTGGCTACGGGCAGATGGAAAAACTCGCCAATCTCGACCTACTGCCTGCTCATGGTTTCGAGGTGTCGTGTTTCCCCTATAAAATCAAACGCGCCTCGGCAGGTTTTGTTCGGGCGGTTGCGATCTTTGAGGAGTGTCTGTGAGGGGGGTAGGGTAGGGGCAGGGTGATTTCCAGCCCTTGCGCTTGCGCTTCTGAGTCGCTTGACGTGACCCCAATCGTTAACGATCGTGTGCTGATTGACCCCTGTGTTGGTCGAATTATATAACTAAACTAAATGACTATTTAGTTTAGTTATAATTATATTGAATATAAAGCGGGTAGGTCAGGGCGCTTTCGAGTCACTGCCGCCCACACTCAGGATGCGTTTATTCACGGAATAACCCGCCACGCGCCATTGGCTACCGTCTTCACGCAACACGACCTTTTCGGTTGCAGGCCCAGTAGAAAAGGTCGAAATACACTCCACGATTGCATAACGTCCGGCCGGCGCGTCAGGCATCTGGGTAGTAAACCCGATATGCGCGGAATTACGCTCCACAAATGCGCCGAGCCCAAAGCGCATGGCATTGATGCCATGAGTCCAGACCACCTCGGAAGTCGATTCCTTGAGCGACGGACTGGAGACCGCCCAGGTCTGATCGACGTGGCCTGAATCCAGCAAGCGCAAAAACTCGACCGTGGCATTGAATACCTGACGCTGTTCTTGTTCAGTCGCGGGCTCGGACGCCAGTACCTTAGGCGGCGTTTTGTTGAAGCTGACATCACAGCCTGGCAGCAGCAGCAATGAGAAAAGCACAGCGCAGAGTTGCTTCATGCAAAACCTCCAAGGGGGGTGACGTCCATGCAGCGAGTAAAGATGAAGATCACCAAGATCGCCATTGGCTGAGGTTTGAGTGAGAGAGTGAGATTGAAATCTGCTGGGGACTGGCCGTGAATGTGTAATACGATATTACGCATAATGTATATTATGTTAAATCGTGTAAATGCTTTATCCCCTCCAAACACCAACCTGCTCCTCATTAGTGACGAAGCATCATCTACCCCCTGAGGAATCATCGTTTGTCCCCGCTACGGCGCTGAAATCTAATCCATCGCAAATAACTAACAAAAACGACCGCGATGGAGCAGATTCAAACATGACCCCTACGTATTCCTTGTTGACCTTGGGCGCTTCGATCCTTTTGATCGTCGTGCTGATCGGTAAATTCCGTGTCCATCCGTTCCTGTCGCTCATCGCAGCGAGCCTGCTTGTGGGCGTTGGGACAGGCATGGCGCCAACGGCAATCATCTCGGCATTTGAAAAGGCATGGGCAGCACGCTCGGGTTCCTTGCCGGCATCATTGGTCTAGGCAGTATTCTCGGCAAGCTCCTTGAAGAATCTGGCGGCGCCAAGCGCATTGCGACGACGCTCTTGAACGTGTTGGGTGAAAAAATGCGTCTTGGGCCATGATGCTGGTCGGGTTCATCGCCGGTATTCCGGTGTTCTTCGAGGTTGGATTTGTCCTCCTTATTCCGCTGATTTACGTTGTCGCCCGCCAAACCCGCATCAACGTGTTGTACCTCGGCGTACCGTTGGCCACTTCGCTGATGGTGGTTCATTGCGTTCTCCCTCCGCATCCGGCTGCCACGGCCATCACCGGGATGCTGAATGCCGACATTGGCAAGGTGATTCTCTACGGGCTTATCGTCGGCCTGCCGACGGCTGTGATTGCCGGGCCAATCTGGGTAAAACTGACCTGCGCTCGGCAGGCACCCGAGGGTCAGGCGCTGTTCCTGGCCGCCCGTAGCGATGTGGTCATCGACGACAGTCAGGCACCCAGTTTCGGTATTGCGATGGTAACGGTGCTGTTGCCGTTGGCCCTGATGGTCGGCAAGACACTGGCCGCGCCTTTATTAGCGAAAAACCCGATGGCGCTGGAGTGGGTCTCGTTCATCGGTAACCCGCTGATTGCGCTCGCGCTGTCGATTTGTTTTGCGTACTGGTCCCTTGGACTGCGACGCGGACTGGGCATGAGCGCCCTCCTCGATCTGACCAACCGTTGCTTCCCGCCATTGGCAGGCATTCTCCTGGTAATTGGCGCCGGCGGCGCGTTCAACGACATGCTGGTCGGCAGTGGCATTGGCAAGGTACTGGCGGACGTGCTGGGACAGTCGCACATCAATCCGATCATTTTGGCGTGGCTGATCGCTGGCTTGATGCACTTCGCTATCGGCTCCGCCACGGTCGCCATGATCAGTACGGCCGGCATGGTGCTGCCAATCCTGGGTCAGCACCCCGAATACAGCCCAGAGATCCTTGTGATTGCCATTGGCGCAGGTGCGATTGGCTGGACGCATGTCACCGACTCTGCGTTCTGGGTGGTGAAGGAGTACCTGGGTATTTCCTTGTCCGAGGCCGTCAAGAAATTCACCGGCGCCACCATCCTCGCCTCCTCCGTGGCGCTGGTATTTACCCTGATACTTTCCAGATTTGTGTGATGAACCGCCCCTCTCCACCCACCACTTTTCGCAAGGGAATCCCCATGATTCACGGCAAGACACTCGACGCCTGGTATGCAAGCCACCCCGTTATCGAAGCACTGGTTTCACTTCAGGAAACCACCTGGTTCAATCCAGCAATCGCACCGGCGTCCTGCGCATTAGGCGATGTGGGGTTGAGCCAGGACGACGTCAAAGCTGCCAGCGACCGCCTGCGTCGCTTCGCCCCTACATCGCCAAAGTGTTCCCGGAAACGGCAGCAACGGGCGGAATCATCGAGTCGGGTATTCAACCCCTCAAGAAATTCCAGCAAATGCTCTTGGGTGAAGCCGACGTGCCTGATGTGGGCTCGCTGTGGCTTAAAAAAGACAGCGACCTGCCGATCTCTGGCTCGATCAAGGCCAGAGGAGGCATCCATGAAGTGCTCAAGCATGCTGAAGACCTCGCCCTGCAAGCGGGATTGATCACACTGGAGGACAACTACGCGGCATTGGCCAGCGACGCTGTGCTGGCGTTTTTAGCCGCTACAAGATTGCGGTCGGTTCCACGGGTAATCTTGGGCTATCCATCGGCATCATGAGTGCCAAACTGGGCTTTCAGGCTACCGTCCATATGTCGTCGGATGCCCGCCAATGGAAGAAGGACAAGCTGCGAGCCAGTGGCGTGACGGTGATCGAGTACGCGTCCGACTACAGTGTCGCGGTGGAAAACGGACGCCTGCAAGCCGAAAACGACCCTGCCTGTTACTTCATTGACGACGAAAATTCGCCCCATCTATTCCTGGGCTATGCGGTTGCCGCCGAGCGGCTGGCGCAGCAGTTCGAAGGCGCAGGTGTGCGAGTGGACGCCGATCATCCGCTCTTCGTGTATTTGCCCTGCGGTGTGGGCGGCGGCCCTGGAGGCGTTGCTTTTGGCTTGAAACTCGCTTTTGGCGACGCGGTGCACTGCGTGTTCGCAGAGCCGACCCATTCTCCCTGCATGTTGCTTGGGGTCTACACCGGCCTGCACGATGAGGTGAGTGTCCAGGAGTTTGGCATCGACAACATCACCGCCGCAGACGGATTGGCGGTTGGCCGTCCCTCCGGCTTCGTGGGGAAAGCGATGCAACGACTGATCGATGGCTACTACACCGTCACGGATGAAGCGCTTTATCGCCTGATGTACCTGGCTCATGAGCTTGAACAGGTCAAGCTGGAACCCTCGGCCTTGGCCGGCGCGCCCGGTATTGTGCGGGTATTGAGGGATGAAGCGTATCTGGAGCGCATCGGCGTCTGCAAACAGGCGCTGGGCAACGCGACGCACTTGATTTGGGGAACCGGCGGAAGCATGGTACCCGCCGCAGAGTTCGCGGCTTACCTTGATAAGGGCAGTGCCCTGCAACATTCTGCACTGTAACGACGGCGTACCGCACATCGACGGCGGCTGACTGGAAGGAGGAAATGCAATGCCGGAACTTGGTCTGACGAACGCTTCGAAGCTCAACGGAACCCATCTGTCCAACCTGCACACTTTTCTCGTTGCCGCCCGTCATCTCAGTTTCGCCCGTGCGGCGCAAGAGCTGTACCTGACCGCCAGCGCAGTCAGCCATCGGATCGCGCGTCTTGAGGAAGACCTGTCGCTCAAGCTTTTTCACCGACTGCCCCGAAAGGTCGAGCTGACCGATGACGGCGAGCGGATTTTCAAGGTCATGCAACAGACGATGGATAAGCTCTGCGAGGCTGTGCAGGAACGCTCCCATGCTCAAATTGAGGGGCAACTGTGCTTCTATGCCAGGCCTTCGGTGGCGCAGTGTTGGTTGGTTCCCAGATTGTCGGATTTCACGGCGCGCTATCCCGGGATCCAGCTGGATGTCCGCGTTGGCAATGAACCTATCGACTATCGAACCCGGCGTATTGACCTGGTGCTGTGTTATTCGAACGGTGAACACCCAGGCCTCGAAAGCATCCGGCTGATGCCGGAGCGAATTGCGCCCGTGTGCAGCCCGCAATACGCCCAGGCGCATGGCTTGATGGGGCATCCGGAACGCCTGTCACACTGCACTGTGCTGCATGATGTCGCAGCGTGGGACAACATTTCCTTCGACGCGGAATGGCGTCTATGGCTTGACGCAGTTAGCGGGCCTGCTGAACTTCCCAGCCGCTTCATGACGTTTGACCGCTCGGACCTGAGTACCCTGGCCGCCATCAATCACGCCGGCGTGGCGATTGGCCGGGAGCAATTGGTTCGCAAGCGAATTGAGGACGGTGAACTGGTGCTGCCCTTCGGTGGATTCAGAGAGGCGTTCAACTATGGCTACTATCTGGTTCATCCTGCTCACGAGACAATGCCTAAAAGGTTGCAGGCGCTGATCGACTGGCTCATCGAGCAAGCGGGTAATTAATGCGCGGCTGGTTACCAGTGGCCCAGCCGCTTCATGACCGGCTTGACGCCTACCCAATTTGCCCAAACCTCGGAATCTCCAACCCCAAACTTTCCCGCAACGTCGTCCCTTCATACTGCGTGCGATACACACCACGCGCTTGCAGCAACGGTATGACCTCCTTCGTAAACCGCGTGAACTGCTCCGGGTGGCCTATATAGATGTTGAACCCATCCACGGCCCGGGCTTCGAACCACTCCGTGATTTTCTGAGCGACCGTATCCGCCGTCCCAACGAACGCGCCCGGTCGCAGTTGCCGACCGTACTCAACGGCCTGACGCAGTGTGAAGCCCTTCTCCCGTGCCTGATCGGCGATGCGCTTGGCCGCGGTAAAAAAGCTGCTACGCGCTGCTTCCAAGCTCTCCTGTGGAAACGGTGCATCCAGCTCGTACTGGCTGAAATCATGCCAGCCGAAATTGCGCCCAAATTCCTTCAATGCCAGTTCAAAGCTGTGATCGGCCTGGTGATAGTGCTGCTCGATTTCCCGTGCATGCGCGTCGGTGTCGCCCACGTAGATCTCGGCACCGGGCATGACCAGTAACTGTTCCGGGTCGCGACCATGCTGCTCTGCCCTGCCCTTTATATCCCGGTAAAACGCCTGGCCCTGCTCGATACTCGCTGCATGAGTGAAGATCACATCGGCTGTGGCGGCGCCAAGGTCGCGACCTTGCTCCGAGTCGCCAGCCTGGAAGATCACCGGCTGGCCTTGGGGTGAGCGTTGGATGTTTAACGGGCCCACGACGGAAAAGTGCTCGCCCTTGTGATTCAGGCTGTGCAGTTTGCTGGGGTCGAAGAACTGGCCGGTGCTTCTGTCGCGTACGAAGGCATCGTCTTCGTAGGAGTTCCACAGCCCCTGAACCACCTGGACATGCTCCGCTGCACGGCCGTAACGCGTGTCGTAATCGTAGTGTTCGTCGCGGCTGTAATTGCCCGCCGTGCCGGCATCGCCACTGGTGACGACATTCCAGCCCGCACGGCCTTTGCTGATCAGGTCGAGGGAGGCCAACCGCCGCGCCACGTTATACGGTGAGTTGTAAGACGTTGTCAGCGTGCCAACCAGGCCTAAATGCCGTGTGCTTACGGCCAGCGCGGATAAGAGCGTCAGCGGTTCCAGCCGATTGAGGTAGTGAGATGGCGACCCCGGCGTGATGAACTGGCTGTCGACGATGAACATCAAGTCGAACAGCGCCGCCTCGGCCTGGCGGGCAATGTCGATGTACCAGTCCACGTTGACGCTGGCGTCGGCCGGCAATTGCGGGTCAAGCCACAGGTTATGGCGACCGGGGCCGCCACACCCCATGGTCAAGGCCCCGAGTTTCAGCTGTCTTTTGCGCATATCTGAGGGATTCCTTGAAGTGTTCAGGGCTGTTTTTGGGACACGGTAGGTTGCAGCGATGCGGCGAATGAGTCATCGAACAGGCTGGCAGCCGAGTACGACTTCACCAGGCCTTCGGCGGCGAAAAAGTCCACGGTCTTTTGCGCGTCAACCGGTGACTCAGCCGTCACGGGTTCGACCGTCGTCCGTGCGCGGGCAAACCAGGCGCGCGCAATGTCAGCATCCGCACGCGTGCGTTTTGCCCAGGCATCGGCATATGCGTCGGTATTGGCCGGGCTGAGACGGGTCCATTCACGGGCCTTTTTCAAACGCTGGAGAAAATCACTGATCTGCGCGCGCTTGGCGTTAACGGCCTTGGCGTTTGCCGCAATGTAGCTCTGGGCCGGGATCAACCCCTCAGCCGTTGCAAGCACCCGTGCACCTTGGCGCTCTTGCTGCGTGACGTAGGGTTCCCAAGTCGCAATGACGTCAACCGAGCCGCCTTCCAGTGCGTGGGAAGCATCCAGCGCGCTGAGGTAGCGCAGTTCCAGCGAGTCGCGTGGCACGCCGGCTTTGTCCAGGGCGGTGAGCAACAACTGCTGACTCCAAGAGCCTTTCCAGATCGCCGCGCGTTTGCCCGCAAGGTCCGCCAGGCTGTGAATCGACGAGTCCTTTTTCACCAGAATGGCCACGCCATCGAGATTTTGCCGGGTGACGGCGACGACCTTGATCGGCGCACCCAATGCGCCCAGGAACAGCACCGGCGCATCGCCGAGCAAGCCGATATCCAGGCTGTTGGCGTTGAGCGCTTCGGCCACCGGCGAGCCCGCCGTAAATTGCTTCCATTCAAGCGTATAAGGCAGGTCATCCAGCACGCCGGCCGCTTCCATCACGGCCTGGGCGTTGTAGCTCTGGTCGCCCACCACCAGCGTTTGCGCGTGCGCAGTCAGGCACAGCAAGGTGGCGGCGATACCGGTCGCCAGTTTTGAAAGGTAACGCACGTGTGTCTCCAGATGCCTTCGTAGACAGTTCAAGTCGATCCGCGCGCACGGTCTCGGCAGTATTCATGGGGTGCATACAATGAAGTCACGGCCACCGCATGCAAAATACTAATAACGCATAACGTAATTCGATAATAATGCGCTAAATGCATTTATTGGGCGGTCGGTCGTTTCACCACATTGCGTAGCGCCATGCACCACCTACACTGATTCAAATCCGGCTGTCGCTAGCCCATTTCATGCGGATAAACCTGATTCACCGGCACCCTTTGCTCGACACAAAACAGTTAACCAACTGATTAATCAGAGTAACCATGAAAGAGCAGCTTCGGCAGCGTGCATCAGGACCGCAACAAGTGGCGTACCTACGCGATATTTCCCGACGAACCCACCTTCTGGCGCCCTTGAGCCTGCTGTGCATTGCCTTGGCCGGCTGCACGGTCGGGCCGAATTTCAAGCGTCCAGAGGTGCCGGCGAACGCCGACTACTCGCGTGAAAAACTCACCACCACTGCTCAGGCAGACATCGACGCAGGCGGCGCCGCACAACGTTTGATCGCCGGCATGGATATCCCCGGCCAATGGTGGGCACTGTTCCGCTCCCCCACGCTCAACGCGTTGGTCGAGGAAGCGCTGCGCGCCAACCCGGATGTCAGTGCCGCCCAGGCCGCACTGCGTCAGGCTAACGAGTTGGTGTACGCCGACCAGGCGTCGCTGTTCCCCCTCGGTCAACGCGAACGCCTCAAAAACCCGCGAGAAAGTTTCGGGGGTGACGGCGGGCTTGCCGGAGTCGCCGATCCTGACGGTCAGTTCTGCCTCGCTGAATGTCTCGTACGCCCCGGATGTGTTTGGCGGCACCCGTCGACAAATCGAGTCCACCACCGCGCAAGCCGAGTACGAACGCTTTCAGTTGGAGGCGACGTACCTCACCTTGACCGCCAATGTGGTCAATACCGCCATCAGCCTGGCGTCTGTGCGCGATCAGGTCGCCGCCACCGAGACCATCATCCGCCTGCAGAGCGATCAGCTTGACGTTCTGCAAGCCCAGCGACGCCTGGGCGCTATCGGTGACAGCGACGTGCTCACACAGCAGACGGCCCTGGCACAAACCCGTGCGACATTGCCGCCCCTGCAAAAGCAATTGGCACAAACGCGTAATCAGTTAATGGCGTATCTGGGCCGGTTTCCGAACCAGGACCGTGGCGAAGCGTTCAACCTGGCCTCCCTGCACTTGCCCGAGGAATTACCGGTCAGCCTGCCCTCCGCCATCGTCGGCCAACGGCCTGATGTGCGTTCTGCACAGGCTCAACTGCACCAGGCCAGCGCCAATATCGGCGTGGCCGTTGCCAATCAGCTGCCGCAGTTCAGCATTACCGGGTCGTTGGGCTCTACAGCGGCGAGCGGGACCAAACTGTTTTCTGCGGGCACCGGTGTTTGGAGCCTGGCCGGCGCGATAGCCCAACCGATATTCGATGCCGGCGCGCTCGAACACCGTAAACGAGCGGCTGTGGCGGCCTATGACGAGTCGGCGGCGCGTTATCGCGGCACTGTGATCACCGCGTTCCAGGATGTGGCCAACTCGCTCCGTGCGCTGGAAGCCGATGCCGATGCCCTCAATCAACAAGTGGTGGCTGAACGCTCTGCGCAAGCCAACCTCGACCTGGTCCAAGCCCAGTTCAAGCTCGGCGCGGTGGCGTACATCAACCTGCTGAACGCCCAGCAAAGCTATCAAAACACCGTGCTCTCACGCGTCAAGGCGCAAGCCGCGCGTTACAGCGACACCACTGCGCTGTTCCAGGCATTGGGTGGCGGCTGGTGGAACCGCACGGACGTCGACCCGGCGACCAAGGGCAAGCCCGATCGCTTCGGCCTGCCCACGTGGCAGGAGATCATGCCGGCCAGCAATGCGGCGCGCACCGAACCCAATCTTTGAAACAGTGAGAACCCCCATGGCCGACGTCACGACTGCCTCTCCCCTGCCCCCCGCACCCAGTGCCCGCAAGCGCCGCCTGTGGCGGCCGATGCTGATCATGGTCGTGGTGGTGCTGGTGATTGTCGCGATTATTGCCGGGGTGAAGTTCGTGCAGATTTCCGCGCTGATCGCCCAGTCCAAGCAACCGTTGCCCGCCGCCGTGGTGACGGCCTTGAAGGTACCGTTCGAAGACTGGCAGCCTAGCGTCACCGCCGTGGGGTCGATGAAGGCAGTCAGGGGCGTGGACGTGACCACCGAGGTGGGCGGCATCGTACGCACCCTCGGCTTCAAGCCCGGCCAGGAGGTGGCGGCCCAAGCGCTGCTCGTGCAGTTGAATGCCGACTCCGACGTCGCCCAGTTGCATTCGCTGGAGGCCACGGCCGACCTGGCGGTGATCGTGCTCAAGCGCGATAAGGCGCAGTTGGCGGTCAACGCCATTTCCCAGGCCCAGGTCGACACCGACACTGCAGACTTGAAGGCCAAGCTCGCCGCCGCTGAACAACAACGCGCACTGGTGGAGAAAAAGTCAATCCGCGCGCCGTTTGCCGGACGCATCGGGATTACCGGCGTCAACCCCGGCCAGTACCTCAACCCAGGCGATAAAATCGCCACGCTGCAGACCTTCGACCCCATCTACATCGACTTCACGGTGCCCCAAACCCAGCTTGAATCCATCGCCATCGGGCAAACGGTGTCGGTGACGGCCGACGGTCTTTCCAATCAAACCTTCAGCGGCCGTATCAGCACCATCGACACCCAATTCGACCCCACCACCCGCAATGTCACCGTTGAAGCCACCGTCGCCAACCCCAAGCAAAGCCTGGTGCCCGGCATGTTCGCCCGCGCCGTGGTCAACTCGGGAGGCACACAGCGTTACCTCACCGTTCCGCAAACGTCGGTCACCTACAACCCGTATGGCACCACGGTGTTCATCGCAACCTCAAGCAAGAATGACAAAGGCGAAGAAGTCCTGACGGCGCAGCAAACTTTCATCAAGACCGGACCGACCCGTGGCGACCAAGTGGCGATTGTCTCCGGAGTGAAGGAAGGCGATTTGTTGATCACCAGTGGCCAGATGAAGCTTAAAAATGGCTCGCCGGTGAAAATCGATAACAGCGCCGCGCCGCTGAACGACCCCGCTCCGACTCCCCAAGAACACTAAGGGTGTCCCATGAAATTTACCGATACCTTTATTCAGCGACCGGTCTGGGCCGTGGTCGTCTCGCTGTTCATCCTGATCCTGGGGCTGCGCTCGATCTTTGAATTGCCGGTCAACCAATGGCCGCGCACCGAAAATACGGTAGTCACTATCACCACCGCCTACTACGGCGCAGACGCGTCCACCGTTGCCGGGTTCATCACCCAACCGCTTGAGTCCGCCATCGCACAGGCGCAAGGCATCGACTACCTGTCGTCATCCAGCATCACGGGTGTGTCGACCATTACCGCCACCTTGCGGCTCAATTACGAAGCCAGCAAAGCCCTCACCGAGATCAACACCCAGGTCAATTCGGTCAAGAACCAACTGCCCGCACAGGCCCAGGAGCCGGTGTTGACGGTGGCGGTCGGGCAAACCACCGACGCCATGTACCTGGGTTTCTACAGCGACACGCTGCCCACCAACAACATCACCGATTACCTGGTGCGGGTGGTCAAGCCCAAGCTGGACTCGATCCAGGGCGTACAAACCGCAGAAATCCTCGGCGGGCGCCAGTTCGCCCTGCGCGCCTGGCTGGACCCGGACAAGCTGGCGGCGCACAACGTGTCGGCGCAGGATGTGTCCACCGCGCTGGCCAACAACAACTACTTGTCTGCCGTTGGTTCTACCCGTGGGCAAACGGTCACTGTGGACCTTACCGCCGGCACCGACTTGCACACGGTGGACGAGTTCAAACGCCTGGTGATCAAGCAAAAGGCGATGCCCTGGTGTACCTGGAGGATGTGGCCACCGTCACTCTAGGCGCCGAAAGCTACGACAGCAGCGTGGCGTTTTCCGGCAAACGCTCGGTGTTCATCGGGATCAAGGCGGCACCCAGTGCGAATATCCCGACCGTCGCCGACAGCGTTCGCGAAGTGTTTCCCGAGCTGCAATCCCAACTGCCCAGCGGCGTGCGCGGCGAGATCGTCTACGACTCCACGGAGTTCATCAACACCTCGATCTACGAGGTGGTGAAGACCCTGGTCGAGGCCATGATCATCGTGTCGGTAGTGATCTACCTGTTCCTCGGCTCGTTTCGGGCGGTGATCGTGCCGTTGGTGGCGATCCCGCTGTCGCTGGTGGGGACCTTCTTTGTGATGTACCTGCTGGGCTATTCCATCAACCTGCTGACCCTGCTGGCGCTGGTGTTAGCGATTGGTTTGGTGGTGGATGACGCGATTATCGTGGTGGAAAACGTCGACCGGCATATCAAGGAAGAAGGCAAAGGCGTACTGGAGGCCTCGCTGGTGGCGGCGCGGGAGTTGGGTGGCCCGATCCTGGCGATGACCGTCGTGCTGATTGCCGCTTATGTGCCCATCGGCTTGCGCAGCGGGCTTACGGGGGCATTGTTCAAGGAGTTTTGCTTCTCGCTGGCGGGTGCGGTGACCGTGTCTGCGGTGGTGGCGCTGACGCTTTCGCCGATGATGACCTCCAAGCTGTTCAAGAGCGGTCAGGAAGAAGGTCGCTTTGCGCGCAAGCTCGATCAGTACTTTGACTGGCTGCGCGGGCGTTACCACCGGGTGTTGTCGGGCGGTTTGAATATCTGGCCGGTGTTGGTGACCTTTGGTTTTGTGCTGTTCCTGCTGGTCGCCGCCAGCGGCATGACGGCCAAGAGCGAACTGTCGCCGACCGAGGACCAGGGGCTGGTGTTCATGCAGATCAAAGGCCCGCCCACCGCTTCGCCGCAACAGATGGAGCGCATTGCCGACCAGGCGTTCCAGATCGCCAACAAGGAGCCGGAGTACGCGCAAATGTTTCAGCTCACCGGCCTGCCCGCTCTCAACCAAGGCCTGGGCGGCGTGCTGCTCAAGTCGTGGGGCGACCGAACCCGCTCCCAGGCCCAACTGATCCTGGACCTCCAGCAAAATGGAACCAGGTGCCGGGCGCAACCGTCGCGGCCTTCCCTCTGCCGTCGCTGCCGGGGGCGCAGGGGTTGCCGGTGCAGTTTGTGATCACCACCACCGACTCGGTGGAAAACCTCAATGAAGTCGCCCAAGCGGTGATGGCCGAGGCACAGAAGCAACAGCTGTTCTGGTTTGCCGACAACGACCTGAAACTCGACAAACCACAGGCCCGCCTGGTGGTCGACCGCGAAAAAATCGCCGCGCTGGGCATGACCCAGGCCGACGTCGGTGCTGCGCTGTCTGCGGCATTGGGGGCAACTACGTGAACTACTTCTCCACCGCCGGGCGTTCGTACAAGGTCATACCCCAGGTGTTGCAGGTTGACCGCCTGAACCCGGACCAGATACTCGATTACTACATCCGTATGCCCTCCGGCAGCATGATTCAGGCGCGCACCGTGGCGCATATCGAAACCACAACGCAGCCGGAGTCGATCAACCACTTCCAGCAACTCAATTCAGCGACGATCTCCGGTGTCAGCGGCGTGGCCCAGGGTGAGCTGTTGGCGAAGCTCAACACCATCCTCACTAACGTTGCGCCCTCGGGCTACACCTCGGACTTCTCGGGTGAGTCGCGCCAATTCATGCAGGAGTCGGGTGGTTTCGTCGGGCTGTTGCTGTTCTCGATCCTGATCGTCTACCTGGCGCTGGCCTTCCAGTTCGAGAGTTTTCGCGACCCTGTGGTGATTCTGTTCTCGGTGCCCCCGGCGCTCTTTGGTGCACTGGCGTTCATCACCATGGGCTTTGCCTCCATCAATGTGTACACCCAAGTGGGGCTGGTCACGCTATTGGGGTTGATCACCAAACACGGGATTTTGATCGTGCAGTTTGCCAACGAACTGCAGCGCGCAGGTCATAGCAAACGCGAGGCGATTGAAGAGGCTGCCGGGGTTCGGCTGCGGCCGATCCTGATGACCACCGCCGCGATGGTACTGGGCGTGGTGCCGCTGGTGTGGGCCTCGGGGGCCGGGGCTGCGGGGCGGCATGACATGGGGTTGGTGATCTTTGCGGGGTTGTCGATTGGTACCTTGCTGACGTTGTTTATGGTGCCGGCGATGTATATGTTTATCGGCGAGACGCACCATCGGGAGGCTGAACAGCCAGCGGCTGAGCATCCGGCTTGAGGGGGAACAGTATGTGCTTTAGGCATAGCCCATTCTCAAACGTCATAATCCTACCTTTTCCTACATGGTAGTCTCACACGTCTACCAATAGGCGTTGATCGCACGCAGTCAATGGCCCCAACCAGGAAAGATCATGCCGAAAAAGTCTCACACAGCCCTGCGCCGTAATTTTCGTGAACTGCTTGCAACGCCGACGTGCGTTGAAACCGCTTCTGTATTTGACCCGATGTCTGCACGTATTGCCGCTGACCTGGGTTTTGAGGTTGGCATCCTGGGGGCTCCGTGGCCTCGCTACAGGTACTGGCAGCGCCTGATTTTGCGCTTATCACGCTGAGTGAGTTCGTCGAGCAGGCCACCCGTATTGGCCGAGTCGCCCAACTGCCGTTTATTGCCGACGCCGACCACGGCTACGGCAACGCCCTGAACGTCATGCGCACCGTCGAAGAGCTTGAGCGCGCCGGTGTGGCCGCATTGACCATTGAAGACACCTTGCTGCCGGCACAATTCGGGCGCAAATCCACGGACCTGATTTCCATCGAGGAAGGCATCGGCAAAGTCCGCGCCGCGCTGGAAGCCCGCGTAGACCCGGAACTGTCGATCATTGCCCGTACCAACGCTGGCGTGCTGCCGACCGAGGCGGTCATCGAGCGCACCCTGGCGTATCAAAAAGCCGGTGCGGACGGGATTTGCATGGTCGGCGTCAGTGACTTCGACCACCTGGAAAAGATCGCCGAAAACCTGACGGTACCGCTGATGCTGGTGACCTACGGCAATCCCAAGCTCAATGACGCCCAGCGTCTGGCCAGCCTTGGCGTACGCATCGTGGTTGCGGGGCATGGCGCTTACTTTGCCGCCATTAAAGCCACCTACGACAGCCTGCGCGCTCAACGTCAGCTGACCCACAGCACGTCGAACCTCAGTGCCACCGAGCTGACCCACACCTACACGCTGCCAGAAAGCTACGTGGCGTGGGCCGAAGAGTTCATGGACGTCAAAGAGTAATCCTGCAAGCGGTGAATACCCTCCTCCCCAGGGCTCACCGCTGCGCTGTCCTGCCTCAGGCCAGCGTCAGGAACACGGCCGACGTCCACACCCTCGATTGATCCCGCTGCCGTGCGCAGATAAACAACGGATGTTCCCGCCCCGGTTGCAGCTTCAACCCGGCCAGCTCGATGCTGCCTTGCAGCTCCCGTGGCAACGGCGCCGCTGTCATACGCTCCAGCGATACTTTCAGCTCCGCCCCCGGCAAGTCCACGACCTGTGGTTGCGCCAGCAAATTCTCTCCCGTCACCTCCATCAATACCGTTGGCGCATGTACGTAAGGCTGCGGCTCGGAGGGGTCTCCACCTTGATGTAATTGTCGATCCGGCTGTTGATCTGCAGGTTCGCGCCGGCCAGTTGCGACAGGTCGATTTCGATGCTGTCGGTGTCACCGTTCGTGTCGGTGCGGAACGCCAGCGTCGTGGCGTCCTTGCGCCACACGGTCTGCTCCGGGTGATCGAGGCCGAGGGCGCGAAAACCCTTGATGACCGCACCCGTCACACGAATCTCGCCGGTCCAGTAGGCACCGCGATAACGGTCCTTGATCCGTGCACCGCCCAGGCGCACGCGAATACGCTGCTCGGACAAGCCCAGTTCCTCGTGCAGGTTGCGTGACCAGACCAGCCGGTCGCCGTCGAACAGGTCCACCTGCTCCCAACCGGCCTCGCCCAGCAGTCGGTAGTCCAGCGTCGCGTCCGCCTCGGTGGTGAATACTTCGCCCATGAAATGCTCACCCTGGCGCAGGCTGGCAAAAGACCGCTCGCCCGTGGTGGCAAGGTGCGCCGGGCCCGCAGCGCCTTGCCCACGCTGGCGCGGTCAAAGCGCTCGGCAACCACACCGGTCAAGCCGCCGCGTGAGCCAAACACCGCCGTGGCCGGTACGCCGCCGCCGCAGCGGCCCTGGTGTTCGTCACTGTTGGCCGCTGCGCCTACGCGGTAGCCACGCTGCAGCGCTTCGGCGTACACCCAATGGAATTGCCCCAGGCCGAGCCCACTTCGATCAAGCGTTCGAGTTCCGGGTGGTGCCAGTCGAGGTTGCAACGGCGACCGCCTACGTGAGGCATCATCAGATGGCCTTCGGGGTCCTTGGCATAGGCGGCGTACAGTTCATCCACCGGCCAGGCACCCGGCTTGATGGTGCCGGCGGTGAATTCATTCCATTCAAACGAGCGCACCAGCCGCCCTTGGTTGTCGAAGGGAAACTCGGGTTTTCGGTCGTGCAGGAACACCACGTTACGGTCGCCGCCTGCGCAGGAGTTACCGCACCACTCGGTGCCTGGGTAGCACACAAAACGACCAGGCTCGTTCAGTTCGTGGATCAGCTTGACCGCCTGGTCCCAGCGTTGCTCGGTGATATTGAAGTCGTTGGCGGTGTAGCCAAGGATGTCCAGCCCGGCCACATCGCGGCCGTAACTGAGGTTGTACAGCGTGTCATTGGTGCCCACGGTGTCATCGGAATGCACGTGCAGGTCAGCGTAGAGCGGGCGCAAGGCCGTTCCCGCCGGGTCAACCGTGACAAAGGCTTGCGCGCCACGGACACCGGCCACTTCTGCGGACAAGCGCCACTCCCCGATTTCACCGAGCTTTACGCCTTCCAGCCGCGCAATCGCCCAGCCCTCAGTGGCTAATTCAAACGGTTGCGATGAAGCCTCACCTTGGGGGTCAATCAGCGTCAGCACCCCTTCATGGGGTACATCCCGGCAGGTATTGCCCCAGGCATCATCCACCCGCAGCAACACATCAAACGCTTCATCCGCGCTGACCAACCGAGGTGCAATCAACTGCACACTCTGCGCTGGGCCAGGCACGATATCCAACAACGGGTCGCCCGGCACTTCGGCAAATTTGGAACTGCCCAACGGGTCGATAAACAGGCGGAAGCGGAAGTCCTTCTCGACAAAACTCTGCACCCGCGTACCCGCGCCGCCCTGGCGACGGTCGCCGAGGCGCAGGGTGATGGTGTCGCCGGGGTTGAGGTAGCCGTCGACGATATCGATGATGATCGCTTTCTGAAACGGCCGTTCATGGCCCTTCTGGTCAAAGCGGACCTTGAGGTGCTGCACGGTCGCCTGGCTCTGGCCGGGCACCAGTTCGCCCGCCTGGTATTCGGCACTCACGTAGTTGGGGCCCGCCGGGTTCGACGTTTGGAACAGCGCCCAGTCGGAATAGAACTTGAACGCCAGCTTCAACCAGGCACCGTCCGCCAGGCCGCTGCCACCCACTTCGTAGACCAGGGTGATTTCGTCCCATTGGCCGGCGACCACCGTGCTGCGGTCACAGCGGATACTGCCCAGGAACGGGCGCTTCTTGTTGCGTTCGTACAAGCCTTGAGGGGCGATGTAATGCCCGGCTTCGCGGGGATCGAAAACGTTGCTCACTTGACACCTCGTGCAGTGGTCCACTGAAGGTTCGAATAGGTCGGGCGTGGCTTATTGCACGCGCCATTTCTGGTAGTGACGCTCGATGCGCCGGAATACAAAGCTCTCCATCAGCCAGGCGATCAGGCCGATCATCACGATGCCCAGCAGCACCTGGCTGCTGTTGCCGATCTGCCCGCCGGTGGAGACCATCCAGCCAATGCCTTGGGACGCGCCGATCATTTCCGCCGCGACCAACGCCCGCCAACCCTGGCTGAAACCGATGCGCAGGGCTGCCGTCACAAACGGCAGCGACGCCGGCAGGTACACATGCGCCAGCAACTGCCATTGGTTGGCGCCGAGGGTGCGAGCGGCGCGCACTTCGCCGCCGCGAATGCTTTGCACGCCCTCCTGAATCGTCACCGCCATGGGGAACACCGCCGCGATAAAAATCACCAGCACGATGGACACATAGCCCAAGCCAAAAATGATCATGATCAACGGCGCCCAGGCGATGGGCGGAATCGCCATGAACAGGCTGTTAAGCGGCGAGATGAAGTCGCGAAACCGCGACGACAACCCACCGGCAGTGCCCAGCAGGATCGCCACGATCACCGCCGCAAAAAAACCGCCGACTTCTTCCAACACGCTGGCGCGCAGGTGCTGCCACAGCGAACCGTCCGCCAGCCAACGCACGGCTTCACGCGCCACGTCCCACGGCTGCGGCAGGATGTAGGTGGGAAAGCGGCTGGCCAGGGCGATCCAGATCAACAGCAGGAATGGGAGCGAAGCCCATCCCCAATTGGGTTTTGGCAAATGCATGAGTGACTCAGCGCGAGGCTTTTTCCAGGTAGGAGGTGTCCACGATCTGCTCGGTCTTGAGCGTCTTGTCGATAAAACCGAGGTCGTAGGAGTAGTTCATCAGGCGCTGGATAAACTGGATGTCCGAGGCCTCAAGGTTGGCCGACCAGCCGAGGCGTGTACGGGCTTGGGCAACGATGGCTTCGGGGTGATGGTCTTGCCGTCGGCACCCTGCACCGCTTCAAGCTTAAAGGCCTCGGCGATGATGCGGTTCGACTCGTCCGGGTGTTCATTCAGGAACGCGATCGCCTTGCGGTGTGCGCGCAGCAACTTGACCACGTCGTCCGGGCGTTCCTGCAGGGTTTTCGGCAGGGCGATTACCACGTACCACGGGTAATTCGGCAGGGCTTTATTCACGTCCAGCAGCACCCGGCTGGAGCCGCGCAGCAACGATTGGCTGACAAAGGGTTCCCAGGAAAACGCGGCATCCACGATGCCGCGCTCCAGCGCCGCGTTCATGTTGCCCGGCGGCATGTCGATGATGTCCAGGTCCTTGTCGGGGTTGAGTCCGGCCTTTTCCTTGAGCACGTACCCGCGCAGCAGCACGTCCATACCGCTGCCCTTCTTCACCCCCGCGAGCTTTTTTGCCCTTGAGCGCTTCCAGGCTGTTGATCGGGCTCTTGGCATCGACGATCACTGCCGCTTGGCCATAGTTGACCTTGGCCAGGATGCGGCTTTGCAACCCACGGGAAAACCATTGGTACACCGGCGGTGTGCCGACGTAAGCCACATCCAGCTCACCGGCTGCCAGCGCCTGTTGGATCACCGGGCCATCGCCGAGGGCCTTGAGGTCGACGTTGAGCCCCTCCTCACGATAGAAACCCTCTTTATCGGCGATCAGTGCCGGTGCGTTGGCCATGGCGAACACATAACCGATGCGCAGCGGTTTCTCTTCGGCGGACACCCCGCCCGCCAGCGCAGCAACGGTCAATGAAAGGGCAAGCAGGGAACGTTTGATCATGCGGTTAGCTCGGGTTGACGGGTGGGGGTCGAAGGCATGTCCATGACCTGGGCAATGCGCTCCATCAGTTCATTGCGGTAATCGAGAAAGGCCGGCAGACGGCGGGTGTGCAGGTTGGAGCGTGGGCGTGGCAGGTCGATGTTCAACTCGCTGTGTATGCCGCCGGGCGCGATGTTGAGCACGATCACGCGGTCGGCCAGGAACACCGCTTCATCGATGTCATGGGTGATGAACAACACGGTCTGGCCCAGCTCGGCCCAGATACGCAGGGTTTCTTCATTCATGCTGTTGCGGCTGATGGCGTCCAGCGCGGCGAACGGCTCGTCCATCAATAGGACGCTGGGCTCCAAGGCCAAGGTGCGAGCCAGCGACACTCGCTGTTGCATGCCGCCCGACAGTTGATGTGGCAAACGCTCGGCGGCCTGCTCCAACCCCACCAGGCGCAAGTACTTCAGGGCGTGCTCACGCTGCTGTGCCTCGCGGGTGGTTGCATTCATGCGCAGGCCAAAGCGCACGTTCTCCAAGGCGCTCAGCCAGGGAAACAACTGCGCCGACTGGAACACATAACCCAGCTCGGCCAACTCCGGGCGCACCGCCGCCTGGTTGATGCGGATCTGGCCGTCCTGTGGCTGCTGGAACCCTGACAACAGGTTGAGCAAGGTGGTCTTGCCGCAGCCCGACGGGCCAAGAATCGCCACGAACTCCCCGGGTTTCGCGCTCAGGCTGAACGAAGAAAATACCCGGTGCCCATTGGGGTAGCTGAAGCTGATGGCATCGACCGTCAGCGCGTCGGCCGCAAATGCAGTGGTTTTGGGCATGGCAAGTGTCGTCAGGTCGTTTACAATGGAATTGCTCGACATAATACGTCTTAATACAAGTTGTCCCAATAACCTATTTTTATAACCTTAGAAGCGAAGGCGCAGGCGCCCCGCTCCCAGGTCATGGAAGCCGACAGTGCCCACCCCAATTCTTCGCGACAGCAGCACCTCGCTCTATGAACAGATCGCCCATCGGTTGCTGGAAGAAATCCAGCGCGGCGACTTCGAACCCAGCGGCAAGTTGCCCTCCGAGGCCGAGCTGGGCCAACGCTTTGGTGTGAGCCGCGTGACCGTGCGTTTGGCCGTGGGCAAGCTCAGTGATGACGGTGTGGTAGAGCGCAAACAGGGCAAAGGCACCTTCGTCGCAGCCAAACAGGTGCGCCACGGCCTGGATGCGCTGCGCAGTTTTCATGAAGCGCTATTGCTGCAGGGGCTCAAGCCGAGCATGCACGTCATCAGTCATACCGAGCAGGCGATGCCCGAAGGCTTGCGTGAGTTGTTCGACGGCGCAGAGCGTTGCCTGCTGCTGGAGCGGCTGCACTTTGTGGATGAAGAACCCATCGCCTTGGGCCGCAGCCATTTACCGGCAGCATTGGCTGCTGTGGTGTGGGCGGAGGCCGAGCACCAGCCGATCTATTCCGTGCTGGAGCACGTCACCGGCCAGCCCGTGACCCGCGCCGACCTGGCGATTCGTGCGCAGGAGGCGGATAAAGCCCTGGCCACGGCGCTTAACGTCAAACGCGGTGCGGCGCTGTTGGTGATGGAGCGCACGTCGTATTTCGCCAACGGCCATTGTTGCGACCGCACCACGTTTTATATCCGCCCGGAGCGCTACGCCTTTGTGCTGAGCGGTGTATTCAAGAACTGAAAAACCGGTTGGCCGGGCGTGGCAAACCCAGGTTCTCGCGCAACGTCGTGCCTTCATACTCGCGCCGGAATATGCCGCGCCCTTGCAGCTCGGGCACGACTTTATCGACGAAGTCATCCAGCCCACCCGGCAGCCACGGGAACATGATGTTGAAACCGTCGCTGCCCTCCTCCTCCAGCCATTGCTGCATCTGGTCTGCAATGCCGTGGGGCGTGCCGACAAACGACAAACCGGCATAACCGCCCAGGCGTTGCGCCAATTGACGCACGGTGAGTTGTTCACGGTCCGCCAAGGCCAGTACGCGCTCGCGGGAGCTTTGGCTGCCGTTGGTTTCGGGGATGCTTGGCAGGAATTTGTCCGGGTCGAATTTCGAGGCATCCGTGCCCAACGCGACTGACAGTGAAGCGATAGCGCTCTGTTCATGCACCAGGCTGTCGAGGTGCGCGCGGATGCGGCGTGCTTCGTCCAAAGTATCGCCGACGACCACAAACGCGCCGGGGAGGATTTTCAAGTGGTCCGGGTTACGTTGGATCAGGCGCATGCGGCGCTTGATGTCCGCATAGAACGCCTTGCCCTCCTCCAAGGTGCCCGGTGCCACGAAGATCACTTCGGCGGTTTCTGCCGCCAATTGCCGCCCAGGCTCGGAAGAGCCGGCCTGCACGATCACCGGCCAACCTTGTACCGGCCGGGCGATATGCAGCGGGCCGCGCACGCTCAGGTAGCGGCCTTTGTGATCCAGGGTGTGCAGTTTGTCCGGGTCAAAATAGATGCCGCTGTCGGCATCGCGGATAAACGCGTCATCGGCCCAACTGTCCCACAGCCCGGTGACTACGTCGTAGAACTCACGGGCGCGGGCGTAACGCTCATCGTGGGAATACGCCTCTTCCAGGCCGAAATTCAGCGCAGCATCGGGGTTGGCAGTGGTGACGATATTCCAGCCGGCACGGCCATTGCTCAGGTGGTCGAGTGAGGCAAAGCGCCGGGCGATATGGAACGGCTCGTCGTACGTCGTCGAGGCTGTGGCCACCAACCCGATATGGTCGGTGGCCTGGCTCAGGGCGGACAACAGCGTGAAGGGTTCGAAAGAGGTGGCGGTATGGCTGCGCTTCAACGCCTCGGTCGGCATATTCAGCAAGGCCAGGTGGTCGGCCATGAAAAACGCATCGAAACGCCCACGCTCAAGGGTTTGTGCAAAGCGCTTCAGGTGGGCGAAGTTGAAGTTGGCGTCCCGAAACGCGCCGGGATAGCGCCAGGCGCCGGTGTGAATACTGGCTGGGCGCATGAACGCACCCAGTTTGAGTTGGCGTTGTGCGGGCATGGGGCACTCCCTGAAAGTAAGCGCCCAACAATGTCCGCACCGGTTTGGCCTGTCCAATAATCAAACGTGCTGGCTTATGCCTTGGTGATCAAAAGTCATAACGCGCCGTCGCGCCCAACGTACGTGGCGTACCCAACACGCCGGTATACGCGCCGTTCGGCGAGTTCCACAGGGTGGTGTAGTAGGTTTTGTCGAAGGCATTTTTCAGCCACAACGACACGTCCCATTGCCCATCGCCCCAGTTTCCGCGCACGCCGGTCGACAGGTTGACCAGCGCATAACCCGGCAACTGGGCTTCGCGGGAATCGTCAATGGTGCCCACGGCATGGGAGCGCCACGCATAGTTGCCATTCACATAGGGTTGCAGGCCGTTGTCGAGCTGCCACTGGTAGCTGGCGGTGGTGTTGTAGATCCACTTCGACGCACCGACCACGGCGTGCCCGCTCAAGTCACAGGCGGCGGGCGCACCGGGGCGCAGGGCGACTTCGGCTGGGCATGGCGCGTCTTCATACGACAGGTAGCGCACATCGTTGAACGACCCGTTGACGCTGAGGGTCAAGCCGCGCACTGGCCGCCAACTGCTCTCCAGCTCCAGGCCACGACTGCGAACCGTGCCCGCGTTGGTAAGGTAGCTGGTGAGGTTGGCATCGTCGTAGGCGTTGGTCTGGTAGCCGTGCACCACGGTCCAGAACAGGTTGGCGTTGAGGGTCAGGCGTTGGTCGAGCAGTGTGGTCTTGACGCCCAACTCCGCGTCGTTGGCACGTTCGCTGCCGATCAACAGTGAGTCGGCCCCGGCGACCGGTGCACTGGCCACACTGAGGTTGACGCCACCGGACTTCTCACCGTGGGACAACGAGGCGTACGCCAGCACGTGTTCATTGACATGCCAGGCCAGGCTGGCCAGCGCCGAGGGGCTGAAGCTGTAGAGGCTCAAGTCGCCGGAATCGTACGCCCCTACTCGCCCGGCCCTGGCGGCAGCGGCTGCGCCCGTCACCGTAGCGCCGCCAACGGGAGCGTCACGCGTGACATTCGCCTGTTTGCGTTCGTAGGTGCCGCGCAGGCCCAGGCTGAAATCCACCGTGGGTGTCAGGTGCCAAGTACCTTGGGCAAACGTGGCAAAGCTGTCGGTGTCGACCGTGCCATGGCCGACGCTGGTGACGTTATTCAGCGCGCCTTGGGGCGTACCGTTCCAGGTATCGGCCAACGGGCCGTAATCGGTGAACACGGTATTGCGCATTTCCTGGCGCAAGTAATACGCGCCCAGCACGTAGTCGAAGTGCTCGCCCACCGGCGAGGCCAGCCGCAGTTCCTGGGAATACTGTTTGTCCCGCGCGGACTGGCCGACGTTGTGCATCACATCGACGTTCAGCTCGTCGTCGTTGCGCGGGTGAAATCCCACCAGCGATAGGCGCTGATGGAGGTCAAGGTAAAGTCACTCGGCAGCGTCCAGTTCGCCTCCAGCGAGGTACCGCCCTGGAAGACCTTGACGCTCTGCTCGGCATCCAGGTTGACCCGGCGCCCACTGACCAGTGTCGCGCCCACGGCAGCGGCGCGTTGCTCGTAGCGGTTGACACCGTTGATGGTCGGCCCGGTACTGAACAACGAGCGGGTGCCGGCGCTGGAGTCTTCCTCGTTGTAGTCGGCGAGCCAACGCAGATTGAAATCCTCGTTGGGCTTGAACAGCAACTGTGTACGAAAGCCCTGGCGCCCACCGCCGCCGAGGGTGTTGCCGTCGTATTCATTCTTCACATAACCGTTTTCATGGGTGCGATACGCCGCAATCCGGCCCGCCAGTGTGTCGCTGAGCGGCCCGGAAAAACTTGCCTGGGTTTGCGCATAGCCGTCCTCGCCCACCGAGGTCGCCAGGCTGCCCTGGGGGTGAAGCTGGGACGTCGGGTGGTGATATTCAGCACCCCCGCCGTGGTGTTCTTGCCAAACAAGGTGCCTTGTGGCCCGCGCAGCAGTTCGATCTGCTCCACGTCCAGCAGGTCGAACACCGCCATGCCAGGGCGCCCGAGGTACACGTTGTCCAGGTAGATCCCGGCGCTGCCCTCCAAGCCATCGCTGGCCGGGTTGTTGCCCAGCCCGCGAATCGACAGGCTGGATTGGCGCGCATGCATAAACGCCACATTGACGCTGGGCATGGCTTGCTGCAAATCCTGCAAGCGATACAGGCGTTGTTCCTCAAGGGTTTGCGCGCCAAGCACGCTCATGGCCACGGGCACTTGCTGGGCGTCTTCGGCGCGGCGGCGCGACTCCACCGTCACCGCTTGCAGCACGGTGTCGGTGTCGCCAGGTAGCGCCTCGGCGGTAGCCGGTAGCGCGTGTATCAACGAGCATAAGCCCAGTGCACCCACAGTCAGGTGGCGCGAATAAAGCAGAGTCATCGCAAGTTCCTTAACGCAAAGATGAGTCGATACTTCGCTGCGCGTGGCCTGCGTGAGCGTGATCGTTGCAGTCGTTGTTCAGTCACGCAGCCATGGGAGGTCTTGGCGCTGGTAACGGTGGGCGCGGAAGATCGCGTTGTTTTTCCCCGGCAGGTAGCGGCGGGACGCTTCATCGGGATAGGTGGCGAAATGCGGGTTGATGTACTCCCACACCACGTCGCCGGCCGGTGTGACTTCGAACAAACGCCCGAAGTTGGCCTCGGTCACCAGGGTGTTGCCGTTATGCAAGCGCTGGGCGCCGCCCATGAACGGCGTGAAGAACGCGTAGCCTGGAGTGTCGGCGTATTGCCATTCGATACGCTGCTTGAGTGGATCGATTTCGAGGATGCGCGAGTGCGGCATGCTGATATGCGGACGGGAAATACCGTTGTCGAACACCAGCACATTGCCGTTTTCCAGCTCGCTCGGGCAGTGCTGCTGCGCTACCAGGTCGTGGCCAAGGCGCCACAGCACCTCACCGCTGCCACGCTGGATGGCTATCACCGAAGAGACGCTGCGCAGGCTCAGAATGACCTTGCCATCGCGGCCCGGCGACACTGCATTGGTCATTGGCCAGTGGTAGCGTTCGAACGTGTCATGTAGCGGGTAATCCTCGGGTTTCAGGTGCTCCCAGCTGCGCCATTCCCATACCACGTGACCCTGGCGGTCGACTTCCTTGACCACGTCGGCATAAATCACCCCACCGGCCGCTTCACTGCCCGGGATGCCGCCCACAACACGATTGGCCAACTCGGTACTCAGCGGCTCGACCGTGGTGTACAGCAGGTGGCCGTTGTCCAGCCACTGCGCGTCGTGATGGTGCAACAGGTCGGTGTGTTCCCATACCACTTCGCCTTCGGGAGTCACTTCGCTGAACGCACCGCCATGCCACACCGACCAGCCCGGGAACAGCTCGGGTGAATCGGGGTGGTTGCCGTTGTAGCCGAGGTTGCCGTTGGGCAGGATCACGGCGTCGCGCCCTGGGCGCTGGGGCAGCTTCCAGCGATGGACAACCTCGCCGTCGAGGTCGATCAAAAACACCTGGCCGTCGGCGGTTTGCGGGGCAAACAAGGTGTAGCCGCCGGCGCTGCGGGTGGGGTCGACGCCGATAAGGCCGGTCTTCTGGCGTTTGAGTGTGGTGCGGTGCATGGCTTTTCTCCGGGTGCAGGAACCCCTGCCGGGCGTGCACCGGCAAGGTTGAAAACGATCAGTCAGTTAGGGGATGGCAGTACGGCGTTGAAGCGCGGGTCGAATATCTGCCCGACCTCCAACGGTCGTGGGATCACGTGTTCGGTCGCGAACGTGTCCGCCAGGCGCTGTTGCAGGGCGATGACCGCCGGATCAATGGGTACGTAATTCAGGTTCTGGTGGGCAAGCATGTCGCGCACCAACGCCACCGGCAGTCGCGTGGTCTGGGCGAACACCTCGGCCCAGGCGTCCGGGTGTGCGGTGGCCCAGGCTTGGGCTCGCGCCAGGCGTGCCAGCAGGTCGCCGGCCTGGGCGGCACGCTCAGGGTCTGCCAGGGCCTTGAGGCTGGCCACGGTAAAGTTCTGCCCGGTTTCCGGCCATGGGCCGCCGTCCACCAGGATGCGTGCGCCACGGGACGTGGCCTGCCCGACAAAGGGATACCACACCGACCAGGCCTCCAGACGGCCGCTGGCGAAGGCGTTTTGTGCATCAACCGGGCTGACGTAGGCGATGTTCACATCCCTGGAGGTCAACCCGGCCTGGCGCAGCGCCGCCAATAACAGGTAATGCCCGCTGGTGCCTTTGGCGACCGCGACGCGCTTGCCTTTCAAGTCGGCAACCTGCTGGATAGTCGACCCTTCGGGCAGCAACAGCGCATTGTTGTTCTGCGCGCCACTCGCCACACCAATGATGCGCACATCGAACCCGCCCGCCTGGGCAAAGATCGGCGGCGCATTGCCCACCACACCGACGTCGATGGCGCCGGCACTGAGGGCTTCAAGCAACGTGGTACCGGCGTTGAACGGGTGCCACACCAGGGCGTCCGGCAAGTCCTTGTCCTCTCCCGCCGCGTGCAGCATGGCTTGGATCAACCCGCTTTGATCGCCCACGTGCAACGCCGCCGACACCGGTTGCACGATCAACAGCGTGGCCAGGCACGCCATCCCAAGCAGGCGGCGCAGCAAGGGGTGCTTGGCAGCGTGTGGTTTTAGCGTCATTGTCGTGCCCTCATTTTTGCGTTGAACCCAGTATGTCGAGGCTTGCCGTGCCGCTCCATGCCAAACACCCCTCCTTTACTGCCACATCGGACACCGCTACGCGCACGGTCGTCGTGCTGGCTTTCGACGACTTGCTGCTGCTCAACGCCGCTGGACCGCTGGAGGTGTTTGCGGCGATCCCACGTTTGCTGGGGGCGACTTCGCCACACAGCCGCCGTATCGCTTGCTGCTGGCTTCGCCGCTGGGCGGGCAGATCACGTCGGTGTCAGGGATCAGCGCCACCACGCTGTCATTGCAACAGATCGACCAACAGGCACCAGTGATTGACACGCTGATCGTCGCAGGTGGCCCGGGCATGGCCGCATTGGAGGCCAACGAGCAGGCCTGCGCCTGGCTAAGCCAGCGCGCTACGCACATCCGCCGCCTGTGCTCGATCGGCACCGGTGCCTTTGCACTCGCCGCTGCCGGCCTGCTGGATGGACGCAAGGTGGTGACCCATTGGAAGTTCGCTGAGGAGTTGCAGGCGCGTTACCCCAAGGTCATCTGCCAGACCGACGCGCTGTACCTGCACGACCACAACCTATGGACCTGCGGTGGAGCCACCGCCGGTATCGACCTGGCATTGGGGTTGGTGGAGCATGATCTCGGGCCCCACGTGGCACTGTCCCTGGCGCGTTATTTCACGGTGTTCCTGTGGCGCTCGGCGGAACAACCGCAATTGAGTGCCCCGTTGAAAGCCCAATCCACCGCCTTGCGCACCGACCCCGATGTGCGCCTGGCGCGCTTGCATGCCTGGATAGCGGGGAATCTGAATGGCGATCTACGCGTGGAGCGTCTGGCCGAGCAATTCGGCATGAGCCCGCGTCATTTTGCACGGGCCTATGTGGCCGCCACTGGCGAAACACCGGCTCAAGCGGTGGAGAGTTTACGCTTGGAGGCCGCCTGCCGTGTGCTGGCGACCACCAGTGAGCCGATCGAAGCGGATTGCCGAAACCGTTGGCTTCGGCCGTGAAGAACGCATGCGACGTGCCTTTCAAAAACAACTGGGTACCAGCCCGCTCGGTTACCGCCAACAAATGAAGGCGGCGCCCGCCAGCCTGCCCCCGTTCCCGATGGGCATCACCCTGCAAGGGTTGGCGCACTAAGTTCAACTAAGCCCCCAACTTAAAAAAGACAACAACGAAAAAATCCGCCGCAGAATCTGCGGCGGCAACCAAAGGGTAGTGTCGAAGCAGAGCGGCTAAGACAGTTCCAACGCTACACCCAGCGCTGTTTAAACAACGTGAAGTTTAATTAATCGAGTTTCATCCTGCGCTTGGCTGCGGGCCTTTGAAACTGGGCATAGAATCGGCTTCGGCAACCACGCCAAACACAATAAAAAACTGTAACGCCTCACTTACAAACACCTGCCAATAGAACTTTTTTCGCTGTCAACAAGTGCGGTGTTTCTGTGCACGCGTTCATTATCCTGGGGAAGTTAATAACATGATCAAACAGTCGAGCCTGTTAGCGCTGGCGGTGTGCGCCGGTATCAGCCAAATGGCATTTGCCGAGTCCGTGACGGACCAGGCGGACTCCAAGGGGTTTGTCGAAGGCAGTAGCATCACCGGGCTGTTGCGCAACTATTACTTCGACCGTGACCGCCAAAGCGGCAAGGCCGACAACCGCGACTGGACCCAGGGCGCCATGCTCAACTACGCCTCGGGCTTTACGCAGGGCACCATCGGTTTCGGTGTGGATGCCTACGCTTACGGCGGCGTGAAGCTGGACGCCACCCATGCGGACGCCGGCACCGGCGATTTGCCCACCGACCGCCATGGCGACCCCGAAAACGCCTATGGCTCAGTGGGCGCGGCGGTGAAGATCAAGGTGTCCAAGACCGAATTGAAATTCGGTGACATGCAGCCCACCGCACCGGTATTCGCCACCGGCGGTACGCGCCTGTTGCCGCAAACGGCCACCGGTTTCGACCTGACCAGCAGCGAAATCGCCGGCCTGGACCTGGAAGCCGGGCACTTCACCAGCACCAACAGCGGCATGACCAGCAACCACGACCACGATATCTATGCGACCTACGCCAATATCGCGGCCAACAGCGCCAGTTTTGTCGGCGGCAAATACACCTTTACGCCGTCGCTGAGCGCGACCGTGTATGCGGGCGAACTGGAAGACATCTGGCGCCAGTACTACACCAACCTCAACTACGTGATTCCGTTGGGGCATGACCAGTCCCTGGCCCTGGACGGCAACCTGTACCGCACCCTCGACACCGGCAGCGCCAAGGCCGGGGCGATCAACAACACCACGTATTCGTTGGCGGCGGCGTATTCGTTCCTGCAGGCCCACACGCTGACGCTGTCGTTCCAGAAGGTGCATGGCGACACGCCGTTTGACTACATCGGTACCGGCAACAATGGCGCAGGCGAAGGCGGCGACTCGGTGTTCCTGGCCAACTCGGTGCAATGGGGCGACTTCAACGGCCCGGGCGAGCAGTCGTGGGGGATTCGTTATGACTTGAACATGGCCAGCTATGGCGTGCCGGGATTGAGCTTCATGAGCCGTTACATCAACGGCTCGGATATCAATGGTACTCACACTCCCGCCAACAGCGCCTATGTGGGCGACTACGGTGCCGACGGCGCGCACCACGAGACGGATGTGGAAGCCAAGTACGTGATCCAGAGCGGCCCGGCAAAAAACCTGTCGTTGCGGGTGCGCGATGCCATCGTGTCGTCGAATGCCGACCAGGGCGACGGCAAGTTGAACGAGTTGCGTCTGATCGTCGACTACCCGTTTACCCTGCTCTGATCACTGCGCCATAGTGCCCAACCGCTGGCGCATCCCCGCGCTGGCGGCTGGGCCGGCCTGGATCACGCAGTCTTCCAGCGGCACACACTGGCCTTGGGCATTCGCCATCGCCGGTTGCACCGGCAGCCCGGTAGCGCGCTCGACCACCTCGACACTGGTGCCTTCTTCGGCAAAATGCCGATTGCCCCACGCCACCAACGACATCAACACTGCGCTGAAATCCTCGCCCTTGGCCGTCGGCACATATTCGTAGCGTGGCGGTCGTTCGCTGTACGGACGACGCTCCAACATTCCCGCCTCAACCAAACCATTCAGGCGGCGCGTCAACATGTTCGGCGCGATGCCCAGGCTGCGCGAGAACTCATCGAAACGGCGCAGGCCGTGCAGCGCGTCGCGCATGATCAAGATGCTCCACCACTCCCCTACCCGCTCAAGGCTGCGGGCGATAGGGCATTCGTCGCTGACGAGGGATTTGCGTTGCATGCGAGTTCCTGTGCTCCGGTACAAAGTTGTGTGACGCCATGTTACTTTCATTATGATAGTGACGTCCATAGGGTCTGTACCCTCAACGCAACCGGAGTCGATTGATCATGAGTAAACGCATCGTTGTGACAGGCATGGGCGCGCTGACGCCGCTGGGATCGAGCGTGGAATCCACCTGGAAACGCCTGTTGGACGGACAATCGGGCATTCGTCGCCTGCCGGAAGACTTGATCGGCGACTTGGCAATCAGCATCGGCGGCCAGGTACAGAGCGTATTGCAGGACCCCGAGGCCGGGTTTGATCCGGACCGCCTGTTGGCCGCCAAGGAACAGCGCAAGATGGACCGCTTTATCCTGTTCGCCCTGGCGGCGGCGGATGAGGCCTTGAAACAAGCGGGCTGGGCGCCGCACACCGTGGAGCAGCAGGAGCGCACGGCAACCATCATTGCTTCCGGTGTCGGCGGCTTCCCGGCCATTGCCGAAGCGGTGCGTATCACCGACAGCAAAGGCCCACGGCGCCTGTCACCGTTCACCATTCCATCGTTCCTCAGCAACATGGCCGCTGGGCATGTGTCGATCAATTACGGCTTGAAAGGCCCGCTGGGTGCGCCGGTTACGGCCTGCGCGGCGGGTGTGCAAGCGATTGGCGATGCCGCGCGGATGATTCGTGCCGGTGAAGTCGATGTGGCCGTATGCGGCGGTGCCGAAGCGGCAATCCATCGCGTCAGCCTGGCAGGCTTTGCGGCGGCGCGGGCGTTGTCCAGCGACTTCAATGAAACGCCGCCGCTGGCCTCGCGGCCATTCGACCAGGCGCGCGACGGCTTTGTAATGGGCGAAGGTGCCGGCATCCTGGTCATTGAGGAACTCGAACACGCCTTGGCCCGAGGCGCACAGCCCATCGCCGAACTGGTGGGCTACGGCACCAGTGCCGATGCGTATCACATGACCGCAGGCCCCGAAGACGGCGACGGTGCGCGTCGTGCCATGGTGCAGGCATTGCGCCAAGCCGGGGTCGATGCGTCTGCAGTGCAGTACCTGAATGCCCATGCCACCTCGACGCCGGTGGGTGACAAAGGTGAACTCGCGGCGATCAGAACGGTGTTTGGCGCCGTCGGCAGCCCCGCCATCAGCTCGACCAAATCCGCCACCGGCCACTTGCTGGGCGCGGCAGGTGGTATCGAAGCGATCTTCACCGTACTCGCCCTGCGCGACCAGGTTGCCCCGGTGACACTCAACCTGGACAACCCCGATGCCCTCGCGGAGGGCTTGGACATGGTGCGCGGCGCCGCACGGCCAATGGCGATTGAATACGCGCTGTCCAACGGCTTTGGATTTGGCGGTGTGAACGCCAGCGTGCTGTTCCGTCGCTGGGCGTAGTTTGCCCCGGGGTTAGTTTTCGGGGACCATGGGCGCCTTTCTGAACCTGTCCATCAAGAGGCGCGCCCATGGCCAACCACGACCTGTCCTACACCCCTGATCCGGATGCCGACTCGATTTCGTCTGACGTGATCGGCTTCAACGGCATCCTGGTTTCCACCCAGATCCCCACCCGTGCCGACGGCAGCCTGGAACTGGGCGATGTCACGCTGCAAAGCGAATGCACCCTGCAAGCACTGAAAGTGGCCCTGGAAAAGGCCGGCAGCTCGATGGACCGGGTGATGCACTTGACCATTTACCTCACCGACATGGCAGACCGCGCCGCGTTCTATGAAGTGTACAAACGCTTCTTTGCCAAGCCGTGGCCCGTGCGGGCGGCGGTGGGCGTGGCCTCCCTGGCCGTTGAAGGTATGCGCGTTGAAGTCACCGCAATGGCCGCAAAAGCCTAACCCTGTGGGAGCTGGCATCGCCACGGTTTAACTGAATATCTGAGGTGCCTGCATCGCAGGCAAGCCAGCTCCTACAATGGATCTCATTGGTCCTCTGACCTACCCAGCCAGCCCTGTGGTAGGTGCCCCCCGGCATTTCGCAGCTACAATGCGCGCCTCGACCGTGACAAGCCTGACTAAAAAAACTATGTCCTTGCCCAAGCATCACCTGGAATTGCTCAGCCCTGCCCGCGATGTTGCCATTGCGCGCGAGGCTATCTTGCATGGCGCCGACGCCATCTACATCGGCGGGCCGAGCTTCGGCGCACGCCACAACGCCTGTAACGAAGTGAGCGAGATCGCTTCACTGGTGGAATTCGCCCGTCGTTACCACGCCCGTGTGTTCACCACCATCAACACCATCCTGCATGACAACGAGCTGGAACCCGCGCGCAAGCTGATCCATCAGCTGTATGACGCAGGGGTCGACGCATTGATCGTGCAGGACCTGGGCGTGATGGAGCTGGATATTCCGCCCATCGAGCTGCACGCCAGCACCCAGACCGACATTCGCACCCTGGGTCGCGCCAAGTTTCTCGACCAGGCCGGGTTCTCGCAGTTGGTATTGGCCCGTGAGCTGAACCTGCAAGAAATCCGCGCCATCGCCGACGAAACCGATGCCGCCATCGAATTCTTCATCCACGGCGCACTGTGCGTGGCGTTCTCCGGGCAGTGCAATATCTCCCACGCGCAGAACGGCCGCAGCGCCAACCGTGGCGATTGCTCTCAGGCTTGCCGCCTGCCGTACACCTTGAAAGATGACCAGGGCCGCGTCGTGGCCTTTGAAAAGCACCTGCTGTCGATGAAAGACAACAACCAGAGCGCCAACATCCGCGCACTGGTCGAAGCCGGCGTGCGTTCGTTCAAGATCGAAGGCCGCTACAAGGACATGGGCTATGTGAAGAACATCACCGCCTATTACCGCCAGCGCCTCGACGACGTGCTTGAAGACCGTCCGGACCTGGCCCGTGCGTCCAGCGGCCGTACCGCGCACTTCTTCCTGCCGGACCCGGAAAAACCTTCCACCGTGGCAGCACCGACTACTTCGTTACCGACCGCAAGGTCGACATCGGCGCCTTCGACACGCCGACCTTCACCGGCTTGCCGGTGGGTGTGGAAAAAAGCCGGCAAACGCGACTTGCAGGTGGTCACCCATGAGCCGCTGTCCAATGGCGACGGCCTCAATGTGCTGGTCAAGCGTGAGGTGGTGGGTTTCCGCGCCAACATTGCCGAGCCCAAGGGCGAGTTCGAAGAAGACGGCGAGAAGCGCTACCGCTACCGCGTCGAGCCGAATGAAATGCCGGCTGGCCTGCATCAACTGCGCCCCAACCATCCGCTGAACCGCAACCTGGACCATAACTGGCAACAGGCGCTGCTCAAGACTTCGTCTGAGCGCCGTATCGGTTTGACCTGGGCCGCTCGTTTGCGTGAGCAGGCGTTGGAAGTCACCGCGACCAGCGAAGAAGGCATCAGCGCCAGCGTTACCCTGCCCGGTCCGTTCGGCGTGGCCAACAAGCCGGAACAGGCGCTGGACACCCTGCGCGACCTGCTCGGCCAGTTGGGCACCACCGAATACCACGCCACCGACATCCAGCTGGATGCACCGCAGGCGTTCTTCATCCCCAACTCGCAGCTCAAGGCGTTGCGCCGCGAAGTGATCGAAGCGCTGACTGCCGCCCGTGTGGCCGCGCATCCGCGTGGTGGCCGTAAAGCCGAAACCACGCCCGCGCCGGTCTACCCGGAAGCGCACCTGTCGTTCCTGGCTAACGTCTACAACCAAAAGGCCCGTGACTTCTATCACCGTCACGGTGTGAAGCTGATTGACGCCGCCTTCGAAGCCCATGAAGAAACCGGCGAAGTGCCGGTGATGATCACCAAGCACTGCCTGCGCTTCTCGTTCAACCTGTGCCCTAAACAGGCCAAGGGTGTCACGGGCGTGAAGACCAAGGTTGCGCCCATGCAGTTGATCCATGGCGACGAGGTGCTGACCTTGAAGTTCGACTGCAAACCCTGCGAAATGCACGTGGTGGGCAAGATCAAGGGGCACATCCTCGGCCTGCCTCAGCCCGGCAGCGGCGTAGCTCACTTCAACCCGGAAAACATCATTTTCCAAGGCACCCACTGACCCCAAACTGTAGGCGCGAGCGTGCTCGCGAAAAAACCGGAGAGCGGCGCGTTCAACCTGACGCGCTGCGTTATCGTTAACGATCTTCGCGAGCAAGCTCGCTCCTACGGGGCGACCACCACCAGCCGCGTTGCAACCCGGCAGCTGCCAGCAGAATCGCCGCTACACCTAGCCATTGCAGCCAGTCCAGGCGATGCCCGAAGGCGAACCAGTCGACGAAAATCGCTGCAATCGGGTAGATGAACGACAGCGCACCGGTCAAGGCGGTTGGCAGTTTCTGAATCGCGCCGTACAGCAACACGTACATCAAGCCGGTGTGCACCACACCCAGCGTCACCAGCGCTGCCCAGCCGTTGGGGGCGGTTGAAACGCTGCTCCAAGGCACCAACGGAGCCAGCAGAACGGCGCCGGTTGCCACCTGGATCAACGCCATCAAATGCGGCGGCACGGCCTTCAATCGCTTGATGATCAGCGCCGCAATCGCATACAAAAACGCCGCGCCCAACGCCAATGCGATACCCGCCAGATAATCCCCGCCACTCTGTTGCTCGCCATGAGCGGTGACAATCGCCAGCATGCCGAGGAACGCCACGCTCAGCCACGCGAGCTTCTGCGCCGTGATCTTTTCACCCAAAAACAGGGCCGCCAACATCACCAGCATGAACGGCTGGACGTTGTACACCGCCGTGCTGATCGCGATGGACGCGTGGGAATAGGACTCGAACAGCAGCAGCCAGTTACCGACGATGGCCACGCCGCTGAGCATCGCCAGCCCGACCTTGGCCCAACTCAGCAGGTCCAGACGCAGGTAACCGAGCAACGCGCACACCAGCAATAGGGTCAGCCCACCGAATACGCAGCGCCAGAACACCACTTCGATCACCGACACGCCCGACACCAGTACAAACCAGCCGATGGTGCCCGAGATCAGCATGGCGGCGACCATTTCCCATGTACCGCGACGGATAGATGTGTCCACGATTGATGCTCCTCAAGTGAGGCTCAATTATGGCAATCTGCTCGGCAGCCGCTCCAGCGACTAAAAAAGGCAAAACCTGAAGATGACCTTTTCTTATTAGGCAGACATCATGATTGACACCATCGACCAGCAACTGATCGCCGCTTTGATGGACGACTCACGCCTGTCACTCAAGGCACTGGCGGGGATTACGGGGTTGTCTTCGCCCAGCGTCGGCGAACGTTTGAGGCGCCTGGAAGAACGCGGCGTGCTGACCCACTACACCGTCGACATCGACCCCAAGCACTTCGGCTATCTGCTGCAAGCCATCGTGCGCATCCGCCCCTGCCCGGCAAATTGCAGGAGGTGGAACGGCAAATCCAGGCTATTCCGGAGTTCACCGAGTGCGACAAGGTCACCGGCGACGACTGTTTTATCGCGCGCCTGCACGTACGCACCATGGAACAGCTCGACACCCTGCTCGACCGGCTCAACGCCTACGCCGAAACCAATACGGCCATCGTCAAGAAAACCCCAGTCAAACGCCGACTCCCCCCTTTGGCTGGCGTGTAACGTTACGGCGTAATGGCGACCTTCATCACGCCGTCGCGCTGGTGGGCGAACAGCTCGTAGGCCGCCTCAATGTCATCGAGCTTGAAGCGGTGGGTCACCAACGGCGAAAGGTCGACCCCACCGCTGGCCACCACCGCCATCAGGCGGCGCATGCGTTCCTTGCCGCCGGGGCACAAGGTGGACACGATGCTGTAGTCGCCAAGGCCAGCGCCAAAGGCGTCGTACGGAATGCGCAGGTCGCTGGAATAAACCCCCAGGCTTGAGACCCGCCCGCCCGGGCGCAATACGCGTAGCGCTGATTCAAACGTCCCTTGGGTCCCCAGCGCCTCGATCGCCACATCCACGCCACGGCCGTCCGTCAGCGCCATGATCTGCTCGACGACATCGCCTTTGTGGAAGTCGACGATATCGGTCGCGCCGAGGCGCTTGGCAACGCTCATGCGTTCACTGACGCCATCGACGCCGATAATCTTCGATGCACCCTTCAGCCGCGCACCCGCCACGGCACACAAGCCAATCGGCCCCAACGCGAACACCACCACCGTATCGCCAATATTCACGTCGCCCCGTTCGGCGCCGGAAAAGCCGGTGGACATGATGTCGGGGCACATCAGCACCTGCTCATCGCTCAGACCATCTGGAATCGGGCACAGGTTCGCCAGCGCATCCGGCACCAATACGTATTCGGCCTGGCAGCCGTCGATGGTATTGCCGAACTTCCAACCGCCCGCCGCGCGAAAACCGTGGCGGGTGTCAGGACCGTCCTGGGAGCCGCAGCCGCACAGGCAGGCATAGCTTTGCCCGCTGGGGTAATCGCCCCGCTATCACGCGTTGCCCTTCGACAAACCCGCGTACCTGGGAGCCGAGCCGTTCGATCACGCCGACCGGTTCGTGGCCCACCGTCAGCCCTTTGGCCACGGGATATTCACCGCGCAGAATATGCACGTCGGTGCCACAGATGGTGGTGGTGGTGATGCGCACCAGCGCATCCAGGGGGCCGACCTCGGGAATCGGCTTGTCATCCAGGACGATGCGGTTTTTTCAACGAAGACTGCTGCTCTCATGGTTGCCATGTGACGACGCTCCTGCGTTGGGCGGCTGGATAGAACCCTCAGACTGCATCCAGTTGGCGCGACAAACGTTGATCGTAGTCAACCCACCGTGGCATGCCATGACCGGGTGTCGATCTTATGCCGCCGACAGCCCAATCTCTGCGCGCAGGCATTCAATCAAGTCGCGGTGGGTGGCACTGAGCGGCTGCGCACCGCTGATCAGCGCCAGTTCCGAAGGCGGCACGGGCGGTAGTTCATGACAGATACGGTGGCTGGGCAACACGGCGCCCATGGGCAGGATGCTGATGCCCAGGCCCGACGCGACGGCGGCCTGGATGCCCGTCAGGCTGTGACTGCCGAATGCCACGCGCCAGCTGCGTCGCGCTTTGTCCAAGGTACGAATGGCCCGCTGACGGTAAATGCACCCCTGAGGAAACAACGCCAGCGGCAGGGTTTCAACCTGCAGGTCCTGGCCCTGGCCACACACCCACACCAACGTCTCCGGCCAATGGGCATGGCACTCGCCGCCGCCGGCTTCTCGCTTGACCAGGGCGATATCGATGTCCCCCTTGTCGAGTTGCCGACGCAGCTCGGTGCTCATGCGACTCACCGTTTCGAGCCGCGCTTGCGGGCGGGCGCGGACGAAGCCGGAAAGTATCGAGGCCATGCGCGTGGCATCGAAGTCCTCGGGTACGCCCAAGCGCACCGGCACCAGGCGGGTGTCGGTGTTCAAGGCATCACGGGCCTCGCGGGACAGGCTTAACAGGCGCCGAGCGTATTGGGTCAACAACTCACCCTGTTCGGTGGGGCTGACATGCTGGCCGGAACGGTCGCGCACCAGCAGCACTTGGCCGATGCTGTCTTCCAGCTTGCGAATCTGCTGGCTGACGGTGGACTGGGTACGGTGCACCCGCTCGGCGGCACGGGTAAAGCTGCCTTCATCCACCACGCAGACCAAGGTGTGCAGTAACTCAAGATCAAACATGGTGGGGACTCTCATATCGAAAAATCAACTGTGATAAAGAGGTTAATTTAATTTCCAACTGACAACCAGGCTTCCTATGCTGGATTACATCCTCCATGACCCGACAGGTGATCCCCATGCCGCTCGAACATTCCCCTCGCCCGCTATGGCTGACCTTTGACTGCTACGGCACTCTGATCCAGTGGGATGAAGGCCTGCGTGCCGCCATCGACCGCATCCTGGATGAAAAAGGCGAGCACCAGGTCGATCGGGAAACCTTGATCAGCGTCTACGATCATCACGAACACGCCCTGGAGCAAACGCCGCTGCATCGCAACTTTCGCACCCTGGCAGGTTTGAGCTTGCAACAGGCCTTACAAGAGCTGGGGCTAACGGCCAACGAGCACGACGGCGCACTGCTCACTGACAGCATCAGTGCCATGCCGCCGTTTCCCGAAGTGGTGGGCACGCTGGGGCAGCTCAAGGCATTGGGTTACAAACTGTGCATCGTCTCCAACACCGACGATGACGTGATCAGCGGCAATGTTGCGCAACTGGGCGGCTATATCGACCGGGTCATCACCGCCCAACAGGCCGGCGCCTACAAGCCCGATCGTCGCTTGTTCGACCATGCTCATCAGCAACTGGGGGTAAGCCTGGACCAAGTGGTGCACATCTGCGCCAGCCCCACCTTGACCACGCGGCGGCACGGGATATGGGTTTTCGCTGCGTGTGGATCGACCGAGGCACAGGCCGCCAATTGCTGGCCGACTACACCCCGGATGCGATCCTGCCGACCCTCGATGGCGTGCCTGGACTGTTCAAGTCCTTGGGGTGGTGAGCCATGGCACATACCTTTACACCCACTTCCTCAAGCCCACGGGCCGGGCGTTTCGACCTCGACAGTCGCGCAGTCATCGATGCACGTGTCGAGTTGGCTGCCTGCCTGCAACTGGCGGCGTTGCACGGGATGGAAGAAGGCATCTGCAACCACTTTTCGGCCACGGTGCCGGGGCATGACGGGCTGTTTTTCGTCAATCCGTTTGGTTATGCCTTTGAGGAAATCACCGCCTCCCGTCTGTTGGTATGCGACTTTGCCGGCAACGTGATCGATGGCAGCGGTACCCCGGAGGCTACCGCGTTTTACATCCACGCTCAGTTGCACCAATTGCAGCCGCGCATCAAGGCGGCATTTCATACCCATATGCCCAATGCCACTGCCCTGTGCCTGCTACAAGGTTCACCGTTATTGTGGCTGGGTCAGACGGCGTTGAAGTTCTACGGGCGCACGGCAGTGGACGAACACTACAACGGGCTGGCCCTGGGTAACCGCGAGGGTCAGCGCATCGCCGAGGCGCTGGGCGATGCCGACATCCTGTTCCTGAAAAACCACGGTGTAATGGTGGCCGCGCCAAACATCGCCGAAGCCTGGGATGACTTGTACTACCTGGAGCGGGCCGCCGAGGTGCAGTTGAAGGCGATGGCCAGCGGACGGCCACTCCAGTTGATCGACCCAACGGTGGCTCAGCTTACCTACGAGCAAATGCGTGAGGGCGACCCGGCCAGTGCGCGGGCACATCTGGACAGCGGGATGCGCCGCCTGAAAAGGCTGGGGTCGCATTTCGATACCTGACTCCCACTCATCCAAATGTGGGAGCTGGCTTGCCTGCGATAGCGGTGTGACTGACTGGCACACCGCCTTCGCACACTATGGATCCAGCGGGCCGCCGTTGTAGCCCTCGGATAACCGTGTTCCGGTGAATTTCGCCACCACCGAACCCTGCGCCACCAGGCGCTCGCGGTGGCCGGTGACCATGCGGCCGGTTTGCGCGGCATGCAAGATCACTTCGGAATGGGGATCGCCCGGGCGACCGATGATCCGCGCGAAACGCTGCCCTTCCTCAACGTAATCCCCCAGGCCGATTTCAAACACCAGCACGCCGGCGCAGGGCGCAAGGATAGTTTCCATGCAGCCCATGTCCACCACGTCGCCCTGCCATTCGGCGATGTCGGCCACTTCGTCGATCACCCCACTGATGCACAGCCACGCCCACAGGCCATCGGCATCTTGCTTGGCCAACGCATCGCTGACGTCCGCTTGCCCGCGCAATTCAATGGTAGCCGTCAGGCGTGGTGAGCCGTGGTTGTTGACCGTTTCTTCAAAAGAGCCGTCGCCACCTTCGTCCCACACGATGACTACCTCGGCTTGCAACGCCGCCGCCAGCGCCAACCCCTGCTCCGGCCAGAAACGGCGGTGGATGTAGAGATACGGCAGCGCTTCGTCGTCAGTGTGCAGGTCCAGCATCAAATCGGCATCAAGGGCCAGTAGCGCCAGGCTTTTTTGCCATTGAGCGAAGTTGCTGGCCGGGCGATGCTGGGCCAGGGATTGGTCGAAGCCACGGTTGAAGTTCTGCCCGGTGGCATCATGAAAGCGCCCTAACAAGCGGCCCTGACGAAACTGCCCGATGCCAAACGGATTGGCTTGCGGCACCAGCGTGACGGTGCCGCGCAGTCGCCCTGGTCTTGGCAAGCCTGCAAACGCGGCAGCAACTGATGCAGCACCAGCATCCCGGCGATTTCATCGGCATGCACACCTGCTTGCAGGTGCACGCGGGCCCGCTGCCGTCCCCGTCAAACCGCCAGGCGCCGATATGCAGACGGTTACCGGCGTCGCCGCTCACCTGCCACGAAAGGTCTTTTGCCATGCCTTGCCCTCCTCTGATCAATTAATCGGTAGAGATTGAACAGCCGTTCAACTAACCTGATGATTCCGGTCTTCCATCAAAGGCGATCCCGTGACTGTCGACCCTCCCAAACTGCGCCGCGCAGGCCCCGACGAACGCCGCGACTTGCTGGTCGCTGCCACCCTCACCTGCCTGGCTCGCGACGGCCACGCGGGCATTTCCGTGCGGCGCATTGCAGCTGAAGCCGGAGTGTCCGTGGGCTTGCTCAATCATCATTTCGGCAGCATCGACGCGCTGATTGCCGAGACCTACCACAAGCTGGCCAACGAGCTGACCAGTGCCCTATGGGAACAGGTCGAGCACGCCGAAGCGCCGCCGCGCGCCTGGATGCGTTCCTCAGTGCGTCGTTTTCGCCACGGGTGATGGACCCCGACCTGCTCGGCGTGTGGGTAGTGTTCTGGAGCCTGATCCGCCACTCGCCCCACGTTAACCAGTCCCACGAAAACAGTTACCACGCCTACCTGGCGCTGATCCAACAGCTGCTGGACGACTTGGCCCGCAGCGAAAACCTGGTGATCCACGACAGCCGTTTGGCGGCCATCGGCTTATCGGCGATGCTCGACGGACTCTGGCTTGAGGGGTGTCTCAACCCCGGCACCTTCAGTCCCGCCAACGGGCTGCACATCTGCCGCTGCTGGGTACAAGGGCTGCGTCACGGAGCATTCAGCGCCGACCACGTCCTGTGACACCGGATGCCGCGCACTGAGCATGGCCAGGGTGCCACTGACGGCGATCAGCACCGCGCCAATGATCAGTGAGCCGTCCATCACGGTGCCCCACACCAGGCTGGACAGGATGAACGCCCAAATCAGCCCGGTGTATTCGAACGGCGCGAGCAAGGTGGCGGTGGCACGTCGGAAACTCGCAAACAGTAGAAACTGCCCAATACCGCCGACCATGCCCGCCGCCAACATCCCCAGCCAGGCCTGCGTCGGTGCCGGGGTGTGGGTCCAGGGCAAAGTCACCGCCATGCAGATGACGAACACCACGTTGGTGATCAGCATCTGTTCCAGCACAGAAGTCGCCGGGTCGACCTGGCGCAGCTGGATATAGGTAAACGCCCAGCACAGCGCCGCCGCCAGGGTCAGGGCGATGGGCACCGGGTCGAGCATATTGCTCGGGCGACACGCGATGACTACCCCGACAAAGCCGATGACCAGCGAAATCCACTGGCCACGGCTGGCGCGCTCCTTGAGGATCAGCGCCGCGAGCAACGTCACCATGATCGGCGCAGAGAAATACAACGTGGTCATTTCCGCCAGGGTCAGGTCCTTGGCGGCGGTGTAATACAGCAGCCACGCCAGCAACGACAGCAGCCCACGAATGACTAGCAACCGGCGGCTGACCGACGTCCAGGCACGGCGCAACAACCCCATGCGCCCGGCAATCACGCAGGCCGCGACCACCACCAGACTGCGCCAGAACAAAATGGTGAACACCGAATAATCGGCCACCAGCCACTTGATCACCGCGTCCTGCAACGCCAGGAACAAATAGGCCAGGGAGCACAGGGCAATCCCTTGCAGCGAGCGGTCCTGGTTCATCCGGCCGACCTGCGCAGCGGCGTTCCGCGCCGTTCGGCGATGGCATACACGCCTTCGATCAAAAGGTCAGGCACAGGTAGACACCCGCGACCAACAGCAATGGCTGGTAAATCTGCAACGTCTGGGCGCGTACCACGTTGGCTGCGCCCAGCAGGTCAACCACAGCAATCGTCGATGCGAGTGCGGTGGACTTGAGCAGCATCACCGTTTCCCCGGCCAGTGTTGGCAATAACAGGCGCATTGCCCGTGGCAGGCGCACCCGCAGCAACGCCTGGCGCGGTGTCATGCCAAACGCCGAGGCGGCTTCCATCTCACCCTTGGGCACCGCCAGCAGGCCGCCGCGAATCACCTCCCCACGTACGCGCCCACCGACAGCACCAGGGCAAACACGATGTACCAGTAGCCGTCACGCAAGTACGGCCACAGGAAACTGCTGCGGATCATCGGGAACTGCGCAAACAAGCTGCCCAACCCGTAATAGAAAATGTAGATCTGGATCAGCAACGGCGTGCCCCGTAGCACACTGGTGTACGCCAGTGCGCTGCGGGCCAGCCATTTACGCCGCGACAACCGCGCCAACGCCACCAGAACTGCCAGGGCAAAACCCAACACCGCCGAAATCACCAGCAGCGACAAGGTGGTCTGCAAGCCCTTGGCGATCAGGCCCGCGTAATAGCTTATCCATTCAGGCATCCACTGAGGCATAGTTCCCCCTCACTCGACAACCGGCATCCAGCGACGAATACGCCGCTCCAGACGCCCGGACAGGTAGTTGGAAGCCAGCGTCACCAGGTAATACAAGGCGGCGGCCGTGAGGTAGAACAACAGGTATTGCCGGGTCGAGCCCGCCGCTTGCTTGGCGGTGTACAGCAGTTCGTTGGTGCCGACCACACTGATCAGCGCGCTGTCCTTGATCAGGTTGATCCACAGGTTGGACATGCCCGCCAAGGCGTACGGCGCCATGATCGGCAACGTCACTCGGCGGAACAGGCCAAACCCGCTCAAGCCGAAGGCCCGTGCTGCCTCGATCTGGCCGTGGGGAATCGCCAGGATCGCCGCGCGGAAAATCTCCGACGCGTAGGCGCCCTGCACCAACCCCAGCACCAGGATCGCCACCAGCGGCCCGCTGATATTGACCTGCTCAAAGCCCAGCCACAGCATCAGCGCGTTGAGGCCCATGGACCCTGCGTAATACAGCAGCAGGATCAACAGCAGTTCCGGCACCGCACGAAACACCGTGGTGTAGCCGCGCATCAACAACCCGATCGGGCGCGGTGCACTGAGCTTGGCACAGGCCACCACCAGGCCGATCAACAAGCCGACCACAAACGACCCGGCGGAGATCTGCAGGGTCATCCATAACCCTTTGAGCAACGCGTTGCCCCACCCTTGTTCGCCGAAGCTGAGTAGCTCGAACATCATTCGCTCTTCTGGGCGATTTGCTGGTACGGGCTGTCACAGGTCTTGCTCACAAACGCCGGGGTATCGCTGCGCTTGCATGGGCTGACCGACAGGCCAAAGTAGTGTTGCGACAGGTCGTCGTAGTCCTTGCTGACCAGTAATTCACCAATCGCTTTGTCCAGGCGGGCCTTGAGCGCGGTGTCTTCCTTGCGCAGCCCCGCGCCAACGCCACGGCCGATGATCGGGTCGTAGGGCACGCTGGCGATATGCGCCAGGCCGGCGGCTTCCGGGGTCTTGACCATCATGGCGATGGCGGTGTCGTCGGCCATCATGTAATCGATTCGTCCGGCAATCAGGTCCGCGTTGGCTGACTCCTGAGTGTCGTAGTACTTAAGGTCGGCGATGTTTTCGTAGTACTTCTTCAAGTAGTTGGCGCTGACGGTGGAGATCTGCACGCCAATCAGCTTGCCCTTGAGGCCCGCCGGCGAGATCTCCACTTCGCTGCCCTTCGGCCCGGCGACGCCCAGCAGAGAGTCGTAATAGGCGCGGCTGAACGCGATCTGTTTTTCGCGCTCATCGGTCACCGACATTGACGAGAAGATCACGTCGATTTTCTTTGCCAGCAACGAAGGGATGATGCCGTCCCACGCCACTTCCTTGATCTGGCATTCGGCTTTCATGCCTTCGCACAGCTTGTGGATCAGGTCCACTTCAAAGCCGGACCACTGGCCGTTGCCGCCTTTCACGGTGAACGGTGGGTAGGGTTCGGCCGCGACCGCAAACACGATGGGTTTCTCTGCCGCCAGGGTAAAACCTGCGGCCAACATCAACACTGCACTGCTCAACCACGTTGCCATGCGTTTGGATTTCATGATTTTGCCCCGTCTTTTTTATGGAGTTAGCGAGTTTGATGCGCGTTGACGAACTGTCGGCAACGCTCACTGCGTGGGTCGATAAACACCGCATCCGGCGAGCCGGTTTCTTCGATCATGCCTTGGTGCAAGAACGCCACTTTCGACGACACATCCCGGGCGAACGCCATTTCATGGGTGACCAGGATCATGGTGCGGCCCTCTTCGGCCAGGGAGCGGATCACCCGCAGTACCTCGCCCACCAGTTCAGGGTCGAGGGCCGAGGTGGGTTCGTCGAACAGCATGACTTTGGGACGCATGGCCAACGCGCGGGCAATCGCCACGCGCTGTTGCTGGCCACCGGAAAGGAACGCCGGGAATTCATTGCGCTTGGCGGCCAGGCCGACGCGGTCAAGCAAGGCTTCGGCGCGTTCGGTGGCCTCGGCGCGGCTTTCGCGCAGCACCTGGGTCGGCGCTTCGATCAGGTTTTCCAGGACTGTGCGGTGCGGCCACAGGTTGAAGTTCTGGAACACCATGCCCAGCGTCGAGCGAATGCGCACCAGCTGTTTGGCATCGGCCACCAGCGGCGCGCCGGGGCGGCCATAGTTGAGTTTGATGCTCTCGCCGTCCACGTGGATGCTGCCCTGGTCTGGCACTTCGAGCATGTTGATGCAGCGCAGCAATGTGCTCTTGCCCGAGCCGCTGGCGCCGATCAGCGAGATAACCTCACCTTCGTGAGCCGTGAGGGATATGCCCTTGAGCACTTCGATATTGCCGAAGCGCTTATGCAGGTCGATGACCTCGATCATCTTCTTGGCTTGCGCTGGCTGCACTACTTCGATTCTGGGCGCAGCCGCGATGCGCGGCTCGCCCGCCAGCTTGGCGACAAACTGCGCGATGCGCCGGCAGGCTTCAGCCAGGCGCTCTTCGCCGAGCGTAAAGGACAAACGCACAAAGCCCTGCGCCGGTTCGCCAAACGCAGCGGCGTCAAGCACTGACACGCCGGCTTCACGGAACAACCGCCAGGCAAAATCCAGGGAACTCAAACCGGTGTCGCGCACATCTACCAGCACAAACATGCCCGCTTGCGGCGCCTGCACCTTGATCCCCGGGCACGCGGCCAGGCCAGCCACCACCAGGTCACGCCGGCGCCGGTAGATCTCACGCATGCCAGAGGTCACTTCATCATGGGCCAGCACCGCGGCAGTGGCAGCTTCCATCACAAAGCCCGGCAGCCCGTACAGCATGCTCAGCACCAGGGTCTCAGCGTGGGCGACCATCTGCGGGTTGGCGATGATCCAACCGATGCGCCAGCCGGTCATGGCATGTGACTTGGACAAACTGCCAATCACCACGCAGCGCTCGGCCATGCCCGGCAAGGCGGCGAGGCTGTGGTACTCGCCATCGAACACCAGGCTTTCGTACACCTCATCCACCACTACCCATAGGTCGTGGGCCACGGCCAGGTCGGCGATAGCCTGCAACTCGTCGCGGCTCAGTACCACGCCGGTGGGGTTGTTGGGGTTGGAGAAGAAAATCGCCCGAGTACGCGGGGTAATCGCGGCGGCGAGCGCCTGTGGATCGAGCCTGAAGCCCGATTCCGGCGAACATCGCACCCGCACCAACGTCGCGCCGCTGGCTTTGAGCGTGGCCTCGTAGGTGACGTACATCGGGTCAAGCACCAGCACTTCATCGCCCGCTTGCAGCAGACACAGGGACGTCACGAACAACGCGTTCTGCGCACCGGCCACGCTGATGACGTTTTCGGCGCTCAACGGGCGCGCCAATGTCTGGCTGTAACGTGCGGCAATCGCCTCGCGCAGGGCCGGGCGGCCGGGAATTTCGGTGTAGTGGGTGTCGCCTTCGCGTAGCGCGCCGATGGCGGCATCGGTGATAAATGAGGGCGTGGCGAAATCCGGATCGCCGACGCTGAGGATGATGATGTCTTCGCCCTGGCTGGCGGCGTGGAACGCGGCGTGGTGGATGTCCCAGGCGGCTACGCCCTGCCCTGCAATTCGTTCGACGAAGGGGGAAAACCGCATGCCAGAGCCTCTCGTTCAAGAAGAAAAAGCGCGAACCCGTTTGTTGGGAAACGGGTGGATGCGGTCAACATAGTTCAAACTGAACAGTCGTTCAATGGGTAAGTTTGGGCCCGTGTCGTTTATCGTCCAAAGAGGTCGTTAAGCGCCTTGTTGCGGTTTCATCAAGCCACACTTGACGTCCTGCAGTTCCTCGGTCGAGCCCAGATTCCATTCCCTCAACGCCAGGTGTGTGGCGAGCAGCACAAAGCCGCGGTCGCCCAGCGGGGTCATCAGCAAACTGTAGCCGCGCATGGAATCGCCTTGTGCATCCACGTAGTCACGCAGCAGCGCCAGCGGTCCTGCGTGTCTGCGTCTTGCGTCGACAGTCTGCGCGCCGTGTAGGTGTGCCCGTGCAACTGGGCAGGCAACACTTGCCAGTGCTCGTCGAGGTGTGCGCCTGACTGATTGAGCGCGGCAAACACCTCCGGGCGCAGGCAGGCGATGTGCACGTGCAACTGGTTCTGCGAACGCCCATATCGGGAGTTGATCGCCACTGAGACAAAGCGGTCAGGCACGGGGGTGGACAGGCCGACGGACAACACGCTGCGGTACTTCCAGGCCAATGCAACGTAATGCGGCAGCCATGGTTTTCCCAGGGCCGGGTCTTCAATGCCGGTGACTTTGTCGGTGGGAATCAACAGGTCCTGCAGCGGGCCGTTGCGGTCCTTGAGCAGCGTAAAGCCACGGTCCAGGTCCACGGCCAGGCAAGGGGCTGGATTGTGCTGCTGTTGCTGGTCGGGGACGCACTGCTGGCTGACGATCTGCCACAGGACGTCGGGGTTGCCTCGCCACTGCAAGGCTGCAAGCATCAACCCGCCACAGAGCAAACCACCCGCGAGGGTGAAAACAGTACCGCGCCTCATGCATGAACCTCGATGTACAGGGATGATGGTGTGAGCTGCCGACATCCCTGTCGCAGGGTTAACGCTCGGCCGGCGCCAGGAACTCGGGGCCAACTGGGTCTTTAATCGTAGCGGCCAGAATACGGTCGATATGTGTCAGGTGATCGGGTGATAACCGCCAGCCAAACACCTCTTCAAAGCCCCGTAACTGCTCGGGCCGACGCGCGCCCCACAGGGCGATGGTCGGGCCTTGGTCGAGCACCCAGCGCAAGGCCAGGGCAAGCACCGATTTACCGTGGAACTCACGGGCATACACGTCCAGCGCAGCAACGGCCGCCAGGTACTGCTCGAAACACGGCGGCTTGAATTTCGGGTCCAGCGTGCGCACATCGTCACCGGCAAACCGAGTGGCGGCATGCATGCTGCCGCTGAGCAGCCCTCGGCACAAGGGGCCATAGGCCAATACCACCAGGGAATGCAGCTTGGCGTACGGCAGAATGTCGCTGTCGATGGCCCGTTCGAACAGGTTGTACGGCGGCTGCACGGTGGCCAACGCGGTGTACTGGCTGAAACGATCCATTTGCGCGGTGGAATAGTTGCTCACCCCGACCGCGAGGATCTTGCCTTCGGCGCGCAGGCGCTCCAACTCTTCGGCGGTTTCTTGCTGGGCCACCAAGGGGTCGGGCCAATGCACCTGGTACAGGTCGATGTAGTCGGTTTCCAGGCGTTTGAGCGAGCCCTCGACTTCTTTGCGAATGCGCTGGGCCGTGGCGTTGCGTTGCACAGTCCCGGCGTCCCACTGCAACCCGGCCTTGGTGGAAATCACGGCCGAGTGACGCACGCCACGCAAGGCTTTGCCGATCAGTTCTTCGGACAGGCCAAAACCATACACCGGCGCGGTGTCGATCAGGTTGATGCCGATGGCCAGCGCATGGCGGATGGTCCGGCTGGACAGCTCGTCATCCGCGCCGCCCCACAAATGTCCGCCCATGGACCAGGTACCCAGTGCGATTCGCGAAACCGCCTTTTCGATACCCGCAATCCGGATGGTCTCGACGTACATGAAAAAACACCCCTGCCCACGATAAAGCTTAGAAAAGCAATTACTCTAGATCATCCAAGGTTGAATAGGGCTCAACGCTGCATGCAACCGAATGCCTACAAAAGAGACTTGATATGCCTGTTTTCAACCGTTCCGAGCTGGCTGATCTAAACGTGTTCATGGCTATCATCCGGCGCCGCAGCTTCCGCCATGCCGCCCATGAGTTGGGCGTGACCACCTCGGCGTTAAGCCACACCATGCGCAACCTGGAAACGCGCCTGGGCGTGAAACTGCTCTACCGCAGCAGTCGCGCCGTGGAACCGACCGATGCCGGCACGCTGCTGGCGGAAAAACTCAGCCAAGGCTTCGCCACCATCAAGGATGGGCTCGACACCTTGGAGCTGTACCGCGAGGCGCCCATCGGGCGGCTGCGGCTTAACGTGCCGCGCGATGCGGCGGTATTGTTGCTGGCACCGATCCTGGGCGATTTCTGCGCCGCCTACCCGCAACTGCGCCTGGACCTGATCGTGCAGGACCAGATGGTCGACATCATCGCCGAAGGCTACGACGCCGGTATCCGCTACGGGGCCACGGTGCCGCAGGACATGGTTGCCGTGCCACTTACCGGCGCGCTGCGCTGGATTACCGTCGCCTCCCCGCCTACCTTGCGCGCCGAGGCATCCCCCAAACACCCAAAGACCTGCAGCAACACTCGTGCATCCGCATGTACCTGGGCGACAAGACCGCCTACAAATGGGAATTGGGCAACGGCCCGCGCCAACAACGCCTCGACGTGCCCGGCCACTTCAGTGCGGCGGATACCGAAACCATCGTCAATGCGGCGTTGCAGGGTGTGGGGTTGCGTATTGCCTGTCCAACCGCGTGGAACAGGAACTCAAGGACGGCCGACTGGTGGCGGTGTTGCCTGACTGGGCATGTATCGGCGAGCCGTTGTGCATGTATTACCCCAGCCGTCGGCAATCGCAACCGGGGTTGCGCCAATTGATGGACATGATCCGCATGAAAACCATCGGCACGCAGTTGATGGAATCACATTGAACCTGCATCGCGCCCGCACCCTCAAACCTGCATAGACAGCGGCCTGGATCCCCACGATGACTTTCGTTCTATGGCTGACCGTACTCGGCGCCGTGCTGCTCACCCTCGCGCTCACCTCCTCTTACCTGCGCTGGATGCCCGTTACAACGTCGGCTGTGTGCCTGCTGCTGGGCGTGGGCATCGGCCCTTTGGGCGTGGACCTGTTGCAGTTGGACATCAAGGATTCCGCACGCTGGATGGAACACTTGACCGAGGTCGCCGTGCTGTTTTCGCTGTTTGTCAGCGGTTTGAAACTGCGTCTGCCCTCAGGCACCGTACCTGGCGCATCGCCTTCGGCATGGCCGGGCCGGTGATGCTGCTGAGCATTCTGGGCCTGTGCCTTGCGTTGCATTATGTATTCGCGTTGTCGTGGGGGTGTCGCTGCTGGTGGGCGCCATTCTGGCGCCGACTGATCCGGTATTGGCAGGACTGGTACAGGTCAACAACGCACAGGACTATGACGCGCTGCGGTTTGGCCTGTCCGGTGAAGCAGGTTTGAACGACGGTACCGCCTTCCCCTTTGTGATTTTTGCCTTGTTGTTCATGCAGCATGGCGGCTTCGACGGCAACTGGTTCGGCGGTTGGGTGCTGAAAAACCTGCTGTGGGCGGTCCCGGCCGGGCTGCTGATCGGGTATTGGATGGGCCGGGGCATCGGCCGTATCACGTTGTGGATGCGCATCACCAATGCTGACAGCACCCTGTCACCCAATGACTACCTGACGCTCGCCTTGATTGCGCTGGCGTATGTCACGGCCGAAGCACTCGGTGGTTATGGCTTCCTGTCAGTGTTCGCTGCCGGCCTGGGTTTGCGCCAGGCTGAATTCAAGTCTACGGGCAATTCGCAAATTCCTTCCGAACACCTTGCGCTGCCGGTGGTGGGTCACCTTGAAGTCGCACCGGACAAAGCCTTGCAGGGCGATACCACACAGTTGGCCGACACACAGATCGCCGCCGGCGTGATGATGGGCGACATGCTTTCATTTGGCGGGTTGGTGGAGCGCTCGATGGAGGTGTTTCTGGTGACGCTGCTCGGGGTGGTGCTGGCCAGCCATTGGGACTGGCGAGCCGTGTGGGTGGGCGTTCTGTTGTTTTGCGTGATCCGCCCTTTGAGCGTGCTTGCAATGCCCTGGGGCCGCTTGCTGGATCGACAGCAACGCGGCCTGGTGGGCTGGTTTGGCATTCGCGGCATCGGCAGCATCTACTACCTGTTCTATGCGCTCAACCACGGGTTGGTCGGCACCAGCAGCGCCGTGGCGGTGAACCTGACGCTGTCGGTGATTGCGCTGAGCATCGTCGTACATGGCCTGAGTACACAGCCGATGCTGGCGTGGTATGAACGGCGAGCCCAAGCGTGACAGCCTCTTCTAACCGCCTTGGGTGTCAATGTCGGCATCCGTTTCGGTCTTGACCTCAGGCTCCGGCTCGAAGTCGGGGCTGTAGTCGTTTTCTCGAGCCTTGGGGTCGCTGGCCGGCTTTGGGTCTTTCGGTGCATCGGCGGCAGTACCTGGAGCCGGTCTACTGCCATCGATGGCCGGGTCATTGCGGTCGGTGGTTTGGGGGTCGTCTGTTGTGCTCATGTGTCACCTCTTGGCAGTTCCTGAAAAACACACCCTGCGTCTAAGTAAGGTCTTGTGCAGAACAGTGAAGTTCCAATTATTCAGAAACCCGGGTTGCCCATCTGGATAAAACAATGCGTAGCGGTATCGAAGATCTCACCCGTGGCGCATGTCAACTTCACGCCCTGGCCTCGAATCGGCAAGTGGAAAAGTCCACGGCAAACGCATCATTCTCGACACTACGCCCTTAAATGGGCCCCCATCCAGTACGGTAAGCACCATCAACTTTGTTCCGCGCCACTTCAATTAAGGGGTCGACTCGTCTGGAGGCGGATCACCCTCGATAAGCGGCACCTCTGCATCATCCATCAACGACCCTGGGTCTTCATTGCCGGGGTCGTTGAGCTCCTCGTCCCCTTCCTCCTCTCGCGGTTCTGACATGACAACCTCCTCATGAACCCGGATTGTCCACCTGGATATAAAACGCGTACGCCCCCAGCAACAGCCAAAACACCATGAACAGCCACGGCGCACGCATTGAGAATAGCAGCGACTTGCGATAGCCCTTGTGGGACGACTCGGTCTCACAGAACAACGGCGAGTCATCGTAGGCCAGCCCCATCACCGGCTCACTGCGCAGTAGTTCGCTTTGCTTGTAGTGCCAGTGGTCGATGATCTCGTACGCCGCGCGGATGCCGGGCCAGGCGTTCAGCGAGCTGAGGATGCCCAGCAGCACCAGGAACACCGGCACCACCATCGTGAACAGCTTGCCCCACTCCGGGTTCAAGTTACCCATGCCAGACACAAAGGCGATCACCAGGAAGGATTGCGCCGTGAGGTAGGCGTCGGTGCGGTTGGCCAGGATGGTGGTTTCGTATTGGATCTCACGGCGATAGAAGTCGAGGCGGTCCTTGGGCGAGCCGAAGATCTTCGCGTTGTGTTCGCTGTGGTCGGTCAGGGCCGCCTCAGGGGTTTGGGGCGAGATGATTCTGGGCACGGCAGTGCTCCACGCTAGGTCGAGTCTACTTAGAAGAATCGGCACAGCGTGAAGTTCAGATAGTTTTCGCACCAATATGGAGCATTGTAGTGAGCGGGCTTGCCCCGCGCTGGGCTGCGCAGCGGCCCCAAAAACAGGAGCGCTGCGCACTCCAGCGCGGGGCAAGCCCGCTCACTACACAAATGGAGGTTTCGGCACAGGCATTGCTTTATGCATTCATCACTGCCCGCACACAGGAGCATTCGTTACCCCCCGACCCAGAGCCGACCCCATAAGAAAGTAAGGACCAGGCCCGTTGGCACCCTCTGCCACGGCCTTATAAAAATGCGTTTTTTGAAACGGCAGTGCCACCCAAGCGTCCCTCGGCACTGACAAGGTACTGGAATGGCTCGATCTTTCTTTGATGAAATGAATGACGCACACGGCGTGTGCCGTGCGCACTACCAGGATTTCTCCCGCTGGCTGGCGAATACGCCGCCGGAACTGCTGGCCCAACGGCGTCGCGAGGCCGATTTACTGTTCCACCGCGCAGGAATCACCTTCACCCTCTACGGCGACGAACAGGACACCGAGCGCCTGATCCCCTTCGATATCATCCCCGCAGCATCCCCGCCAGTGAGTGGAGCGTGATCGAACGCGGCTGCATCCAGCGCGTGAATGCGCTGAACATGTTTCTCGCCGATATCTACCACGACCAACGCATCATCAAGGCCGGGATCATTCCGGCAGATCAGGTCCTGGGCAACGAGGGATATCAAAAGGCCATGATCGGCCTCGACCTGCACCGCGCCATCTACTCGCATATTTCCGGCGTGGACCTGGTACGCGATGGCGACGGCACCTACTACGTGCTTGAAGACAACCTGCGCACCCCCAGCGGCGTGAGCTACATGCTCGAAGACCGCAAAATGATGATGCGACTGTTCCCCGAGGTCTTTGCCAAACAGCGCATTGCGCCGGTGGACCACTACCCCAACCTGCTGCTCAAGACGCTTAAAAGCTCCAGCCGCCTGGACAATCCCAACGTGGTGGTGCTGACCCCTGGCCGCTTCAACAGCGCATTCTTCGAACATGCCTTCCTCGCCCGGGAAATGGGCGTGGAGCTGGTTGAGGGCGCCGACCTGTTTGTGCAAGACCTCAAGGTGTTCATGCGCACCACCGATGGGCCCAAGCCGGTGGACGTGATTTACCGGCGCATCGACGACGCCTTTCTCGACCCCAAGGCCTTCAACCCAGAGTCGATGCTCGGCGTGCCGGGCTTGGTCGCGGCTTACTGCGCGGGCAACGTGGTGCTGGCCAACGCCATCGGCACCGGCGTGGCCGACGACAAATCCATCTACCCCTATGTGCCGGAAATGATCCGCTTCTACCTGGACGAAGAACCGGTGCTGCAAAACGTACCGACCTTCCAGTGCCGCAAGCCTGACGAGCTGTCCCACGTACTGGCCCATCTGCCGGAACTGGTGGTCAAGGAAACCCAGGGCTCCGGGGGCTACGGCATGCTGGTGGGCCCTGCGTCATCGGCTGCCGAGATCGAGGACTTCCGCCAACGCATCAAGGCCCGTCCCCATGCGTATATCGCCCAGCCGACGTTGAGCCTGTCCACCTGCCCCACCTTTGTCGAAAACGGCATCGCCCCCGGCATATCGACCTGCGGCCCTTTGTGCTGTCGGGCAAGGAAACCAGGCTGGTGCCTGGCGGCCTGACCCGCGTCGCGTTGAAGGAAGGCTCGCTGATCGTCAACTCGTCGCAGGGCGGCGGAACCAAGGACACCTGGGTGGTGGAGGGCTGAGTATGTTGAGTAGAACCGCCGCAGATCTGTACTGGATGTCCCGTTACCTGGAGCGCGCCGAAAACCTGGCACGCATGCTCGAAGTCAGCTATTCGCTGTCGCTGATGCCCCAGGCCGGGCGCAGTGATGGGCTGGACGAACTGGCAATGTCGCTGCTCAGCAGCGGCACCCTAGACAGCTACCTGGAACGCCATAAGCAACTGGACGCTGAACGCATGCTGCACTTCTTCGCCCTCGACGAAGAAAACCCCGCCAGCATCTACAACTGCCTGCGCGCCGCCCGGGCAATGCCCACGCGGTGCGCGGACGAATTACCGCCGACATGTGGGAAAACCTCAACGCCACCTGGCTGGAAATGCGCAGCATCGCCGCCGGCGGCCTGGCGCGGCATGGCATCAGTCACTTCTGCGATTGGGTCAAGCAGCGTTCGCACCTGTTCCGCGGCGCGACCTCCGGCACCATCATGCGCAATGACGCCTACCGGTTTATCCGCCTGGGCACCTTCGTCGAGCGCGCAGACAACACGCTGCGCCTGCTGGATGCGCGCTACGAGATGTTTGGCGAGGAGTCGGAAGAAGTCAGCGACTTGTCGGCACGCGGTTACTACCAGTGGAGCGCCCTGCTCCGTGCGCTGTCGTCGTTCGAGGCGTATACCGAGCTGTACCCCAATGCATTGAACGCACGTTCGGTGTCCGAGCTGCTGCTGTTGCGCAGCGATGTGCCGCGCTCGTTGCATGCGTGTATCGAGGAGTTGAGCCATATCCTGTCGGACCTCCCCGGCAGTTATGGCCGCGCAGCGCAACGCCTGGCCGCCGAATTCGAGGCGCGGCTTCGGTACACGGGGATTGATGAGATTCTTGAGGACGGCTTGCACAGCCGGCTGACGGACTTCATCGACACGGTACGTGAGCTCGCGCGGGCGATACACAGCTCCTACCTGGAAGTGATTTAAGCCACACAGAGGCCCAACAATGTGGGAGCGGCTTGCCCGCTCCCACATGGGTTATTGGTGTTTCACCAGCACCGGTTCGGCGCGGTATTGATCGGGGAACAATTTTTAAGCTGTGCCACTTTCGGCAGGTCATTGATCACGATGTACGGATAGGACGGGTTCTCGGTGAGGAAGTCCTGATGGTAAGACTCCGCCGGGTAGAACGACTTGCCCATTTCGATCTGGGTCACGATGGGTTTATCGAACGATTTGGCGGCGTCCAACTGGGTGATATAGGCCTGGGCGACTTTTTGCTGTTCGGCATTCTGCGCAAAGATCGCCGAGCGGTATTGAGTGCCAGTATCCGGGCCTTGACGGTTGAGTTCGGTGGGGTTGTGGGCGACTGAGAAGTAGATCTGCAACAGCTTGCCGTAGCTGATATTGCTGGGGTCGTAGGTGACGGAAACCGACTCGGCGTGGCCGGTATCGCCTTCGCTGACGGATTCGTATTGGGCCGTGTTCGCCGCGCCACCGTCATAGCCGGAGACGGCGTTTTTCACGCCTTGCACGTGTTGGAACACGCCTTGGACGCCCCAGAAGCAACCGCCGGCGAATACTGCGGTTTGCAGGTTGCCCGGGGTGGCGGGCAGGTCCAGCGCCGGGGAGCGATCGCCACGGCGTCGTCGGACGGGCCGAAGGAGAAGGCGTGGGCTTGGCCAATAAACGCGGTCAACGCAAGCACGGGTAGGTATTTCGAAATTTTCATAGATCTCACTCCAAAACACGGTCAACTGTGGGAGCAGGCAAGCCAGCTCCCACATTGATAGGGTTATCAAATCAGCCAAAAGTAAAGGCGTAGGCCGCCACATTCGGGTCGAGGAATTCGATGGTGAACGTGCGGTCCTGCACGGCACCCGACTGGCGCACCAGCTGATACAAGCGCTGTTCAGTCACCGTGCCGCTGCCATCCGGCGCCACATCCGTGCCGTGGGCATCGCCCGGTGCCTGGCCGTCAATCGTTACCTTGAAACGCACCGGCTTGCCGTCCGCGCCGGGCCCTAACACCAGGTGCAGGTCACGCGCATGAAAGCGGTACACGATGCGCCCACCGGCCTGGTCGAGGGTGACTTGCTGGCCGCCCACATTCCATTGGCCCTCCAGGGTCCAGTTGTTCAGGGCCAAGGGGCCGCTCTTGACGAAGTTCTCGGCGCGCTGGGAGCCCAGGTAGGTTTCCGGCGACTGCACCTCGTTCATGTCCGGTGCCTGTTGCACGCCCTTGGCGTCCGCTTCGATCAACCCGCCCGCCACATTTTTAGCCCCAGCCTCACGCAACAATTGCTGGATAACGCGCTCGGACTCGGCGTAGTCGCCTTCGCCAAAATGGTGATAACGAATCTGGCCCTTGGCGTCGGCAAAGTAATGGGCCGGCCAGTATTGGTTGTTGAACGCGCGCCAGATCTTGTAGTTGTTGTCGATGGCCACCGGGTAGGTGATCCCAAGATCCTTCATGGCCTTGGTGACGTTGTTCACGTCCCGTTCAAAGGCGAACTCCGGCGCGTGCACGCCAATCACTACCAGGCCCTGGTCACGGTACTTCTCGGCCCAGGCCTTGACGTAAGGCAGCGTGCGCAAGCAGTTGATGCAGGAGTAGGTCCAGAAATCCACCAGCACGACCTTGCCCTTGAGCGCCTCGGCAGTCAGTGGCGGGCTGTTGAGCCATTGCACGGCACCGTCCAGCGGCGGCAACGCCCCTTCGATCGGCAGCGTGTCACTGCCATGGTTGGCGGCCATCATCATCGCCCCACTCTGCTGAGCCGGCTTGGCGCTCAGGCGATCCACCAGGCTTTGCTCCAGGCCGCCGGTCGAGGCCGTCGACAGCCGCGACAACACGCCGGTGTCCAGGCCCAAGGCGATTGCCGCCACACCGGCCAGCATCAACGCACCCAGGCCACGGCGCAGCCATTCACCGGCGCCGAGGGATTTTTTCATCACACCAAAGACTTTACCGCCGACCAACAGCGCCAGAGCCAGGGAGGTGGCAGCCCCGGCGGCGTACGCCAGCAGGAGCAAGGTAGTACCGATGCTGGCGCCCTGCAGCGCGGCACCGGTCAACACCAGCCCCAGGATGGGCCCGGCGCACGGTGCCCACAGCAACCCGGTGGCCACGCCGATGAGGAACGAAGCGCCCGGACGCGGCTTGGCGTCGGCCCCGGCGGCTTGCGACAGGCGACTGCCGGCGGCCACCAGCGGACGGGTCAGGCGTTCCGACAGTTGTGGAAACAATAGCGTTAAGCCGAACAGGGCAACGCACAGCAACGCGAGCCAGCGCCCGTATTGATTGACTTGCACCACCCAACCGCCGCCCACCGCCGCCAGCGTGGCTACCAGGGCGAACGTCACCGCCATCCCCGCTAACAGCGGCAAGCCACTGCGCAAAAACGGCTGCCCGGTGCGAGCGAAGACAAAAGGCAGAACAGGCAGGATGCACGGGCTGACGATTGTCAGCACGCCGCCCAGATACGCGAGAACCAGGAGCCACATGGGATCGAACCTTATACGAATGAAAAGACATCGGCTTATGCCGCCGTAAACGTCATGGCCGAGCCATTCATGCAATAGCGTAGGCCGGTGGGCTGCGGGCCGTCGTCAAACACGTGCCCTTGGTGACCGCCGCAACGGCGGCAGTGGATTTCCTTGCGCACCACGCCGTAGGAGGTGTCGGTATGGCTGGCGACGGCGTTGTCCAACGGCTGCCAGAAACTCGGCCAACCGGTGTGGCTGTTGAACTTGGTGCTTGAGGAAAACAGCGGTAACGCACACCCGGCGCAGGCAAACATGCCGGCGCGGTGTTCGTCATTCAGCGTGCTGGTGTAGGGCCGTTCGGTGCCCTCCTCGCGCAGGATGGCGTATTGCTCGGCGGTCAACAGGCTGCGCCATTCGGCGTCGGTGTGGTTGACCTCGAAGGTTTCAGCGGCGTCGGCGTCGCTGACCAGGTCGAGCTGCTTGAGCAGGCCACCGGCCAGGACCGCGACACCCAGGCCACCACCGGCCAGCAATAGTTGTCGACGTGAGTACATGTGTTTCTCCTCGATGCTTGACCGCTCACTACAACCGCAGCAATGGCGCCATCCTGAGCCCTGTACGGTCGCGGAATCCTCACGCAGAGTTAAACAATTCGTGATAACTACACTGTTGCAAAACCCGCACAATGCGCGAACCACAAGCGAAGGTTTCTCTTACATGGATCAGCCCAAACGAGTCCTGGTGGTCGAGGACGACGCCCACATTGCCGACCTGATCTGCCTGCACCTGCGCGACGAACACTTCGAGGTGGTGCACAGCGCCGACGGCAGCGAAGGCCTGCGCCTGCTGGAGCAAGGCGGTTGGGACGCGCTGATCCTTGACCTGATGCTGCCCGGCGTCGATGGCCTGGAAATCTGCCGCCATGCCCGTGCCATGGCGCGCTACACGCCCATCATCATTACCAGCGCCCGCTCCAGCGAAATGCACCGCATCCTCGGCCTGGAACTGGGGGCCGACGATTACCTGGCCAAACCCTTCTCCATGCCGGAGCTGGTGGCGCGGGTCAAAGCGCTGCTGCGCCGGGTGGACGCCATGGCACGCAACCTGAAAATGGACGCCGGCAGCCTTGAACTCGGCCAGCTGTTCATCAACCCGCTAACCCGCGACGCCACGCTGCAAGGCCAACGCCTGGACCTCACCCCACGTGAATTTGACCTGCTGTACTTCTTCGCACGCCAGCCGGGCAAAGTGTTCTCGCGCATGGACCTGCTCAACGCGGTGTGGGGCTACAGCCATGAAGGTTATGAACACACGGTAAACACCCATATCAACCGCCTACGCGCCAAGGTTGAAGCCGACCCGGCCAACCCGGCGCGCATCCTCACGGTGTGGGGCCGTGGCTACAAGTTTGCCGAGAGTTCGCCATGAAGCTGACCCTCACCCAACGCCTGTCGGTAGTGTTTGCCGTGTTGCTGGTGATTTGCAGCGGCACCTCGGCGTGGCTGCAAGTACGCTCCAACCGCATGCACGAGTTGGAGGTGGTACAAGGCCTGTCCCGCGATCTGGCTGCGCACATTGCCCGCGATACTCAGTTGATGGATGCCGATGGCCTCAAGCCCGATGCCGTGCGCAACCTGTTCAGCCAACTGATGTTGGTGAACCCGAGTGTCGAGGTGTACCTGCTCGACATCGATGGCCGTGTGGTCGGCAATGCCGCGCCTAGCGGGCACTTGCTGCGTGATCACGTAGACCTGGCACCGATCCGGCGCTTTCTCAGCGGCGCCATGCTGCCGATCCTCGGCGATGACCCGCGCAGCGTCGACGGGCGCAAGGTGTTCAGCGCCGCGCCACTCAAGGCCGGCGGCCAACAAACCGGTTTCCTGTATGTGGTGCTGCTGGGCGAAGCCCATGATGCCTATGACGCGAAGGACGCCACCGGCATGGCGCTGAAAATCGCGCTGTGGTCTATCGGCCTGGTCGCCCTGCTCTGCCTGATGGCCGGCCTCATCGCCTTTGCCTGGATCACCCGCCCGCTACGCCAGCTCACCGACAAGGTCGGCCAGTTCGACATCAACGGCGCGCCCAAACCTGCTCAAACCGTTACTCCAGAGCTGGACAGCAGCGACGAGATCGCCGTGCTCGACCACGCCTTCGTGCAGATGGAAAACCGCTTGGGCGAACAATGGCGAGCCATCACCCATCAGGACCAGGAACGTCGGGAAATGGTGGCCAATATTTCCCATGACCTGCGCACGCCATTAGCGTCTATGCATGGTTATCTGGAAACGCTCTCGCTCAAGGATGCCAGCCTGAGCCCTGAAGAGCGGCGCCGCTACCTGGGCATCGCCCTGGACCAGAGCCGTAAAGTGGGTGGTTTGGCACAGTCGCTGCTGGAGCTGGTGCGATTGGAACACGGTTTTGTGCAACCGGTGATCGAAGGGTTTTCATTGCCGGACTTGGTGCAGGATGTGTTTCAGAAGTTCGAACTGACCGCTGAGGCCCGCACCATTAGCCTCATCGCCATCCTGCCGCCACTGGTGCCGACGGTGTATGCCGACCTGGGGTTGATCGAGCGCGTACTGACCAACCTGCTGGACAATGCCTTACGCCATACGCCGGTGAATGGCGAGGTTGAAGTCATCCTGTCGCCCACTGCGGATGGCGTCACCGTCACCGTAAGTGACAGCGGCCCCGGCATTGATGCCGAGTTGCGTGAGGGCTTGTTCCTGCGCGCCTTCACCATCGGCGGTGCACGCCGAGATGGTGGACTCGGCCTGCGTATCGTGCATCGCATCCTGCAATTGCACGGGCGCGTTATTCAATTGGTTGATCGCCCCGGCGCGGGGCTACATTTGCGTTCTCGCTAGAAAGTCGAGCAACAGCGCGTTGACCTGCGCGCCTTGCTCGTTCTGGATCCAGTGACCGCAGTTGGACAAGACATGTTGTTCCAGGTTGGGAACAGAGCCGGGCATGCGCTTGAGGGTGTGGGCTTCAAACACACCCACCGGGTCGCGGTCGCCAATCAGGAACAACGTGGGTTGCAATACCTGCTTGCCGGCAAGGAATTCGGTGCGCTGCCAATTGCGTTCGAAGTTGCGATACCAATTCAACGGCCCGCGAAAACCGTGTTCGGCAAAGGTCTGTACGTAGACATCCAGGTCCTGCTGGTTGCACCAATCAGGCAACTCACCCGGTGCGCTGACACCTTCAAGCAAGGCAGCGCTGGCCGGCTTGTGCTGCAGGAACACATCCTGATCCTGCATGAACAGCCGTAGTGTGCGCTCGATGTCGGCATTCAGCTCTTGCTCGGCCACGCCCGGTTTCTGGAAGTACAAAATGTAATTGAAACGATCAGCGTATAACCCACGCATGATTTCAATCACCGGTCGCCGCGCTCTTCCGGCGAACGGTACCGACAGGGTGACCAATGAGGTGACACGCTCAGGTTCCAACAAGGCCAGGTGCCAGGCCACTACCGCGCCCCAGTCATGCCCGACCATTGTCACCTGGCGATGGCCCAGCAGGTCCATGGCGGCCTGGATGTCTGCGCAAAGCGTCAGCAGGTCGTAATCAGCTACGTCTGGCGGCGAGCTGGAACGACCGTAGCCGCGCATCTCAGGAGCAAATACCCGGTAGCCGGCTTGGGCTAATGCCGGGATTTGTTCGCGCCACGAATGCCAGCATTCAGGGAAGCCGTGTAGTAGCCAAATGGGTGGGCCGGTTTCGGGGCCAGCCGTGTGTACGCTCAACGAAATATCGTTTATCAGCAGTTGTCCCTGTGCAAGTTCTTCCATCGGGCACCTCGTTTTTGGCGACATGTTTGCAGCATGAACGCCTTCTTTCCAATGCACTACGATGATTACGCCGCGAAATACCTGCGTATCAGGGTTACCGGAAATGAGCGTTTCAAGGACGCAAGTTGCTGCACTGAACTGCACAGTTGGTTTTCTTGCCACCGCGCCGTCGAGCTCGAAGAATCGTTGCGCCGCACGATAACCATCAGTTGAACGCCCACCACTGCGGCAACAACCGCCGCACTTGCGGCTCCCCAAACCGGTCATCAATCAACATGACCACCCCACGATCGTGCTGGCCGCGAATTACCCGCCCTGCCGCCTGCACGACCTTTTGAATGCCGGGGTACAGATAGGTGTAGTCGTACCCTGCCCCAAAGATTGCCGCCATCCGAAGCTTCATCTGCTCATTCACCGGGTTCAATTGCGGCAGCCCCAACGTGGCAATGAAGGCACCGATCAGGCGACTGCCCGGCAAGTCGATCCCCTCGCCAAACGCCCCGCCCAACACGGCAAACCCCACGCCCTGGCTGTGTTGGGTGAACTGGTTGAGGAATGCCTGGCGCTCGGCTTCGGCCATGCCGCGTGATTGCTGCCACAGCGGGATGTGTGGGTGTTTTTCGGCAAGCAACTGCGCCACTTGTTGCAAGTAATCGAAGCTTGAAAAGAACGCCAGGTAATTGCCCGGTTGTTGAGCGAACTGCTGGGTGATCAGCTCGACGATAGGCGCAAGCGACGCACTGCGATGGGCAAAACGCGTGGATATTTCGTCGACAATGCGCACGCGCAACTGCTCGGCCTTGAACGGCGATTCCACATCGATCCACGCCGTGTCCGCCGGCAACCCCAGCAGGTCGGCGTAGTAGTGCCGTGGGCTTAACGTTGCGGAAAACAACACGCTGCTACGAGGAGCGGTCAAGCGTGGGCGGATAAATTCGGCGGGCACCACGTTGCGCAGGCACAGGGTCGAGTTGCTGCGTTTGCCGCTGAGTTGGCGTTTGCTGATATCGAAGATGAAGTGTTCGTTGAATAGCTCAGCGACTTTGGCGAACTGCAGTGCATCAAAGTAAAGGTTTGCAGGTCACCGCTCAATGCTTCGGGGTGATCGTTGAAGTACTCGCCCATCGCGCTGGTGCACAGGCTCAGGGCTTGCAGCAGTTTTTCCGGCCGGGCGACGTAGGCCTGATACGGCGCAACCTGGTCTTTGTGCAGCGCGTTCCATTCACGGTTCAGGCGCTGCAGCGGCTTCTTCAACGACCCTGGCGCGGTGTCACGCAGGGTCTTGAGGTGGTACTGGTCGAGGCTGGCGCTGTACATCGAACGGGCGCGTTCCACCAGGTTATGGGCTTCGTCCACCAGCACAGCGGCGCGCCATTGGTTGAGCTGGGCCAGGCCGAACAGCATGGCACCGAAGTCGAAATAGTAGTTGTAGTCGGCGACTACCAGGTCGGCCCAGCGGGCCATTTCCTGGCTTAGGTAATATGGGCAGACGTCGTGGGCCAAGGCCACCTCCCGTAGATTGCGCTGGTCCAGCAGGCGCACCTGGGACGCCGCGATGCGCGCGGCGGGCAGACGGTCGTAGAAGCCCTTGGCCAATGGGCAGGAATCACCGTGGCAGGCTTTGTCCAGGTGTTCGCAGGCTTTGTCCCGGGCCACCAGTTCTAATACCCGCAACGACAGGTCTTGATTATTGGCGTACAGCACCTGGGCCGCATCCAGGGCGAGCTTGCGACCGGGGGTCTTGGCGGTGAGGAAGAACACCTTGTCCAGTTGCTGGGGCGCCAAGGCCTTGAGCAACGGGAAGATCGTGCCGATGGTTTTACCAATGCCCGTGGGGGCTTGGGCCATCAGGCAGCGGCCGGTGCTGACGGCCTTGTACACCGACTCGGCAAGGACGCGCTGGCCGGTACGGAAATCGGCATGAGGGAAGGCCAGGGTCTGTGCGGCACTGTTACGCGCTTCGCGGTGCTGCATCTCCCGTTGGGCCCAGCCGAGAAATAGCGCGCATTGCTGGTTGAAGAACGCTTCCAGCTCAATGGCCTGGAAGTGTTGGCTTAGCAACGTTTCGCCTTCGCCGACGATATCGAAATACACCAACGCCAGGTTGATCTCTGCAAGGCCGAGCTTCTGGCACATCAACCAGCCATACACCTTGACCTGGGCCCAGTGCAGTTGCCGGTGGTTGGCAGGTTGGGCGTCCAAGTCGCCGCGATAGGTTTTCACTTCTTCCAGGCGATTGGCATCCGGGTCGTAGCCGTCCGCCCTGCCCCGCACCTTGAGTTGCTGGTACTCGCCCTCCAGTGCCACTTCGTTCTGGTAATGCTGGCTGCGGCGCGAGGCCACGGTACGATGACCGGCAATGCCTTCCTGGGCACTGGGCGACGGGGTAAAGCGCAGGTCAAGGTCGCCAACCTTGGCGGTGAACTCACACAGCGCCCGCACGGCCACGCTGTAACTCAAGCCGGTTGCTCCGCCCAACGCACGTAACAGACCGTGACCGGCATCTGATACTCACCGCAGAACTCCAGCCAGCGCAGTTGGTTGTCTTGCAGACGGTCGCCGGGGCCCTTCACTTCGATCATGCGGTAGGTCTTTTGCGCCGGCCAGAACTGGATCAGGTCTGGCATGCCGGCGCGGTTGGCGCGGATATCCAGCAGCAAGCGTTCGAACCAGTAGCGCAGGTGTTCGGCGGGCAAGCATTCCAAGGCCTGGTCCAGCAGTTCTTCACTGAGCAGGTTCCAGAACACGAACGGCGACTGTATGCCCCATTTGTCCAGGTAACGCTGGCGGACAGTGGCCTTGTAGCGTTCATCCTGCAGTTGCTCGAAGCACGCGGCGAACAACGGCGCACGGCGCTGATGGAAGTCTTCACTGTGCAGGTCCGCCGGACCACGCTGGAACGGGTGGAAAAACGAACCCGGCAACGGCGCGAAAATCACCTCCCAACACAGCAGGCCGAACAGCGAGTTGATCAGGCCGTTTTCCACGTAATGCACCGGCCCGTCCGGCTCACTCAAGTGCGCCTGCACGCAGTACTCCACCGACATCAATGGGTCCGGCAGTGCAAGGTCCAGATCTAAGCGGGTAACGGGGCGGGGCTTGACCTTGGGCAGCGCCGGCTCGCCGAGTTTTCGACGCAGTCGCGGCAAGACCCGCAGCAGGTGCTGCTGCTCGGCGGCACTTTCCGGCGCGTGTTGCGCCTCGCTCGCCAGCGCCATGGCCTGGACGAAATCCTCTTGGCGTTCCAGTACGCGGATCAGCCGTGAACGTGCGCCGGGGTATGCACAGGTGCGGTAGATCTGCTGCGCCAGGTCTAATTCGGCGATGCGCTCGCAATACTGCCCCACCTGGAACAACAGCTTGGCGCGGCGTTTTTCCAACCAAGGGTTGTCGGTGCTGAGTGTTGCGATGTCGGCCAGCACGGGCTCCAACGCTTCGCCGGCCTCAAAGGCCTGCTGGCACTGGTGCAGGAATAGAAAGCCGTGCACGTCATCACGGCTGCGCAAACCACGGGACTCGGCGCAGAACTCGACTTTTTCGTAGGTGTAGATGCCCAGGTCGGCCAGTACGAACTCGGACCAGTCCTGATGCAGGTTGCCGAAAAACATCAGCCGCAAACGGTCGCACAGCTCCATCACGCTGAGGCTGTAGAGCGTATCGGCGAGCTCGGGACACCAACCAGTGAAGCTGCGGCTTTCGGTGAATTGCGCCGCCAAGCCTTCAAACCAATCGGTTTTATTGCCCTTGGGCTGCTCGATCCAGGGCTTGAACGCACTGAAAACCTCTGCTTTTTGCAGCAAGCCGAACAGCTCTTCAAACCCCAGCGGGGATTGGTCCAGCACCCAACCCAATTCCAACAGCGGCCCTGCGGCGGCATGCGTACAGCCGATCTCCAGATAATTGAGCTTGCCCGCACGAAAGTGCACACCTTTGCGCATCACCATGCGCACCAACAACGCCTGGGAAGCTTGCGGCAAGCTGTCAAATTGCTGAATGAAATGTGCTTCGTCTGCATCAAGCAAATCGGCATAGCGTTGCCCCAGCCAATGCAGCACCTGGCGGAAGTTATGCAGGTAATAGAGCGGGTCGTCGAGGGGGATTGGCCATGGCGCACGGTGATCAAATACTGGTTATGCATACAGAGTGCCGCCACCTAGCCCGTGTTGCAATCGGTAATAGATAAATGGCGCACGCAACTTTTTGTATAAAAGTGATCAGATGGGGAAGTCGATGGCGTAAAATTTGTGACCCCGCAGCTCTGGCGCGGGATTTTTCAAGGTTAAAGGTATAGGTAATGAACATGAAGAATTTGGGTCTGCCACTGGTTGCACTCACTTTTCTGTTTTTGAGCGGTTGCGCAACGCAAACCGTGGTGACACTGCAAAACGGCACACAGTATTTGACCAAGGATCTGCCCAAGACCAACAGCGCCGACGGCTTCTACGAATTCACCGACATCGCCGGCAAGCGGGTACGCGTAAAGGCCGCCGATGTGGCCACCGTCATCAAGGAAAAGTAAGCCTGTAGTGAGCGGGCTTGCCCGCTGGGGGGCGAAGCCGCCTAAACAAAACACCGCGTTCTGCCTGACAGACCGCGGTGTTTTTGTTGCCGCTCCCCCAGCGCGGGCAAGCCCGCTCACTAAATTCAATACCGGTAGTACGGGTGGTAATACGGATGATAGTAGGGATGGTAGTAATACGAGTGGTAGTACGGCCGGTAGCAGCACGGCCCCGGATAGGCCGGGTACACCGCACACCCACCCAACCCCAGCAGTACCACGGCGCACAGTAACAATCGAAGCCGGGACATGTTCAGTTCCTCCCACGTAGCGCGCGAAAACAACTCGCAGGTACGCCTTTAACGTGTGAGCCCCCAGCATTCCGTCGCCGCCGTCAGTACTGGCCACGTGAAGATTTATTCACCGAAGGATTCCCCATCGACCCTGCGTTTAACCGGTAAGCCGCCTTCATCTTCGAACGCGGCAGAACGGAGAACCACCGCCATGGCACGCCTGTCCCCAGCGGTACGCGCGCTGTTACTCATCCCCTTGACCCTGGCTGCCCTGGCGAGTGCGCCGGTGTTTGCCGACACCATCATCATCCGCCAGCCTCCTCGGGTGATCGTGGTGCAATCGCCTGCGCCGCCGATCTATTACGGGCACTGGGGCTACGGTCCTCGGCCTTACTACTATTATCCGCATCACTATTACGGTTATGGCTACCCTCACCGGCCGTACGGGGCGGCTGGCGGGGGCAGCATTGGCGTTGAGGCGTCAGCTGATCACCACACCGTCGGCCCATAATCCGCCATGGCCGACCCCCACCAGCGTGACCGAGTCGGCGCCAAACGTGAGTACCGTGTCTGCGCCGACCACTTTGGCGTGGTCACGCAGGTCGGTGCTGCCGTCTGCATCCTTGAATACCAGCTTGTCGGTGGGCTGGTAGCCAATGATGCGGTCGTTGCCAAAGTGACCACTGAACAGGAAGGTGTTGTGGCCACTGTTGTCGCGGATCGTGTCATTGCCCTTGCCGCCCTCGATAAAGTCCGCGCCCTTACCCCCCTGGATCAGGTCGTTGCCGTCGCTGCCGATGATGAAGGTGTTGCCTGTGTGGGGCTCTGCGTTGCGATTCAGGTCCTGCACCCAGGTGTTGGCGCGTGCCGGGTCGGACAGGTTGGCCACGATCACCGTGGAGTCGCGGCTCATTTGCTCGTAGAAACCGGACTCAACGATGCGCGTCAGGCCGTCGCCGTAACCGGTGGGTAAATGGGAGATCCAGCTCGGCAGGTTGGCGATGGAAAACGGCAGCACATTCCACAGCGTCGAGGCGTAGTGGTCGTTGAAGCTGACGATATTGTCGGTGGTCGATTCATGGGGTTTGTCGTGTACGCCCAAGGACGACAGGTTGAAGGATGAACCGTCCAGCGCGCGAAATACCGGGTCGTTTTCATAACCGATGTTAAGCACTTTGTCGCCGGTACTCTGGGTCGGCGAGGCATAGGCGACGTAGTTGGCATCCTTGTAGAACCCTGACCATTGATCAGTACTTAAATCGGCCATGCTGTTGACCGCCAGGCCGCCCAGGCTATGGCCGCTGACCACTATGTCCTTGCCACTGAGGCCGTGGTTACTGGCGTAATCGGCGACGCTTTTAAGCAGGCCACCAAAGGCATCGCCCGTGTAGTTCTTTGCGTAATCCTTGGGCCCCAGTGCCGCCAGCAGGTCGCTGACCAGGTCGCCGATGGAGTCGCTGATCAGGCTCTCCCTCGGCCCGGAGGTGCCGCGAAAACCGATGCCGATCTCCAGCAGTTTCCCCGCGTCATCGTACTTGCCCAGCACCTCCACTTGCGCGGTGGTGTAGCCGGCCTTTTCGCCGAAAAACGTGCCCCGTGCATCAACCTTGCCGCCATACCCCAAGGCGCTGGCGCTGATGGGCGTCCAACCGGCTTTTGCACGGCCTCCAGGGCGGCTTTTTTCCGAATCCGGGTTCCAGGGAATGCCCGGTATCACGCCTTGGGAATCCGTGCTGCCCAGCAGCGCCCCCACCAACGTCGCCGGTAAACCCAGCCCCAGGCCATTGTGTTGGTAGCCCACGGCAAAACCGTTATCCAGGTTGTGATAGCTGTACAACGTTATTGCCATGGCATCGGCAAACAACGCTTTGGAGCCCTCGCTGCCGAGGTTTTTATAGTCAAAGATTCCCATGGTAGTGCCTCTCTGATCGTTCCCACGCTCTGCGTGGGAATGCTGCCCAGGACGCTCTGCGTCCGTAATTATCGTTGCGCTGCCCCAAACGCCTCATCCACCTTGGCCAAATCGGTGTCGCGCAGGTTGCCGGCGTAGTAGTGCAATTTGGTCCAGGCCATCAGGTAGTCATAACGCGCCTGCGCCAGGTCGCGGCGGGTGCTGTAGAGCTGCTGCTCTGCGTTAAGCGCATCCAGGTTCACGCGCTCGCCACCCAGGATGCTTTGCCGGGTCGACACCACCAGCGCTTCGGCGGAGGTCAATGCCTTTTGATAAGCGCGCAACTTGCTCACCCCCGACAGACAGGCGCTGAACTGGCGGCGCAATTCGATCAAGGTTTCGCGCGTCTTGCCCTCCAACTCATATTCGGCCTGTTCCATGGCGCGGCTGGCCTGGCGGGTGGAGGCCGAGATGCCACCACCGGCGTACAGCGGCAGGCTGACTTCCACGCCGATGGTGTTGGTGTCGTAGCGTTGGTTGTAGGTGTTGCCGCTGTCGGACTCCTGCTGGCGCGAGCTGGCATACGCCGTGACCTTGGGCAAATGCCCGGCGCGGTTGCGTTCCACCTCAAAGCGCGCCACTTCCAGGGCTTGGCGCTGGGAGGCCAGCGTCGGGTTGTTGCTGATCGCCAGCTCATGCCAGGTGTCGTAATTGGCCGGGGTCAAGGTGAACGCGGCGAAGCCTTGGTTCAGCGGCGCCAAGTCATGGATGTCGACACTGGGCACGCCGATCAAGGCGCCCAACTCCCTCAACGAGGCGTCCTGTTCATCCAGTGCCTGGATCTCCTCGGCCGTGGCCAGTTCGTAGCGCGACTCCGCTTCGAGAATATCGGTGCGGGTGCCCTCGCCCTGTTGGAACAGGTGCTGGTTCTGCTGGAACTGTTGTTCGAAGGCCTTCTTTTGGCGCGGGCAATGTCGATCTGATCCTGGGCGAACAACGCCTGGGTGTAGTAGGTCAGCACGCGCACCAGCAACGCCTGGCTCTTGTCGCGAAAGCTTTCATCGGCAAACAGTGCCTGGGCCACGCCCTTGCGGTAGTTGGCATAGGCCTCGTAGTCGAACAGCGGCTGTTGCAGGCTGAAGGTTGAGCCGTAGCTGTTGTAGTTGCGGTCGTCGTGGTAACTGCCACCGCGCCCATCGGGCAACGTGGCCTGAGAGTTGTTGCGGCCTTTGTTGTAGTTGTACGACAGCTTGGGCAGCAGCCCGGCACGCCCGATAGCGCGGTTTTCCAGGCCAGCGTCGCGCTCCTTGATGGCACCGAGGAATACCGGATCGTTACGCAGCGCTTGTTCGTACACATCAAACGGGCCCATGGCGGCCTGGGCGTTGGCGCAGGTCAGGAGCAAGGCAATAAACACCGCTTTCATGTTCATTCCTCGGTCAACGCGGAGCCGGCACGATCCAGCAGCGGCTTGAACAAGTAGTTGAGCAACGAGCGCTCACCGGTACGCACAAACATCTCGGCGGGCATGCCGGGCTTGATCACCAGACCTTGGAGTTTTTCCAGTGCGGCCTCGCTGACGGTGGTGCGCAGTACGTAATACGGCGCGCCGGTTTTTTCATCGAGCATCTGGTCGGCGGAAATCAGGCTGACCTGCCCCGGTACCCGTGGCGTGCGGCTCTGGTTGAACGCCGTGAACAGGATGTCCACCGGCAACTGGGTGCCGACCTTGTCCACCAAATGCACCGGCAGGTGCCCTTCCACTTCAGGCGCGTGCCCTGGGGCACGATCTCCAGCAACGTTTCGCCGGCACGCACCACCGCGCCCTCGGTGTGCACGCTGAGGTTGACCGCTATGCCGTCCGCCGGGGCGATGATCTCGCTGTGTTGCAAATCAAAACCGGCGGAGGTCAGTTGCTGCTCCAGGGTCAGGCTGCGCAATTGCGCATCGGCCAACTGGCTGCGCACTTCCTTTTGATACTCCTCGCTGTGTTGCTGCAACTTGAGCCGCGACTCCAGAATGCCCTGCTCTACCCGGCCACTTTCGCCGGTGTTCTGCGCCAGGTCCTGTTGCACCTGGGACAGCTGGCGCTGGTACTCCATCAGCCGGTTACGCGGGATGTAGCCGTTGTCGGCCAAGGGTTGCAGGTTGCCGAGTTGATCGCGCAGGGACTGGGCCTGGGCCGTCAGGTCGCTACGGGCACGGCGCATGCCGCCCAATTGCGCGGTGGCACCGTCGATATTGGCGCGAATCCCGGCCTGCTCGCGGGCAAAGGCCTCGCGGCGGCTGCTGAACAGTTGGCGCTGGCCTTCCAGCACCGACGCCAGCGCGGGATCGGGATTGGCGCTGAGCTCGACCGGAAATGTAATGCCGGTGCGGTTGTCACGCTCGCTCTGCCAGCGCGCCACGCTGGCCCAGGCCATGCGGTACTGCGCCTGCAGCGATTGCACATCAGCCTGATGCTGGGTTTGGTCGAGGCGAAACAGCGCCTGGCCTTGCGTGACGGTTTCGCCCTCCTTCACCAGGATGCGGCTGACCACGCCAGGGCTCAGGGTTTGCACCGCCTTGCGCTTGCCCGAGACCACCACCGTACCTTGCACCGGAATGCCCTGGTCCAACGGTGCCAAACTGGCCCACAGGAAAAAACCGCCGGCGCCAACCACCGTCAGCAACCAGCCCATGCGCGCAAAAAAGCGCGCGTCGTGTTGTTCGCGGGTCATGCTGGCATCCTTGCTTGGGGCGGTTGTTCGCGCTGCCCGGACAACGCCCGCAGCACCTCCTGGCTCGGTCCGTAGGCCTGTAGATGGCCTTCGTTCAGGACCATCAACTTGTCGGCCTGAGCCAATGCCGCCGAGCGATGGGTAACCAGTACCACCGTGCTGCCCTGGGCTTTCATCTGCACAATGGCGCTGGCCAATGCGGCTTCACCGACGGTGTCGAGGTTGGAGTTGGGCTCGTCCAGCACAATCAGGCGCGGTCCGCCGTACAGCGCACGGGCCAAGGCCACCCGTTGTTTCTGCCCGCCGGACAGGCCCGCGCCGTTATCGCCCAGGACGGTGTCGTAGCCGTGGGGTAGCCGCAGGATCAACTCGTGCACACCGGCTTGTTGCGCGGCCTTCACCACCTGGTCCGGGTCCGCCTCGCGAAAGCGCGCAATGTTGTCGGCGATGCTGCCACTGAACAGTTCGATGTCCTGGGGCAGGTAGCCGATGTGCGGGCCGAGGTCGTCGCGTTCCCAGCGATGAATATCCGCACCGTCCAGGCGCACGGTGCCGGACAACATCGGCCATACGCCTACCAACACGCGGGCCAGGGTCGACTTGCCGGAGCCCGACGCACCGAGTACGCCCAGCACTTCGCCAGCGCCGAGGTTGAAACTGACGTGGTGCAAGGTCGCCACTCGCCGCCCCGGCGGGCCCGCACTGACCTGTTCGAAACTGACCTGGCCCCTGGGTGCCGGCAGTTTCATCTGTTCGGCTTCCGGCGGGAATTCGCGCAGCAAAGCGTCCAGCCGCTGGTAGGCCAGTTTTGCCGAACTCCACTGCTTCCACACCGCAATCAACTGGTCGATGGGGCTCAATACACGGCCCATCAGGATGGAACCGGCAATCATCATCCCGGCCGTCATCTCGCCCTTGATCACCAGCAACGCACCCAGCCCCAGCACCAAGGATTGCAAGCACAGGCGCAGGGATTTGCTCAGGGCGGTGATCACCGAACCGGTGTCGCTGGCCTGGTTCTGCAACCCGAGAAACTGCGAGTGCACGGCAAACCAGCGTTTGCGCAACGCACCGAGCATGCCCATCGCCTGGATGGTCTCGGCGTTGTGCAAGTGGCTGGTGGCCAGTTGCGTGGATTGTTGGGAATAACCGCTAGCTTCACCCAGGGGCTTTTTTGGTCAGGTATTCGTTGAGGCACGCCAAGCCGATCAGCAAAACGGCCCCGGTGGTGGCAAGCACACCAGCCACACGTTGAACAGGAAGATCACCAGCAAATAGATGGGAAACCACGGCGCATCAAAAAACGCGAACAGCGCAGGCCCGGTGATGAATTGGCGAATATGAGTCAGGTCGCCCAGGGATTGCCCGGCGTGCCCCTGGCCGCGCTGCAAGTTGCGCTCGAACGCGGCTTTGTAGACGCGCAAGTTGAAGCGCCGCTCCAACTGGCTGCCGATGCGGATCACGATAAAACTGCGGATCACTTCCAGGGTGCCAATAAACGCAAAAAAGCCGACGACCATCAACGTCAACATCACCAGCGTTGTTTCATTCTGGGAGGACAGTACGCGGTCATAGACTTGCAGCATGTAAATAGAGGGCACCAGCATCAACAGGTTAATCAGCGCGGTAAAACAACCGACACTGATCAAGATGCTCTTGTATTCACCCAGCGCTTTGAATAACGGCGGCCTGGCCATAGTGTTCGATCTTCCTTGAACCAAATCACACGCAATAGTTGCCCGCGCCCCTGATAAGGGACGGTCAACTAATACATCGGGTTATAGCGTTATAACGGGCAACTAAGGTGCGCGTTGCAATACCACTGCATCACCGGACGGTGTGCGCCCCTGGTAGTCACCGTTTTTCTGGCGATTCAAGTGCGTAATGCCAGTGCCTTCGGCATTCATCAGCCAGATGCCGTCCGGGGTCGGCGACCAGCTCAGGGGTTTGTCCCCCAGCCATTGTTCGGCGCAGGCCACATCGCCGCCGAGGGCATTGGCCTGCTCCAACAGATCGAGGGCGCAGACTTGCCCCTGTTGGTGCAATTGCCAATGCCCCGCCAATTGAGCGCTGGTGGGTAAAACAAGACTGCTGGCCATAACGTGGGCTCCTGCCGACACGAACATCACCTGCGATACGCAGGCGATCAAGTTGAAAAAACGTTGCATCTTCAAGCTCCTTCCAGAAGCGCGGCGCCGAAACGCCGCGCTTTTGCATCACGCCACGATGTCGCTGACCGCTGCCTGGCCGACGGTGGTCACGAGGAAGTCCGCCACGCCGTGCCCGGAGAAGTCTACCGCCAAGGTGCCCAGGTTGGTGCCTGCGGTGTAGGTCAGTACAGCATCGCCAGCATGCCCGGTGAAGGCATTGACGAAGGTCAGGCCCGCGCCCTTGGTGATGCCGGACAGGTCGATCTTGTCCGAGCCCGAGGTGAAGTCAAAGATCTTGTCCGACGCCCCTGGCGCGGAGTCGGAACTGGCACCGTACACGAAGATGTCGTTGCCTGCGCCGCCCACAGTTGGTCCGCACCGCCGCCGCCATAGATGATGTCGTTGCCGGCACCGCCCTTGATTACGTTGGCCGCGTTGTTGCCGATGATCAGGTCGTTGCCCGAACCGCCAAAGGCGTTCTCGACCGTCACACCCTTGGCGATGGACACGTTGCCTACCAGGCCGCCCACGTCAGAGAACGACGCCTCATTGAGGTTGATCTTCTGGTTTTGGGTAAAGCCGGAGAAGTCCAGGGTGTCATTGCCACCGCCGTCCCACACCGAAAACACCAGCTTGTCGGCATTGGAGGTGGCGCTGTAGAAATCACGCCCGGTGTTGGAGTTGAAACCGTAGGTGGTGTCGCCAGCGCGGGTGTTGTAGTTGGCGCCGTAGAGCTTCTGGATCGCCGCGATGTCGTCGATCAGCGGGCCGGAGGCGTAGGCTTCGACTCCGCCCTTGCTGAAGTTCTGGTTGGTGTTGCTCTCGCTCCAGTAGCTCATGACGCTGTAGCCGCGCGTGTCCTGTCCATAGGTCGCGTCGCTGTAGGTCGGGTTGCCGTTCCCGGCGTTGTAGTCACCAGGGTGAGCCAGCCCCAGGGTGTGGCCGATTTCGTGGGTGAGGGTTTGCCGGCCATAGTTGTTCAGGTCCGGGGTTTTGTTCGGCGTGTAGCTGCTGTTGGTCAGGTACCACGACGTGCCGTCGTAGCCCGCACCGGTACCGGGCAAGTAGGCGAAAGCCGCCGCGCCGTCCTGGCCACCGCTGTAGTTGCCGAAGGTCATGTGGGCATCACCGCCGCTGGCCTTTTCGGTAAAGGTGACGTTGGCCACATCCGCCCAGGATTGCATGGCCAGCGCGGCCTGCGCTTTCTGTTGTGCGCTGAACTGGCTGAAGCCCGAGATGCCATGTTTGTTCAGGGTGCTGGACGACGCCGAGGTCAGGAAGGTGTAGGTCAGGTCGATCTTGCCGTTGCCATCAAAGTCCCGGTAGGCGGCACCGTCGCGCAGCAGCTGGGTAGCTGCCTGGTCGACGGAGTAGGACGGTTTGCCATTGATCGTGAGATTGCCGCCACGGTCATACAAATGGCTAAAGCTATCGATTTGCGAGTAAGCAGTGCTGGCTTGCGCCGCCGACACAATAGCCTGGTCTTTTACTTTTGACATAAACGTACTTCCTTGTTTGCAAGTGCATCAGTCTTTGATCGATAGGAACCCCGCGGGCGAGATCGTCCTATCACTCGCCTCTTTTGAAGGCGTAAGAAAACTGACACAACTTGAAATCTTTCGTCTACATCTTTTCCGGCTTTAAAAACTATGTCGAGTACTAACTAAGCAGAGCGCAGTCCGTGTTTATTGGGTGTACGAGATTTTGTCCGACAAAAAACAAGCAGCACTTATTTAAATATTAAATAACGTTAACGCCGCTCAACTTGAGCGGCGCGCCTTATTAATGGATCCAATATATTGCCACGGTGCCATTGGCAACATTAAACAGCCACTACTTACAGTAATAGTTAGCGTTGCCCCCTATTACCGGGACACGCTCCATCCACACGCATGTAATGCCTCCAGCATCACTTCAGCTTTCAGGCCAGGTACGCGCACACCGTCATCGGTGAGCATGTCCTCGCCTGCCAGGATCGCGTTGATGATTGCCTCTTCCACCGCCTCCGCCGCCGCAGTGAACAGCGGGGAAATGTGGTCGTTATTGACCATCTGCAAGGCACTGCTGAACGGCAGCCCCTTGCGCCCGTAATCGGCCGGCGGCAAGTCCTGGTTGCCAGTGGCGAAGGCCAGGAACAGGTCGCCGCTGGAGTCCTCAGTGCCGCCGCCCGTGCGGGCGATGCCGATGGACGCGCGTTGCGCCAGCCGCTTGCATTGATGCGGCAGCAATGGCGCGTCCGTGGCGATGATCACCACGATAGAGCCCATGCCCGGCGTGCCGCGCTCGGCGAACGGCGAGGGAATGTCCATCAGTTGACGGCCCACCGGGTAGCCATCCACTCGCAACTCCTGGCGCTTGCCATGGTTGGCCTGCACCAGCACGCCGACGGTCCAGCCGCCCTGCTCTGCCGAAAGGCGCCGCGACGCCGTGCCGATTCCCCCTTTGAACTCGTGGCAGATCATCCCGGTACCGCCGCCCACAGCGCCCTCTTGCACCGGGCCGGATTCGGCACTGCCCAAGGCTTCGCGCACATGCTCCGGCCCCACGTGCTGGCCCCAGATATCGTTGAGCAGGCCATCGTAGGTTTCCATGACCACTGGCATGCACCAATACACCGACGGGTCCGCCAGGCGCTCGCGCTCCAGGGCAATCAGGGTATCGCGCACAATGCCGATGCTGTGGGTGTTGGTGATGGCCAGCGGCGTGGTCAACAGCCCCGCTTCGTTGATCCACTCAAGGCCGGTGGCATCGCCGTTGCCATTGAGTACGTGGTAGCCGGCAAAGCACGGCTGCTGCCGCGCCTCACCGGCACGCGGCTGGATCACGCTGACGCCGGTACGCACTTGCTTGCCGTCGATACGGGTCTTGAGCGTGCTGTGACCGACCCGTACGCCCGGCACATCGGTGATGGCGTTCAATTCACCAGGCGTGCCCAGCCCCAACGTGATGCCCAATTGACGTGCGCGCATAACCACTCCTTACAATTTCTGGAAGACCGGACTGAACCGGCCGCTGATGCAATACAAAATCACCGACAGGGCCAGCAAGCCGATGATGATCATGATGTCCCTGATCGAGGCTGCCGCCACCAGGGTCACCAGCAAATAACCCGCGCCCAATACTGCGACCAACGCCGGCAGCGGCCACAACGGCATGCGATACGGGTGCTCACGGTCGCGCAGCAGCACGCGGCTCATCAACGCGCTTGACGCCACCACCAGGTACACCAGCATGATCAGCAATACGCTGAACGAGGTCAGGTCGGCGAGGTTTGAGCTGAAACTCAGCAACGCCGAAGGGATCGCCAGGAACAGCGTAGCCAACCACGGTGAATCCCAACGCGGGTGAATACGGGTGAAGATTTTATTGATGCTCGGCGTCCACAGCGCATCGCGGCCGCTGCTGAACACCACACGGCCGATCTGGATCACGATGGCGACGATGGCGTTGAATACCGACAGAAAGATCCCCGCACTGACCAGTCGCGACAGGGTTTCATTGCCATGGCTGGTCAGCAGGTAACCGATGGGGTCCGGGCTGGCGATCATCTCGCTCAGGGACGGCGCGCCGATCAACAGCGCGGTGATCGGCACCAATTCGATGATCACCACCAACCCCAGCGACCACAGCACGGCCTTGTGCACGCCTTTGCCGCCGCATTTCATGTCCTCAGCCAGCAGCACCGCCGGGCCATAGCCATTGTAGGAAAACAAACCGATACCCACCGCACCAATCACCAGAGCCCACGGCGCCGCGTGCAGCACACCGTTTTCGACGATCTGCGGCTCGAACAGCACACTGGCCGATTGCATCGGGTTACCAAAGCCCAGGTACACGATCACCAGCAACGCGGCCACTTCCAGCAGCAGGCAGGTGCCGGTGATCCAGGCATTCAGCTTGATATTGAGGATGCCCAGGGCGTAGCTGCACACCACGATGACCAGGGCGACGGTTTGTGAGTCGAATTTTGTGCCGAGGGCGTTGTTCAAGTAAGTCGCCGCCCCGTGGCCAGCACCGGCGGGATAAACAGCAGCATCACCAGTACTGTCAGAAAGGTCGCATAACCAGCCATGCCACCAAATACACGCTTGGCGTATACGTATTCACCGCCAGCGCTGTTGTGGGCGCGGCCCAGTTCGGCGTAGCAAAACGCGAACATCAGCGCCAGCAAGCCCGCCATGACAAACGCCAGGAACACGCCGCTGCCGGCCTGCTGGATGGCAAACGGTGCGATGACGAACACGGAACTGGCTGGGGTCACCGCCGAAACGGTAATGGCCACTACATCGAAGACGCTCAGGGTGGGTTTCAATACGCCGTCGGGCGCGGGGAAGCACTCATATCGTTATCCTCTGTCGTTGTTCTTGGTGTGAGGCAGAAACGAAAAAGGGTGTTTTGCCGGGATATATTTCCCGTTGAATGATGCCGACGTTAACGAACGGGGGCTTGTCAGCCAATTCCCCTATTGGCGTACTCCCCCTTGACGGCACTCGGCAAAAGCCGAAGGCTTGGGCGATCTTTGCTGGCGGGAGCCTGACACATGAGCCTGTTTCGGGAAGTCGGCATGCACGCAGGCCTGGGCCGCACCGTGGCGCACATCGGCACCGAGCACTTCTGGAAACAGCTGGTGTTGTTGCTGCACCAGAGCTTGGCGTTCGATAACGCCCTGGCGATTTACTATCCGTTGGAGGGCCCGCCCCAGGCCCTGGAAGAATACGACGCCCAGCCCAGCAGCAAACCGGCATCGATGCTGGTGTACCTCAATGGTTTGTATTTGCTCGACCCGTTTTTCCAGGCGTGCCGTGAGGGTTATGTGAGTGGCGTTTACCGCCTGGAGGAAGTGGCACCGGACCATTTTCGCCAGAGTGAGTACTACCTCAACTACTTCCACGATAACGTGCTGGAAGACGAGATGCAGTTCATCCTGCAACTACCGGGTGCGGGTACGCTGTCGTTGTCGCTGGGCATGCAGCGCAGGTTCACTGCCGAAGAAACCGGCTTGATGACGATGGTGGGTACGTGGGTAGTGCCGCTGATGCAACAGCATTGGCAGCAAAGCACGCAGCGTGTGCCGGCCATGGACACGCAGATACGCGATGCATTAAGTCATTTTGGCTGCGGTGTGCTGTCGGAACGTGAACTGGAAGTGGCGCGCCTGGTGTTGCGCGGGTTCTCGTCCAAGGCCATGGCCGAGCGTTTGAACATCTCGCCGGACACCGTGAAAGTGCATCGGCGGCATCTGTACGCGAAACTGGATATCTCGTCGCAACCGGAGCTGTTTTCGTTGTTTATCCAGTCGCTGGGGCACGACCTCGAAAACCCGTGACTGTAGTGAGCGGGCTTGCCCCGCGCTGGGGGGCGCAGCCGCCCTAATAAGACCGCCTCAGTGTGTCAGAAGGACCGAGGTGCCTGGGTTTAGGGCGGCTTCGCCCCCCAGCGCGGGCGGTGCGACGATTCGACGAGCCCGCTCACTACACTACTTATTTACCGGTACGGATGGTGTTCCACACCCGCGTGCGAATCCGGTCAACATTCAATGGCATCGCTTCCAGCGCAAACAACTTGCCCATCATTTCCGGGCTTGGGTAGACCTTGGTGTCCGCCTTGATCGCCGGGTCCACCAGGCTGTCCGCCGCGCTGTTGCCGTTGGCGTAATGCACGTAGTTGGTAATGCTGGCCATCACTTCGGGACGCAGCAGGTAGTTCATAAAGGCGTAGCCAGCTTTTTCATCCGGAGCATCGGCGGGCATGGCAACCATGTCAAACCAGATGGCCGCGCCTTCCTTGGGAATGTTGTAGCCGATGTTCACGCCGTTCTTAGCTTCCTTAGCTCGGCTTTCGGCCTGCAGGATGTCGCCGGAGAAGCCGACCGCCACGCAGATATCGCCGTTGGCCAGGTCAGCGGTGTATTTCGAAGAGTGAAAGTACGCCACGTACGGCCGCACTTTCATCAGCAGGTCTTCCGCTTTTTTGTAGTCTTCGGCCTTCTTGCTGTGATGCGGCAGCCCTAAGTAGTTGAGCGCAGCCGGCAGCAGTTCCGGGCCGTTGTCGAGGATCGCCACACCGCATTTTTGCAGCTTGGCCATGTTCTCGGGCTTGAAGATCAAGTCCCAGGAGTCCACGGGTGCGTTGTCACCCAGCACCGCCTTGACCTTGTCGATGTTGTAGCCGATACCGGTGCTGCCCCACAGATACGGGAAACCATGAGCATTACCCGGGTCGTTATTTTCCAGGGCCTTTAACAGCACGGGGTTGAGGTTTTTCCAGTTGGGCAACTGACTCTTGTCGAGTTTTTTCAACGCACCGCCCTGAATCTGCCGAGCCATAAAATGGTTGGACGGGAACACCACGTCGTAGCCGGATTTACCGGTCATCAACTTGCCGTCCAGGGTTTCATTGCTGTCGTACACGTCGTAGGTGAAACCGATGCCGGTTTCTGTCTGGAAGTTCTTGGTGGTGTCCGGAGCAATGTAGTCCGACCAGTTGTAGATCTTCACCGTCTCGGCGGCCTGGCTGATAGAGGCCACCAACATCAAGGGCAACAGGGCAATGGCTTTCATGGTTCGATTTCCTGGCGGTTTTAGGGCTGTTTTTATGGCAGGCGATCAAGGATCAAAGCGTTACAGAATCAATACGTAGGTCTTGCGCACGGTTTCCTGGATATCCCAGATTCCGGTGCTGTTGGCCGGCAACATCAGTGCATCGCCGGCTTCTATGTGAACGATTTCACCGCTGTCGGGGGTGAAGGTGCAGCGGCCCTGGATAAAGTGGCAAAACTCCTGGGATTTGATCTGCCGACGCCAGCGGCCCGGGGTGCATTCCCAGATGCCGGTTTCGACGCCGTCGGTGCGCTCCACGCTCAAGGTCGAGGCCACGGCGATAGGCTCGCCCAAGGGCACAGCCACCGGGGACGAGTCCGGCAGGTGGGCGTTCAGCGTGTCTTTGAATTGAGTGATGCTCATGGGTTTTCCCGTGTGAGTGAAACAACTTACTGCATGAACCCTTCCATGAACCCGGCCACGCCTGTCGCCAACTTGCGGCGCCAAGGGGCGGTGTTGGGATTGGCCAACACCTGGTCTTCGTGGACGAAACTGCGAATGATCGCGTTGTAGCCCAACCAGCGGCACGGCTCGGGCTCCCAGGGCTTAAGTGCGTCCAGGCCGCGCTCATGGATAACCCAGGGTTGCTGGGTCAGCGCGGTGTCGCGCCCCAGGATCAAGTCAGCCAGGGTGCGACCACCCAGGTTGGTGGCGCCCACGCCCTCCCCGCCATAACCACCCGACAACGCAATGCCGGTCTTGTGGTCGCACAGCATGTGCGGCCTAAACTGGCGCGACATACCGAGGTTGCCGCCCCAGGAATGGGTAATCTTCACGTTTCTGAGCTGTGGGAAGAGTTCGCCGAACAGGTAGCGACGCAGCTCCACTTCACTGTCAGTCAAATCAAAGTTGTGACGCAGCTTGCCGGCGAATTGATAGCCGCCACGGGCGCCGAACACCAAGCGGTTGTCCGTGGTGCGCTGGCCGTACGTCACCTGACGGCTGCTCTCACCAAATGCCTGGCCGTGGCTGAGGCCGATTTGGTCCCACGTACTGGCGGGCAATGGCTCGGTGGCCACGATCAGACTTTGCACCGGCAATTGGTAACGGCCCAGTGGCGGCAAGGTGTTGGCGTACCCCTCGACGGCTGGCACCACCCAGGCGGCGCGCACGCTGGCCTTTGCGGTGCGCACACGGCCAGACTGCCAATGAGTGGCCGGGGTGTTTTCGTAGATCCTGACCCCCATGCCCTCCACCACCCGCGCCAGGCCGCGTACCAGCTTGGCCGGGTTGATCGTGGCGACATGGGGCGCATAGATACCGCCATAGGGCTTGGCGATGCGGATTTGTTTGGCCAGTTGCTCCGGGGTCAGCCAACGGTAATCGGCTTCGGTAAGGCCTTGCGCGTAGAGCTTGTCCAGGTAGCTGCGCAGGCTGCCTTCCTGCTCCGGGTAACGCGCGGCACAGTACAGCGCGCCGCCCTTGCGGTAGTCGCAGTCGATGCCCTCACGGGTGAGCACTTGCGCCACTTCATCGGGAATACCGTGCAACAGGTCAAACGAGGCGCGGCGTTGCTCGGGGTCAAGGCCTGCCAACAGGCGATCCTCTCCCAGCAGGTTGCCCATCAGCCAGCCACCGTTGCGCCCCGACGCACCGAAGCCGGCGGTTTGCGCTTCGATGATCGCGATGTTCAGCTCAGGGGCTTGGCGCTTCAGGTAGTACGCAGTCCACAGCCCGGTGTAGCCGGCGCCGATAATGACCACGTTGACGTCCAGGTCGTGCTCCAGCGATGGCCGCGCCACGAGCGGGTCGTCCAACTGGTCCATCCATAAACTGATAGTGCGCCATGCTGGCATGCCCGGTTCCCCACCCTCGTTACGATAGGGTGGATCCTAGGGCGCGGTGTCAGGGGCTGTCTTGTGCGCGTGCACGCAAAGAAATTTGTTTGACGTAAGCCTTGGGCGATTGGCCTGTGTGTTGGCGGAACGCGTTGTAGAACGCCGACAACGAATTGAAACCGGCAGCAAACGCCAGGTCATCGACCTTGATCGGCGGCGCGGCCTTGTCCAGTGCGTCCAGCAAATGCTGAAGACGGGCCTGGTTGACGTAACGGTAGAAGCTTTGCCCCAGCACCTGGTTCAGCAGGTAGGAAATCTGATTGCGGCTGTAGCCACACTCCTTGGATACCCGTTGCAAGTCCAGCTCAGGGTCCAGATACGGCTGCTTGCGCTCAAAGTACTGCTGCAAGTCATTGGCCATATGCCCGAGTTGCTGGGGCGACAACCCAAGGCGGCTGACCGTCGGACGCATCGCTTGGGCCGGCGGTTCATGCACCAGCGAGGCGTATTCATTGACCCGCCAGATCAGCCCATCGCGCACGGTAATCGCTTCACTGGTGCGAAACGACACCAGGCCGTGGCCACCCGCAAGGTGATGCGGTACTGGATAAACGCGGTGTCGCCGTCGGCGCGGATGCGGTCGGTGTGTTCGATCGCCTCGTCGGCCTCGCGAGGCATGCTGGCTTGCAGGTATTCACGCAACTCGGCGTGGCCGATGACACGGTTCTGGAAGAAGTCGTGGTACTGGATGTCCGGGTGGTAGTAGGACATTACGCCGTCCAAATCCCGATGCCGCCAGCACAGATGGTGGCGAAGGACCAGGTCACCCGTGGCTTGGGTGTGCAGGTTGTCATCGTCTGGGGCGATGTTTGGCATGGATGGCTCTGGGGCGGGTAAACCGTGGAGATTGCCGAATTTTACAGGCTTCGACAATGGCCAATCGACAGTTCCGGATAATGGCCCTTTGCCCAATCCATCGGTAGGACATGACCTACATCATAGTTATGGAAAACAACCGCCGAACGGAGCGAAAAAACTCACCTCGGGCCCACCCACGAGTGCTATTTTTATTCCTTCGACGCCACGACCAGTGAAGGTCATGGCCCCCTGACGCGAGCTAAAGGAAGCGCTCAATGAACAAGGTGGGCAAGATGAATAAAGTGACGTTCCCGAATGCGTGCCAACTGATGCGCTGGCACTTTCATCCGATGGGCTTCGAGGGCAGCATGGACGCACCCGGCAGCATGGTCGCCCGCCTGTTCGACCGCGCCAGCGGCGAAACGCTGATCGCCATTGCCGGCATCCCTTGCGCCACGGTGATGAATGCGGCAGATGTGGAGCGGATTATCGAGGCGGTGGAGGATGAACTGGAGGCGTTTGTGCCACCCGTGTCATTGCGGGCCTGACGCCCGATTTTCAGGCGAAGGCGGTGTGTCAGTCTGTGCAGATGCTGGCTGACCCACCGCTTTCGCAGGCTAGCCAGCTCCCACATTTGGATGTGTGCCAGGCTTGAGAGCTGCGTTCAGCTGCTAATTGCGTTGATCGTCGAAGAAGGCCTTCTTGCCATCCACCCGTTCTGACGCCTTCGGCACATTGACTGCCTGGCCTTCTGGCTTCTCCACATACCAATAGCAATGGCTCACTGCCCGGGTAATGCCCACATAGGCCAGGCGTAATACTTCGTCTTTTTGCGCAGAGTCATACGGCTCACTGTCACCTTCCTTACTCAGACCCGCCATGCGATATACCTGGTTCTTATAGGGGATCGGGTGACGTGCTGGCAATCCCCAAACAGGAATACCGCATCTGCCTGCAGGCCCTTGGCACTGTGATAGGTCAGCTGTTTCAGCCTGCGAGACGCCGGCGGCAAGCTAGAATCCACATTAAGTACAGACTGAATATGCTCTTGTATCAATAACTTATCGCTACTTTTTCGATACAGCATCAACACGCTTTCGCCCTGTTGATAGTGCTTGAGCAACTGCCGCCCTAGAGCCGCCTCATCCCGCTCCAGCACCGCGACCGGCACCAGTGTCTTGGGCGCACCACTGGCCTTGGCTTTTTTACCGGGGATCGCCGGTGCTGCGCGCACAATGTGCTCGGCGGCATCGATGATGTGTTGATGGCTGCGGTAGTTCTCACTCAGCATCACGCGGGTGGTGCTCGGCGATGGGAATTCCTTGTTGAATTCCATGAAGTATTTGGGCGAACTGCCACGCCAGCCGTAAATCGACTGCCAGTCATCGCCTACGCACAGCAGTGACGAATGCTGGGCACCGCGCCCCACATGCATGGCAGGGCCGCGGCTGCGAATCTCGCGCAGGCTGGCGCGCAACCAGGAAACGATCTGCGGGGAAACGTCCTGGAACTCGTCGATCATCAGGTGCGACAACGGCCGCAGCAACGGATCACTGAGCAGCTTGAGGTTTTCCGGGGTGTTCTCGCCGAACAGCGAGAACATACGGTTGTACGTCATGATCGGCGGCGACTGGTCCAGCAGGTGGTCTTCCAGGGCCTTCCAGAAAATGCTCAGGGCTTCAAAAAACAAGCGGTCCGGGTCATCTTTGGCAAAGCTCATCTGGCCCACTGCGGTGGGCACGTCCAGGCCGAGGTTTTCGATAAACCCGGCGGCGGTCACAAAACTGTCCAGCAACGGCGCTGATGCCAGTTCGCCCTTGACCTTGTAATCAAAGCCAGGCCCGGCAGCGGCATCGCCGGCCAGACTGCTCAAAAGCCTCTTTGAAGACTCATAACTATCTATCCAGATCAAAGGCTTACGACAGAAAGCTTGAAACAGGGTGCGTTTTACTGCCCACTCAGCACGCACTGAAAGTTTCGAGTTCGGCCGGCTGACCTGGGCGTTTTCCCGCGAGTCGAAGCCCAGCACCACCCAGGCATCCAGCTCGGGAATGTAGCCATGGCAGTGGAACTGCGCGCCGTTGATCTCCACTGGCTGACGGTTAGGCTCTATGCCCTTGATCGGCCAGGCCCCTGCACGGAACCACAGGTCTTCGATCACGTCGCAGAGCTCTTCATCGCGCTTGGCCGCCAGTTCGGTCACCGCCACACGCTTCTGCACATCTGGGTGATCGCGCTCCAGCTCCTTGAGTTGCAGGCCATGGCGGGCCAACGGTGCGATCAATTCGCGAAAGCGCGCGTGCTGGCCATGCAGGCGGTGGTAGCAGGCATTCATGTGCTGGCGTTGAGCTTCATTGATGCGCAGGTCGAACGGGTTGCTGTCGGCATCCTCAAAGCCCGCCCCCAGGTTCTCGAACGCTTGCAAGCGCTCAAAGCCCGGCAGGCTGCGCACCATCGGCAGGATACGCGAGTGAAAGGTGCGCACCACTGCCTGGGCCTCCTTGATACCAAGGGGTTGGCCCCACACGCTCAGAATTTCCATGAGCTTGTTGATGAAGTCCTTGCGCGACTCCCGAGTGAAGGTGACCACGGTCATAGAACTCAGCTCGAAGCCCAGGTAATGGGTCAGCAGCAAAATACGCAGTACCAGCGAAGTGGATTTGCCCGCGCCCGCACCGGCAATCACTGAGGTAGACGGCGTATCGCTGAAAATCATCTTCCATTGCGCCGCACTGGGCTGGGCGTGGGCCGGCAGCAAGCGCGCCACGTCGGCCTTGATGCGCTTCTTCAATTCGGCAGTGAGCGGCAGTCGCCAATCATCGAACAGACTGTCGTCTACCCCAGGCGCACGGTGCTCGTCCGGGCGGAAGTCGCGGATCAACAGGACTTGGCGCCCTTCTTCGATGCCATCGGCCTTGCCTTCGCGGTAGCCGTATTCCACGCCTGCCTCGTGACCGCTACGAAAACCATCGGCCTGGCCATGCAGCCAGGAAAACCGATGCTGGGCGCGCAAACGGGTCAAGCCATGGCCAAACAGACGTGCGGCGAGGCGTTTGAGCAAGGGCATTTCCGCGAGTGGACGCAGTTCGGGAGGCAGATCAGGCTGTTGTTGCGGCACGCGGACTCCTGCGGTGTGCTTGGCGTTAACGAGTGGGCCATGGTCGCCGGAATCGGCGCCGAGTTCCAGCCAATTGCTTACCTGTCATGCAGTTAGCCGTTGAAGTGAAAGTCAAAACGCCAGCAATCAATCTAATCTACCGATAGGAATCAGGCATTTTTTACGCTTTTTATCGATCATGGGCTGACGGATCATAGCCGGCATCAACAGGAGACGATCATGCTTGAACTTCGACCTTTCAACTCCCTGGGCGGCGCCCATCACGGCTGGCTTGACGCTCATCACCATTTTTCGTTTGCCGAATACCATGATCCCAAGCGCATGCATTGGGGCAACCTGCGGGTGTGGAACGATGACATCATCGCGCCGGGCACCGGCTTCCCCCAGCACCCGCATCGAGACATGGAAATCATCACCTACGTGCGCGAAGGCGCCATCAGCCATGCCGATAACCTGGGCAACAAAGGCCGCACCGAAGCTGGCGATGTGCAGGTGATGAGTGCGGGCACCGGGATCGCCCATAGCGAATACAACCTGGAAGCCACGCCGACCAAGATCTTCCAGATCTGGATCATCCCCAACGAAGGCGGCCTGCCGCCGTCGTGGGGCGCCAAGCCGTTTCCGAAAGACGGTCGCGAAGGTTTTGTGACCCTGGCCAGTGGCAAGGCCGGTGACAGCGAGAGCCTGCGCATTCGTGCCGATGCACGGTTGGTGGCGGCGACGCTCAAAGCCGGGGAAAGTGCGGAGTATCGATTGGACAGCGGACGCCGTGCGTATCTAGTGCCGGCAACGGGTGTGATTGAGATCAATGGCTTGCGGGCGCAAGCTCGGGATGGTGTAGCGGTTGAAGATGAGCAAGTGTTACGGGTGACGGCGATTGAGGACAGCGAGATCGTCTTGGTGGACCTGGCCTGAATGTGGGAGCGGGCTTGCTCGCGAAGGCGGTGTATCAGAAACACATTCAGTGACTGACACTCCGCCTTCGCGAGCAAGCCCGCTCCCACCTTTGGTTTTGCCGTGTTACTGGGAGATCGCGCCGTCTACCAGCACCTGGGCCTCTTCCACCAATTGCTTGAGGTGATCCTCGCCAATAAAGCTCTCGGCGTAGATCTTGTAGATGTCCTCGGTACCCGACGGACGCGCGGCAAACCAGCCGTTTTCGGTCATGACTTTCAAGCCGCCAATCGCTTGGTTATTGCCCGGCGCGTGACTGAGGATTTGCTGAATGCTTTCCCCGCCAGTTGGGTGGACGTCACCTGCTCCGGCGACAACTTACCCAACAGCGCTTTCTGCGCCGGCGTGGCCTTGGCGTCGACACGAATAGCGAACGGCTCGCCCAAGGCGTCGGTCAGGCCACGGTAGATCTGGCTCGGGTCCTGGCCTTTGCGCGAGGTCATTTCTGCCGCCAACAGCGCCGGGATCAGGCCGTCCTTGTCAGTGCTCCACACGGTGCCGTCTTTGCGCAGGAACGAGGCGCCGGCGCTTTCTTCGCCGCCAAAGCCCAGCGAACCTTCGAACAAGCCGTCGGCGAACCATTTGAAGCCTACCGGCACTTCGTACAGACGACGGCCAATGCGTGCAGCAACGCGGTCGATCAAGCCACTGCTGACCACGGTCTTGCCCACGGCCGCGTCGGCGCGCCAATCCGGGCGGTTCTGGAACAGGTAGTCGATGGACACCGCGAGGTAGTTGTTCGGCGCCAACAGGCCGCCAGACGGTGTGACGATGCCGTGACGGTCGTGGTCTGGGTCGCAGGCGAAAGCAACGTCAAAACGTTCCTTGAGACCGATCAGGCCTTGCATGGCGTAGCTGGACGACGGGTCCATGCGGATCTGGCCGTCCCAGTCGACACTCATGAAACGGAAGGTCGAATCGACTTCGGTGTTTACCACGTCCAGGTTCAGACGGTAATGCTCGGCAATCGCCGACCAGTAACGCACCCCTGCTCCGCCCAACGGATCCACGCCCAGGCGCAGGTCGGCGCTGCGGATGGCGTCCATGTCGATCACATTGATCAGGTCGGCCACGTAGCTGTTGAGGTAGTCATGACGGTGGGTAGTGTCGGCCTTGAGTGCCTGGGCGTGGGTGATGCGCTTGACCCCGGCGAGCTTGTTGGCCAGCAACTCGTTGGCCTTGGCTTCGATCCATTTGGTGACGTGGGTATCGGCCGGGCCGCCGTTCGGCGGGTTGTACTTGTAGCCGCCGCTCTGTGGCGGGTTGTGGGACGGCGTGATCACGATGCCGTCAGCCAAGCCACTGGTGCGGCCACGGTTGTAGCAGATGATGGCGTGGGAAATCGCCGGGGTCGGCGTGTATTCATCACCTTCAGCCAGCATCACATGCACGCCGTTGGCGGCCAGCACTTCCAGCGCACTGGCACCGGCAGGCGTCGACAGCGCATGAGTATCCAAGCCAACAAACAGCGGGCCATTGATACCTTGCGCTTCGCGGTACAGGCAAATGGCCTGGCTGATGGCGAGCACATGCCATTCATTGAAACTCAGCTCGAACGAACTGCCACGGTGCCCCGAGGTACCGAAGGCCACGCGCTGGGTAGAGATTGCTGCATCAGGCTGGCCGGTGTAATAGGCCGTGACCAGTCGCGGGATATCCACCAGCAACTGGGCTGGCGCCGGTTTGCCCGCAAAAGGACTGATTGTCATGCATAAACCTCGGAAAGAAGGATTAGGAAAAATGCCAGTTTACTGAGAGTTCGACTACTGCGCGACGTTATAAATCCTACGACCGAAAGAGAAACTTCACCCGCTAACCTATCTGAGCCTGGCGCAGTGCTTCGCTTAGCGTAACCAGGGTGTCGTCCAGGTTGGGTTGCCCATGAAACGTATGGCTCAATCGCAGGTGCTGCTGGTGCAGGCCGCTGAGACTGAACAGCTCGCCAGGTGCCACCACCACATGTTGAGCGAGCAAGCGCTGGAATACCTGACGCATATCGACTGTCCGGGTGGAACCCAGCCAGAACGTAGCGCCGGCAAGTGGCATTCGGTAGGTCAACTGGCCCGCCAGGTGTAGCTCAAGGCGCTCAGCCATTTGCTCGGCTTGCTGACGCAACTGCTGGCGCAAGGTGCGCAGGTGCTGGTCCATGCGCCCGCTTTGGTACAACCGGGCAATAGCGCGCTGGCGGATCGACGATAACCGGAAGGAACGCAGTAAAACTGGCGCTGCAGTTCGCGGCTCATTCGCCGCGACAGCAGATAACCGTAGGGGGCTTCCGAACCCAGGATTTTCTCGAACGTGGAAAACACCATCAGTCGTTCGGGGTTCACCACGTCTCGCAACGGCGTATGCGGCAACTTGAAGTTCAACTCACCAAAAGTGTCGTTTTCCAACACCCAACAACCGTATTGATCCAGCAATCGGGCTACATCGAGTCGATCACCGGCCGACATGCCGAGCCCGGACGGCAAGCTGATTGTCGATGAGAGCAGCACAAGGTGCACCGCTTCGACGTTCAGCAGGTGGTCGAGGGTGCCCAGGTCCAGGTTGCCATCCGCCAGCCAGGGCAGTTCGATGACACGCACCCCGGCATCCTGTAGTACACGCAGGATCAACCAGTCACAGGGCGACTCCACGATAACGGTGGTACCCCGCAGGCCCAGCACTTCGGTCAAGAGGTCCAGCACGCCACGCAAATCAGCGCCAATGTAGACATCGTCCGCGTGCCAGCAACGCGTAGGTGAGGAGGTATACCGCGCCGCCAATGCATCCCGAAGCTCCCAGACACCACAAGGTTGGGACCAGGGCTGCAGATGTCGCGGGTATTGGCGCACCAATTCCCGCTCCAGCTTTAACAGAGGGCCATCCAATGAGGCGAGGAGTGTCGGCTCATCACCGCTGAGCACCACCACGCTGGGTCGTCGAGCAGCGGCATACACACGATCAAGCAGATCCCCGCCTGTCCATGTCGGCGGCTGTGTCGGAATCGGCCAAGCGTAGTAACCCGACTTGGCCACCGAGTAGACCCTGCCCTCCTTCTCCAGTAGCGAATATGCATATTGGATCGTTGAGATCGATACGCTCAAACGCGTGGCCAACTGCCGCAGCGATGGCAGTTTTACCCGCGCATCGGTGCTGACCTCGCCGATCAGGCTGATGATGTAGCGATAGACCGCCTGGTAGGCAAAATCTGCCTGCCGCTCGCCGCGCAGGATCATCGACCGGACAATTGACAAGGCTGCCCATCAGGCCGCCTGGCCGCAAGGACATCAACCGCCTGCCCTTCTGGCCGCTTACGGTACAGGTGCTGCAACAAGGCCATCGGTAAACCGCTGGTGTCCGTGACCCACTGTTGCAGCATGTCGGCAGAGGGCTTGCCTTGTAGGACCTTGTGCAGTTCCGGCAGCGCCACCAGCATGCCCGGATGGCACTGACGCAGGTAGCTTTCCAGGCGTTCGCCATGGTGGATAAACGGCGAATAAAGCATGCAGGTCAGTTGTGTTCCATCCAGGCCGAAGAATTGCTGTGCAAGGGTGTTTGAGGTATCACGTCCCTCGCGGGTTGTCGCCTGAGCTAAGAGCCGCTCGGACAGCTCTCGGCGGCGTGTGTTCCGGGCCGCCTGCTGGATAAAGCCCTTCACACCCTCCTCATAATTAAGATCACGCAGGCATTCCCCCTGCAGGCCATGCAGATGAGCCATCAGTAACGGATTGGCATAGGCCGGCTGACTAAAGTGAAAGTCGAGCGGATCTGTCGCATAGGCCATGAAGTCGTTGAGCAAGGACGAGGATGCGGGCACCACACTTTCCAGCAGGTCGGCAATGCCGATATAAGCCAGATGGCGATGACACGCCTTGCTGGGGTTGCTGCTGGCGACGTAATGCTCGCCGTACATATCGCGGTAGTACCCCTCGCTCCATTCGGTCATGCGAGTGAACAAGCCGTTGAGAGTCGGCGGACGGGCGCTCGGTATGGCCACGCCCGCGCCTTGGGCTGACTTCTTGAGCCAGGCGAGCAGTTGGCTCTGCTTACGCGGGGAATCACCGCTGACCAATGCATGGACGCCGCCATGCCACGTGGTGACGCGTTGATGGAAATCACCCAGTGCCAAATAGGTGTCACTGCACAGTATCGCCCTACAGTCTCCTGAGGTCAGGTGGCCCGCCATCAGCATATTGCGCTGACTGGTTTCGCGACCCATGCTGGACGCCGGGCGCTGATGGTTGAAGGGGTGAACTTCCTGGTTGTCCACCATCAGCAGTTCTACCCGCGAGTCGTCATGGAAAAACAGCCGGCCGTAGCCACGGTTGAGCGTATCAAGCGTGCCTTGGGTCATGCCTGCATGCCGTAGGGTTGCGACTCGCAGCTTAAAGGTCCGAGGGGACCGACCCGCAATCGTCAATTGTGCGGCCCGCAACAGCGCCAGGGTGTAGCTGCTCACAACACCGCCGCCATGGGCGATCAAGACCTTGTAGTCGCCGATCTGCTCCATACCACCGGCTGACACAATGATCCGCTGAATCAACAATTGAAGTACCGTGCGTTCCTCTCGAGTAAAGTGCCCAATCAACCGTTGCAGAACTTGCTGGTAAACATAATTCATGGCCTGTTCGTGAATAGCGCTCATTGTTCTACTACCTACGTTTAAATATCAGTTTCGAGCAGCTGAAAAGTATGTGCCCGATCTATTGTGCGTGTAAGAGATTTGCTCGGCGCACCGTACGCCGATGAATAAACACTAGCACTCAGCAGCCATTCAGAATCGACACACTCACGGAGGATCCGAGCATGTCTCATGCACGCAAATGCAGCATTTACCGAGTGTTTAGGGCGGAAAGCACCGCCCTAGGATCATTCCGACAAACTCCTACACACCTTTAACCAATCAATTAAAGAAGCGTCCCACCTATAGAACTCAAACAACTTATCCATTTGTTGAATTGAGACTTTCCTCGGGCCTTGTTGTTTCCATGATCCCACATGAGTGCTGCGTTGTTAGTTATGGCAACTACCAGCTGCGACTTCGAAGATTCAATCATTGCTCAGTCCTTGAGATGAAAGTGAAGATGCAATTATCAATGCTGGAGAATCGATTAACAGATACAGAACCTGGCCGAAAACCAGTCCAGATTGACACCAAGCGACAGGATGATGGCGCGCACACAACGACGCCGCGCTGGAATCCGGCGCGGCGTAAAGGAGAAAGGTAGATTTTGCTGGGCTAAAGCGCCAAACCGACGCTTTAGCGGTAGAGCAGGATGAGTCCTGTCAAATGGCGCTTTTGCCCCATTCGCCAGTGGGCTGGAAGAGTCGTTTGCGAATCTTCCTACACCCTAAACAGCTTCTACCTGCAACGCTACGCGTTCACGGCACGGACATTCGTCCATATAGCGGTGTGCTTCCACGAACTGGTTGAATGGAAACACTGTAGTTTTCAACGGCACCAGCACGCGATCAGCCGTGAGTTGGTTGATGTCACGCAAGGCGCGCTGCAGTGCTACCTGGTCCTGGGTAATGCCCAGCTCCGGCTTGCCGGTGAAATTGCCTATGCAGTGCACAAAGAACTGAATGTTCTTCTGGAACGCCGCACACGCCGGGAATGGTGTCTGGTTGCCACCCTGCAGACCGTACAGCACCAAGCTGCCACGGGGTGCCAATACATCACCGAGTAATGACATCTGCGGACCGCCAAGGCCGTCGAACACTACGTCAACGCCACGGTTATCAGTGAACTTGTTGACCTGCATCAGCAGGTCCTGCTCTTCGGTGACAATGACTTTCTCCGCCCCGAGAGACAGCAAGTACTCGCGCTCGGCGCTGTCTTTGGTCGCGGCAATCACCCGCACACCCAAGGCTTTGCCCAGCTGTACAAAGGACGGGCCGGCGCAGTGGCTGGCGTCGGTGACCAGGGCGAACTGCCCAGGTTTGACGCGTGCCAGGTCCACGTACGCAAAGTAGGCAATCAGCAGCGGTGTGTAGTGCACGCTGGCTTCGATCGGGCTCAAGACATCCGGGTAACGGGTCAGGGCCGAACGGGGCAGGACGATCTGCTCGCCATACACCGGGTAATCATTGGGGCTCTCGGCCGGAAAACTGGCCACCTTATCGCCCACCGACAAATCTTCCACGCCGTCGCCTACTGCGACCACGACTCCGGCCATCTCATGGCCAAGCCCCGAGGGCAGGCGTGCATGGGAAGACGCCAGGTTCTGGCGCCACAAAATGTCATACCAACTGATGCCAATCGCTTCGACTCGCACCTGCACTTCGCCCGGTGCGGGCAACGCGGCTGCATGCTCTTCGCACTTGAGCACCTCGGCCGGACCAAACTTGTGAAAACGGATCGTGCGGGACATCGCAAACCTCGTCAAAGTAACCTCTAATGCCATGAACTCTATCTGGGCTTTCCCGGTAAGACCACAGGTCGCCGTTAATAGTCGACATGCCTGTCATTGATTCCGCACATGGGGAAAAGACTTCCAGCTAACGTAGGAAAATTCAATTAGCCGGTGCAGAGTACCAGCCTTTCCCCGTAAGATTCATGCCGGTCATGCTTCTAAATGGAATCTGAAGGGTTCTGATATGGCCGCTCTCGTCAAGCAAGCTGACTCTTCCAGGACACAAGATGAACCGTAACGACCTGCGTCGTGTCGACCTTAACCTCTTGATCGTATTCGAAACCTTGATGCACGAGCGCAGCGTAACCCGCGCCGCCGAGAAACTCTTCCTCGGCCAGCCGGCCATCAGCGCGGCATTGTCACGCCTGCGCAGCCTGTTCGACGACCCGCTGTTCGTGCGCACCGGACGCAGCATGGAACCTTCGGCTCGCGCCGTGGAAATCTTCGCCCTGCTCTCCCCGGCCCTTGACTCGATTTCCACCGCCGTCAGCCGCGCCGCCGAGTTCGACCCGGCCACCAGCACCGCAGTGTTCCGTATCGGCCTGTCCGACGACGTCGAATTCGCCCTGTTGCCCCAACTGCTCAAACGCCTGCGCGCCGAAGCCCCGGGCATCGTACTGGTGGTACGCCGCGTCAACTACATCCTGATGCCCGGCCTGCTGGCCTCTGGCGAAATCTCCATCGGCGTCAGCTACACCGCCGACCTGCCGGCCAACGCCAAGCGCAAAGTGCTGCGCCGCAGCCTGCCCAAACTGCTGCGCGCCGACAGCGTGCCCGGCTCCCTGAGCCTGGACGACTTCTGCGCCCGCCCCCATGCACTGGTGTCGTTTGCCGGTGATTTGAGCGGCTTTATTGACGAAGAACTGGACAAGCTCGATCGCAAACGCCACGTCGTACTGGCAGTGCCGCAGTTCAATGGGCTGGGCACTTTGCTGGCAGGCACGGACATTGTCGCCATCGTGCCGGACTACGCCGCCGAGGCACTGACCGCAGCAGGTGGTTTGCGTGCGGAAGAACCGCCATTGCCAGTGCGCTCGTTTGAGTTGCACATGGCGTGGCGTGGGTCGCAGGACAATGATCCTGGTGAGCGGTGGTTGCGGTCGCGGATTCAGATGTTTTTGGCGACCCCGATAGCCTGTAAACACGATCGCACCCGACTCCAAACCCTTTAAAACAACCTCCTTTTTAAGGAGGTCAGCGAACCTGCCTACTGCGCAAGAAACGCTCAAGTACATTTTTTGTGATCATCACGGTGTAAATGTCTGCCTGCATGAGCCCATGTACCCACTCGCAGGTGGCGGCGGTAAAGACCTCGCCTCGTCCTTTGTGGAAGTGCACCACCATGCCGGCCCCACGGCTGTGAGACGCGATGCTGGCGTCGCTGAGTTCGGGCGCCAGGATGGACGCGCGAAACCGGGCGTCGCCGTCGCCGAGCATGAATGAATAGTCGTCCTCGGACCGACCGTGCTCGGCGTTGGTCGCCCAGCCCATTGCGAGAATGTGCACTCCGTTGGGCGCTCCGTCGGTGCCGAGCGGTTCTGGAAGGCCGTCGATGAACGTGTATTCGAGGCCATCCACTTCATAGCCAAAGATGTTGGCTTCGTCGCCGAACATGTCCGCGTAGCCAAGGCCCGTCCCCCTAAACGCCCAGTGCTCAGGCCTGAAGACTGTGTATCCGCGCGGGTGGCGCGGTGCCATTCCTCCAAAGCTGCCGTATATCCCGCGCAGCGCATTCACCCCGAACGTCGATGCCCCGGGGTGATTTACCCTCGGATCTTCCCAGGCCCCTGTTAGCCGATGCGGCTCGGTAGCCGCTACAGGATCGAGCGCGCCGGCATCGTACTTGTAGGCCACCTGCCGCCGACCCTCATCCTCCAGGCGAATCTGCCACATGAAATTGCCGGCAAATCGCGCGACCTTACCGCCCGCCTCGACAAAGGCGTCGACATGGTCGCGCATTTCCCGAGTCCAGTACTCGTCGTGTCCGGCGAAGACGGCGCAGGCGTAACCCTCCAACGCGTGCGGGTCGTGATGCAAATCGTCCTGGGTGAGGATATGCACCGTATAACCTTGCTGTTCGGCCCAGACCACAAAGGGTCTCTCGAAAGAGGCCCACCCTGCCAGCGCGTAGTACTTGGCGTAACCGTTAAGGCCAGCCCATTCGATGAACTCATAGCGCGCCGGCCCCGGCTTGCGGGGCCGGCGCGCATTGACGCAACGTGGCGCATCGTCCGGCAGCCACACCTGCCCTCGCGCCCAGGGACGCTGCGCCGATAGCATCGGTGAGCGGCCACGTGGCGTGCCGGGGTGGAGGCCAAAGTAATGATTGGCACCGCCCCAGTCGTTATAAGCGGCCCACGTTGATGTGGCCGCGACGAGTACCAAGGCATCGGCACGCTTGCGTAGCGCCTTGACGATAAACAGATGATGCCCGAGGACGCTGCCAGCGCAGTCCCGTACTTCCACTATGTAGCCACCCTGCTCGGCATCAGCGGGGATTGGCCATTGCAGGAAGACTGGCCAGTGGCAGCCATGCTCATAGGCACGTTCAGGCAGGGGGTGGAATCGAGCATCCAGGCTGCCGGTGGTATGCAGCGTGCGGGCAATGGCGCCATCGCGATAGATCCTGAGGCTCACCAGCGGGCAGTTCGACGACAGATAAAGGCAAACCGAATCACCCGGGCTATAGGCGCGGCGATCCGAATAGCACCAGGCCGCCGCCGGGCCTGATTCTGAAGGGACTTCCACCCAGGTCTCGCGTGCGGCCTGGCGTGGCCCTGAAGTCTGGCTGACGGTCACGTTGGCGCCGGGCCGTTCACCTCGTGCAGCGGGGTTTTTGAGGTCTGTGGAATTCATTGAGTCGTACTCCTTTATTCGGCTGATTTGGCGGATCGACCAGCCAAGGTATGTGCGCTGACTCGAGCGCCAGGCGCCTCGATGTGCGCAAGGTCGATGCCCGCCGTTTCGTCGATCAGAAACCCTGCCAAAACGGTCACTACGCCCAACCCGATCACATAGCTGACGTACAGATAGCCAAGGTCGGCGCCGCTAAGATAGGTGTGCGGGTAGGGAGCAGTGCCGCCAAAGATCGCCACTGACACCGACGAGACCAAGCCGACGCCTTGGGCCCGTGCCTGGTGGGTACCTGCTCGGAGAGCACCGCGGGAAAATCGCCGCAATCAACGACCAGGCGCCGAGCCCTAGCAGTTGGGCCAGGAACAGCGTGTAGGGCTCAGTGGTCACCATTATCGAGAGCGGATAAGTCAGTACGATCACCCCCAGGCCCCAGGCAATGACCATGGGCCGGCGCCCTACCCGATCGGACAACATTCCGCAGACCGGCAACCAGCACACACAGAGGATCTGCGCGAGAAGACTGGCGACGTAGGCGCCCGTGGCGTCCATGCCCTGAGCAATCGCCGTCGCAGCGCCGAACGTGACCCAGGCGTAGTAAGTGACATTGGCGGCCGCAGCAAGCATGACGATGTTACGTGCAACGCGGAGCATCTCCCCGTGGACAGCTTGCGCGGCGGCCGCGCCTGCCCCTGCTGCGCTACAAACACATGAGACTCCTGCGCACCGCGGCGCAAGAACAGCGCGTAAATACCGAGCACTCCACCGATAGCGAAACCTATCCTCCAGCCGTAATCACCCATGGCCTGCGCGCCCAGCAGCCAGGTAAGTGTCGCCGCCACGGCCGTCGCGGCCATCACCCCCAGCGTCACCCCCACATAGACCGAACTCGACCATAAGCCACGGTGTTTGCTGGGAGCGATCTCGGCGACATAGGTGTAGGAAACTCCTGTCTCGCCACCATGGGCGAGCCCCTGCATAAGCCGGAAAAACAGCAGCGCGACCGAGGCATACAGGCCGATGCTCTGGTAATCAGGAATAAGCGCGATGCCCAGGCTGCTGATCGCAAGCAGCAGCATGGTGAGCACCATGATGGTCCGACGCCCCAGCCGGTCGCTCAGTCGGCCAAACAACCATCCGCCGACAGGGCGTGCGACAAAGCCAACCGCAAACACCGCCAGGGTCGCGAGCATCGCCGAGCGTGCATCGGTCTTGTCGAACAGGTTGCTTGCCAGGTACACCGAAAAGGTTGCGTAGAGGGTCCAGTCAAACCATTCGAGCGCATTGCCGATACCGGCCGCGCGCAACGATTTGAGGCGTCCTTGGTGAGACGTCGTATTGTTCATGGGTTAGTTCCTGATTACGGATGGGATTGAAGCGATTTTGCAAGCCGGATCAAAGGTGCAGCGCGGGCTTGGGCTGGCGAGCGCCATGGGCAGAAGGGACGCGGACCCGCAACGCAATCAGCAGCGCGGCCAGCAGCATCAGCACGGCCGCGGCGACGAATACGCCTGCGCTGCCACCGACGCTGAACACTGCACCGCCAGCAGCGGCGCCTGTTGCGATGGCGGACTGCACAGAGGCCACCACCATGCCTCCGGCGCTTTCTGCCTGATCAGGTACCGCACTGGCAACCCAGTTCGACCACGCCACCGGCACCCCACCAAAGGCCAAGCCCCAGATCGCCAGAAGTACCGCCTGCCCGGGCAACGACGCTGGCAACAGCACCAACGCCAGTGCTGCAACGCCGACCAGCGCGGGCATCAACACTAATGTGGCCAGCGGGTGGCGCTCCAGCAGCCTCCCGGCCAACAGCGTGCCGACGAAATTGGCCACACCGAAGCCCAGCAACATCAGTGAGAGCCCTTGCGGGCCAATGCCGGTCGTCCCTTCAAGAAATGGCCGAACATAGGTGAACATCGCGAAGTGCCCGCTGTGCACCAGCACACAACCGAACATCCCGATGGCAATGCCTGGGCGCTGCAACACTTCTAAAACTGTGCGCAGCCTTGCCGGCCGACGCGGCGCGAGACGCGGCAGAGTGAACGACTGAAAAGCCAGGGTCAGCATGCCTACCGCCGCCGCTGCAAAAAACGCGCTGCGCCAGCCATACAGCCCGCCCAGATAGCTGCCCAGCGGCACTGCAACGACCGTCCCGATGGCAATGCCGCTGAAAATGATCGATAGCGCCCGGGGCAGTAGAGCGCTCGGCACCAACCGCATCGCTACCGCCGCGGCCATGCTCCAGAACCCTCCAAGGGCAATGCCCAGCAAGATGCGCATCAACAACAGCACCGCGAAGCTGGAGGAAACGGCGACCAACACATTGGATGCGACCATCAACGTGGAAAACCCCAGCAGCACCCAACGCCGGTCGATGCCACGGGTCAGGCCTGGCACCAACAAGCCGGCGAACAGCGCTACGACGGCTGTCACCGTTACCGCCTGGCCAGCCAGCGCTTCGGACACGCCCAGGTCAGTCGCCATCAGCGTCAACAAACTGGCCGGTAGGTACTCGGCGGTCAGTAACCCGAACACCCCCATTGCCAATGAGAAAACGGCCATCCACGCGGGGGTCGCAGGTTCTACATCCAAGCCGACGCCAGGATGGCGGTCGGGTACGGCGTTACATACACAGTCAGTCATTGCACGGATCTCCCAATCTTCATTGCGAGCCGCAGTCTAGGCGTCGGGACCCGGATGATCTATGATCGAAAATCTCTACTTTTGACTAAAACACCTGAACGATGCCTGCAGATCAGTTTGCTCTTTCCTCGGACCTCATCAACGAGCTGTTGCGCGGCATGCGCCTGCGCGGTGTCGAATATCGGCGTATCCAGGCCGGCCCTACCTTCGGCTTGGGCTTCACGGAAAAACCTGGGCATGCGTGGTTTCACTTCATAGCCGTCGGCAATGCGGTGCTGCGAATGGAGGATGGCACCACCTACGAACTGTCTGCCGGCAACGCCGTGTTCATCTCCCATGGCGCGGCCCATCAACTGCTTTCACATCCGGACGCGCCTGTTCTGGACATCGACCGTCTAGACGGCGCCCCACTGGGTGATACGGTCAGCGCAGTGGCTACCGGAGCCGATGCCAGCCGCACGCCGTGCACAATTTTGTTCAGTGGTTGCATGGAGTTTGAACTGGGCAGTATCCATGGCATTGGCAGGCTGATGCCGGGCCTGATGCTGATTGATGCCGGCGGCCAGCGTTACCCCGGCTTGGTGCCGATCCTGACCACCATGGAGCGCGAGGTTAGCGCCGCACGTGTCGGCTTCGCCGGTATCCTCGCGCGTTTGGCCGACGTGGTGGCTGCCATGGTCGTTCGCGGCTGGTGGAGTGCGCCTGCGGCAATGCCTCAGGCCTGGTCGCCGCCTTGCGCGATCCACGCTTGGCCGGTGCACTGCTTGCGCTCCATCAGCAACCGGGGCGCGACTGGACCGTTGCGCAATTGGCAGCGCACTGCAACACCTCACGCTCGGTCTTCGCGGACCGCTTCCAGGTGACGATCGGCATGGCCCCGCTGCGCTATGTCACCGAACTGCGCATGCGGCTTGCGAGCCAATGGCTGACCCTCGAAAGGCTGCCGATTGAAGAGGTGGCGCAGCGTTTGGGCTATACATCGCAGGCCGCTTTCAGCCGTGCATTCAAGCGTATTACGGGTAAGACACCAGGATTAAGTCGCAAGGCGAGGCAGTCCGCTGTGACTTGAAACCGAGCGCAATCGGTCGATGGTCCATGCCCCGGACTCATTTACCGCCCGTCACGTCGAGGAATGTACCGGTAACGAATGATGCCTCCGCGCTCGCCAGCCACAGAATCGCGCGTGCCACTTCGTCCGGCTGACCACCCCGCCCCATGGGGATCGAATCCTTGACACGATCGACCCGCCCCGGCTCACCGCCACTGGCATGCATATCGGTGTAGATATGTCCGGGGCGAATACAGTTGACGCGTATGCCTTCCCGAGCCACCTCCTTTGCAAAGCCAATGGTGAACGTCTCCAGCGCCCCCTTTGACGCCGCATAGTCGACGTACTCGTTGGGACTGCCAAGGCGCGCCGACGCCGACGAGACATTGATCACCACGCCGCCCGGGCCGTTGTGACGGTAAGCCATGCGCTTCACTGCCTGTTGGGCACAGAGAATTGGCCCAATGGCATTGACCGCAAAAATACGCTGCATCCGCTCGAAGCCGAGGTCTTCCAGGCGTGACTGAGGCGCCAGCATCCCGGCATTGTTCACCAGCACGTCGATGCGTCCGAACGTGCGGTCGATGGCCGCGAACAATTCGGCCACTTGTTGGGGGTCCGCACTGTCGGCCCGTATCGCCAACGCCCGGCGCCCCACTGCTTCTAAATCCGCAGCCACGGTCAGCGCTGCAGACTCGTTGGTCACGTAGCTGATGGCTACGTCATAACCTCTTGCGGCCGCCAGCCGGGCGGTGGCCGCCCACTCCACGACTTCCACCGGTGATTAGAATCAACGGTGCCTGCGAGACATTGACCATGAAATAAACTCCTGAGCCGTTGGCTGTATCAGCCGATGATGAGGGTGCCGCTGGCAATGACGACGCATGCCAGTATCCGGCGTGCGGTGAGCGTCTCGCCAAGAAACACATAGCCGATCAACGCCGCAAACAGCACGCTGGTTTCGCGCAATGCGGATACCGCGCCCAAGGGCGCTTCGTTCATGGCGTAGATGACCATTCCATACGCGAGCAAAGAGACTAGCCCGCCGACCAAAGCGGTGACTGTTCCGGGCCGCACGGAGAACAAGCTGCGGGCGTCACGCAGGCCGATGTAAACCACTGGCATCAGTACGCCCCACAAGGCGCACATCCAAACCGTGTAGGCAAGCGGCGCACCGGAAAGCCTGGCACCGATGCCGTCGACCACGCTGTAGGCCGCGATAAAGCCGCCGGTTCCCAGCGCATAGGGCAGGCTGGGAACCGACAGACTGCGCCCTCTGAAGGCCAGAGAAATAATCCCACCTGACACCAGCGCAATGCCGAGTAACTCTCCCGGCGTGATGCTTTCTCCGGCGAAAACGGCTGCCCCCAAGGTAATCAGCACCGGTGACGAACCACGTGAAATCGGATAGACCTGCCCCAGGTCGCCGACTCGGTAACTGCGCACTAGAAACAGGTTGTAGCCCACATGCAGCAACCCCGAAAGCACCGCGTAGCCCCAGCTCTCAATCGCGGGGGCATCATGAACACTGCGGCGACGACACTGGTGATGGCGATGGCAATGCACATTACCGTCATGGACCACAGCCGATCGGCACCGCTACGCAGCAGCGCATTCCAGCTGGCATGCAGGAGCGCGGCGAAAAGCACGAGCAAGATGATATGAATAGGCATGCGCCACTCTAGGCAATGCGGCGCCAGGACTAAAGCGAAGTCTCCTCATCGCAGCATGAACGAATACTCATGACTCACTCATCCAGTTGTTGGACTTTCAATGCCTCGCTGACCAACCAGTGCCGAAAGCTGGCGATGTGCGGTTGCGATTCGATGCCCTTGGGGCAGACGAAGTAGTAAGCCAATGGCGAGGGAAACGGCACATCAAACAGCCGCACCAAACGTCCATCGCTCATTTCGTTCTCGACATGCCCGCTGCGCACCAATGCAACGCCCTGGCCGAGCAAGGCGGCCTCGACCGTCATGTTGGTGTCGCCAAATCTGACGCTCTCCTTGAGCGGCAAATAGGCCAGCCCGACGGCTTGAAACCATACCTCCCACTTAGGCACCATCTGCGCACCATCGCGTGTCAGCAGCGGGAAATTCAACAGTGCGGCAGGGCTCTGCGGAGTCCCGACGCGCCGCAACAGTTCAGGGCTGGCCACAGGAAATACCTGCTCCCCAAACAGGAACTCAGAATACAGACCGGGGTATTGCCCTTGCCGAGCCTGATCGCAACATCAGCCTGGCCGTGAGAGAAGTGAATGATCTTATCCGTGGTGTCCAGCGAGACCAACAGCTCGGGGTGCAGGCGAGAGAGACGCGGCAAGCGTGGCAGCAGCCATTTGAGCGCGAAGGAATAGGTGGTGCTGACGCTGAGTCGAACCCGGTCTTTTGCTCGCGCAAATCACCCAGAGTCGCCTCCAGGCTGATGAAAAACTCCCGCACGATGGGCGCCAGCGCAGCCCCCGCTGCCGTGAGGCGTAACACCTTGCTACGCTCAAACAACTGCACGCCCCAAAGCGCCTCAAGATGCTTGAGCTGGTGGCTGACCGCACTTTGAGTCACATGTAGCTCCTCTGCGGCCGACGTAAACGTCAAGTGCCGGGTGGCAGCTTCGAATGCGCGCAAGGTCGCGGTGGGCGGCAGGTCTCTCATAGGGGCGGTATCCAGCGGCTTATCAGAAAGGGGCATGCATGAGCACTAGCTCATGATAGAGCTAGACTCACTCCAGCCTCTAGTAACAACCTCATGAGCCCAAAAACAAAAATTTATAAGGTACAGCCGACTCAGCGTTAACCGTCGAGCCGGCCTTCATCCCTACAGCAACACGGTCGACAACATACCCAGCGCCCCCAGGCAAAACCCTATCAGCGCGCCGCGCCCTGGGGCTTCTTGGAACAAGCCCCAGACCACGAGCGGCTCAAGCAGCAGCAGTGAAGTGACGGAAACGACGGTGACAATCCATATGTTCCCCACCGCCACATACCCGAGCCAATAAGCACCCAAGAGGCAAAGCCCTGCGAAGCACATCAGCAGGACGGGGATGACGAATGACGTCCATGCGCTGCCATCATTCGCTTGTGCAAGCCGGGCGGTTGCGACCTCGCTGTAGATCGCACAAAACTCACCCAGCACCATCAGGACTAGAGCAGAAACTCCGAGTAGTTCTTTGGACATATCAAAAATTCCTTCGTATTCAGGGACAGGTTTTTCAGCTCCCAGCCCGTAATGGCGCTGCTGGCGGAGCCGGCGCTGTGATACGAAGTCGTCTTGAATAGCCCTGAATTGTCGAAGTACTTGTCCATGCCAATCTCCTGAGGCGTTTGGCGGCCGTTTGCCGCCGTGGTGGAGACTGGCATGAACGCTTGAATCACGTAAACAACCTAGCCGATTTTCCTTCGGCTAATGCAGGTCGACATCAGGTATTGCGTGGCCAACTGCACCGTCATAACGCGCAGCAAACTCCACAGGCAAACGCTTTGGCTTGCCCGTGGAGAGTTCGACACAGGCAAATGTAGTGATCGCGCGTAACAACACGCGCGCGTCTGCCTCACGCACCACCTGAAAGTGCCGAACCAACTTGATCCGTTGCACGCTGACGATCCAGGTGGCTATCAGCAAGCGTTCGCCCAGGTAGGCGCTCGCCAGGTAATCGACCTCATTGCGCAGCACCGCCAGGCCGCGATCTGATCGACGGTAGTCGGCAAACGTGATGCCCAGGTCCCAGGAATGCGACCAGGCACAACGCTCCAGCCACTTGACGTACACCGAGTGATTGACGTGCCCCAACTCATCGATGTCGCCCTCGCCGACATCGAGTTCGAGTATGAACGGGGCTGGCAAATCCCAGGGGTTTACCACTTCTCGATCCACGGGCGCAGGTCGAGTTCGAAGGTCCAGGCATCGCGTGGTTGCGTGTGCAGGTACCAGTAGTTGTCAGCGATGTGTGCCGGGTTGAGGATGCCGTCCTGATCCTTGAGCGCGTAGCGTTCGGGAAATTGGGTGCGGATGAAGTCGGTGTCAATCGCACCGTCGACCACCACATGTGCGACATGAATGTTCTGCGGCGCCAGCTCTCGCGAAGCACTTTGCGCCAAGGCGCGCAACGCGTGTTTGGCGCCGGCGAAGGCCGAGAAATTAGCCGCGCCACGCAACGCAGCAGTGGCACCGGTGAACAGGATGGTACCGCGCTGGCGGGTCACCATGCGCTTGGCCACCTCGCGGGTGTTGAGAAACGCCGAGAAGCAGGCCATTTCCCAGATCTTGAAATATTTGCGCGCCGTCTCGTCCAGGATGCTGCAGGGCACATTGGCGCCGATGTTGAACACCAGCACCTCGATCGGTCCAATCTGCGCTTCGATTTGTTCAACCAGCGCGATCACTGCTTCTTCCTTGCGCGCATCGGATGCAAAGCCATGAGCCACACCACCCTGCTCGCGAATGCTGTCGACCAGCGGTTGCAGCTTGTCGGCGTCACGGCGTGTGACACAGGCGATATAGCCCTCGGCGGCAAATTTCTTGGCGATGGCACCGCCGGTGGAATCACCTGCGCCGATGATCAACGCGACCTTGTTTTCGGTTGGTTTGGACATTGCAGCTCCTTTGGTGAACGATCGTTTTTTATAAAACATACGCTCACCCCCAACGCCGGTCAAGGCGCCCGTTGCACGCTTATTTATTGGTCGTCGGGCGTGTGCAGATGGTGTTTTTCGATGACGCGCAGGTTGGCTTGGAGGATTTCCTCGCGAGTTTCTTCGCTCTCAACCATGCGAGCCAACGCCAGCGCGCCAATGCATTGGGCGATGACAGCCCATGCAGCGTCACCGTCTGAAGTACGCGCGCTCCAGGCCTTTTGAATGCCCGTCACAGCAGCCTCTACCGCCGAACGCACTTCGGGGCCCGACCGGGCAATTTCTGGCCCCAGCGTGGGCAGCACGCAGCCGTCGTCAGGGTGCAGGGCGTGGGACACGCTCAGGTATTTGCGCAGCCACTTGATGACGTGGTCGTCGGAAGAGTTTTCATCGCCGGCCAGCATCTCCCGACTGTTTTGCACTTCCTCTTCGATCACCGCCTGGAACAACGCCTGCTTGGACGGGAAGTGGTTGTAGAACGCCCCACCCGTCATGCCCACCGCCGACATCAATGTGTCGACGCTGGTGACGTTGAAGCCACCCTTTTGGTGATCGCCCGGCTGCTGTTGAGCAGCTTGAGACGCGTCTCGTCTTTGTGTGTTTTTGAATAGCGCATAAGCCCGGACCGGCGGTTTGACAGAGCTGAAACAGTAGCATAACGTTCGTTTAGTAAACGATAGTTTTTCTATGAGCGAGGGGTTTGCATGAAGGTTGAATTTTTCTTCGATGTGGGCAGTCCGGCGTCCTATCTGGCGTGGACGCAGTTGCCAAAAATCTGCGCGGCAAAAGGTGCCGAATTGGTTTTCCGGCCGATGCTACTGGGCGCTATCTTCCAGGCAACCGGCAACGCATCCCCCGCCGCCGTGCCGGTCAAGGGGCGCCATTCGGGTATTGACCTGGGGCGCTTCGCCAAGCGCTACGGCGTGCCGTTGGTGATGAACCCACACTTCCCTGTCAACACCTTGCAACTGATGCGGGCGGTGACCGGCGTGCAGATGCACCAACCTGAACGGTTCGAGCATTTACTGAAAGCGCTGTTTGACGCGCTGTGGATTGACGCCTTGAACCTCAACGAACCTGCCTTGATTGGCCGTACGTTGATACGCGCAGGTTTTTCCATCGACGAAATCCTGGCATTGGCCAATAGCCCGGACGTCAAGGCACAACTGCGAAGCACCACCGACGAAGCGCTGGAACGCGGCGTATTTGGTGCGCCGACCTGCTTCGTGGGCGACCAGATGTTCTTTGGCCAGGACCGACTGGATTTTGTGGAGGAAGCGCTCGCCTGAAGCCGCACACACCTCTTCTCACCTGCCAATAAATACAATGACAACAGGAGTGAATCATGGACCCGCACGCCAGGCATCCGGCCTACCCCGCCAGCTTTCCCGATGAGCTTGAACTGGGTGAGCAAGACACACTGATCACCACCCTTGAGCAATCCTTCGCCCGCTACCCACAACGAATCGCCGCCACCTGCCTTGACGAAACACTGAGCTATGCACAACTGGCCCGGCACTCAAACAACTTCGCCGTTTACCTACACCAAAGCGGCCTGCAACGCGGTGATCGTGTCGCGCTGATGATGCCCAACAGCCTGCCCTACCTGATCGCGCTGGCCGGTGTGATTCAAGCCGGCATGGTGGTGGTCAACGTCAACCCGCTGTACACACCCCGCGAACTGGCCCATCAACTGAAGGACTCGGGTGCCCGTAGCATCGTGATTGCCGAGCCGTTCTTGACCACACTCGAGCAGGTGATCGAACACACTTCGGTCCAGCAGGTGCTGGCGACGCCCGTTCTTGGGCTGCTTGAGCAGGTCGATAGCGAGCACGCGTCGCCGTTCGCCAAGGCCCTCAGGGACCAGGTCACTACGGTGCCGACAGAGGTGGCGCCTACCGATATTGCGTTCCTGCAATACACCGGTGGCACGACCGGCGTGTCCAAAGGCGCGGTGCTCACCCACCGCAGTGTCGGTGCCAGTTTGAGGATGATTTTGTTGTGGTTAACACCCGCGAATATCGCCCATCCGATTGCAATCGTCTTGCCGTTGCCGCTTTATCACGTCTACCCGATGTCGGTCGCGCTGATGTCCATTTCCTGGGTGCCAACCTGCGGCTGGTGCCGAACCCACGGGACACGACCTCGGTCATCAATGAACTGAAACGCGCACCGTTCGACATGTTCATGGGCGTCAACACGCTGTTCAACAGCCTGGTGGAAGACCCTCAACTGCACACCGTGGATTTCAGCACAACCTACGCCGTGATCGGTGCCGGTGCGTCGGTGCAGCAACCGGTGGTGGAGCGCTGGATCGCCGCCGGTGGCGCACCCATCACTGAAGCGTATGGGCTGACCGAAACGTCACCGTGCATGATGTTCAACCCACGCGGGCGCAACGGTAGCATCGGCGTTGCCATGCCCTCTACCGCGTTGCGTGTGGTGGATGATCAAGGTCAAACCGTGCCCGCTTCAGCCTCGGGAGAGCTGCAGGTCAAAGGGCCGCAGGTGTTCGCAGGCTATTGGCAAAATGCGCAAGAAACGCGCGCAGCCTTCACCGATGACGGATGGTTCAAGACCGGCGATATCGTGACGGTGGCCGAGGATGGCTTCATGCATCTGGTTGACCGCAAAAGGACATGATCCTGGTGTCGGGCTTCAACGTGTGCCCCAAAGAGATCGAAGACGTGGTGGCCAGCCACCCAGGCATCCTCGAGTGCGCCTGTATCGGTGTGCCCGACGAGCGCTCGGGTGAGGTGCCCCACCTGTTCGCCGTGCCCCGCGCCCCTGGTGAGGCCGTGACGGTCGATGAGTTAAAGGCGCACTGCCGGTCTGGCCTGACCGCCTACAAGGTACCGCGCTACATCACCTTCGTTGAGTCACTGCCCAAATCATTGGCCGGGAAGATACTGCGTAAGGACCTGCGCGCCGCGCGCTGAGCGTCACAGGCAACGGCGTGCAGCCGACTGCACGCCGTCTAAAAAAGCTTATACCTTGCCCAAATAATGCCCTAGGCGCAGTTCAAAATCCGCTCCGGCTTCAACCGCAACATTGCGTGCTTTCAGCCCACGCTCACGCACCTCAGGCCGTTGCACCGCCTTGAGGAATGACGTCTGGCTTTCCAGCAGCGCTTGCGGTTGCGCCAACGTCGTACGGTTGACCAACCGCTTGGCCTCGCCAATCGCAAACCGATCAAAGTTGGCGAGCCGGTGTGCGAACTGGTCTACAAAAGCATCCAGTTCGGCGTCCGGCAAGGCACGGTTGATCCAGCCATAACGCTCAGCGGTCAGGGCATCAAAATCATCCGCGCCGATGATGATCTCCAGTGCTCTGGCCCGACCGGCAAGCGTCGGCAGTCGCTCGATGGCCCCGCCGCCTGGCAGCACGCCCGCAGCCACTTCCGGCTGACCAAAAAAAGCGCGCTCGACGCTCGCAAAGCGCAGGTCGCAGGCCAATGCAAACTCGCTACCCGCCCCTCTTGCCCTCCCGCGTACCGAGGCAATGCTGATCACCGATGACTGCTGCAGACGCGTGGTCAGGTCGATCCACGCAGGCAAACCGGTAGGGCCCGGTGCGATGGGCGTTTCAGCGGCCCTTGAAAGGTCGTAGCGGGCAAAATAGAAATCTGGATGCGCACTATCAAACACCACTACCGCCAATTCAGGTGCTGCTTCTATGCGCCCGACAATGTCCTGCAACTCAAGAATGGTCTCGGGGTTAACCAAATTGATGGGCGGGTTGTTGAACGTTACACGCCAATAAGCGGCGGACTGTTCGGTAATCGTGAATTGCGTCAGCTCTGACATGTGTAGCCCCTACCTGATAGTGGTCGCTCAGCCCTGTGCGTCGCGAATTGCGATGTCCCATGCCCGCCGCTGCTTCACGCTCAAGCAGCTCGGATAGAATTACATAGTGATCGCTACGAAACACTAAGCGCTTTACGAAACCACCGTCAAGGGAATTTAATAGCGGTCGCTATGAAACTTCGACGGGATCACACATGCGCAAAACCGGCCGCCCCCTCTCATTTGACCGAACCCAGGCGTTGGACCTGGCTATGGACGTGTTCTGGCGGCACGGGTATGACGCCACCTCGATCAGCGTACTCACGGGTGAAATGGGCATTACCGCGCCCAGCCTGTATGCGGCCTTTGGTGATAAGCACCGCCTGTACCTTGAAGCGCTTGACCGTTACATGCACCGCCCAGGCCTGGAACTGGAACCGCTGCTAGCAAGCACCCCTACCGCCTACGACGCAGTGAACTACATGCTAATGGGTGCCGCCAAACAGCAAACGCGGCCTGATCGCCCCCTGGGTTGCATGTTGATGAGTGCGCGCGTCAACACCGCCGAGTCGCCCCTGGACCAATGCATCATTGCGCTACGCAACAACGTCTTGGACCAGATCGAAAAACGTATTCTGCGGGGCATTGATGAAGGTGATGTGCCAAGTCATGCCAGCGCGAGCGAAATGGCCAGCTTCTATCTGATGGTGCTGCAAGGCATGTCGGTCCGCGCCCGCGACGGCGCAGGCGAACAGGAACTGCTTGCGCTGGCGCGGCATGCCCTGAGGTGTTGGCCCCGGGATTAAAGGCGCTAAAACAGCTCTTGCAACGTCTGCGGCACACCCTGGGAGCTGTCGGGTGAAGGGTCGGAGGGCGGAACATTGTCACTCCTGAAGACTTCCATTTCCGAGCGGCTCGCAGCCTTGCCGTCTTGTACTGCGATGCGCCGCCTCACGATTCCGTCAGGTTCGGGCTGGGAGTAGGCAGGTGTTCCGGCGAGTGCCGCTGTCATGTAGTCCATCCAGATCGGCAGTGCGATGGTAACGCCCCACTCCCGTCGCCCCAGGCTTTCGGGTTGGTCGAACCCGGCCCAGACACTGGTGACCAAACGACCGTTGTAACCTGTAAACCAGGAGTCTTTAGCCTCGTTGGTGGTGCCGGTCTTGCCTGCGATGTCAGGACGATGCATGGCAGCAGCGGCGCGGCCGGTGCCTCTTTGACCACGTCCTGAAGCATGCTGGTCAGGGAGGTAAGTGGTGCGACTATCGACCACCTGTTGCCCGACAACCTCGGGGGTCGGGTTTTGTTCGCTCGGGGCGGCGCTTGGGGTGGTTTTGAAGATGACCTGCCCCTTTCTATCTTCGATTCGGTCAATGAAGTACGGCGTGATTTTGAAGCCGCCGTTAGCAAAGACACTCCAGCCCGCCACCACGTCCATGGGCGTTACCGAGGCGGTCCCCAACGCCAGGGAGAGGTTGCGCGGCAGGTCCTGGGGGTCGAAGCCAAAGCGCGTTATGTAGTCGACGGTTTTATCCACGCCCATCGCTTGCAATAGGCGGATCGACACCATGTTCCGTGAGCGATTGAGTGCCTCGCGCAAACGTATGGGGCCGAGAAAGGTGCGGTTTTCATTTTGCGGGCGCCATGTGGGCCCAGCGTAATCATCCCCCAGTACGATAGGTGCATCGTTGACGATGCTGGCCGGTGTATAGCCGTTGTCGAGTGCAGCACAGTAGATAAACGGCTTGAAGCTCGAACCGGGTTGGCGCTTGGCTTGTACCACACGGTTGAAACTGCTCTGTTGAAAGTCGAAGCCACCTACCAGCGCTTGTATTGCCCCATCTTCCGGGTCTACGGAAACCAAGGCGCCCTGGGCCTTGGGAACCTGGCTGAAACTCAGTTGATTGCCCTGCGCCTCCACACGAATAACGTCCCCGCGCTTGACCACATCCGACGGTCGCACAGGCACGCGCCCAAGAGCATTGCTGCCAATAAACGGACGCGCCCATTGCATGCTCGCCCAAGCGACCGATTGCTCCTGCCCGGCCTGGTCGACGACGCTGATGGATTGGTCAGATACCCGGGTAACCACGACGGCTTTCAAGCCGCCAAGCGAAGGGTAATGGTTGAGTTGTTCAAACCATGGGGCGTTCGCCGTGATCGTGATATGCCCTTCAGGCCCGCGATAACCATGCCGTTTGTCATAGGATTTCAAGCCTTTTTGAAGTGAGGCGTTGCCCGCCGTCTGCAATGAACTCGAGACCGTCGTGACCACCCTCAAGCCCTGCGTGTAGGCGTCCTCGCCCAACCTGCGGACAATTTGCGCCCTGGCCATTTCAGCAATATAAGGTGCTTCGACCTCGGGCTCCGGCGCGTGGTAACGGGCGTCAACCTCCTCGTTAAGCGCCGCATGGTAGTCAGCGGCGTCAATGCTGCCCAACTCATGCATGCGGCCAAGAATCCAGTCGCGACGCTGTTTGGCCCTGGCAGGATTATTGATCGGGTTATAGCGCGATGGCGCCTTCGGCAGTCCGGCAATCATTGCTACCTGGGCCAAGGTCAACTGCGAAACCGGCTTGCCGTAATACACCTTGGCCGCCGCGACGATTCCGTAGGCGCGTTTGCCCAGATAGATCTTGTTCACGTACAGGTTGAAAATTTCGTCCTTGCTCAAGCTTCTCTCGATCTGCAGTGCCAAGAGAATCTCGGTCAACTTGCGCGAGAAGGTCTGTTCGCGGCTCAGGAAAAAGTTCTTTGCCACCTGCATGGTAATGGTGCTTCCCCCAGATCGAACGTGACCGCTCTTGAGCAGTTGAACCGCCGCCCGCAGCAAGCCAGCGGGGTCAACACCGGCATGGTGATAGAAGTTGCCGTCTTCGGCGGCCAGGAAAGCCGATCGGAAGTTGGGCGGAATATCTGGGCTAGCGATCGGGATCCGTCGCACTTCGCCAAATTCGGCGATCAATTTCCCGTCCCTGGTCAATATTTGCAGCGGCTCCTGGAGATGAACGTCTTTCAGGGTTTCCACGTCCGGTAGTTGCGGCAGCAGATACAGGTACGAACCGCTTGCCGCGAGCAGCATTACGCTCAACAACGCGAGAACGCCCCACCCCAGGTATTTAATGACTCGCACCCGTTATTTCCTCAGTGACAGACTTGAATGTGAACGTGAACCTTGCAGGTGGCCGCTCATGTCGCGCGGGCACTTGCCTTGTTCAAGCGCGCCCCAACGGCAGCAGGCTCGGCAAACTGCGGCTTCAAACGCCCGCTGGCGTCCAGCAGCCAAGCATCCATGACTTTTCTCACGACCGGGCCGGCGACCCGAGCACCGGCCTCACCGTTCTCGATCATCACCGCGACCACAATGGCCGGGCGCTGGGCAGGCGCAAAGCCAACAAACAGGGCATTGTCACGATGCCGCTCGCGGGTCTGGTTGCGGTTGTAGCGTTCGCCTTGCTTGATCGCGACCACTTGGGCGGTGCCGCTTTTTCCTGCGATCCGGTATTGCGCGCCTCTGGCAGCGCCTCGGCCAACACCACGGGGTTGTGCATCACCCGTTGCATGCCATCACTGACTTGATCCCAAATGCGCGGGTCGCCCAGAACGATGTTGGGCATAGGACTGGAATCTATTGGCGGGCTGCCGCCAACCGACAACGCGAGGTGCGGCCGTTGCCACACCCCTCGATTGGCGATGAGGCTGGTGGCCTGGGCCAACTGCAACGGCGTGACCTGCATATAGCCTTGGCCGATGCCCAGGATCAGGGTTTCGCCGGGGTACCACTGCTGGCGACGGGTAGAACGCTTCCACTCTGGGGACGGCATCAACCCCGCAGACTCCTCGAACATATCCATCGAGACCTTCTGCCCCAGGCCAAATTCGCTGAGGTAACTGTGTAGCCTCCTGACACCCAGCTTGTGGGCCAGGTCATAAAAGTACGTGTCATTGGAGCGCATGATCGCGTCGTACATGTCCACCCAACCGTCCCCTGCACGGTTCCAGTTACGGTATTTATGCTTGTAGTTCGGCAGCTCGTAATACCCCCGGTCGAACACCCGGCTGGTCGGGGTTGTGACGCCACTGTCCAACCCAGCCACCACCACCATCGGTTTGATGGTCGAGCCCGGTGGATAGAGCCCGCGCAGCACCCGGTTGAACAGCGGCATATCGGCGGAGTCCCGCAACGCGGCGTAACGGTGGGTGGAGATACCTTTGACGAAGGGATTGGGATCGAAACTGGGCCGACTGACCATTGCCAGCACCTCACCGGTAGCAGGCTCCAACGCGACCACCGCACCGCGCCGGTCACCCAGGGCTTCCTCGGCTGCACGTTGCAGTTGCGCGTCAAGGGTCAGCACGATGTCCTCCCCATCGACCGGATTGTGGCGGCGCAGCACACGCATCACCCTGCCCTGGGCATTGGTCTCGACTTCTTCAAAGCCCATCTGGCCGTGCAACGCGGTTTCATAAAAACGCTCGATGCCGGTCTTGCCGATCAGCTGGCTTCTGAGGTATTTGGCCGGATCAAGGCTGCGGTACTCCTTCTCGTTGATCCGCCCCACATAACCGACCGAGTGGGCAAAGTGCTCCCCAAGTGGGTATTCCCTCAGGAACTGCGGTTGCACCTCAATACCCGGCAACAGGAACTGGTTCACGGCCACTAAGGCGATCTGCTTTTCGCTGAGGTCCAGCATCAGCGTAACGGGCTCGAAGGCCCTTCTTGCATGGCGCAGGTCTTTCTCGATGCGGCTCTTTTCAGCTGGGGTAAGGTCCAGGATCCTGGCCAGGTTATCGACCACCGCGCCTGTATCGCCGGCCAGCTCACGGCTCAACGTCAGGTTGAAGACCGGCGTATTCTTAGCCAGCACTGCTTTATTGCGATCATAAATAACACCGCGCGCCGGAACGATCGGCCGCAAATGAACCCTGTTCTTCTCCGCCACGGACACCTGGTAATCATGTTGTGTCACCTGTAGTGCATACAGTCGGATAACTAACGCCAGGAGAGCACCATGACCAGTACTGCACTTGCGATTATCCTCCCGTTTATGACATCAGCTTCTTTCTGCTGGTCATTCAGGTTAATCAAGTCCGTCATTGCTCACTCTTAGTGTCTATAAATAGCGGGAGGACTCATAAAGCGTCCGGCGCTACATGATTCAATCGCAAGGTCTGCGACATAATGCGACTGAATAACGGCGCGGCTACCAAACCACCAAAGAAGCCATGTTTCGTTGGGTTATCAACGACGACTACAACGACATACCGGGGATTGGCTGCGGGTGCGAAGCCGGCGAATATGGCGCGGTAGGACTTAGTCAAATAGCCCTTTTCACCGGCACCGGTTTTCCTTGCCGTTCCGCTCTTGCCGCCCACATGAAAACCGGGCACTTGGGCGCGGTATATCCCTCTGGGGCCTTCAACTACTTGCACCAGCATCTTTCTCACGGCATTGGCAACACTCGCAGGGATAACTTGATGACCCTTGGGTACTTCAGCAATGCGTAACAGCGACGTGGGAACACTGACACCGCCGTTAACTAACGTGGCATAAGCCTTGGCCAATTGCACCGAGGTCACCGACACGCCATAGCCATAGGACAGCGTCGCGGTTTCGGTGGGCCGCCACTCACGCCGCGCAGGCAAAACCCCGCTCTGCTCACCGGGAAAACCGATACCCGTCTCCTGGCCCAGACCGACCCGGTGCAACACGTCGTAAATACGCTCTGCGCCAATATCAAACGCAACTTTGCTGATGGCCACGTTGCTCGAGCGCACCAGGATGCCGGTCATGTCCAACGTCTCTCCCGCTGTCCTGGAAGCATCACGAATGGTGTAACGGCCAATCTTCAGCGTGCCGGTTTCCACGTGGACCGTATCCGCAGGTTTCCAGCGCCCGCTTTCCAATGCCGCCGCCACCGAGAACGGCTTCATCGTTGACGCCGGTTCAAATACATCGACCAGCGCGCGGTTGCGCATCATGGACGGCGTCAGCCGGGAGCGATTATTGGGGTTGTATGAAGGCTGATTGGCAAGCGCCAGGATTTCACCGGTTTTGACATCCATGACGACGACGCTTCCGGCCTGCGCGCCATTGTGCTCAAGGCCTTTGAGCAGTTCCCGGTTAGCAACGTATTGCAGACGCAAATCCAACGACAACTGCAGCGTTTGGCCGGGCTTGGCCGGTTGCCCCCGCCCAAGTCCTGGATCAGATGGCCTCGGCGATCCTTGAGCACCCGTTGCCTGCCATCACGACCGGCAAGCACAGGCTCATACTCCAACTCCACGCCTTCACTGCCTCGATTGTCGATATCGGTAAAGCCGGTGACATGCGCGGCAACTGAGCCCGCTGGGTAAAACCTGCGGGACTCCTGCAGCGTATAAACACCCGTGACCTTGAGCGGGCGCAGGTTCTGCATTATCCCCTCCGCGGATTGCGGTGGAATGCGTCGGAGCAGGTAGACGAATTCCTTGGTTCGGTTACGCAGAACGATCGAACTCAACTCAGCCTCAGGCATACCCAGCGTGTTCGCCAACGTTGCCCAACGGGCTTTTTCCAGCAGCAACTCCTTGGGGTTTATCCAGATCGTCGTCACGGGCGTGCTCACGGATAACGGCTGTCCATTACGGTCCGTGATCAAGCCTCGGTACGCCGGTAAAGTCATATATCGCACGCTGCGAGCATCGCCTTGGCGGATCAAAATGCCTTGTCGGCAACTTGCAGTTGGATAATTCGGACGCACACAATAACCGCCATCGTTATTACAAAAATAACCGCCAGGCTGAATCGCCATGGACAGCGCGGCGATGTTGCCTTGGTCAAAGCCATAACATTTAAATCATTTCCTAATCGGTAATATCGGGCACTTACTCAGACAACCATGCAGGAGAATCTATATTCAACTTCTCTAACGTCTCAAGATTAATACTGCCGGTTAACGGCAGTTCACAATCCATCTGAAAGATGAAGATCGCTTCTGCAGTTTGCTCGCCTGCGACACCGTCCAACGCACCTTGATAATAGTTGCGCACCGCCAACTCACGCTGCAGCGCACCGACTACTTCTTCGGCCACGGGCGCATGGGTGTCTTTTAATACGTAACGGTTATCGGCTGCGCCGCATCCCTGTAGTGCCAACACACAGCCAGAGAGCAAGACAAAGCCAAAACTCGGATAATGGCGCATCATCGTTATGCCTCAGGCCTCAATGCCTTTTATCGACCCTTCGCACTAACACATACTTTCCAACGACAAAGAATTTGCCCATCAGTCATTCGTGATGAACTACAAATCGTTTGGTAGGCCATTTTTACGGCTGCTAGAATATAGATCAACACGCAATCCAGGCTATCTGATATGAATCACATTGATATCGAAACGGTTGACCTCAATCTATTGAGGGTCTTCGTTGCCCTGATCGAAGAAGGCGGTGCCAGCCGCGCCGCTATCAGGCTCGGTGTCACCCAGCCGGCCGTCAGTGCCTCACTCGCTCGCTTGAGGGACATCTACGCAGACCCGCTGTTTGAGCGAACCGGCCGCGGCCTGCGGCCAACCATGCGCGCGAACGAGCTGTACCCGTTGATAGAAGAGGCAATCAACCGCTGCAGATTGGCGCTGGCCTTATCATCCGGTGGCCAGCAAGTGAAGGGCCGCACCATCACCATCGGGCTGTCGGATGACAGCGAAATAGCACTGGGGCAGCAGATTCTTTCGGTCGTGGAAGAACGGCTGCCGGGGCTGCGTATCATTTTCCGGCAAACCCACAGCGGCGTCGTACAAGACATGCTCATGGGGCAGAAGGTAGACATCGCGATCTCGGCGGGCGGCTTGTCGTCGCAACTGATCACCAGGATCCGCCTCGGCAGGGGCAACTACCTGTGTGTGGCAGATGCCGACAACCCCATCCCGCAAACAGCACAGGATTACGCGCAACGTCCGCACCTGCTGGTGTCTTCTGGCGGTTATATCGGCATCGTCGACGAAGGCCTGAACAGTGTCGGCCTGACCCGCACGGTCAAGGCCTCGACCTCACACTTCGCCGCAGTGCCGTTTTTGCTGATCGGCTCAAAACTGATCACCACCGTGCCCACCCATGCCGCACGCGCGATGGAAAAAATCACCACGCTGCGGATTTTCCCCTGCCCCGTGCCTATGCCGTCCTACGAACTTGAACTGGGCATGCGCGTCGGCAGCAAACACGACAGCACGCTGCAAGTGGTCAAGTCACTGCTGTTGGAGTCGATCAAACAGCACTTCTTCCTGCAATGAGCGGCCCCTACAGGGCGATAGATGTCCCTGGATAGAACACCGTGTTGAGCACAAACAACAGCATCCAAAACCCGATCTCCAACGTTTCCGAAATCGGCTGGATGCGCTTCAGCGCGCCATACACATGCACGACAAACATCAGCGCAAACACCACAAACAGCAGATCGAACGCGTAACTGAAGCTGGTGCCAGTGGTGGCTGAGCGCAACATCGCCACTTCTATTACCAGGATGAACGCCCCCAGGCACCGGCCAAAATAAATCGCCAGGTGCTGATGCTCGGGGATCGTCCAGCCCATGAGGCGCGCCCAGGTGATGGGGGCAACAAAGATCGGCAGGGCAAAAAACAACGTGGTGGTGAGCATCAGCACCGTGATGTAGTACTGGCTGTAGTGGGCGTAGTAACCGAGCATGGCGAGCGTCCTTGTCTGTGAGGGAGCGCTACGCAGAATTGCAGCCGCGCCCGCCGCCGTCCAACGCAACGAGGCCCTACACGACCAAAGAGAAAGGGCTTGGGCACCTGGGATTAATACGGAAGTGGCAGGCATATTAAATAAAAATAGATGATCTTAAGCACCTATAAGATAACAATTTATAATAATTAGCTTATTCCAAAAAAGACTTTCACTCAGGTTTTTTATAGGAATATCTTCACATCACAGACCGACCCCTTACCTGGTGGAGGACGTACATCCGACCACCAGCCGCCTGATCCAGGCTTAAGGGATGCTTCTCGATATGCCCGACACCACCTACCCCTTCACCAAATTTCACCTGTCATTCTTGACCAGCTCCCTGCTGCTAGCCGTAACGCCCTCCTTTGCCGAAGCAGCAACCGAAGACGCCAAACTCGACACCGTCACCGTGATCTCCACCGGCCTGCGTGGCCAGGAACGCACAGTGGCGGACAGCCCGGCACCGATTGACGTGATCAACAGTGACCAATTGCTCAAGACCGGCCGCGCCGAGCTCTCGGAGGCGATTGCCAAGCTGCTGCCGTCGTTCAACTTCGGCACCAATATCGCCGGCTACAACTCGGTGACGCGCCCGTTGAGCAACCGCAGCCTGGGCCCCGCGTATACGCTGGTGCTGGTCAACGGCAAGCGTCGCCACAACGGCGCCACCGGCCAGCGCGGTTCCATCGACAACAGCGGTGCGAACGCAGTGGATATCGACCTGATCCCGGTCAGCGCCGTGGACCATATCGAAGTGCTCAAAGACAGCGCTGCCGCGCAGTACGGTTCTGATGCGGTGGCCGGTGTGATCAACATCATCCTCAAGAACACCAAGAGCGGCGGCCACCTGGAAACCAGCTACGGCCAGCTGTATTCCGGCCAGGGCGAAACCATCAAGGTGGCCGGTGACCAGGGTTTCGAGCTTGGCCAGGGCGGCTTCTTTCACCTCTCCGCCGATGCGCGCAAGCGTGGCAGCGCGTCGTGGAACGACAAGGCCGACAGCAGCGTGCGAGCCTTCAATGACCCGGCCAAGCAAGCAGCCTGGGACCGCGTGGCAATCAAGAACGGCGACCCCGACCTCAAGGCCTTCAACCTCGCCTACAACGCCGAGCTACCGCTGCAAGACCTGACGCTGTACTCGTTCTCCACCTACGGCGAGCGCGATGCCGAGGCCGCCAACTACTTCCGCTTGCCCACCGGCACGGCGGCGGTGCCGGAAGTGTTCCCCGACGGTTACTTCCCGCTGAACAACATCAAGGACCGCGACTACCAACTCTTGTTCGGCGGCAAGGGCCAGGTCGCCGACTGGAACTGGGACCTGAGCACTACGTACGGGCGCAACAATGTGCACCACTCCAGCGACTTGAACATCAACCCGTCCCTGGGCACTGCGTCACCGACCAAATTCGATAACCTGGCGACCTTTCGCTTTGAGCAATGGGTGAACAACCTCGACTTCACCCGCCGCTACGACAGCCTGTTCAACCTGACGTCGCCGGTGCAGGTATCGGCTGGCCTGGAACACCGCTGGGAGCATTTCAGCACCTTCGCCGGTGACCGCGAGGCGTATATCACCGGCACTTACCCAGCGGCTTCGGGGGCGCAAGCGGCGGTGACGATTCGCCCGGAAGACGAGGTGAGCCTGATCCGCAATAACTACGCGGGCTACCTGGACCTGGGCTTTGACCTGACCGAGCGCTGGTTTCTCGACCTCGCTGGCCGCATCGAACATTACGACGATGACTCGGGCAACACCTTTGGCCTGAAAGTGAACTCGCGCTATGAGCTGACCGATACCGTGGCCGTGCGCGGCACCGTGGGCACCGGTTTCCGTGCGCCATCGCTGACCCAGATCGGCTACACCGTGGCCGACAACCGCGTGGCGATCGACGCCAACGGCAACGTGGTTCCGGCAGTGACGCGCCTGACCCCGTCCGGCAGCAACCTGGCCAAGGCCCTCGGCGGCGATGACCTCAAGCCGGAAAAATCGCGCAACCTCGGCCTGGGCCTCACCTGGCAACCGGCGCCGCGTACCAGCATCACCGCCGACGCGTACCTGATCGACATCGACGACCGCATCGCGCTCACCAGCAATATCTACGACCGTGGCAACGGCGCCATCAACTCGATCCTCACCGCGCAAGGCGTGCCTTCGGGCACCTGGGTCAACTACTACACCAACGCTTTCGACACCCGCACCAAGGGCCTGGACATCGTCGCCGACCACACCACGCCGCTGGACGCCTGGGGCGATGTGCGCTGGAGCCTGGGTTTCAACTGGAACAAAACCACGATTGAAGGCAGCCGCGACACCCCGGCTGCGCTGGCTAACTCGGGCGTGACCCTGGTGGGCCGCGACCGCGAAGGCGACCTCACCGATGCCTCGCCCAAGACCAAATGGATTTTGGGGGCCAACTGGAAGGTCTCGGACCTAGCAGTGAACCTGCAAACCGCACGCTACGGCTCGGTCAAGACCCTGGCGGTCAACCCCAGCGGCGACCGCGGCTTTGGCGCCAAATGGATCACCGACCTCGACGTCAGCTACACCTTCGTCGACAGCCTGACGGTGAGCATCGGCGGCACCAACATCTTCGACGTGCGCCCCGACAAGCACGCCGTCTACAGCAACCTGGGCCTGGCGGCCTACGGCAACCCGCCGTTCTACCCCGGCGGCGGCTACTGGTACACCAAGCTGGCCTACGACTTCTGATCCGAACCTCCCACGCATCCGAATCGCCATACGAGGGCAAACCATTGAATACCTCCAACTTGATGAGCCGTCTGCTGGCCCCTGCGCCCTGGCCTTGAGCCTGGCCGCGTGTTCTCCGGGTAACGACACCCAGGCGAACAAGACCTTGAACATCGCGTTCTTCGGCGACAACACCATCCTGGTCAGCATCGACCCCTTCCAGGTCTATTGGCTGGAACACCGCGTGCTGCTGCGCAACGTCGCCGAGTCCCTGACCGACCAGGACCCGGACACCGGCAAGATCATTCCCTGGCTGGCCAAAAGCTGGGAAGTGAGTGACGACGCACTGACCTACACCTTTCACCTGCGTGAGGACGTGACGTTCAGCAATGGCGAGCGTTTCGATGCCAAGGCAGTAAAAACCGCGTTCGACAGTGACAAGGCCCTGGCCACCGAGTTGCCGGCGACCTTTGGTGCGACTTACCTGGCGGGCTATGACCACGCCGAAGTGGTCGACGATTTCACCGTCAAGCTGGTGCTCAACAAGCCTAACGCCGGCTTCCTGCAAGCCACTTCCACGACCAACTTGTCGATCCTCGCACCGGCGTCCTACGCCCTCACCGTCAAGGAGCGTTCGCTGGGCAAGATCATCGGTACCGGCCCGTTCGTACTGGCGAGCTACACCCCGGAAGTCGGTGCGCACCTAACCAAGCGCAAAGGCTACGCCTGGGCGTCGGCGAATATGAAAAACCAGGGCGAAGCGCATCTGGATGCCGTAGACGTCACCTACATCCCCGAAGAGAGCGTGCGCAACGGCCTGTTCCTGCAAGGCAAGGCCGACATCCTGTGGCCACGCAACCCGTTCTCGGAAGTTGACTTGAAGCTCTTCCAGTCCAAGGGTGCGACCATCCAGAGCCGCTCGCTGCCGGGCCCATCGCTGAACCTGTTCCCCAATACGCGTGGTGAGCGTGTGCTGGCCGACCAAAACGTGCGCTTGGCCGTGCAGAAATCCATCGACCGCAAGAGCTACGCCAGCACCGTGTACAACGCCGAGTTCCCGGTGGTGCAAGGTGTGTTCGATGTGACCACACCCTACTTCAAAAGCCAGGCGGACAAGCTTGCCTACGACCCCGCAGGTGCCGAGCAATTGCTCGAACAAGCGGGCTGGGCCAAGGGCGCAGACGGCTACCGGCAGAAAAACGGCAAGCGCCTGAGCCTGAGCTACAACATCAGCCCGGCGGAAACTGCCGGCGACGTGCTGATCCAGGACCAACTGCGCAAAGTCGGCATCGAGTTGAAACTCAGCGTGGTGAACCGTGCCGAATGGGTGGCCAACAACTCCGCCGGTAACTACGACCTGACCATCAACTACATGACCCGCGCCGACCCGATCATTCTGCAAACCATCCTCGACCCACGCAGCGCCAACAGCTCCACCGTCGCGACCAATACCTACACGCCTGCTGTGCTGGACAAAGCCAAGGCCTTGTTCGATGCCGGCATCACCGCCACCCAAAGCCCGCAACGCGCAGCCGCGTATGGCGACCTGCAAGACCTGCTGATCGATGAAAGCTCGGCGTTCCCGATCTACGAGCGCGTGTGGCAGGCGGCAACCTCGGCCAAAGTGAAGAACTTCCGCTGGACCGCCGAAGGCTTCGCGCTGCTGGGTGATATTGAGATCGGCACGCCATGAGCCGCTATGTGATCGGTCGTGTCGGGCAAGCGCTTGTGGTGTTGTGGGGTGCCTACAGCATCACCTACTTCATCTTGTACCTGCTGCCGGGTGACACGCTGTCGCTGATGCTCAGCGCTTCGGGCATGGAAGCCGACTCGCTGTCGGTGGAAGACCTGGCCAAAGCGCGCGCCTATTACGGCTTGGACAAAGGCGTGTTCGAACAATATTTCGACCTGCTGTGGGGCGCGTTGCGGGGTGACTTCGGCCAGTCGCTTTCGCTGAATCGCCCGGTGGCCGAGCTGCTGGTGGAGCGGCTGCCGCAAACCCTGTCACTGGCGGGCTTGGCCATTGTGCTGTCACTGCTGGGCGGTATCGGCCTGGCTTATCTGACCGCCTATATCCGCTGGCAACCTTTGAAAAAGCGTTGACCCGCCTGCCCTCCCTGGGTTTTTTCGGTGCCGGTATTCTGGATGGGGTTGCTGCTGATCCAGGTGTTCGCCTTTGGCCTGGGTTGGTTTCCGGCGACCGGCAGCAAGGGCTTTGAAAGCCTGATCCTGCCGGCGGTGACCCTGGCCATTCCAAGTGTAGCGGTGTACGCCCAGGTGCTGCAACGCAGTTTCCAGGGCGTATGGAAGGAGTCCTATATCGCCACCGCCTATGCCAAGGGCCTCAGCCGTGGCCAGGTGCAGGCGCGGCACGGGTTCAAGAACGCTGCGCTGCCGATCCTCACCCTGATCGGCTTGCAGGTGGGCAACACGGTGTCCGGGGCGGTGTTGGTGGAAACCATCTTCGCCCGCTCCGGTATTGGCCGGCTTGCCCAAGAAGCGGTGCTGCGCCAGGACATTCCGGTGGTGCTGGCCATTGTCGCCGTGTCGGCGGCGGCGTTTGTACTGGTGAACCTGCTGGTCGACCTGCTCTACCCCTGGTTCGACCCGCGTATTTCCCACACGCCAAAGGTGTCGTAGATCATGACCATCCTCCAGCAAAACCTGCACGGCAAAGCCATCCCCGCCAGCCATCCATTATGGCGTCGCCGCAGCCGCCTGCAGCGCGCGTCAGCCGTGTTGCTGCCGCTGCTGCGACGGCCCGGTTTCAGCCTGGCCCTGTTGCTGGTGTTATTCGCGCTGGCCTCAGCCGTGGCACCGCACCTGCTGACGGGCTTCGACCCTTACGCCACCTCCCCCGTCGACAAGCTGCGCGCACCCAACCTTACGCATTGGTTCGGCACCGATGAGCTGGGCCGCGACCTGTTCACACGGGTAGTCTACGGCGCCAGCCTGTCAATGCTCGCGGCCTCGCTGGCGGTGGGGATTGCCTTGGTGGGCGGGCTGGGGCTGGGCATTTTGTCGGGGTTTGCTGGTGGGCGTATCGACTCAGTGATCATGCGCTTTGTCGATGTGCTGCTGGCGTTGCCCGGCGTGCTGCTGGCCTTGGCGATTGTCACCGCCATCGGTTTCGGTACGGTGCCGGTGGCCATCGCGGTGGGCGTCGGCATCATTCCGGGATTTGCCCGCACCACCCGCGCCGAGGTGCTGCGGGTCAAGACCTTGCCCTATGTGGAAGCCGCGCGCCTGGGAGGCGCGAGTTGGGGACGTACCTTGCTGCTGCACATCCTGCCGAACGCCTGGGGCCCGGTGGCGGTGTTGGCGACACTGGATTTCGGCGCCGCGATTCTTGCGACGGCGGGCTGAGCTTTCTCGGCTTTGGCGCTGTGCCCCGGCCGCCGAATGGGGCACCTTGATCGCCAACGGCCGCCACTTCCTGATCACCGCGCCTTGGGTGTCGCTGCTGCCGGGCTTGTTCCTGGTGGCCGTGGTGTTCAGCCTCAACCATATCGCCCGTACCTTCGAGGAGAACCCGCGATGAACGCTTTAGTGGATGTTCGCCAACTCAGTGTCAGCTACCGCACCAACGGGCAGGTCAATCACGCGGTACGCGCGTTGTCGTTTGCCATCGCCAGAGGTGAAACGGTGGCGATTGTCGGCGAGTCCGGCTCGGGTAAATCCACCCTGGCCAACGCGATTCTCGGCTTGCTGCCGGACACGGCGCAGATCAGCGCCGGCCAGTTGTGGGTGGACGGCAACGACCTGACCCACGCCAACGAACGCCAGAAGCGTGCACTGCGCGGCCGTACCGTGGGCCTGGTGCCGCAGGACCCGATGGTCAGCCTTAACCCGACGCTGCGCGTCGGCCAGCAAATCGCCGAGGCGCTGATCCTGGCTAAGGGCAAGCGCTACCCTGCCGTCGATGCCGACATTGTCGAACTGCTGCAACAGGTGGGCATCGACAAACCCGTATTGCGCGCTCGCCAGTATCCCCATGAGCTGTCCGGCGGCATGCGCCAACGCGTGTTGATCGCCATCGCATTGGCCGGCAACCCACGGCTGATCATCGCCGACGAGCCCACCAGCGCCCTCGACGTGACGGTGCAGCGCAAGATCCTCGATCACCTGCAGCGCCTGGTCAGCGAGCGTGGCATTTCGCTGCTGATCATCACCCACGATTTGGGCGTGGCCACCGATCGCGCCGACCGCATCCTGGTGATGCAACATGGCGAGTTGGTGGAACAAGGCCCGCCCCGCCAGATCCTTAATGCGCCGCAACATGACTACACCCGTGCGTTGATTGCCGCCGCCCCGGCGTTCGCCAAGCGCCGCGAACCGTTGATTCGCATCGACCCGATGGAAGAACCGATCCTGAGCCTGAAAAACGTCGGCAAGACGTTCGCCCTGCCCAAGGCCAAGGGTGAAGACAACACGTTCGTGGCCCTGGAAAACCTGAATTTCGAGGTATACCCCGGCCAGACGCTGGCGATTGTCGGTGAGTCCGGCTCAGGCAAAAGCACCGCGCTGCGCATCGCCCTCGGCCTGGAAAAACCTACCCAGGGCCAGGTCTGGTTCGAACAGCAAGACGTCACCCACCTGAGCTGGCGCGACTTCCGCCCGCTGCGCCAGCGCCTGCAATTGGTGCAGCAAAACCCTTTCGCCGCGCTCGACCCGCGTTTTACCGTGTTCGAAAGCATTGTCGAACCGCTGGTCTCGTTCGGCCTGCTCAAGGGCCCGGCCCTGGAACACGCCGCGCGGGAGTTGATCAACCGTGTGCATTTACCGGTGAGTTTCCTCGATCGTTTGCCACGCGAGTTGTCCGGCGGCCAATGCCAACGGGTGGCCATCGCCCGCGCCTTGGCGCTGAAGCCAGACCTGTTGCTGTTGGATGAACCGGTCAGCGCACTGGATGTGTCGGTACAAGCGCACATCCTCGACCTGCTGGAAGAGCTGCAACGGGACATGGGCATTGCGTATGTGCTGGTGTCCCATGACCTGTCGGTGGTGGCCAACTTTGCCCATGAGGTGCTGGTACTGCGCAATGGCAAGGTGGTGGAACAGGGCACGGTGGAACGTATCTTCAACCACCCGGCCAGCGACTACACCCGCGAGTTGATTGCGGCTATCCCTGGCCAGCAAGCCACCGCCGCTGCCTGAGGTGATCAGATTCAATGGGCTTGCTCGCGAAAGCGATGTGTCAGCCGATGAATATTTAGCTGACTCACCGCCTTCGCGAGCAAGCGCGCTCCCACATTTGAACCGAATCAGGCATTACAGGTGTATTCACGCCAGCTTCTGGCGCTGTCGCGTACCTGGGCGTCCAACGCCAACATATCCTCTTCACTGACGGGGGATTGCCCCGGCAACAGTTGGGGCAACACCAACTCGATAGACACATCACCTGCAAACCCGTTGGCCATCAACGCCTGGTGCTGGGCCTGGAAATCAATATGGCCGCTGCCTATGCCCCCGCGTCCCGAATCCGAGATGTGGTAGATCGCCGTCAAACCTGCGTGGTCGCGCAAGGTTTGCAGCGGGTCGGGTTCATTGATGTTCATGTGGAAGCTGTCCAGCACCATGCGCAGGTTCCCGCCGCCCACCTCACGGATCAGCGCCCGGCATTGGGCCGCCGTGTTGATCAGCGGCAGTTCGAAGTGGTTGCAGGGCTCGTACAGCGTCGGCACACCGCGTGCTCGCGCATAGGCGTCAATCGCCTTGCAGCACGCCAGCAACCGCGCACGCGCCGAGGCTGTGTCGGGGCAATTGCGCGTCCACAGTGACAGGCCTTGCAGCGTGACCGGGACATTGCCCAGCGCGGCGGCAAAATCCACCACCTTGCGGTAGTACGCCAGGGCGTCTTCAGGCGTGGCCTGGGCTGGGTCCTGCGGCCCACCGTTGATCGGGTCGACCGCCAGGATAGCGATGCCTGCCTGCCGTGCCTGTTCGCGCAGGTTCACCGGGCAGACGTCGCGGTGGTCGCCGGAATACTGGATCGCGTCCAGCCCCAACGCCACTGCTTTGGCCAGCACCTGCTCCGGTGCTGTGATGCCGAGGGTCCAGGTGACAACAGCTATCTTCATGGCGCGCCCTCAGGCCTTGGGATGAAATTCAATGGCCAGCCAGATCGCGTCCGAATCGGACCAATAGCGGTGCCAGGGGTACGTCGGGTTGCCCGCATTATCGACATGCACAAAGGGGTCATGGGTATAACCCGGCGCCATGCTGATCTGCTTGTAAAGGGTGTTTTCATCGCGCGCCAGGAATTTCTGGATACGCCCCGAACCGTGGATCTGGGTGTGGATTTCCAGGAACGGATGCTCGTTGTGCAGGTAGCAATCGGTGTTGGTCGGCGCCCACCACAGGTTCAGGCGGATGCCGTATTCGCGCAGGTCCAACGCCTCTGCCCGCTGGTTGGCGAATGCATACGGGTCCAGGCGCACAGCGCCAATTTCGTCGTAGCGCGAGATGTACAGCGGCGTGGTGCGGGGAACTTGGCGAAGCGGTTGCCGAACCAGTCCCACTCACCGAGCACGATACCGCCTAGGTCAACCTCGCTGCGCACGCGAAACACCGCAACACGGTTGGCACTGGCAATCACCGCATTGAACAGTACGGTGGATTTCCAGCCAGGCACCACAGTGGGCACAGGGCCGCCGATGTGCATCGGGGCATAGTCGAGGTTGACTGCTACGCCCCCCTCCACCTTGAAGTCTTTAACGTTTTCGACCAGGTAACACGCTACAAACTGGTCGTTGAATTGCAGCTCACGCTGCTGATTGATTTTTGTCATTTGTCAGGCCTATGGCAGTGCATGAAGGCCTGCGTTCGTCCCTGAACACAGGCGATTCGATCGCGGGAATCAGAAGCCGCGGTTCTTCACGTACTCATCGCGGTACTCGCCGAGGTAGTCCGGCACGGTGATGTCCCACCAGCCGGTCGGGTGCATGTTGCTCCACGGCCGCTCAATGGAGCACATCGCCTCGATCACGTACGGACGGTTGGACGCCAGTGCCCGGTCCACGGCGGCGCCGATCTGCAGCGGGTCGGTCACACGCTCGGCAGCAGCCCCCAGCGACTTGGCGAAGTCGGCGATATTGGCCTCCCACGACGCGCCATCCGGGGTGCGGAAGTCGGTGATGATTTCGCGGTCTTCACCGAACATGTTCAGTTGCAGGTTACGGATCGCGCCCCAGCCGCCGTTGTTGATGATCAGGAAAATCGCCGGAACGCCCATCATCACCGCTGTCGCCAGTTCCTGGCCGGTTTGCAGGAACGCACCGTCACCGCAAATGGCAACCACCGGCTGGTTTGGCGCGCCCATTTTGGCGCCGATGGCGGCCGGCAGTGCGAAGCCGATACCGGAGAAACCGCCCGGCGTGATGTGCTGTTTAGGCCCGTACACCGGAAATTCGTTGAACACCTGGTTTTGCGGGTTACTCGAGTCGGTGACCACGATGGTGTTGCGCGGCAGGATCTTGCGGGCTTCGAACAACACCTGGGAAACCGTCATCGGCGACTGGTTGCAGGTGCGCAGCGGCGCCAGGTGCTCTTCCCACTTGGCCTTGAGGTGCTGCAAGCGCTGGAACATCGGCGAGGTGCTGTAGTCCCGCGCTGGGCAACTGTTGCGCAGTGCCGCCAGCAGGTCCTGCAGGATCGGCCCGGCATCGCCGACGATGCCCACTTCCACCGGGTAGTTCTTACCCAGTTCGAAGCCATCGATATCGATCTGGATCAGCTTGGTCTTGTTCGGAATGTCGAAGGTCACGCCAGGACGATACGAAGACGTGATGCGGTCGCTGAAACGGCAACCGATGGCCAGGATCACGTCAGCTTCGCGGGTCATCGCGTTGCCCGGAATCGAGCCCAGGTCACCGCACGGCCAGGCGTACAACGGATGATCTTCGGGGATCGAGCCCTTGCCCATGAACGAGGTGGTCACGGCTGCGCCCACATGCTCGGCGATGGCCACCAGGTCGTCGCTGGCGTTGGCCGCGATCACCCCGCCACCGGCCATGATCACCGGGCGCTCTGCTGACAATAGCAACTGCACGGCACGGGCAATGTCTGCTGGGTCGCCGTGCAGTCGGCCGTGGCCGCGATGGGTTTGCGGCGAAGGCAGCTCGATCTCGGCGCATTCGGCTTGCAGGTCTTGCGGCAGGTTGATCAGCGTCGGGCCGCGACGGCCCTCAAGCATCACGTTGAACGCCTGGGTCATCACGCCCGGCAATTGGGCCACGGTACCCGGCTGCCACCAGCGCTTGACCACCGGTTCGGCCATGCGCGGGAAGTTGTCGCCGTGGGGGCGATCCAGTTCCTGCAACACGCCTTTGCCGAGCATGTAGGTGTGTACGCCGCCGCTGATCACCAGTTGCGGCAACGAGTCGGCGAACGCGGTCGCGATCCCGGTCAAGGTGTTGGTGGCACCCGGGCCGATGGACGCGCACACCGCTGCGATCTGTCCGCTGGCGCGGTAGAAACCGTCGGCCATGTGCGAGGCGCCTTGCTCATGCATCGCAGGCACCAGGGTGATCTCCGACTTGCGATCAACAAAGGCGTCCAGCAGCGCGGTGTTGCCGTGCCCGGGAATGCCAAACACGTACGGCACTTTTTCGCGGATGAGGTACTCGACCACGATCTGCCCGCCGGTCATTTTTGTTTTTTTTGTATCAGTCATGCTGCGCTCCTGCTGTTTCGTAGATGAATACGGGTTGGGCCTGCACGTCGTCAGGCCTCTTGATGTGGGTGATGCCAAATTCTGTGTGGAGGATGTGTTCGGCCGCGCGCAACGCCTGAGCGGCGATGGTCAGCGCCGGGTTGACCGCCGCCGACGAGGGCATGAACGACGCATCGATCACGAACAGGTTGGCGTGGTCGTGGCTGCGGCAATAAATGTCCAGCGCGGAGGTTTTTGGGTCGGTGCCGAACCGCACCGTGCCGCACTGATGGGACGTGGAGTGCTTGAGCAGTGGCTTGGTCAGCACGATCGGGTAGCCGCTGGCCCGCAGCAGCTTCACCAGCTTCTTGATGAAGCGCCGATGGGGCCCGAGGTTGTTGCGCCGGATCGCCATCTGGATTTGGCCGTCCTTGAGCACAATGCGGCTCTCGGGGTCGGGCAGGTCTTCGGAAAAGGCGATCCAGTCCATGCTGTGGCGGGCCATGGTCGAACCCACCGCCTTGGGCATGAACGGCACATTCGCCGACAGCATGCCGCCCTGCAGCTTGCCGAGCATCTGCGCATGCCCCAGCGGGTACGGGTAATCCGGGGCGCCGAAGTAGAACTCGTTCATCGACACGGTTTTCTGGAACACCGTGTCGTTGGGGCGCATCGACAGCCCCATCAGCGCAGTCTGGTTATGCGCCATGTAATGGCGACCCACCACGTCGGAGCTGTTGGCCACGCCGTTGGGCGCCGCCTCGCAGGCTGAGCGCAGCAATAGCGCCGCACTGTTGACCGCTCCACAGGCCACCACGATGAGCCTGGCCGTGAGCACTTCGCTCTTGCCGTCGGTTTCAACCACCACACCGGTGACCTTCTTGCCGTCCTGGCTCAACAACAGGCGCTTGACCAGGGTGTTGGTACGCAACGTGACGTTGCCCGTGGCCAGGGCCGGGCGTACCAGCGCAGTCTCCGCTTCCATTTTGCCGAGATTTTGCACGGGAAACCGTCGCAGGTTTTGCACAGCGTGCAATTGCCTTCGCTCGAATAATTCACCGCCAGCGGCATGGCCGAGGTGCGCGCGCCAGCGGCCCGCATGCCTTTGCACATGGCCTCGACGATAGGCGCCGAGGCCACGGCGGGATACGGATACGGTGCACTGCGCCACGGCGCTGACGGGTCGTCCTTGTCGTCGCCGTGCACTTTGAAGATCTGCTCGGCCTGGGTGTAATACGGCTCAAATTCGGCGTAGCTGACTGGCCACGCCGGTGAGATGCCCTCCTCGTGTACCAGTTCTTCAAAATCGCGCTCGCGGTAGCGGATCATCGAACCACCGTAGAACTTGGTGCAGCCGCCCACGTTGTAGTAAATGCTCGGGCGAAACGCTTCGCCACGGGCATCCAGCCAGGTGTCGTGGGCGGTGTACTTCTTGTCGAAAAACACCGAGGCCACACGCCAGTTGTCCGGCTCCTTGGGCACCCAGTCGCCGCGCTCAAGCATCAGTACATTCACACCATTCTCGGCCAGGCGGCGGGCAGTCATTGCGCCCCCACACCGCTGCCGATCACGATGACCTCAGGAAATACCTTCATGTCCGCCTCGCTCGCAGTTATTCAGCAGTGACCGACAGCGCCGGCTTGGATGGCTTGGCATCGGGTTTTATGCGCATCAGCAGTGGGCCGAAGATGGCGATCAGGCTCATGAGCACCAGCGGCATGTAGAACAGCGCGCCAATCCCATAAGTGCTCACCAGGTAGGAATAGATCGCCGGGCCGCCGAGCATGCCGCCAAAGCCGATGCCGTTGACGATGCCGACGTTGCGGCCCGAGTTGGCCGGATCCTTGCGCCCTGCGGCCGACAGCATCAGTGGCGCGATACACGCCAGGCCCAGGCCGAGCAAGGCAAAACCGGCCATGCCCAGCACAGGTGAGTGGCTGAGGGTGGAGAGGAAGATGCCGATGATCGAGATCACGCCGCAGCAGAACACCATCGCCGCCGCGCCGATGCGGGTGGCCAGCCAGTCACCGGTCATGCGTGCGATAAACCCTGCGCCGGTGAAGAAGCTGATGGCCAGGCCGGCGGTGGAGATGGTCATGCCAGTCTCGCGTACCAGGAATTCCTGGCCCCAGTCACTGACCGAGCTTTCGCTGATCATTCCGGCAATCAACAGTGCGCCGAACGCGATCATCAGCATCAGGATCTTCCAATTACGCGACAGCGGCGCGGCGGTGGCCTTGGCCGGTTCGGTGGCCACAGGCAACAACTCATCTTTGCTGAGCATGAACTGGCTGGTCAGCAGGCTGAGCAGTGCCAGGGACAGGCCGGCGACGGTGAAGGGAATCATCGCGCTTTCGGTGGAAAAACCGGCCAGGTAACTGGCCAGGATGCCAAACAGAAACCCGCCTAACGAAAAGAACGCATGAAACGCCGACATGATCGAGCGCTGGTAGAAGCGTTCGACCTGCACGCCGTGGGCATTCAGTGCGGTGTCCACGGCGCCACGCAACGCCCCCAGCACGCAGCCGAACATCAACGCGAAGGTGTACGCGGAGGCGTATCCCAAGGCGATCAGCGACAGTGGGTAGGCCAGCAAGATAAGACGGATAACGCTGCGCGGGCCGAAGCGGTCGACAAAGTGCCCGACGATAAAGGCGCCGATGGTGCCGCCAATGGCGATCCCCAGGGCGACCATGCCGAAGTTAAGGTCGCCAAGGCTGCCTTCCATGCCCAAGTGGTTGCGAAACGCACTCACCCCGACCGACCAGGTGTAAACAGCGCGCCCATGATCATGAAACCGGCGAACGTGGCCATCCGCGCTTTCTTGATTCTGGGGGTAACGAGGGAGTTGTCGTGTTTGCTCGATAGCATGGTTCACCTGTCGAGGGGCTATGGCCCCTTCGTTATTGGAATTCAGGCTTCGAGTATCGAGAGATCACGCACCGGGCTCAATTTCGCACCTGGCTCGTGGGTGACGCAAACCGACGCACATGTGCTGCATGCGACAGGCGCTGCCTGCGAGGCTAGACGCTCGCAGGCAGACTATCTAGCATGCGCAAACCGCAGCTCGCGCCTGATTGACTGTACGAAAAAAACGATAAAACGCCGTACCTGAGGAGAGACATCCGCCCATGCCAGCTGTAACCGCCCCCTCCCATGGTGAGCGCCACCAAGTGCGCAGTGACCTGCAAGGCAACGTACAAAGAAACCTCGCCACGCTGGTGGAGTCGTGCCGGTCAGTCGCTGACATGTGCCGCAAGATCGATGTGAACCGCCAACAGTTCAACAAGTACCTGGCCGGCCAGCATGTGCCGTCGCAGAAGATCCTGCAGAAGATCGCCCGCTATTTCATGATGGAGGCCGAGGACCTGTTTCGGGAGCCGGCGGACTTCAAGAAGTTCTACGAGGGCTTTGAGAACGAATTGCCCATCGGCCTGCGGGCGTCGGCGCAGTTCAACCACTTCCTGCCACTGGCCAAGGCCTCCGTGCAAGGGTTGGACGACTACCTGGGCGTCTATTACCGCTATCACAACTCGTCGATCTATAAAGGCCGCATCCTGCGTTCGGTCACGTGCCTGTACCGTGCAGACTCGATGGTGCAGTACGTCACGGTGGAGCGCTTCCCGTTGCAGGATGGCAGCGGCAAAACCGGTTATTCGTTTACCTACCACGGATTTTGCCTGTTGCTCGGCGACCGTTTGTTCATGGTGGACTTCGAAGGCAAGCAACGTAACGAGATCACTTTTTCGATCCTGACCCCGCAGCATCGTCGGCCGATTCGTTTTCTGCATGGTCTGGTCACGGGGGTGGCGTCGTCGTCTTACCGGCAACCGTTTTCCACGCGCCTGACCTTGGGCTATGTGGAAAAGGGGCTGATCCGCAAGCGTCACCTGCGCGAGGCCACGGTGCTGCTGCCGGGGATGCATCGCTGCCGTTCGAGGTACGCGAATATATGACGGGGGACAATGCGGGGATTGTCTGGGGCGGGCAAGACTGACTGCCCTGCCCCTGCTGCCCATTGCGGGCAGCAGGGTTGGGTTCAAGCGGTCTTCTTGTAACGCCGGATGCGGATATCGGCCTGCTCCTTGTGGCCGGCGAAACCTTCCATCCCGCACAGGCGGGAACAGTACTCGCCCACCAGCACCGAAGCCTCATCCGTCAGCACATGCTGATAGGTGCACGTCTTGATGAACTTGCCGACCCACAGCCCACCGGTGTAGCGCGCCGACTTGGTGGTCGGCAGGGTGTGGTTGGTGCCGATGACTTTGTCGCCATAGGACACGTTGGTGCGCTCACCCAGGAACAGCGCACCGTAGTTGGTCATGTGCTCCAGGAAATACAGCGGATCGCGGGTCATCACCTGGACGTGCTCGGAGGCGATGCGGTCGGCCTCTTGCACCAGTTCTTCCACCGTGTCGCACAAGATGATCTCCCCGTAGTCACGCCAGGCCACCGAAGCAACGGCGGCGGTTGGCAGCACGGCGAGTTGGCGCTCGATCTCGGCAGGAATCGCATCGGCCAGCGCCGCGCAATTAGTAAGGAACACCGCTGGGGAGTTCACCCCGTGTTCGGCCTGGCCCAGCAGGTCGGCCACGACAATTTCTGCGTCGGAGGTTTCGTCGGCGATCACCAGCGTTTCGGTGGGGCCGGCGATCAGGTCGATGCCGATCTTGCCGTACAGCTGGCGCTTGGCTTCCGCCACATAGGCGTTGCCGGGGCCGACCACCATGTCCACCGGCGCAAAGGTGTCAGTGCCCAACGCCAGCGCAGCGATGGCTTGCACCCCGCCCAGGCAATAGATCTCGTCGGCCCCCGCCAAGTACATCGCGGTGACGATCGCCGGATGCGGTCGGCCATCAAACGGCGGCGCAGCAGCCACCACACGTTTACGCCAGCCACCTTGGCGGTGAGCACGCTCATGTGAGCCGAGGCCAGCAACGGGTACTTGCCGCCGGGAATGTAGCAACCCACTGAGTTCACGGGGATGTTCTTGTGCCCAAGGATCACCCCCGGCAGCGTCTCGACTTCAACATCCACCAACGCGGCTTTTTGCACCTGGGCAAAACGGCGCACCTGCTCTGGGCGAACTTGATATCGCCGATTTCCTGCTCCGAGAGACTGGCAACACAGGCGGCGATTTCTTCATCCGACAAACGAAAGCTGACGGGGTCCCACTGGTCGAACTGCTTGGAATACTCGCGGACCGCGGCGTCACCGCGGCGACCGACGTTGGCAATGATGTCCGCCACGACGTCGCGAACCTGGCTGGCAATTTCAGCCTGCGCAGCCACTGGCTTCGCGGTCTTGAGGTGTTGAATCATGGTGTGCTCCCGTTGAAAGACGCGTCTTCGGCCAAGGCTCCAAGCCCCAGCAACTGCAGTCGATTTTCCGTACGGAGCGCCGGGCCCACCATTTCGCACTGGATATTCATGTGACGCACAATGACGCACGCCAATAAGGCGGGTGTCCGGTGTTTAAGGATGATTGCGCTGCGTGCAACAATGCTTTGTCATCAAGGCCATTGATAGCACCCTAACGAAAAGCCCATGCTAGAGGGCTTTTCCAGCGCTATATCATTCCGAATGATAGTTACCTTTGCTTCATTCGATTCGTGACATAGCACCTCGCCGCGCATGATCCGCCCATCTCAAATACATTGGCGGATGCACCTCATGGAACAGTCACTCAAACATTTGCGCTTCCCCCCTGGCGATTTTGGCCGTGGTGGTGATGAGCGCGTGCGGCAAAACCCCGGAGCAAGCGGCCGCCATGCCAGCTGCAGCGGTCAGCGTGGCCAAAGTGCTTGAACAGCCGGTCAACGAGTGGGATGAATTCACCGGTCGCCTCGAAGCTCCCGAAACCGTGCAGATCCGTCCGCGCGTGTCCGGCCAGATCGACCAGGTGGCCTTCACTGAAGGTGCCCTTGTAAAGAAAGGCGACCTGCTGTTCCAGATCGACCCGCGTCCGTTCCAGGCTGAAGTGCGTCGTCTTGAAGCCCAACTGCAACAGACCCGCGCCGCCGCCACCCGCAGCGATAACGAAGCCCAACGTGGCGAGCGCCTGCGCCAGAGCAACGCGATTTCCGCCGAACTGGCCGACTCGCGCACCACGGCTGCCCAGGAAGCTCGCGCGGCTGTCGCCGGTATTCAAGCGCAGTTGGACCTGGCCAAGTTGAACCTGAGCTTCACCCGCGTGACCTCGCCGATCAGCGGTCGCGTCAGCCGTGCCGAAATCACTGCCGGCAACCTGGTGACCGCCGACGTTACCCCGCTGACCAGCGTGGTCTCCACCGACAAGGTCTACGCCTACTTCGACGCCGATGAGCGCGTGTTCCTCAAGTACACCGAACTGGCCCGCCAAGGCCGCCGTGGCGCGACCACCCCGGTGTACCTGGGCCTGTCCAACGAAACTGGCAACCCGCACCTGGGCCAGATGAACTTCGTCGACAACCAGGTCAACCCGGCTACCGGCACCATCCGTGGCCGTGCCGTATTCGACAACAGCAAGGGCGAATACACCCCTGGTTTGTATGCACGCCTGAAGCTGGTCGGCAGCGGCACCTACTCCGCCGTGCTGATCAACGACGAAGCCGTCGGTACTGACCTGGGCAAGAAGTTCGTGCTGGTGATGGAAGGCGACAAGCCGGCTTATCGTTCGGTGGAACTGGGGCCGAAAATCGAAGGTTTGCGCATCGTGCGCAGCGGCCTGAACAAAGACGACACCATTATCGTCAAGGGCTTGCAGCGTGTGCGTCCTGGCTCGCCGGTCGCCCCGGAAACCATCCCGATGGCCAGCAAGGAAACCCTCGCCGCCTTGGCCCAACAACGACAAGCGCTTGAAGCCAGCAACCTGGAGCAAGTGGCGCCGGAAAAACCGCGCCCAAGCTCGCAGCCGTTGCGACTCCACGCGGTTAAGGGATACGACTCAAGATGAATTTTTCCAAGTTCTTCATTTCGCGGCCGATCTTCGCAGCGGTGCTGTCGCTGTTGATCCTGATCGCCGGTGCGATCTCGCTGTTCCAATTGCCGATCAGCGAATACCCGGAAGTGGTGCCGCCGACCGTGGTGGTCCGCGCCAACTTCCCGGGTGCCAACCCTAAAGTCATCGGTGAAACCGTGGCGGCCCCTTTGGAGCAAGCCATCACCGGCGTCGAAAACATGCTGTACATGTCTTCGCAGTCGACCGCCGATGGCAAGCTGACCCTCACTATTACCTTCGCCCTGGGCACTGACCTGGACAACGCGCAGGTGCAGGTGCAAAACCGTGTCACCCGGACTCAGCCAAAGCTGCCGGAGGAAGTGACACGCATCGGTATTACCGTGGACAAGGCCTCCCTGACCTGACCATGGTGGTGCACTTGACCTCCCCGGATCAGCGTTACGACATGCTTTACCTGTCCAACTACGCCTTGCTTAACGTGAAGGATGAGTTGGCGCGTTTGGGCGGTGTGGGTGACGTGCAGTTGTTCGGCATGGGCGACTACTCCCTGCGTGTCTGGCTCGACCCGAACAAGACCGCCTCGCGCAATTTGACCGCCACCGACGTGGTCAATGCGATCCGTGAGCAGAACCGTCAAGTGGCCGCCGGTGCGCTGGGTGCACAACCTGCGCCGAATGCCACCAGCTTCCAACTGTCGGTGAACACCCAAGGCCGCCTGGTGACCGAGGAAGAGTTCGAGAACATCATTATTCGCGCAGGCGATAACGGTGAAATCACCCGCCTCAAGGACATCGCACGGGTAGAGCTGGGTTCCAGCCAATACGCGCTGCGCTCGTTGCTCAACAACCAGCCGGCGGTAGCGATCCCGATCTTCCAGCGTCCGGGCTCCAACGCCATCGAGATTTCCAACGAAGTCCGCGGCAAGATGGAAGAGCTGAAAAGAGCTTCCCGCAAGGGATGGACTACAGCATCGTCTACGACCCGACCATCTTCGTGCGGGGCTCCATCGAAGCGGTGGTGCACACCCTGTTCGAAGCACTGATCCTCGTGGTGCTGGTGGTCATCCTGTTCCTGCAGACCTGGCGCGCCTCGATCATTCCGTTGGTGGCGGTGCCGGTATCGTTGATCGGTACGTTTGCGGTCATGCACCTGTTTGGCTTCTCGCTTAACGCCCTGTCGCTGTTCGGCCTGGTACTGGCTATCGGTATCGTGGTGGACGACGCCATCGTGGTGGTGGAGAACGTCGAACGGAACATCGAGCTTGGCCTGGAACCGTTCCCCGCCACTGAAAAAAGCCATGAGCGAAGTGACCGGCCCGATCATCGCCACTGCGTTGGTGCTGTGTGCGGTGTTCATCCCGGCGGCCTTCATCAGCGGCTTGACGGGGCAGTTCTACAAACAGTTCGCCTTGACCATTGCGATCTCGACCGTTATCTCGGCGTTCAACTCCCTGACCCTGTCGCCAGCACTGGCAGCCGTATTGCTCAAAGGCCACCACGCACCGAAGGACGCGTTCTCGCGGTTCCTCGACAAGTTGCTCGGTGGCTGGTTGTTCAAACCGTTCAACCGCTTCTTCGACAAGGCCAGCCATGGCTACGTCGGCACCGTGCGCCGAGTGATTCGCGGCAGTGGTATCGCGCTGTTCCTGTACGCCGGCCTGATGGTGCTGACCTGGCTGGGTTTTGCCCACACGCCCACCGGTTTTGTACCGGCCCAGGACAAGCAATACCTGGTGGCTTTCGCTCAATTGCCAGACGCCGCAAGCCTGGACCGTACCGAAGACGTGATCAAACGCATGTCCGACATCGCCCTGAAACAGCCGGGCGTGGAAAGCGCCGTGGCGTTCCGGGCCTGTCGATCAACGGTTTCACCAACAGCCCGAACAGCGGCATCGTGTTCGTGACCTTGAAACCGTTTGATCAGCGTAAAGACCAAGCATGTCGGCGGGTGCAATCGCTGGCGCACTGAACGGCAAGTACAGCAGCATCCAGGAAGCCTACATGGCGATCTTCCCACCGCCGCCGGTACAGGGCCTGGGTACGATTGGTGGTTTCCGCCTGCAGATCGAAGACCGTGGCAACCTGGGTTACGACGAGCTGTACAAAGAAGTGCAGAACGTCATCACCAAGAGCCGCACGACACCGGAGCTGTTCGGCCTGTTCACCAGCTACACGGTCAACGTGCCTCAGGTCGATGCTGCCATCGACCGCGAAAAGGCCAAGACCCACGGCGTGGCGATCAGCGACATCTTCGACACTTTGCAGATCTACCTGGGTTCGCTGTATGCCAACGACTTCAACCGCTTTGGCCGCACGTACCAGGTCAACGTACAGGCTGAGCAACAGTTCCGCCTGGATGAAGACCAGATCGGCCAGTTGAAAGTACGCAACAACAAAGGCGAGATGATCCCGCTGGCGACCTTCATCAAGGTCAGCGACACCTCGGGCCCCGACCGCGTGATGCACTACAACGGCTTCATCACCGCAGAGATCAACGGCAACGCTGCACCGGGCTACAGTTCGGGCCAGGCAGAAGCAGCGATTGAAAAACTGCTGAAAGAAGAACTGCCCAACGGCATGACCTACGAGTGGACCGACCTGACTTATCAGCAAATCCTCTCGGGCAATACCGCACTGTTCGTGTTCCCACTGTGCGTGCTGTTGGCGTTCCTGGTACTGGCGGCCCAATACGAAAGCTGGAGCCTGCCACTGGCGGTGATCCTGATCGTGCCGATGACGCTGCTGTCGGCCATCACCGGGGTGATTATCTCGGGCGGTGACAACAACATCTTCACCCAGATCGGCCTGATCGTACTGGTGGGCCTGGCCTGTAAGAACGCGATTCTGATCGTCGAGTTTGCCAAGGACAAACAAGCGGAGGGTCTCGACCCACTGGCTGCGGTACTGGAAGCCTGCCGTCTGCGTCTGCGGCCGATCCTGATGACCTCGTTCGCGTTCATCATGGGTGTGGTGCCACTGGTGTTGTCCAGCGGTGCGGGTGCCGAGATGCGTCATGCCATGGGCGTGGCGGTGTTCTCCGGGATGATCGGTGTGACCTTCTTCGGCCTGTTGCTGACACCTGTGTTCTACGTACTGATCCGTCGTTATGTGGAGCGCAGCGAAGCACGCAAAGCGGCCAAGGCCTTGAAGCTGGAGACACAGCAATGAGCGTGAAAGTATTCCTGCCGAGCTTGCTGGTACTGGCGTTGAGCGCCTGTGCCGTAGGCCCGGACTACAAAACCGAGAAGCTGGAGGCGGCCAATATCACGGCCGCCGCCGATGCCAAGCAGTATGACCACGCCAAGTACGAAGGCATCTGGTGGCAGCAGTTCGACGACCCTACCCTCTATCAACTGGTCACTCAGTCACTGAGCGGTAACCGTGACCTGCGCGTGGCCTTTGCCCGCCTGCGGGCAGCCCGTGCGATCCGTGATGACGTGGCCACTGACATCATGCCCGTGGTCACCTCCCGCGCCAGCAGCGATGTGGGCAAGGGCCAGATCCCCGGCCAGACCACCAAGCGCGTCAACAGCGAGCGCTATGACCTGGGCCTGGACATGGCGTGGGAGGTGGACCTGTTCGGTCGTATTCGCCGCAACCTGGAGGCCAGCGACGCAGACCAACAAGTGGCCGAAGCCGACCTGTACCAACTGCAAGTCACCATGATTGCCGAACTGGTGGATGCATACGGTCAACTGCGTGGCGCTCAACTGCGCGAACGCATTGCTTTGGACAACCTGAAAAACCAGCAGGAATCGCGCACCATCACCGTCAGCCTGCGCGATGCCGGCGTGGGCGATCAGTTAGATGTGGAACGTGCCGATGCGCGCCTGGCAGCTGTCGAAGCCAGCGTGCCGCAATTGCAGGCTGAACAGGTGCGCGAGCGTAACCGCATCGCTACCCTCCTCGGCCAACGCCCGGACAAGTTGACGGTGGACCTGAGCCCCAAAGACCTGCCGGCGATTGCCAAGGCGTTGCCGATTGGCGACCCGGGGCAACTGCTGCAACGTCGCCCGGACATCCTCAGCGCCGAACGTAAATTGGCCGCTGCTACCGCGCGGATCGGCGTGGCCAAGGCCGACCTGTTCCCACGGGTCAGCCTCAGCGGCTTCCTCGGCTTTACCGCCGGGCGTGGTTCGCAGATCGGCTCGGCGGCTGCCAACGCCTGGTCCCTCGGCCCGAGCATTACCTGGGCCGCCTTCGACCTGGGCAGCGTGCGTGCCCGTTTGCGCGGTGCAAATGCCGAAGCCGATGGCGCGCTGGCGACCTACGAGCAGCAAGTATTGCTAGCGCTCGAAGAGTCCGAGAACGCGTTCAGCGACTACGGCAAGCGCCAGCAACGCCTGGTATCGCTGATCCGCCAAAGCGAATCCAGCCGCGCCGCCGCCGACCTCGCCGCCATTCGCTATCGCGAAGGTACCGTGGACTTCCTGGTGCTGCTCGACGCGCAACGCGAGCGCCTGGCCGCCGAAGACTCCCAGGCCCAGGCCGAAGTGGACCTGTATCGCGGCATCGTCGCGATCTACAAAGCCTTGGTGGTGGCTGGCAGCCGGACACGGTGGTCGCCAGCAACAAGTGATGTAAAGAGCTCCTTTGGTTGGTCGCATCCAGCCAATTTTTAGCCCTGCGGCCCATTCGGACGCGGGGCTTTTTTTAAAGTGTGATCAGCTGAGGTCGATACAGGGAGGTAGCTTTCGATTGCTGGAGATTTGCAAGATGGCCATTAATTCAACCGCCGCGCAAAGCAAGGCGAGCCCAGGCTATATCATTCAAAACCCTAAAAAAGTCATCACTGACTTTACGGTGACGGAAGAGTCAAAAGCTGCAGAAGCATTAAACATAAAAAAGACGGGCAAATTGCCGATCTAAAAAAATTTCTGAAAGGCTATGACATGACCAACATCAGCCTCAACGATCTAAAAAAAGTGGGCAGCAAGCTTTATGATAACAAACTCATTGATGTAGAAGCCTTGACGGTGTTCATCGCTGGCCGTCGAGTGTTCGACCACGACGGCAAGCAAGCAGAGAAGGAAGTCAAATTCAATGCAATCGCATTATTCGACCAACGACTTGAAGAACAAACAGCTGCCTTAGACGGCTACTCTGAAAAAACCAAGCAGGAACCAGGATTTGCGGCTTGGAGAAAGGGAATGATTGTGGCCAATCAAGCAATTAACGCGCTCGCCTATTTTATTAACTCTTCACAAAATGATTTATCAGTAGACGAAAAAGCGTGACGTAGATCAGATCAAGTGAGGTGCAAAGTTGCCAACTTTGCACTCCACTCATCTGTCGTTCACCTACCGTATCTGACGGTTCCTGAATACGCTTTGGAAACTGCTTCAGGATTTTCAATCACCACACGATACGTGCCATGGGGCCCGGAGTAGGACGCGTTGGGTCCTATACCGAAAGTTTGGCGCGTCCATGCGCTTCCAACTGCGCGCTCAATGTAAATCCGAGGTGCGCTTCCTGCTCCCGACGCAGAAATCGTTGCATTAATGCTGGCACCGGCGCAGCCGCCTGCGGATGTGATTGAAAATGGGCCATTCGCAGTAATCTCGTCTTTAGGTGACAAAATCCCGCTAAAGCTCTCCGTAATATACAAACACAACGCATTCGCCTGAAACGATGTCAGCGCCAAAGCCAAAAGGGGATTGCAAAAGACTTTTCATGGTTCTCACCTCACGGGTTAAACAATTAAGTTATTTGCGTTCAAACCATCGACTTTTTATTTATACATAGGCCGCCCTCAAGGCAGCACGCCACCGTCTGCGCAGACACGTGCTGACCATAGAAAAAGTTATCCGAGCTCAACAGTAGGACCCGTAGCGATGACTATGCATGACTTATTACTTGAGGTAAGCCGGCGGCTTCCTAAAATATTGAAAGACGGCTCTGTAGTACAAATTAAGCACCCAGTAAGTTATTTCCTAGTCCCTTACTGCAGCAGCATCAATGGCAACACCCATCCCAACGGCTATATAAAAAATGGATATCTCGCCGTGTTCAAAAAACAAGATGCTCCTGGATATAACCTTTGAACGCTTGGCTGCGTGCCGCCTGTTGAGTAGGTGGCTTCTGCGGATCAATAGAGCCCGGCGGATGTTGCATTAGCCTGAACACACCGAGCAGCTGCTGGGAGCTCCGATCGACCATATACATCAACCCCGGTGCAGGTGTGTTGATGGATCGTTTGCTGACTATCTTGATGGGGACCTGCTCGGTGATGGCTGACGCGCCAAATGAATTCAGTGCATTTTCGATCATGGTGCGGTTTTGCTTAAACAGCGCCGGGTCGGTCTTTAACTGCGCCAGCAACGCCACGCTGGTCATGGTGGACTCTGCATTCAGGCTGCCCGCGCGTGAGCCAAACATGTTGACGCCTGTGTTGTCCACCAGCGCCGATGCATCCTCTCCCGCACTCACGAATGCTTGTGGCCCAGTATGGCCTTTCGCCAAATTCAACAGGCCGGCCGCATTTTCCTCGTTCTTATTCAGCCGTGTGAGGTACGCAAAATCGAGTGCCCCCTGAGTCAGCTTGCCTGGAAGGTGGTCCAGCTCGTGAATCAGCGCATTGCTCATTGCACCTTCATTGGAGCCAAAATGCTGGTAGTAACGTTGGGCACCGTCGATATTGACTTCAATGAACTTCCCCGACTGATCGAGCTTGAAATCCTCGGGAATGACCTGCGCAACCCAATCGTGGTTTTCCGAACGCATGAATCTTACATTTTTCGTGGTCAGTACCTCAGCCTTTGCCTTGAGACCGGACAGTCGAGAGTTCATCAATTTGCGCGCCTGTGTAGGGGACATCCCCTGAAAATTCTTGAGCACAAAATCAACATCATCAGCCAGTGCCGGGTCTGCTATTACCTGCAGCGCATCGTCGAGTTTTGAAACCATCAGGGGCTGCGCACGCTCCACTATGTGTTTGACTTCTGCACGTGTTGCGCGTGTTTCAGGCGCGGCGTTGGCGACAGCGACCTCCTCCTTGCCCACGGTTCCAGCCTCTTTGAGCGACCCTCGACGCATTTGCATAGGCCGCCCGGCCCGTTGCTCGTCCAGTTGCGCTCTCCAGGCGTCACGCTGCGGGCCCTCACGGCGGCTCAGCCGCAGCAAAGACTTCTCCTTGAGCCACTTGCTCGCATTGGCTAGCGGCTCGGCAAGCCCGGCAACGGGGTTAAACAGTCCGTTAGTGATTGAGCCCACGGCACGAGTGGCCGCCCCCAACCGGGAAAGCCCAGACTCCGCCCGAGCAATGGCACCCGCCCCTGCAGCGACGCCTCCCGCAACAACGGAGATGGCCGTCACCGCATCAGTGGCGCACCCCGCCATTGCACCAAGATCCTGTTTAACACGACCAGACACGACATCGTCGTAGCACGCCTTAAAGGGAATGAGCGTGTTTACCAGCGTCTTCACTACCAGTTTGGCGCGTTGTTCAAAGTCTTCTCGCGGGGTGCTGCCTGAGGCTAGAGCCTGGAGACTATCGAGTTTCAACACCAGATTCTGCTTGGAAACGTGCTGTGCAATCGCTTCGGCACGAGGCGAAAAAACAGAGGTGATAACGGCGCAGTTGACCCCGAAGCCGCTGGCAGTGTCTGGCGCAACGCCCTGACTTGGATCTCGGACGCGCCAGCATCGCTGCCATCGACATGGGACTTCATCCGGATATTCCACAGGTTCGGGACCACTGCCTCGCCATTGTCCAGCGCGGCAAGAAACTCCGGCCGCTCGACATACGCGCCGCTCATGGGGAAAAACTCGAAACACTTGGCGCCTTTCCCCTCTCCCGCACTGATCAGGAAGCCATAACGGCCCTGCACAGCATCCAATTGTGCTTGCGCACTTTTCCCAGAGGTTCCTTTGCCATCAATCGATTCGGCTTGTACCTGATAAAACGTCAGCTTCTGGGTTTCCAGCGCTCGCCTGTCTGCGTAGGGCATTTTGCTGAGAATGTCCTTCAGGCCTGTTGATATCGCGCGGTGAAAGCCGATCGAATTGTCCTTGGTTGCTTGATCAAGCATTTGCCTGGAGTACTTCAGATGCTTGAACTGCGTTTTCAAGCCAGCAAATTCGGAGGTGAACCGACTATTGGACGGCATACTGATCAGCGAGGAATCCCGCCGTAGCGAATCAAACTTGCCATCTTTCAAGACTCCCATCATGTGCAGGTCGACCAGGCTTTGCTGGTAGCCCACATCGTGAGTCGGCGCAAAAATAAGCACGTTCTCCACAAAGTGCACCGGCTTGTTGACGTCTCGCCCAGGAAACACCCGTTTCAGGTCCGCCTCGGCCAACGCTCTCCTGCCAGCCACCGGTGTACTGAGTATCTTGGTTGCCTGGTGAGTCGCCTCGATGTAGGCGCTGTATTGTCGGGTGGCTTGTTTCAAGTCCTCGGCGGTGTACTGATCATTCTCGCGTAACGCGATGACACCGTGCATTGTTGCCCAATCGAGCAGAGGGTCAGTTTCGGCGGCGTGAAAAAGCACTGCTTGCTCGGGTGTCAGTGGTTCAAGCGCAGAGCGCTCGAGCACCTGGTCATACGTCAGGGTGCGACTGGAACCCGCTGCGGACTCTTCCAGCAGCGCAACCGTTTTCCTGAATGCCAACCAGGCAGGCGAACCGATGTGCAAAGTAGCCGGCGTGTCACGCACCAGAAACTCCGGGGCAACATTGGCCAGCATGATATGCGCAGTGGCTTGCACGGCCTCCGGCCTTACGCCTTTATTGCGCACCAAATGGTCCTCCAGCGCCTCTCGGACCTGCGCCAAGGTACGCCCTGCATTGGCGGTAGCGTAGAGGTCGAAGCCTGCGATGTGGTTCCGTCGCAAACCCAGCTCGGGGTCGATGTGCAGCATGCGAGCAGTGAGCAGTAATTGGTTGCACTGTACTTTTGTAAGTCCCGCCTCACTACGGCCTATTGACGCGAGCAACATCTGCTGTCGGAAGCGATTGAGCGGTGCACGACTGTGAAGATGCTGGGTGATCCGCTTATCCATATCATCGGTGGTCACCGGTAGGCTGTTTAGGATGCCACCCCCACATCACGTTGGAACGCCGCAATCAACTGTCGACGCTCTTGCGGGAGCAGTCCGGGTAGAACGGGCGACTGAGCCCCCAGCCAAGCGCCGGAATAACTGCCCATTGCAGGACTCGCCGGCAGCGGATGCCGTAGCCATTTGATCAGGTTGCGCGCCTGCCCAGCCGTAGTGGGGGCGTTCTGCGCGTTCATATGCGGCCATAGTTGTTGCAAGAACTGCAGGGCGGTCGTCTCTTTACGTCGCGATCGCCACCCCGCGCCAGGTCGAATCGGATGTCTCCCAAATCAAGGTGTATATCGTCGGCCTTGCCGTTTGCACGCGCTTCGAGCGCCATCAACCAGCGTTCTTTTCACGTGCATCCAGCACGGCAGCGGCGAGCTCATGCTGTGAAATCTTGGGGCGTTCAGCTTGTACCACGGGGCGCGAGCGCTCTGCGATCGTTGGCGCAACAAAGGGTGGAATCTTGAATGGTCTAAAGTCGGCGAATTGGGAAATGCGGGGAAGGTTGATGACATGTCGTGCACTCATCTGTAGCTCAAGAGTGCTCAGCTTGTCGGGGGCGTCAACCGGGAGGAATAAGATAACGCTGTGGAGCGAGCCAGACGTTTCGGCATACAGAGAACTCTCGCCTAGCCCTGCTCCCCCAGAATCAAACTTCTGTAATGCCCGGGATTGGACCCGGCCCACTTACGAAACGCTTTGTAGAACGAGCTGGTATCGGCAAACCCCAACCGCGCCGCAATCTCGGCAAAACTGATCTGCGGTTCCGCCAACCAAACGATCGCCAGTTCCTTGCGCACGCTGTCCTTGAGGCCTTGGTAGGTCTGCCCTTCCTCCGCCAGACGACGACGCAGGGTAGATGCGGAGATACACAGGCTGGCGGCAAGCCCGTCGGTTTCCGGCCAGGTGTCGGGGGGCATCTGGCGCAGGTCGTGTTTGATGCGGGTCGCCAGGCTGTCGGGGTCGCGGTATTTGACCAGAATATTGGCCGGCGCATGGGCGAGGAAGCGTTTGAGCTCTTCAGCGCTGCGCTTGACCGGCAGGTCCAGGCAATCGGCGGAGAAGATCATGCGAGTACGTGGCCGGTCGAAGCGCAGGTTGTCAGAAAACATCACCCGGTAGTCGTCGCAGAAGTCCGGCTGCGCGCAGCGCAATTCGACCGCCAGGATCGGAATCCGCCTTCCGGCCAGCCAACAGGCGACACCGTGCACGATCATCCAGTAGGTGAAGCAGGTAAACGCGCGCTTGGGTTCCAGCTCGGGCTCCAACAACACGATTTCAGCCAGGCTTTGCTGCCGCACCAATTGCGCAGGCATCCGCTCCAACATCAACGACAGAAAACCCAGGCCGGTTTCCAGGCTTGCACCCAAGGTCGGTTGCGCCATTGCCACGCGACAGAGGAATTGCAGGCTGCCGGACTTGAGCTTGCGGGGGTCCATGCCAAAAAACTCATCATCCATGCGCCGCGCCAACAAGCGCCAAAAGCGCGCGTAGGACGTGGCCGACACCCGTGCAGAAGGCTGCTCAAGCAGCGACGGGTCGATGCCGGCTTTGCCCAGCACTTCGACCGTGGCGGCGCCCGGCGCACAGCTTTGCAACAAGGCTTCGCGCACGAGGTGGATGGAGATGGTGTCTTTTTCCGACATAGGGGATCGTGCATTCGTTGCCGCAGATAATGGCGTGCATCATAAGGTGGCTTGCGTTTCGCCACCACCGTTCAGCCGCAGTTCAGAAAAGGTCAAGATTGCTTGTTTAGTAATGAGTATCATTATGTTACAAATTAGCATCCTATCTAATCGTGATGCGGTGCCGAATGCTTGTTCCCTTTCTGATCATGCTGCGCGAAGGCATTGAAGCCGCCCTGATCGTTGGCATTATCGCCAGTTACCTGCAACAAACCGGCCGTGGCCAGTGGATGCCCGCCGTGTGGATTGGCGTGTTTCTCGCCGCCGCCCTGGCCCTGCTGGTTGGGGGTGGCCTGGAATTGGTCAGTGCCGAATTCCCGCAGAAACAACAGGAACTGTTCGAAGGCATCGTTGGCCTGGTCGCTGTGGGCATCCTCAGTTCCATGGTGTTCTGGATGCGCAAAGTAGCGCGCTCCATCAAGCATTCCCTGCACCAATCCCTTGATCATGCGCTGGCCGGTTCCAAGCATCAGGTCACCGCCCTGATCCTCATGGTGTTTTTCGCAGTGGCCCGCGAAGGCCTGGAAACCGTGTTTTTTCTGCTGGCCGTGTTCCAACAGAGCGAAGGCCCGGGTGCGCCGATTGGCGCCCTGCTCGGCCTGATCCTGGCGATCATCGTGGGTTTCCTGATCTACACCGGCAGCATGCGCCTGAACCTCGGGGCGTTTTTCCGCTGGACCGGCCTGTTTATCCTCGTGGTGGCCGCCGGCATCCTCGCCAATTCGGTACAGGCCCTGCACGAAGCGGGCGTGTGGAACCACTTGCAAACCGTATTGTTCGACTTCAGCGCGGTGTTGCCGATGGACAGCCCGTTGGGCTCGGTACTCGCGGGCATGTTCGGTTATCAAGAAGCACCTACCGTCAGCACCTTGGGCGCCTATCTGATTTACCTGGTGGTGGCCCTGGTGATGTTCTTCCTGCCTGCGGCACCGCCCAAGCCTGTCGCCGAATCTTCTTCCGTTTCCAGCCAGTAAGGACCGTCCCTTGTCCAACCCAATCCCTAAACCGGCTTCGCCTCCCCGCGCGCTGCGCTGGGCCGTGGCGGGCTCGGTGGTCGTGATGATCGCAGCCGGTGGCCTGTTTTATTACGCATCGCAGTTGGCCGCGAGCAAGCGCCAGACCAACCACAATGAAATCGCGGTGACCATCCATGGTCACGCCTGCGAGCCAAATGAACTGACCGTGCCTGCCGGGCGCGCGAGCTTTCGTATCATCAACCGCTCTGACCGGGCGGTGGAGTGGGAAATCCTCGACGGCGTGCTCGTGATCGAGGAGCGCGAAAATATCGCCCCTGGCCTGAGCCAAGTGATCAACGCCAACCTGTTGCCAGGCGACTACGCGATCACGTGCGGCCTGCTGAGCAACCCGCGTGGCACCTTGCACGTTACGCCAACTGCCGAGTCCGATGCCCAGGCCAAAGCCAAGCCGTCGATGGTGGCGTTTATCGGCCCACTGTCGGAGTTCCGCGTTTACTTGAGTGGCCAGGGCAGCGCGCTGGTCAAGGCTGTCACTGCCCTGCAACAGGCCATCGACGCCGGCGACCTCACCCAAGCCCAGGCGCTTTACGTGCCAGCCCGTGAGGCTTACCAGCGCCTGGCCCCGGCCTCCCAACGCCTGGCGGAACTGGACAACGCGATCAACGCGCGCGCCGACTACTTCGAAAAACGTGAACAGGATCCGGCGTTCAGTGGCTTCCACCGCCTCGAATACAGCCTGTTCCAGCAACGCAGCCTCGACGGCCTGGCCCCGGTTGCCGCGCGCCTGGTGAGCGACGTCACCACACTCAAGCAGCAATTGCTCGCCCAGTCCCTGCCACCAGAGCAATTGGTGAACATCGTAGTGCGCAACCTCAATAGCTTGGCGGATGTGCGCGCCGTCAGCGGTGAAGAGGAGCGCTACAGCCACATCGACCTGAATGGCTTTGCCGCCAACCTGGAGGCCGCCCACAAGGTTGTCGAGTTGATGCGCCCGCTGCTGGTCAAGTCCGCCGCCGACTTGCTGCCAAAAATCGACACTGCGCTCGCCGCATTCGATGCACAACTCAATGGTTTGAAAGTCGACGGCCAGTACAGCCGCTACGACAGCGTTACGGCCGATCAGCGCAAGCAGATCGCCGACAAGGCCAAGGCTCTGGCCGCAGCACTCGATGGAATCGACCCAGCCCTCGGCCTTTCCGGCCTGCAGTGAAGACGACCGCACACATGAGTGATTCAGAACACACCAACCTTCAGCGCCGCCGTGTCCTGCTGGGCATGGCGGCCACCGGCGCCGCAATTGCCGGGAGTGCCCTGACCTGCCCGGCCATGGCTGCCGCCGCCGAGCAAGTCACCACCGCACCGCGCAGCGACAAGACCCAGGATCATCACGACTTTTTCGGCAAACACCAAAGCGGCATCGTTACGCCACGCCCTGCCTGCGGCATGGTGGTGGCATTCGACGTATTGGCCAGCGACCGCGAAGACCTGGAGCGTTTGTTCCGTACCCTGAACGAACGCATCGGCTTTTTGATGACCGGCGGCACCGTGCCGCAAGTCGATCCGAAGCTGCCGCCCACCGACTCCGGGATCCTCGGGCCAGTGGTCACACCGGATAACCTGACCATCACCGTCTCCATCGGTGAATCGCTGTTCGATGAACGCTTCGGGCTTGCCAAAGCCAAGCCCAAGCGCCTGATTCGCATGGTCGGCTTCCCCAACGATGCGCTGGAACCTGCGCAGTGCCACGGCGACCTGAGCCTGCAATTCAGCTCCAACACGCCGGACACCAACATCCATGCCCTGCGCGACATCGTGAAAAACCTGCCCGACCTGCTGTTGGTGCGCTGGAAACAGGAAGGCAGCGTGCCACCGCAGGCGCCGAGCAAACCCGGAGAGCCGGCACAAAGCGCGCGCAACTTCCTCGGTTTCCGTGACGGTTCGGCCAACCCGAACTCCAACGATGACACCGCCATGAACCAGATTGTGTGGGTGCAGCCCGGCAGCGACGAACCGACCTGGGCCGCCAACGGCAGCTACCAGGCGGTGCGCATCATCCGCAACTTCGTCGAACGTTGGGACCGTACCCCGCTGCAAGAGCAAGAAAGCATCATTGGCCGCGTCAAGACCACGGGCGCGCCCATGGATGGCCAAAAGAAACCCAGGTTCCCGACTACAGCAAGGACCCGGAAGGCAAGTTGACCAAGCTCGATGCCCACATCCGCCTGGCCAACCCACGCACCCCGCAGACTCAGGCCAACCTGATCCTGCGTCGGCCGTTCAACTACTCCAACGGCGTCAACAAAAACGGTCAGCTGGACATGGGGCTGCTGTTCATCTGCTACCAGGCTGACCTGGAGAAAGGCTTTATCAGCGTGCAAACCCGGCTCAACGGCGAGCCTCTGGAGGAATACCTCAAGCCAGTCGGCGGCGGCTATTTCTTCACCTTGCCGGGGGTCACGGGACCCAAGGATTTCATTGGCCGCACGCTGCTCGCTGCAACGCACCCTCAAACCACTGCCAATACCTAAAACAAACCCCAGAGCGGAAATCGTCCCATGAAAAGTCGTCTATCGCGTTGTCGTTGCTGCTGACCCTTTCACCGCTGGCAGCGTTTGCCGCTACCGCGCCGCTGGACCTGGTGGGCCCGGTGTCGGACTACAAGATCTATGTCACCGAAGAAATCGGTGAGCTGGTCACCAGACCAAAGCGTTTACCGACGCCATCAACAAGGGCGACCTGGCTACCGCCAAGAAGCTCTACGCGCCGACCCGTGTGCACTATGAGTCCATCGAGCCGATCGCCGAGCTGTTCAGCGACCTCGACGCCTCCATCGACTCCCGTGTCGATGACCACGAAAAAGGCGTGACTGCCGAAGACTTCACCGGCTTCCACCGCATCGAATACGTGCTGTTCTCGCAGAACACCACCAAAGGCCTGGAAGAGCTGACCGCCAAGCTCAACACCGACGTCAACGACCTCAAGACCCGTATCGACGGCCTGACCTTCCCACCCGAGAAAGTCGTGGGCGGCGCCGCAGCTGCTGGAAGAAGTTGCCGCGACCAAGATCTCCGGTGAAGAAGACCGCTACAGCCACACCGACCTGTACGACTTCCAGGGCAATATCGACGGCGCGAAGAAAATCGTCGACCTGTTCCGTGGCCAGATCGAGAAGCAAGACAAAGCCTTCCTGGCCAAGGTCGACAAAAACTTCGCCACCGTGGACAAGATCCTGGCCAAGTACAAGACCAAGGACGGTGGCTTTGAGACCTATGACAAGGTCAAGGAAAACGACCGTAAAGCCCTGGTTGGCCCGGTCAACACCCTGGCGGAAGACCTGTCCACCCTGCGCGGCAAGCTGGGTCTGAACTGATGCGCTGGGGGCACTCATCCCCGTTGGATAAGTGCCCCTTGCGCTCATTCCGACTTTATTGCCGGCGGCTTGTCTGGATCGACCAGGCCAGTCCCCACCAGGAAGTAACACTTCAATTTCTCCTCGGCCATTGCCAGATGAGGCAAGGCTTTACTCAGCCCCAAATGGTTTGTGGTCGCCAGCCTTGGCAGCTTGGTCAAGCCTCGGGATGTAGCACCCAGCAACCGCGGATAGCCGTCCAGAGGGTTGAAAACCGCGTTGAAAAATTGCGTTGTCTGCTTTGAAAAATCCAAGGCTGCATCGCTGAATCTGAGCTTTGGCTCATTCCATGACCATGCCACTTTGGGTGCCCAGGGCTTGACTGAAGCGCTCAGCTTTCCACGCGTCGGCGCCAGACTGCCTAACGTAAACGCTTTCCCCGAGCCGAGTAACTTACGCGCCTGGCCACCGGCGCCAACCAGCACACCGCCCACATCCAGGGCCAGGCTTTGAAGGGCTTTGGTGATGTTGCCATCGGCGAAATCCTGATAAGCCCCCACGAACGGCACAAGCGAAGTCAGCAGGTTGATATCTCGCGCATGCTCCGCCCGGCTCTTCTCCACAGGCAATTGCCCCTTGGCCCTTTTGAGCATCTGCTCCGCACTTTCATAGAAGTTCTGCTCCGCAATCTCACACGCAATGAACTCGACACGGTCCGACTGGTAACTGTCGGGCACAAAAGTGGCCAGGGTCTGATTTGCGGGAAGCGAGCCAGCTTCTACATTGCGTCCCAGTCGATCGATGATGACATCCGACGACGTGACCCCGGGCCTTGGCTGGCTACCGCTGGCATAGGCTTCAAAATCCAGCGGCACATCATGCCCACCGCGGATGTAACTTTGGCCCTGCAACTTGTATTGCCCCAGGTAGGATGTATCGCGTATCACTTTGTCGAGCGCGCTTGTAGTAGCAGGGTCGTCATGCCGGATAATCCTGCCGCTATTGAGCACTTCGTAGTAAGTCACCGCCTGATCATGCAGTACGCGCATCAGTGTGCCCTGACGCCCCGTCACAGCTGCACGGTCATCATCCGATTCCCACACCTGTTGCTTGCCGGTTTTTTTGCGCAGGGTAAACAAGTCCACGGCGCCCAGTTCGATACGTTGGCGGTCAGCCAGGGGCAACTTGGCGAACATCAGCTTGAGTTTTGTCACAAATGCTCTTTGCTGCGCGTTGTGGTGTTTGCTGACGGCAGTTTTGAGCAAGTCGTCCAAAGCAGGCAGTCGCCGGATCAGCCCGTCCAGTTTGTTGCGCGCGAGCATGGGAAGTGTTTCATCGTTCTGAAATTGAAAAGGCGTACGTGGCGCTTGCCCGGGGCCGGTTGGAGGCACATCACTGCTCAATATCCACTTGCCGGGCACCAGGTCACCGGTCATGTAGGTATCGATCAGTGAGCGCGCACGAGGCTCGGAGGCTCTCAGGTTTCTGCGTTCTTTTGCATCGACCAACTGGACCGTCATGGCCTCCAACTGACGGGCACTTTTATCCGGGAACACTTTTAACAACTCTTGCTGGGCCAGCAGCCTACGCGTTGGCAATGGCGTGCCAGTGATATTGAACGCCCGCGTGGCCAGTCTGCGCTGGCGATTGAATACCTCGGAAGCCTTTTTCAGGTCGCTTGCCGTATGTTGCCCCTGGGGCTTGGCAGGCACAATTCCGTTGAGCACCGCCCAATCAAGCAGCACACGGGACGCACGAACCTGCATCAACGTGCGCTGCTCGTCAGAGGTCGGCACCAGCGTCGTCAGCGCACGCACCTGATCTGAATTCAATGCTCGCGAGGTGCCAGGTGCCACGGCTTCCGCCATCTCGCACCCCAGGCGCAGTTCGGTCCAGGCGGGCGTACCGATCGTTGTGGCATCGGCCCCTTCACGCACCAGGAACTCAGGGGCAACCTGAGCCAGCCCGATGGTCGCAACCTGCCCTGCAAGGTCGGGCTCCAGGCCCTTCTTATCGCGCAGGTGTTGTACCAGGTCGTTGCGCACTTCGCTGAAGGTACGGCCCATGTTCACGGGATGGTAAAGCTCGAACCCACCCACGGTGCCAGGAGGACTCTCCAAGGCGCGCCATTGCGCACGCGCTGGCTGGCTGGCGTCCAGCCCACGGTAGTCACCCTCGGGCGGAGCAGGTGGCAACGCCACGCGCAGCCACTCGATGACGTGGCGTGAGGCCTCAGCCGTCTGGGGTGAGCCCAGGCCCTTGTATTGGAGCAACTGGTCGACGTTATAGCGCGCCTGATGCCCGATACCTTCGACGGAAGCCGGCGACACGTTTATCTGCTGCAGCGTCCAATCAATGGGGCGATCAGCCGGCATGTCCAATAAATGCGCCTCCATCAAGGAGGCCAGAAAGGCCCGCTCATCCAGGTCGGCAATCAAGCGCCTGACGTCCTTCATGCCAACCACCACGGTAGGAGAAAGCACCAGCGGACTCGTCGGCGCTTCTCTCACTGGCAGGTCATACGCCGATGTTGCGACATGCAGAGGGACTTGGTATTCGCCGCTATCAAGGTAAGGCATCCCCTTGTCTTCGGGGTCCAGAAGATCGCGGATGGCGCGCATTTTCGCCGAGACTTGCCACCAGCCGCTGTCATCGGTAGCACTGAATGCGACAGCGGTGCGCACACCGTCGCGGGTGGTGTAGCCCTTCACCTCGTGTTTGTGCAAGGTCAGGCTATTCAATTCGAGCCCTTTGCGCGCAAACCATTCCAGTGCCTGCGGTTGATTGAGCAAGTCGCGATAGAGCTGCAAGGCCTTTTCCAGGCTGCTGCCGTGGGGAACGTTAACCCGCAGTTGCCCACTGCTCACGGCGCTGCTCAAACGTCCAGCCAGGACGGTGTCGCCCTGGCGGGTACTAACGTTTTCGCCAGGCGCTTCAAGGGTCCAGGTCGGCGTCGCAATCACAGGCTCTTCTTCAGCCGTAGAACGAGTACGACGCACCGATGAAGGAGTAGGCGTTAGCGCTTCAGAATGAAAGGGAATTTGGCGAAACACGGGAGGTGGTGAATACGAGGAAATGGATGACATGAGAGTGTCCTCTGCTGGCTGAGTCCTGACGGAAAAGCCGCGCATCCCTGCCCGGTAGGCAGCCAATCTATTGAGAACACAGAAAGTCGCACTGTAAGCGAAGTCTTAGTCGCTACGCCTACAGTGCTGCAATGAATGCAGGATTTATAGAATGCGGTACAGCAACCGCTCAATCCGCACCCGGCTGACTCGCCGCAGGAATTTGCCAACCGCCGCCGGGTAGTCCACCAGCGTGTGCAGGTCTTGGTAGCGCTCTATTCGCGTGGTGTGTTGGAAAATCTGTGCCAGCTCGGTGCGTCGCGGCTCAAGCCACTGGCCCTGTGGGTCGTCGATCAGCAAGGCGTTTTCCAGGTCGAGGCGGAACGCTCGCGGGTTGAGGTTGTTGCCGGTGAGTAAGGTGTAGCGTTGGTCGACCCACATGCCCTTGAGGTGATAGCTGTTGTCGCCGTCGTGCCATAAATGCAGGTTCAACTGGCCATTATCGATGTCGCGCTGATGACGCTTGGCGAAGCGACGCAGACTGATTTCATACAGGTAAGGCAACGCCGCGATGACCTTGAATGGCTCGCTGGGCGGGATGTAGAAGTCGTTGGCAGTCTTGTCACCAACGATGATGTCGATCTTCACCCCGCGCGCCAGGGCGCGGTTGATTTCGCGGGTTACCGGCAGCGGCAGGTTGAAGTAAGGCGTGCAGATCGTCAGTTGATGCTGGGCGCTGGCGATCAATTCGAGGATCACCCGGCTCAGGGGTTGTTCTTGCCTACACCGAGCAGCGGGCTGACGGACAGATGACCATTGGGCAACTGCCCCGCCGTGGTGTCGTAGGCCGCGTGTTTGAGCCGGCTGCGCAGATCACCGATGTCGTTGCGCAAACTGCGGGTGGTCGGCGGGTTGGGCAGGTCAAGGCGGTGCACCGCCTTGGACGCCACCAGGCCGTGCTCTACCAAGTGTTGCATGGAGTCGGCCAGCGGTTTGCTGTGGATCAAGTGGTAGCGGTCGAAGCGGTACTTGTCGAACTTGTGCAGGTACACGTTGTTCAGGCTCGCGCCGCTGTACAGCACGGTGTCATCGATCACAAAGCCCTTGAGGTGCAGCACGCCGAACAGCTCGCGGGTTTGCACCGGCACACCATACACCGGCACTTCGCTGGCGTGTGACTGGGTCATGGCCTGGTACCAGGCGCTGTTGCCCGGCTGCTTGCCGGCGCCGATCAGGCCGCGTTGGGCGCGCAGCCAATCGACCACCACCACGATCTCCAGTTCCGGTCGTGCGGCCTTGGCGGCGTGCAACGCGTCGTAGATCTCCTGCCCCGCCTCGTCCTGCTGCAAGTACAGCGCGACAATATAGATGCGCCGTGTGGCCTGGGGAATTTTCTCCAGCAGGCAACGACGATACGCATCGGCGCTGGGCAGCACGTCAATCGCGTCGGGAGTGAGGGGGAAACCGCGCAGTTTGGGCAATAGGGAGCGTTTGAAGAACGACGGCATAAGGCTCGCAATGGGTCGAATCCGAAGAGGCCCCGAGCTTACACCATGGGGGTGCCCAGGTCTCGTTGCCGGGCATGGAAAAAGTTGATTGACCAAGAAGAACGATCGTTCTACTGTTAGCAGCATGAACGAAATGACCAACAGTGAAACCCGCGACATTATCCTCGACGTCACCGAGAAACTGATCTATCGCCATGGTATCGCCGCCACCGGCATGGACTTCCTGGTGAAAACAGCCGGTGTTTCGCGCAAAAGTATTTATCGCTACTACGCCAACAAGGACGAATTGGTGCTCGCCGCCCTGCAGCGCCGCGATGAGCGCTGGATGCAGTGGCTGCGCAGCGAGGTTGAGCGCAGCGAAGGCACGGGTGAGCGCCTATTGGCGCTGTTCGATGCCCTCAAGGCCTGGTTCGGTTCAGCGGATTTTCGCGGCTGCGCGTTCATCAACACCAGTGGCGAAACCGGCGACCCACAAGACCCGGTGCGGCTGCTGGCCAAGGCGCATAAACAAAAGCTGTTCGAGTACGCACTGGAACTGTGCCAGGCACATGGCAGCGCTGACGCCGAGCGGCAGGCCGCGCAGTTACTGATCCTGATCGACGGCGCCATCACCGTTGCCCTGGTAATGGGCGATTCAACCGCTGCCGATAACGCGCAACAGATGGCACGAACGCTATTAAAGCTTTGACCGCACGACCCCGTACAACTTCCGATGAACCTTATAGTTTTGAGGTACTGCCCCATGTCGACTTCTGCCGAAACACGCCCGCCGCTCCCCCCCTTTACTCACGCATCGGCCCTTGAAAAGTACGCCTGGCCGAAGATGGCTGGAACTCCCGGGACCCGCAGCGCGTGGCCCTGGCCTACACACAAGACACCCAATGGCGCAACCGGGCCGAGTTCGTGCACAGCCGCGAACAAGCAGCGGCCTTTCTTACCCGCAAGTGGGCCAAGGAGCTGGACTACCGACTGATCAAGGAGTTGTGGGCATTTACCGATAACCGCATCGCCGTGCGCTATGCCTACGAATGGCACGACGATTCGGGCAATTGGTTCCGGTCCTACGGCAATGAGAACTGGGAGTTCGACGAGAACGGCCTGATGGCGAATCGTTTTGCCTGTATCAATGACCTGCCGATAAAGGACAGTGAGCGCAAGTTCCATTGGCCGCTGGGCCGGCGCCCGGACGATCACCCCAGCCTGTCCGACCTGGGTTTGTAGTGAGCGGGCTTGTCGAACCGTCGCACCGCCCGCGCTGGGCTGCGAAGCGGCCCCAAAAAAAGGGAGCGCTACGCACTCCAGCGCGGGGCAAGCCCGCTCACTACACTAATCCTGGTTCAGGCCAACGCGGTACAGCACGCCGTTGTCCTCGTCCGTCAGCACATACAGGTAACCGTCCGGCCCCTGTCGTACATCGCGAATCCGCGCTTTCAAGCCGCCCAGCAAACGCTCCTCATGGATCACCTTGTCACCATCGAACTGCAGTCGAATCAGTTCCTGGCTGACCAGTGCGCCAATGAAAACGTTGTGCTGCCACGGTTTGAAACGGTCGGCGTCATAGAACGCCATGCCGCTGATGCCCGGTGATTTCTCCCAGACATGATGCGGCGGCACAGTTCCTTCCACCGTTTTGCCCTGGGCCTCGGGTATCGGCGTCAGGGAATAGTTGATGCCGTGGGTCGCCAACGGCCAGCCGTAGTTCTTGCCACGCTCGATGATATTGATCTCATCACCGCCACGCGGCCCGTGTTCATTTTCCCAGATCGTGCCGCTCCACGGGTTCAGCGCCAAGCCTTGTGGGTTGCGCTGGCCGTAGACCAGATCTCGGGACGAACGCCTTCCTGACCGACAAAGGGGTTGTCATCCGGCACGCGGCCATCGGGGAAGATTCGTACGACCTTGCCTTGCAGCTTGTCCAGGTCTTGGGCGGTGGGCCGGTCGTTGTTTTCCCCGAGGGTCACGAACAGGTAGCCATCACGGTCAAACGCCAAGCGTGAACCGAAGTGGTTACCCGTGGAGAGCTTGGGCTCCTGGCGCAGGATCACCTTGAAATCGGTCAAGCCTTTCAGGTCAGCCGACAAACGCCCGCGTCCGACCGCAGTGCCGGCCGTACCGCCCTTGCCGCCGCCTTCCGCGTAGGAGAGGTAGACCATGCGGTCCTGCTTGAAGTCCGGCGACAGCACTACATCCAGTAAACCACCCTGCCCTTTGGCCCAGACCTCGGGCACCCCGGTCAACGGCGCAGAGAGCTTGCCGTCCGGGCTGACAAAACGTAAATGACCGGGCCGTTCGGTCACCAGGAAGCCTTGTTTGTCTGGCAGGAAAGCCACGGCCCACGGATGGTCCAGGCCTTTGGCAATCGGCGTGGCAGTGATGCTGCCTTGTTCGCTGGGGAACTGTTGGCCATCAGCCGCATAAACAGCCGCCATGGGCAACATCGCGGTTGCACAAAGAGCGGCGAGAAGGGTTTTGCGTAGCAACATAAGGCGAGTCCTTACCGGCGATTGCCGTTGGCGTCATAGGTGGGCGCTTTGGTTTCAGTGGCGGGTCGGCTGGGAGCGGGGTTGCGCTTGGGATAGCTGTTGCCGATACCGCCGTTTTCCACGGTCGGTGCGCGCGGGGTGGGCGCGGTTTGGATACCGCGCGCCGGCGGCGCAATGGGCTGGGTGCCCTGCATGCTATTAGGATTGGCCCGGTGAATCGGGCTGTTATTGGAATCGGTGCTGCCGGGCAAGCTTTGAGCCTGGGCGATTGGCACCAAGGCCAAAGCCACTGCAAGCGCTGCAACGTGACGCATACAACTGTTCATGACAAAGCCTCTCAGGAGCGAGTAGTACGTGCTTTCGATAACACGCTACGCCCTGGGTTCGGCTTTGGTAACTAAATAGTTTCTCATCAGGTGTAACACAATCTGTCCGCACATCTGCCTGCCGAAACTTTTAAAGCCTGCGGCGAGTCACCAGAAGACACCCATCTTCTCAAGGAACTCAGGCATGCCACGGGCAATATGGAAAGGTGCAATCAGTTTTGGCTTGGTGCATATCCCTGTGTCGCTGGTGTCCGCTACGTCCGCCCAGGGCGTGGATTTTGACTGGCTGGACAAGCGCAGCATGGACCCAGTGGGCTATAAGCGCATCAACAAGGCCACCGGCAAGGAAGTCAGCAAGGACAACATCGTCAAGGGTGTTGCCTATGAGAAAGGCCGCTATGTGCTGCTCAGCGAGGAGGAGATTCGCTCGGCCCACCCCAAGTCGACTCAGACCATCGAAATCATCGCGTTTGTCGCCAGCGACCAGATTCCGCTGCAGAACATCGATACGCCCTACTTCCTGGCCCCGGATAAACGCGGTGGCAAGGTATACGCACTGCTAAGGGAAACCCTTAAGAAGACCCGTAAGGTTGCCCTTGCGAATGTCGTGTTGCACACCAAACAACACTTGGCCGCACTGATGCCGCTGGAATCGGCGCTGGTGCTGGTAATGCTGCGCTGGCCGGCCGAGGTGCGCAGCCTGGACACGTTGGAGTTGCCCAGCGACGTGACCAAACCCAGCCTGGCAAAGGCCGAGCTGGACATGGCCAAACGCTTGGTAGACGACATGAGTGCTGACTGGCAACCCGGCGATTACCGCGACAGCTTTCAGGAAAAAATCATGGCGCTGGTGGCGAAGAAGGCCAAGGCCGGCAAGATCAAGGACGTGGAAACCGTCAAAGGCAGCGAAGAACGCAAGTCTGCCGACGTGATCGACCTGACGGAACTGCTCAAGCGCAGCCTTGCCGGCAAGCCTGTCAAAAGGCCGCCGCGAAAAAAACCAGCAAGGCCTCCTGAACCATGGCCAAGCCCCTGAGCGAATACAACCGCAAGCGCGACTTCGATATCACCGCCGAACCCTCCGGCACTGCGCCCAGCGGCAAACGCAAGGCCAGTGCACTGTCTTTCGTGATTCAGAAGCATGATGCGCGCAACCTGCACTATGACTTCCGATTGGAGCTCGACGGAGTACTCAAAAGCTGGGCGATCCCCAAGGGGCCGAGCCTTGACCCTGGCCAGAAACGCCTGGCCGTGCACGTGGAAGACCACCCGCTGAGCTACGGCGGTTTTGAAGGCAATATTGCTGCCGGCCAATATGGCGCTGGCGATGTCATCGTGTGGGACCGTGGTGTCTGGCAACCCCACGACGATCCCCACAAGGCCTATGCCGCGGGCAAACTCAAATTCAGCCTGATCGGCGAGAAGCTGTCAGGAGACTGGGCGCTCGTGCGCACACGCCTGAAAGGCAGCGGCGACAAAGAGCAGTGGTTGCTGATCAAGGAGCATGACGCACAGGCTCGCCCGAGCGCTGAGTACGATATCGTTCAGGCCCAGCCCAACAGCGTGCTTAGCGGGGCTGGCGTTGGAGCGACCAAGACGCGTGTTAACCCCAAGCAGGCATTTCCAGAACACTTGAAGCCGCAACTGGCCACGTTGGTCGACCACGCGCCGGACGGCGACTGGCAGTACGAAATCAAATTCGACGGTTATCGCATGCTCGCACGCATTCAGGCCGGCGAAGTGCGGTTGTTTACACGTAACGGCCACGACTGGACCGAACGGCTGCCGCGTCAAGCCAAGGCGGTGCGCGCCCTCAAGCTCAAGGACAGCTGGCTCGACGGTGAAATGGTCAGCCTCGATGGCGACGGCTTACCGGATTTTCAAGCGCTGCAGAATGCCTTTGAAAGTGGGCGCAGCCTGGACATTGTGTATTACTTGTTTGATGCGCCCTTCTTGAATGGGCTGGATCAGCGCCAAGCACCCATTGAAGCGCGGCGTGAGAAACTCAAGTCAGCATTGGCCCCGAGCAAAAACAGCCTGCTGCGTTTCTCCGAAGCCTTCACTGCGCCCCCTCGCGACATCATTGAAAGCGCCTGCGCGATTAATCTGGAAGGCGTCGTCGGTAAACGATTGGGCAGCCCCTACGTGTCTGCACGCAGTCCCGATTGGATCAAGCTCAAATGTCGACAGCGCCAGGAGTTCGTCATCGTCGGTTACACCCGCCCTCAAGGCTCACGCAGTGGGATTCGGGGCGCTGCTGCTGGCGGTGAATGACGCGTCCGGACTGGTCTATGCCGGACGGGTGGGTACGGGGTTTGATCAGGCCTCACTGAACACTGTCCACGCGCAACTCACGCCACTCGACCGTAAAACCTCCCCACTGGCCAAACCACTGACCCGTGCGCAGGCGCAAGGCGTACGCTGGGTAGCGCCCAAATTGGTCGCTGAGGTGCAATTTGCCGAGTGGACGCGTGAGGGCATGGTGCGCCACGCCACGTTTATCGGGCTACGCAGCGACAAAGCGCACGCACAGGTTGTTCATGAGCAGCCGTCTAAACCTGCGATAAGCATTACGCACGCTGACCGTGTTATCGACTCACAAAGCGGACTTCAAAAACAGCACGTGGCGCAGTACTACAGCGAAATCAGCGAATGGATCCTGCCGTTTCTGCGCCATCGGCCGGTGTCATTGCTGCGCGCGCCTGACGGTATCGATGGCGAGCAGTTTTTCCAGAAACACGCTGAACGCCTTGCAATCCCCCATATCAAGCAACTGGCCGCTGGCCTGGACCCGGGGCACGCACGGTTGATGGAGATCGACAGCGCGCAGGCCCTGCAGGGTGTCGTGCAGATGGGCACCGTCGAGCTGCACACCTGGGGCGCCACGACAGACAAGATCGAAACCCCAGACCAGTTCGTACTCGACCTTGATCCAGACCCTGCGTTGCCCTGGAAAACCATGCTCGAGGCTGCGCAACTGACGTTGGCGGTACTCGATGAGTTGGGGCTACAGGTATTCGTCAAGACGAGCGGCGGCAAGGGTTTGCATCTCGTGGTACCGCTGGCGCGACGAGACGGCTGGGAGACCGTCAAGGCGTTTTCCAAGGCCATAGCGCAGTTCATGGCCAAGCAACTGCCAGAACGTTTTACCGCCACGTCCGGGCCGAAAAACCGAGTGGGCAAGATCTTTATCGACTACCTGCGCAATGCCCGGGGCGCAAGTACAGTGACGGCTTATTCTTTGCGGGCCAGACCTGGCCTTCCGGTGTCTGTACCGGTCAGCCGGGAAGAATTGAAAACACTGCGCGCAGCCCAGCAATGGACAATCGCCAACGTGCTTGAACGCTTGCAGGGTTTGAAAACCGATCCGTGGGCAGGCTATGCCCACCGGCAAAAGATCAACAAGAAGATGTGGGACAAACTAGGGGCCCGTCCACCGGAGTGAACGGCCCCGCCCGGGTTCAGATATAAATGAAGATCAGCGCCAAGCCGGCAAAGATCGCCCATTTTTCCAGGTAATAGCGCGTGCGGTTGCGTTTTTTCAGCTCTTTACCCCGCAGACGGATCTTGTACAGGCGAGTAAAGGCGCGGTTCAGTCCACCGGTCTTGTCACCGGCATCATTGGGAGAGCCCGCAGCCGCCATCACGTTGCGGCTGAACCAGCGATTGAACGCGGCCGCCCAGCGGTACTTCATCGGTCGCTCGATATCGCAAAACAGGATGATGCGGTTCTGTTGCGTGGTGTTTTCAGCGTAGTGAATGTAAGTCTCGTCAAACATCACCGGCTCGCCGTCACGCCAGTAGTAGTTTTCGCCATCCACATTGATGTAGCAGCCGGGGTCGTTCGGGGTCTCGAGCCCCAAGTGATAACGATACGAACCGGCATACGGGTCGCGGTGACGCACCAGCTTGGAGCCTGGCGGCAACTCGGCAAACATTGCAGCCTTGATTGAACCGATGCTTTGCACCAGCTCAGTCGTGCGTGGGCAAAGCTTCATTGCCGAGGGATGACTGTCGCCGTACCACTTCAGGTAGAAGCGCTTCCAACCCGACTTGAAGAACGAGTTGAAACCCACGTCGTTGTATTGGTCAGAGCGCTTGATCTCACCCGCGCGCATCAGATTTTGGCCTTCCTGGCGAATTTCTTCCCAATGTTCCTGCAACGGGCTCAGGTCGGGAAAATCGCTGGGCGACAGATACGGTCGGCTGGGTAGCTTGGAGAACAGATAGAGAAAGCAGTTGATCGGTGCCAGGAAGGTTGAATGGTCGCTGAGCTGGCGGCCCAGCTTATGCCGCACCCGGCCACGCAGGTGAACATACGCAATGGAGGCAACGTAGAGAACAACAATGATGAGTTTCAAGAGATTTCGTCACAAGTCAGTAGAGAACAGGCTGCTCCCACGTGCCCACAACGGCCGGGGATTGAAGATGCAGCACCTGAAATCACAATTCACACACTCGGCCAAACCGACTGAATGACCAGCCGGCGCGAGGCCATTGCCAGTTATTTAGCCACAGTTTGTAACCAAAAGTTAACTAAGAATTGTGAAAAGCTGTCCACTGAATGTGTATCAGCGGGCTCGACTTGCGGCGAGCCCGCAGTACGTTTAACCCGTCCTACGGACGCGGTAAACGGCGATCGCCGGTCAACGAAAACGGCCCCGTTTCACGGCGCACCTGAACGAAATGCAGAAGCAGCGCCACCAACATCCCTAGCATCAACCCAGCCACCGTGCTCAATGCAATGATCAAGGCCTTCTTGGGTTTTATTGGACCCATGGGTTCCTGTGCCTGTCGGTCGACTGTCACCAGTTTCAAGTCGGTCATGTCGATATTGAGGCCACGTAACCGCGACACTTCGGCCCACAACGGCTCAACATCCTGCAGGAACATATCTTCATTCTTACGGTTGTTGAGGACCTCCACCTCACGATTGATATCGAGCATGCGCAACTCCTTGCCGATCTCGGCGACGCGACTATTGGTGAAGTCGTCGTTGGTACGCTGTTTTAGCGCCGCCCTCTCCGCCTCCAGTACCTCACTGCCCATGAAGTACAAGGGGATCGCCTGGTTCGTCACGACAGTACGCATCACCTGGCTTGAGCTACGCGAAGCCTCGCCGCCCATCGCAGACGGCGTGGTGGGATTCTTGATGCCAATGGACTTGGCAATCTCGATCGCTTCCGCCAACTCTGCCAGGCGGCTGGCGCGCTCCATCTTCATCTGCAAACGCAAGGCCGTGAGTTCATCCTGCAGTCGGGCACGCTTGACGTTGTCAGCCTCCAGCAACCTGGCGATTTTCGACTCCTTGGCTGTTTCATAGTTAGCGCGAGCAGCATCGATCTTGCCCTTGAGTTCGTTGAGGCGGTTATTCACGATGACCTTCAGGTCGGCGCCCACCTGACCGCGCTCCTGCGCGATGGCGTACTCGACAAATCCATTAAGGATCGCCGCACCGTCAATTCCCTTGGGGTACTGCATTTCCAGGCGAAGAAAACTGTTGAAGGATTCGGACTTCTTTGGGTCAGGCAGGACCAGCGTGATCGCATCACGGTTAAACGCCTCAAAGCTCTGTTCCAGGTTTTGCCCGGGCCGCTCAAACGCTTCGAACAGGACGGGGTTGGCCCTGAAAAAGCCCAGCTTGGATTCATAGGAATCCAGTTGCGCGCCAACCTTGGCCAACGCATCGGCTGGCGGCAACATGTAGACTTCAGACCGGTTGAGTGCATCCAGTTCGTTGATCGCGGCAGGCCGCAACACACTGCTGACTTGGTAAACCTGGGGCGCGAGAAACGCGTAGCCTGCTCCCAGCAGGCCTGTCAGCATCGTGCAGCCGATGACCCATGCCTTGCGCTTCCAGAGCGCCTGAAACAGCTCAAAAGATCGATCTCGTCCGAGGCTAAATGAGGGTGAAGCTGAGGAGTGTTGTTCAAAATTCATACACCCTGATGAGTTGAAATGCAGCGCCCAAAAACTCAGACCTGAATAACAACCGAATAAACAGGGGCAACGTCCGGGCTCACGACACGCGTGGCCCTCTGCCGGCAAAGGGACCACCCAATTGACTGACACGCCTGCCAAGCTGCAAGCGGTTTTATTTCAGTTTCACAGGTGCCGTTACTGGCAGGCACCCGGAGCATAGACGATCCGTTACGAGACGTTACCCAGCGGCCAGGCAAAGTAACGCTAATTGCCTGTCTTATAAGGAAAAATATTAGTTAAAACTAAAGAATAGGAATATTCCTACGCATAATTACGCGCATGGTGATAAAGCATCCCGCCTTATCCACTTAAAGCAGCGATTAGCCCTTCAGCAAAAAGGAATTTGTATGTCATCCATTTCAGACCCGGATTTCCAAGCCCTTCAAGGTGCGTGGGAGCAAACCTCACTCGAAGACAGTGGCGTGCTCAATCCCGTCGATGCCCACAGCGCTCCCGGGGCAATTACCACGATTACCGACGACCGTTTCGAAGTGAAAACCGTCGATGGCGATGTATTACTGGCTGGACGGTTTTTTCTAGACAGCACCACTGTCCCCAAGAGCATTACCTGGGTGGACTCCATAGGAGAAGACGCAGGTAAGCAGTTGCCCGCGAGCTATCGCCTTGAAGGCGATGAATTTGTGTTTATCGCAGCGGATGAAAGTATGCCCAGGCCCATTACATTCAGTACTGGCCCAGGTCAAACCATGCGCACTTTCGTACGCCGAGCTTGATTGCAGAACCATTCAAGCTTGCGACCGCATTTTCACAAAGCCTTCACTTTCAGGTCTATAGGGTGAAGCCTACCTACTCCAGTGAATCCCTTAGCCCGCCTCTTATCGCGGGCTTTTTTTGCCTGTGAAAATGAGCTTAGGCGGGGCGTTTGGTAGCCACCAGGGTGAAACACAGCGGCAGTTGCGCAGGCTGGTGCTCATACTGGTCGTAGAGTTCTTCACGGTTGGAGTGGGCGTATTCCTGCAGGTGCGTAATCTGCAAATCGGCGCAGATGGCTGCACTGATCACGTCGCCCAAGGTGTGGACGAACCAATAGGACGTCGGCCCCGCCTCCTCGCCCAGGCCTTCATAGACAATCGACTCCTGCAGCACAAACGGCTCGCGCTGGAAGTACGAGCTGGCCGGCAACAGGGGCTCGGCGGCCCTGGGGTCGAACACTTCAAGGAAAGGATGGGTTTCATACATCACCAGGCTGCCGCCCGGCTTCAAGGTGCTGGCGACATGGCGCATGAACAGGGCCACATCCGGCATCCAGCCGAGCACACCGATGGTTACCAAGGCGAGATCAAACCGTTCGTGCAACTGCGCAGGCAGACGGTGGATATCGCTTTCGATGAATTCGGGATCATGCGGGGAGACATCGGCCAGCTCACGCGCCTGCTCGAGGAAGGCCCGGGACTGGTCAACCCCACCACCGAGCGCGCGCCAAGCCCATACAGCGACAGGCTTTCGCGGCCGTTATTGCAGCACAGTTGCACCACGTCCTTTCCAGCCACGCCAAGGTCCTGCAACAACCCGGTGATCTTTGGGTCGAGGCAGGAAAAACCGGGGTTGCTCACCGACTTAAGCAAGGCGGCCCAGGTGTCAGTGGTTTTGTGCAGGCTGGCCGATTGATCCCAGGCGTCCTTGTTGCAGGCAATCGCCTGTTGAGCTGAGGGCATGTCCATTGCGTCTCCAGAAAGTCGATACAGCGAGGTTGAGAAAATAAGCCAAGTGCTCGCCGATTAAAACCCCAAGATGCGGGCGAAACTTAACGCCTGACCGGTAGGTCATTAACGCAATGAGTGTTCAGCCGTTGAACGCCCCTTGCGTAGTCCTCGCTATGGCCAAACACACTGACCTGCGCAATACCCTGTCCCTGGACAGCTTGAATTTCTTCCTGGCGGATGTACGCGACGGTCTCGGCCCATACCTGGCGATCTACCTATTGGCCGTGCACAAATGGGACCCGGCCAGTATCGGCGTGGTCATGACCCTGGCGGGCATCGCCGCGCTGATCACCCAAGGCCCGGCGGGTGCCCTGATCGATCGCACCCGCAGCAAGCGCGCGGTCATCGCGATTGCCGCCCTCCTCGTGACCGGCAGCTGCCTGATGCTGCCCTTTGTCAGCTCCTTTACGTTGGTTGCGTTGACCCAGGCAGCCAGTGCCGTGGCTGCCTCGGTATTCGCCCCAGCGATCTCCGCGATCTCCCTGGGGATCACCGGCCCGCGTGCGTTCACCCGGCGTACCGGGCGCAACGAAACCTTCAATCACGCGGGCAATGCCGTGGCCGCCCTACTGGCCGGTGGCTTGGCATACCTGTTCGGTCCCGTCGTGGTGTTCTATCTGATGGCGTTCATGGCACTGGCCAGCGTGGTGGCCGTCGGTTGCGTGTCGGCACAAGCGATCGACCATGAAGTGGCCCGCGGCTTCGATCCTGCCCATGCCACCGATCATGCGCAGCCCTCGGGCATCACTGTGCTGCTGGCAAACCGCCCGCTCCTGTTATTCGCCATTTGCTGCGCGCTGTTCCACCTGGCCAATGCCGCGATGCTGCCTCTGGTCAGCCAGAAGCTGTCGCAGATCAACCTGCAGATGGCCACGCCACTGACCTCGGCGTGTATCGTCGCCGCGCAATTGGTGATGGTACCGATGGCCTGGCTGGTCGGTATCAAGGCTGACCTCTGGGGGCGCAAGCCGTTGCTGCTGGCGGGATTCATGATCCTGCCGCTGCGGGGCGTGCTCTATACCTTGTCCGATGACCCTTACTGGCTGGTGGCCGTGCAGATGCTCGACGGCATCGGCGCGGGCATCTTCGGTGCGTTGTTCCCAGTGATCGTCAAGGACCTGACCCAAGGCACCGGCCGCTTCAATGTCAGCCTGGGCGCACTGTCCACCGTGTTTGGCCTGGGCGCGGCGTTGAGCACAAGCCTCGCCGGTTTTGTGGTGCAACAGGCCGGTTACAACGCGGCGTTCCTGACCCTGGCCGGCGTCGCGGCCGCTGCGCTGGCGCTGTTGTGGCTGGCGATGCCGGAGACATTGGCCAAACCAACGCACGCACAGCATGCAGCCGTGGCTTGAAATAGACGACAATGCGCGCCACTCGAAAGCACGGAAGCATTAAATGAAGTCATGGAAGATACTGACGGCCGCCCTCTTGGTGGGGTCTGGCAACCCGGCCGTCGCGGCAGAAAACAATAACCCCTTCCAGGCCGCGCTGATGATCACCTCGATCATCCCCACCGTGATCATTGGCGGCACAACGGCGGCAACGTCCTACATTCCAGAGCTGTTCAAATCCTCCAAGAGCGACGCGCTGGCATTTATCGGCTCGGACGGCGAGATCCGTGGCGCGCAGTTCGAGCAAGCCGCACGGTATTACCGCGCGACCTACCGCCCGCCCCTGATGTCCGACCAGCAACTTGCCCAGGCGATCGTGACGGCTTTTTTGAACCCAGGCGACGCTAAGCAGCGGCCTCGTCGGTTTCGCCATACAACTGTCGCCTGACATATGCGACAATGCGCGCCAAATTCAACACACATCCCCAATTTTCTGCTCAGCGACCGGGTTTCGCGCCTTGATGTCGCTGTTGATGCATGCCTGGAGGCTCCTGCCGCCACGCTCGCAACCCATTGATAGGTAAAGTAATTGATCTCCACAGCTAACATCACCATGCAGTTCGGCGCCAAGCCGCTCTTCGAGAACGTCTCGGTCAAGTTCGGCGCTGGCAACCGTTATGGTTTGATCGGTGCCAACGGTTGCGGCAAGTCGACCTTCATGAAAATCCTCGGTGGCGACCTCGATCCGTCCGGCGGCCAGGTCATGCTGGAGCCGAATGTGCGCCTGGGTAAACTGCGCCAGGACCAGTTCGCCTACGAAGAATTCACCGTGCTCGACACCGTGATCATGGGTCACGAAGAGCTGTGGAAGGTCAAGGCCGAGCGCGACCGCATCTACTCGCTTCCGGAAATGAGCGAAGAAGACGGCATGGCCGTGGCCGAGCTGGAAACCGAGTTTGCCGAAATGGACGGCTACACCGCCGAATCCCGTGCCGGTGAACTGCTGCTGGGCCTGGGTATTCCCCTGGAGCAACACTTCGGCCCGATGAGCGAAGTGTCCCCGGCTGGAAGCTGCGCGTATTGCTGGCTCAGGCATTGTTCTCCGATCCTGAAGTGCTGTTGCTCGACGAACCGACCAACCACTTGGACATCAACACCATCCGCTGGCTGGAAAACATCCTGACACAGCGTTCCAGCCTGATGATCATCATCTCTCACGACCGTCACTTCCTGAACAGCGTGTGCACCCACATGGCTGACCTGGACTACGGCGAGCTGCGCCTGTTCCCGGGCAACTACGACGAGTACATGACCGTGGCGACCCAGTCCCGCGAGCAACTGCTGTCGGACAACGCGAAGAAGAAGGCGCAGATCTCCGAGCTGCAATCCTTCGTCAGCCGCTTCTCGGCCAACGCCTCGAAAGCCAAGCAGGCCACTTCCCGTGCCAAGGCGATCGACAAGATCCAGCTGGCCGAGGTCAAGCCTTCGAGCCGTGTGAGCCCGTTCATCCGTTTCGAGCAAAACAAGAAGCTGCACCGTCAGGCGGTCATCGTCGAGCGCATGGCCAAAGGCTTCGACGGCAAGCCGTTGTTCAAAGACTTCAGCTTCCAGGTTGAAGCCGGCGAGCGCGTAGCGATCATCGGCCCGAACGGTATCGGCAAGACCACCCTGCTGCGCACCTTGGTCAACGAACTGACCCCGGACGCCGGTAGCATCAAGTGGACCGACGCCGCCGAACTGGGCTACTACGCCCAGGACCACGCGCATGACTTCGAAGACGACGTCACGCTGTTCGACTGGATGGGCCAATGGACCCAAGGCGAGCAAATGATCCGTGGCACGCTGGGCCGCATGCTGTTCTCCAACGACGAGATCCAGAAGTCGGTCAAGGTGATTTCCGGTGGTGAGCAAGGCCGCATGCTGTTCGGCAAGCTGATCCTGCAAAAGCCGAACGTGCTGATCATGGACGAACCGACCAACCACTTGGACATGGAATCCATCGAAGCGCTGAACCTGGCGCTTGAGAACTACCCGGGCACGCTGATCTTCGTCAGCCACGACCGTGAGTTCGTATCGTCCCTGGCCACCCGCATCATCGAGTTGAGCGCCACCGGCGTGATCGACTTCAGCGGCACCTATGACGATTACCTGCGTAGCCAGGGCGTGGTGTTTTAAGGGCAGCCATTAGCTTTTAGCTATAAGCGGCAAGATAGAGCCCTGTCCAGTGTGACGGGGCTTTTGCATTTGATGCAAGCACATCATTAATAGTTAGCCAGCTTCCTTTTCCTCCAGACCCTTGCCATGATGCCGTCACCGCCCGCCCGCGAACGAGTGACCATGCCTGCCGCCGCCCCAGCTCCCTGTCGATCACCCTGCAGATCGTCTCCATCGTCTTTATACCTTCATCGCGTTCATCTGCATCGGCTTGCCGATCGCAGTGATCCCTGGCTATGTGCATGAGCAACTGGGGTTCAGCGCTGTCGTCGCCGGGATCACCATCGGTTCGCAGTACCTCGCCACCCTGCTTAGCCGGCCGATGGCCGGGAGGATGTCGGATAACGTCGGTACCAAGCGTGCGATTGTGCTGGGGTTGGCGGGGATTCTGGTAAGCGGTGTGCTGACGTTTTCGCGACGCTGGTGGAGAGCATGCCCACACTCAGCCTGGGCATTCTGATCGCCGCCCGGCTGTTGCTGGGTGTGGCCCAAGGCCTGATCGGCGTGGGTACCATTAGTTGGTGCATGGGCCAGGTGGGTGCCGAGCATACCGCGCGCTCGATTTCCTGGAACGGCATCGCCTCCTACGGGGCCATCGCCATCGGTGCGCCGCTTGGCGTGGTGATGGTCGCGCAATACGGCTACACCAGCCTGGGCATCGCGCTCTCGATGTTGTCGGCACTGGGGTTGGTGTTGATCCGCAACAAACCGTCGGTGCCGGTGGTACGCGGCGAGCGCCTGCCGTTCTGGGCCGTGTTCGGGCGCATCGCGCCGTTTGGTGCCAGCTTGTGCCTGGCGTCGATTGGCTACGGCACCCTCACTACTTTTATTACCCTGTATTACCTCAACCGTGGCTGGGCCGGTGCGGCGTACTGCCTGACGGTGTTCGGCGTGTGTTTTATCGTGTCACGCCTGGTGTTCATCTCGGCCATCAGCCGCTTCGGTGGGTTCCGCGCCGCGATTGCCTGCATGATCATCGAAACCCTCGGCCTGACCCTGCTTTGGATGGCACCTTCGACTGGCGTTGCATTGATTGGTGCTGGACTGACCGGTTTCGGCTTGTCGTTGGTATACCCGGCGCTGGGTGTAGAGGCCATCAAGCAGGTGCCCAACAGCAGCCGTGGTGCCGGGCTGAGTGCGTACGCGGTGTTTTTTGACCTGGCCCTGGCGATTGCCGGGCCGTTGATGGGGGCCGTGGCGCTGAACCTCGGCTACGGCTGGATCTTCTTCTGCGCAGCGCTGCTGTCGGTCACCGCCCTGGCCGTGACCGTCGCGCTCATGCGCCGTGCTTATTGATCAGCTGTCTGCATACCGGCACGGGTGGATTGTCCGAGGGTGTGGCTGAAAAAACGCCCCGCCTCGGAAATCAAGTCCCGGTGAATGCCTTCGCGGTCGACACCATCGGCATCGGTGCAAATCGCCGGCATGGCGGCCAATTGGTCGCTGTCGCACGGCGCCATAAATACAAAGTGCCCTGCCCCGCCAGTAGCTTGAAGTCCGGCGGTTCCGGCAGTTTGCGCGCCAGCGCGGCGGCGTTCTTGTCCACCGCCACCAACTTGTCGCCGTCGCCGCTGTAGAGCAGCACGGGCACGTGCACGTCGGCCAGGGTATGGCGGCCAAACATCAGGCTCAGCGGCGCCATCAACATCAAGGCGTGAATACGGGGGTCGGCTTGGGGTTGCAGGTCATCGCGGTCTACCACCAGCTCGCCCTTGGTGGTGCAGGCGTCGCGGTCTTCCGGGCGCTCTTGGCAGTAGCGGCGCAGGCGGTCGAAGTCGGGTTTGGCGCCGGCCAGAATCAATGCGGTTTCGCCGCCGGCGGAATAACCGATCACCCCACTTGGTCGACGTTAACGAACGGCGACAACATCGAATCGCCCAACGTGGCGGTGATGGCCTCGGAAATCTGGATCGGCCGCCCATACAGGTTGCTCACCGTGCCCAGGCGGCTGTGGTCTTTGTAGTTGTCACCGGGGTGCAGCACCGCCACCACTACAAAACCTTTGCGTGCAAGCGAGGTGGCCAGGTCATGCAAGGCCAGCGGCGTGCCGGTGTTGCCGTGGGACAGCATCAGCATCGGGAAACGCCCGATGGCGATTTTGGAGTCTTCGGATGCGGCGACATGATAAGCGCCCAACTGCGTGGTGTGCTCATCGTCGGTAGAGGGGTAGAACGCAATGGCTTTCATCGGCTGCAAATCCAGCGGATCGAGAAACGTCATGCGATGGAAACCCACACTCCAATGCGGGTGCGGTGCCGGCGCGGCGTGCACTGAAACCAGGCCGCCCAGGAGGGAAAGAACCACAACTGCACAAAGACGCATCATGAGGATGTCCACCTTTGTAGCGTGCCCACGTTCAACATCTGCGGCATGTCTGGTTGAAAAGTCCATGGTTCAAGGTACTCGCACCGGGTGGTAAACCCATGCGTGCATAACCTGGGCCAAAGTAATGACAGCGGGTAAACGAAAAAACTCCGTAGTCCGGTCGTTTTGAGGCGATCAGAATACAGAGTTTAGACGCCCTGTTTCAGAATGAAACGGGGACAAGCGCTGTTTTACATAAGCTTTACGCGGCCGCGAACAGTTGTTCGTTGATGAGTACGTTGGCGTCGCTCAGGGACTTGGTGCGGAACTCATCGCCGTATGCGAGGCCGTGGGCACGCACAAATTCGATATCGGTGATGCCAAGGAAGCCCAGCAGCACTTTCAAGTAGTCTTCATGGGCCACACCGGTGGCTTGGCCGGCGTGCAGGCCGCCCGACGTCGACACGATGATGACTTTCTTGTTACCGCACAGGCCTTCCGGGCCGGCTTCGGTGTAGCGGAAGGTTTGGCCGGCAACAGCGATGCGGTCGATCCAGGCTTTCAATTGGGTTGGAATGGTGAAGTTGTACATCGGCGCAGCAATAACCACGGCATCGGCGGCGAGGAATTCGGCCAGGGTCTTGGCACTCAGCTCGGCTTCTTGCTGCTGCGCAGCGCTGCGCTGTTCAGCCGGAGTACCCAGGGCGCCCAGGGTCGCGCCGGAAAAGTGGTTGATGCCTTCGGCGGCCACGTCGCGGTAGGTCACTTGCACACCCGGCTCAGCCGCTTGCCAAGCCTTCACTACGCCCGCGCTGAGCTGACGGGAAGCCGAGTTGTCGCCGAGGATGCTGGAATCGATATGCAACAGTTTCATTTGAGTTCTCCGGGGTAGGATCGTCAGTGGCGATCAGATGAGCCAATCCTACGCATGAAACCAATAGCCGATAAGGCGGCTTAAATGCGATAGTTTGTCCCACTGACAGGACAATAGGTTGACCATGCAAGACCTCAACGACCTCTACTATTTCGCCAAAGTCGTCGAAGCCGGCGGCTTCGCGGCAGCCGGGCGACTGCTGGGGATTCCCAAATCGCGTCTCTCGCGGCGTATTGCCGAGCTGGAAGAACGCCTCGGCGCACGCCTGCTGCAACGCACCACCCGCCAACTCACCCTCACCGCCGTCGGCGAGCGTTACCTGCGCCATTGCCAGGCGATGTTGCTGGAAGCGGAAATGGCCGATGAGGCCGTGGCCAGCATGTCCAGCGAGCCCCGTGGGCGACTGCGGGTCAGCTGTCCGGTGGGCATGGCCCAGCACATCCTGCCGGAGTTGGTGGCGGGGTTTCTCGCCGCCCATCCCCAAGTGCAACTGGAGATGACCTTGGTCAACCGCCGTGTCGACCTGGTTGCCGAAGGCATTGACGTGGCCCTGCGCGTACGCGAGCTGGGGGATGAGGACCCACTGCTGGTGACCAGCGCCTGCGCCGCGCCCAAACGGTGCTGGTGGCCAGCCCCATCTTTATGCACGACAAGCAGATCGACACCCTCGATGACCTGCGGCAGTTACCGGTGCTCGGCGCGTTGGAGGCCGACCGCATGGTGCACCAGCGCATTCTCGACCCGCAGGGCAACCCCCATGAACTGGTGATGGAGGCCCGCCTGGGCATCGACGACTTCATCGTACGCAAGGCCAGCGCGATCATGGGCCTGGGCTTTACCGTACTGCCGATGATGTATTGCGAAGAAGAACTCGCCAGGGGCCAGTTGGTGCAACTGCTGCCGGAATGGTCGTTGCCGGGCGGCTGGTTGCAGGCCGTGTACCCGCATCGGCGCGGCGTTCTGCCGGCCATTCGTGCCTGGATCGACTACCTGGAAGAAGGCTTCAAAGGCTGCGGAGACCGTTTGCTATGAAAATGACCGAAGACCAAGTCGCCCGTTTCTGCCTGAGCCTGCCGGGCGCGCGCGAAGACTATAAGTGGGGCGGCGTACGTGTGTTCTCGATTGCCGGCAACAAGATGTTTGCCCTGCAGGGCCTGCGCGGCGATTCGCTGGCGTTCAAGGTCGACAAGGAGCTGTTCCTGGGCCACGTGGACCGCCCAGGCATCCACCCGGCGCCCTACTTGGCACGCGCGCAGTGGATCATCATGGACACGCCCTACCCGCTGGGCGCTGAGGAGTTGCGTGGCCTGCTGCAGCGCTCCCACCAGTTGGTGGTGAGCAAACTGCCCAAGCGCACGCAGATCGGTTTATTGCTAGAGGACTGACAACAGGGTACCGCCGAGGAATAACTGGTCGAGCCAGAACACCTCATGCAACAGCACAATCACCCAGAACAGCACCTGGTAAGACACCTTGCGCGTCTTGTGCCGGAACACCTGCTGGGCAATCAACGCCCCCGGCCAACCGCCCGCCAACTCCACGGCGTGCAGGATGTTTTCCGGGGTGCGCCAGCGGTCAGTCTGCGCCTTGCGCTTGTCGCTCCAATACAGGAAGAACGCTATCAGGCTGACCACCCCATAGGCCGCCAACGGAATGATGGTCTCACCGCGCAGCCACACCAATACCGACCCCGTCAGCGGCGCAGCGCACAGCAGCACAAAGATCGCCGTTTTCAAGCGTGGGTACTGGATGCTCATGGCTTGATCGCAGTCCAGTCGATCCAGCCAAACTGCCACGTGGCCAAGATCACCAAACCGAACGCGATCCGGTACCAGGCAAACGCTGCATAGCTGTGGCTGGCGATGAACTTGAGCAAGGCCTTGACTGCGATCATCGCGAAGATGAACGAGGTGACAAAACCGATGGCAAACACCGGCAGGTCATCCGGCTGGAACAAGTGGCGGTACTTGTAGCCCGAATACACCGCCGCACCGACCATGGTCGGCATGGCCAGGAAGAACGAGAACTCGGTGGCGGTCTTGCGCGACAGGCCAAACAGCAGGCCGCCGATGATCGTCGCGCCGGAACGCGAAGTGCCCGGAATCATCGCAAGGCACTGGGCAAAGCCGATCTTGATTGCATCTTTCCAGGTGATCTCGTCGACGGTTTCAGCGTGCGTCCGGTGCTGGCGACGTTCGGCCCACAGCATGATGATGCCGCCCACCACCAGCGCCGCAGCCACGGTGATCGGGTTGAACAGGTAATGCTTGATCAGGTCGGCGAAAATCACCCCCAGCACCACTGCCGGCAACACCGCGATGATCAGGTTAACCGTGAAGCGCTGGGCCTTGCGCTGGGTCGGCAAGCCGATGACCACGTCCAGGATCTTGCGGCGAAACTCCCAGACCACCGCGAGAATCGCACCCAGTTGGATAATGATGTTAAACGCCTCGAAGCGCTCGCCGCCGAACCCGATCAAGTCGGCAACGATGATCTGGTGGCCGGTGCTGGAGATCGGCAGGAACTCGGTGAGCCCCTCCACCACGCCAAGAATCAATGCCTGTATGGCGGTCCAAAAATCCATGCTTCCCCCAAAGGTCATGCTCATTGGCATGCCTCGATAATCTTTTTAGTGGTTCACTGACGACAAGACCCGGTGTTGGAACTCAACGCCGGTACGGAAAATTCCGTGAGAAATCAGACAGTACTCAGGTTTCCCGATTTCAGGCCGAAAGCCTATCAGACACGCGGGAAAAGTCGATGCAGCGCCCACAATTATAAAAAAGCATGGAGTGACAGGACGATGAACAGTTTGCGCAGTATGTCGATCAGCCGCCGTCTCTGGCTGATCCTGATAGTCGCCGTTCTGATGCTGCTGGCCCTGGGTTTGCTGATGCTCAAGCAGATTCACGGCGACCTTTACCAGGCCAAGCGCCAACAGACCCAACACGTGGTGCAGACCGCCAGCGGGATCCTGACGTTTTATCACGGCCTCGAAACCAGCGGCGTCATGACCCGCGAGGCGGCGCAGAAACAAGCCCTGAGTGCGGTGCGTGGGTTGCGCTACGACCATGACGACTACTTCTGGATCAACGACCTCACCCCCGTGATGATCATGCATCCAGCCAACCCCAAGCTGGACGGCCAGAACCTTTCGGCCATCCGCGACCCGGATGGGTTTGCGGTGTTCAACGAATTCGTGCTGCTGGCCAAGGCCAAGGGCGCGGGCATCGTCAACTACCGCTGGCCCAAGCCGGGCGCAGACGCCCCGGTGGCCAAGACCTCGTATATCCAATTGTTCGAACCCTGGGGCTGGATCATCGGTTCCGGCGTGTACGTGGATGACGTGCAGGCCGAGTTCAGGGGCAAGTCTGGAATGCGTCCTTGATGGGCATGGGTATCGCCGTGATCATGGCGTTGCTGGTGGCGCTGATCGCCCGCAGCATTGTGCGTCCGCTGCAGGCGGCGGTGAGCGCGATGGGCAACATCGCCAGTGGCGAAAGCGACCTGACCCGCAGCCTCGACACCCACGGCCGGGATGAAATCACCCAGCTGTCGCACCACTTCAACAGTTTCACCGCCAAGCTACGCCAAGTGGTCAGCCAGTTGCAGGTGTGCGCCAACGCACTGGGCCAATCCTCCCTGGAGCTGGGCAACAACGCCACCCAGGCCCACGACCGTAGCCAACAGCAGTCGCAACAGATGGAGCTGGTGGCCACTGCCATCAACGAAGTCACCTACGGCGTGCAGGACGTGGCCAAGAACGCCGAACACGCGGCCAGTGAAATGCGCGATGCCCAGGCCCAGGCGCAACAAGGCCAAGTGAACATCGACGGCAGCCTGCAGCAGATCGACCAGCTCTCCACCACCATCAGCCAGGCCGTGGAGGTGATCCGCACCCTGTCCAGCGAAAGCACGCAGATTGGCGGCGTACTGGAAGTGATCCGCTCGATTGCCGACCAGACCAACCTGCTGGCGCTCAACGCCGCGATTGAAGCCGCCCGCGCCGGCGAGCAAGGCCGGGGGTTTGCGGTGGTGGCCGATGAAGTGCGGTTGCTGGCCCAACGCACACAAAAAATCCACTGCCGAGATCCAGGCGATGATCGAGCGGCTGCAAGGTCACTCGGAAGCGGCGGTCAAGGTGATCAGCGACAGCCACAGCGCCTCGCAACTGACCATCGAGCAAGCCGGCCAGGCCGGGGCCAGTCTTACCGCTATCGGCCAGGCACTGCGCAACCTCAATGGCCTGAACGCGTCGATTGCCAGCGCCACGTTGCAACAGGCGCATGTGGTGGAAGACATCAACCAGAACGTCACCCAAGCCGCCGGTTTGTCCCACAGCACCGCGTTGGCGGCCGAGCAGTCCAGTGTGGCCAGCGCCCATCTGCGCGGCTTGAGTGAACAACTCGACGGCCTGCTGCGCCAGTTCAAGGTCTAGCCCACTGATCATTCCACGCGGGGCGTGGGAACGATCAATCTACGCCAATCTTCTTTGGTTACAATCCCCGCCCTCTCCCACGCTCCCAAGGAACCGCCATGTCCGGGCTTGAACTGTTCGCCGCTGCCCTGGGGGTGATCGCTGTCTGGCTGACGGTCAAGCAAAACCCCTGGTGCTGGCCCATCGGCCTGGTGATGGTGTTGCTGTACACCTGGGTGTTTTATGACGTGAAGCTCTATTCGGACATGCTGTTGCAGGTGGTCTACGCCGCGCTGCAAGTGTATGGCTGGTGGCAATGGACCCGCGCAGGCGAGGTCAAGCAAGGCCGCCAGGTCACGAGCCTGGGCTGGCCTGCGATCATGACCAGCCTGGCAGTGGGCGCCGTCGGCAGCCTGTTGCTCGGCGCGGCCATGGCGTACTGGACCGACGCAGCCCAACCGTGGCTCGACGCGGCCCTCACTGGCTTCAGCCTGGTGGCACAAATGTGGATGGCGCAAAAACGCGTGCAATGCTGGCCGCTGTGGATTGCCGTAGATGTGATCTTCGTCGGGCTGTTCCTCTACAAAGGCCTCTACCTCACCGCCGCGCTCTACGCGCTGTTCACCGTGATCGCCGTGCAAGGCTGGCGTGAATGGCGTGCCGACCCGGCGTTGCAGCCATGAAGGTGGTGGTGCTGGCAGGCCCTGAGTCCAGTGGCAAAAGCTGGTTGGCGGCTGAGTTGCATCAGCACTTTGGTGGGTTGATGGTGGGCGAATACGTGCGCTACTTCATCGACCACCATCAACGCGACACCTGCCTGGCCGACATCCCGGACATCGCCCGTGGCCAACTCGCCTGGGAAGACGCCGCTCGCGCCGAGCAGCCCAACCTGCTGATCCTCGACACCCACCTGCTGACCAACAAGCTGTGGAGCCAGACCCTGTTCGGCGACTACCCCGCGTGGCTGGACAGCGAACTGCTGGCCCGCCATTACGACCTGCACCTGCTGTTGTCACCCGACGATGTGGAATGGACTGCCGATGGCCAGCGTTGCCAGCCAGAACTCACCGATCGCCAAGCGTTTTTCCAGGCCAGCCTGGACTGGATGCAACAGCATCAACAACCGGCCCTGGTGATTCGCGGCCATTGGGAAGAACGCCGGGCTGTAGCGTTTGCAGCAGTCGAGCAGCTACTCGCCGACACGCTCCAGGTTGGCATTCACCCGTAGCAGCAACGCCAGCAGAGTCGCCTGCTCCTCGTCGCTGAACCCCTCCAACGCCTGCGCCGCCCCCCTGCACCATGACCGCGTGAGCCTGGGGCATGCGTTCACGCACCGCATCGGTCAGGGTGATCAAGCGGCTGCGTCTGTCCGCCGGGTCGGCGACGCGCTGGATCATGCCGTCACGCTCCATGCGCCCGAGTAATTGCGCCATGCTCGATTGCTCGACACGGGCAATGCGCACCAACTCAGCCTGAGGCAAACCTTCGCTGTACTTGAGCGCCACCAACACCGGAATCTGCGCAACCGCAAACCCCAAGGCTTTCAGGCGACCCTCGTACAGACGGATAAAACCGCGGTTGGCCAGGCCGATTTGCTGCATTGGGTTGGGTGCGGGGGATTGAACATTCATGGGCGTTGACTTTCCATAGGATCCTATGAACTAAATGTATAGGATCCTATAAACATCGCCAAGGACAATCTGCATGCATACCTCGTTGCGTATCGCCATCGTTGGCGCCGGCCCCGGCGGCTTGACCTTGGCGCGAATCCTTCATCGCCATGGCATTACGGTCAGCGTGTTTGAGCGCGAAAGCGGTCCTTTTGAGCGCCCACAGGGTGGCACGCTGGATTTACACGCCGAATCCGGCCAACTCGCCCTGCGGCGCGCCGGCCTGGAAGACGCGTTCAAACGCATTGCCCGTTACGAAGACCAGGGCTCGCGGCTGATGAATCACCACGGTCACTTGCTATACGAGGCCCCCAACCCCGAGGCCGGTGAGCGCCCCGAAGTCGACCGCACCGCACTGCGCCAGGCCCTCCTCGACTCACTACCGCTGGGTTGTGTGAACTGGGGCGCCGGCATCGACGCCGTACACCCGGTGGGCGACGGGCGTTGGACGCTGCACCAAGGCGCCCTGACTCACGGCCCCTTCGACCTGGTGGTCGGTGCCGACGGCGCCTGGTCCAAGGTCCGCCCGCTGCTGTCGCACTATCAACCGCAATACAGCGGGCTGACGTTCATCGAGTTCGGCATCGATGAGGTCGACAATCTGCACCCACCTATCGCCCGCCTGGTCGGCCGGGGCAAGCTGGATATCGACGGCGAGGCCCGATCAATCATTGTGCAACGCAATGCCAATGCCCACCTGCGCGGCTATGCGGTCTTCCGTGTGCCGACCGATTGGGCGGCAAGCCACATCGACCTGTCCTGCGCCGCGTCACTGAAAACTCATTTCGAAGGCTGGCACCCGGACATCCTGGCGTTGTTTGACGCCGCCAATGCGCAACTGGAGTGCAGGCATATCCACGCCCTGCCGGTCGGCCATCGCTGGGCGCACAGGCCAGGGTTGACGTTGATCGGCGATGCCGCTCACCTGATGTCGCCGTTTGGTGGCGAGGGGTGAATGCCGCGATGCTCGATGCCGCCGAATTGGCGGAGCATCTGCTCAAGACGCCTGACTGCTCGCAAGCAGTACAGGCTTATGAAAACCACATGTTCGAACGGGTGATGCCGGCAGCCCAGGGCAGCGCCGAGGGCGCCGCCATCCAGTTATCCCACGACAGCCTGGCGCTGTCCCTGGCCCACCTGCATCACCACCTCACGCCTCAGTAACCCAGGGACAAGCCGGTGTTACGACGCGGGTCATTCGCGCCGTAGAAGCGGTTGTTACCCACGGACTTGCCATCCAGGGACGGTGCGCCCACCAGGATTGCCGCCAGGTGGTTGGCGTCCTGCGGGCCGGCAAACTTGTGGCCCCAGCTTTCGAGGATCTTCTGGGTGTCCGGGCTCACCGCGAAGGTTTCAAGGTTGGTGGTGTCCGGCATCCATTGCTGGTGGAAACGCGGCGCGTCCACCGCTTCCTGGATGTTCATCTTGTAGTCGATGACATTGAGGATGGTCAGCAAGGTCGCGGTAATGATGCGGCTGCCCCTGGCGTACCCACCACCATCACAGCCTTGCCGTCCTTGGTCACGATGGTCGGGCTCATCGACGACAGCGGCGCCTTGCCCGGTGCGATGGCGTTGGCCTCACCCTGGACCAGGCCGTACATGTTCGGCACGCCGACCTTGACGGTGAAGTCGTCCATTTCATCGTTGAGGATCACGCCGGTCTTGCTCGCCATCACGCCCGCACCGAACCAGTCGTTGAGGGTGTAGGTCACCGATACCGCGTTGCCCCACTTGTCGACGATGGAATAGTGCGTGGTGTTGTTGCCTTCATGCGGCGACACGCCCGGCTTGATCGCCTGCGAGTCACCGGCCTTTTGCGGCTCGATGGCGGCGCGCAGCTTGGCGGCGTAGTCCTTGTCCAGCAGGTGGGCAATCGGGTTCTTCACAAAATCCGGGTCGCCCAGGTAGCTGTTGCGGTCCACGTAGGCGTGGCGCATGGCTTCGATCTGGTAGTGCAGGCCTTGGGCGGAGTGATAGCCCAGGTCAGCCATTGGGTAGCCTTTGAGGATGTTCATGATCTGGCAGATCACGACGCCGCCAGAGCTCGGAGGCGGTGCCGAGACCACGTGGTAGCCACGGTAGTCGCACTCGATAGGCGCCAGTTCACGGGTCTTGTACTTGTCCAGGTCGGCCTGGGTAATGATGCCTTTGCCGGCTTGGCTGGAATCCACCAGCGCCTTGGCGACCCAGCCTTTATAGAAACCGTCGCTGCCTTTGGCCGAGATTTCCTTGAGGGTCTTGGCCAGGTCTTTCTGCACCAACTTCTGACCGACCTGCATCGGCTGGCCGTTGTGCAGGAAGATGCCGCGCATGTCCTTGTCTTTTTCAAACTCGCCAGTGGCGGTGTGCAGCAGGTCGATATCACCCTGCTCCAGCGCAAAGCCGTTTTCCGCCAGTTTGATCGCCGGGGCAATCACTTGGGCGCGCTTGAGCGTGCCGTATTTGCTCAGGGCCAATTCCATGCCGGACACGGTGCCGGGCACGCCGACGGCCAAGTGACCCTTGGCGCTGAGGCCTTCGATGACGTTGCCGTCTTTATCGAGGTACATGTTGGCAGTGGCCGCCAACGGGGCTTTTTCGCGGAAATCGAGGAAGGTCTTGCGCCCATCGGCCAGTTGCACGGTCATGAAGCCGCCGCCGCCCAGGTTACCTGCCGCCGGGTACACCACCGCCAATGCGTAGCCCACCGCAACGGCGGCATCCACCGCGTTGCCGCCGGCCTTGAGCACATCCACGCCGACATGAGTGGCCAAATGCTGGGCGGTGACCACCATGCCATTTTCACCGGCCACCGGGGCTTGGGACGCGGCGTGCACACCGCTGACCGTCAACACCAGCGCAGTGGCAATCAAGGTACGGCTGAAGGGTTGGTATTTCATCCATGGCTACTCTAGTTATTGAGGTGCACCAAAATAGCTCGTCCTGGATTTAATCCCCAGCGCAATGGCGTTTTTATTACAGAACTTGTCGGTCACGGAACGGCGGCAAAAAGCCCCGCACTATATTTAGCGCCCTGCCTGCGCAAACCCGCGTTGCAAGTCTTCGATCAACGCCGCCACGTCCTCCAACCCGATATGCAATCGCACCACCGGGTTCAACCCCGATCCGCCGCACGCTCACGGTCCCTGGTCTCCGCCACGGTGACCAGGCTTTCATAACCGCCCCATGAAGCGCCCAAGCCGAACAGTTGCAAGCCATCGATCAAGCGTTCGAGGTAGACCGGGTCAGCGTTATTCAGCTCAAACGACAACAAGCCATTGCTGCCAGAGAAGTCGCGACGCCACAGCGCATGACCTGGGTGATCAGGCAGCGCCGGGTGGAACACCCGCTTGACCTGCGGCTGCGCCTGCAACCACTGGGCGACCTCCAGCGCCTGGCGCTCATGCACATCCAGGCGAGCAGCCAATGTACGTGCGCCGCGCAAGATCAGGTAGGCATCGTCAGCGCTGACGGCATTGCCGAAGGTGTCGCTCATGCGCCCCAGCGCCGGCCAGGCGCCTTGGGTGGACACGCTGCCCATCATCACATCGCTGTGGCCACCGAGGTATTTGGTCAGGGCCATGATGGAAATGTCAGCCCCCAATGCCAATGGTCGGTACAGGTAACCCGAGCCCCAAGTGTTGTCCACGGCCAGCAGAATGTTGCGCGGTTTGCACAGGGCCGCGATGGCGGGCAAATCACACAGTTCGTAGAGCAGTGACCCGGGCACTTCGGCGTAAACCAGCTTGGTATTCGCCCGCAGTTGCGCCTCCAGGCCTCTGCCATCGGGGGCGAAATAGCTGACTTCAATGCCGAACGGCTGCAGGAACTCGCTGGCCAGTTTGCGCACCGGCGAATACACCGCGTCGGTGATCAGCACATGATCGCCAGGGCGCAGGTAGGCCAGGAATACCTGAGCCGCCGCTGCCAGCCCGGTACCGTAGAGACGGCTGCGATAGCCGCCTTCCAGCTCAGTGACCAGATCTTCCAGCGCGTGGGATGTCGGGTTGCCGCGCGCGCCGTACGTGAGCACCCGCTCGCTGTCGCGGCGGGCACGGGCATCGCGCATTTGTGCAAGGTTGTCGAACAGTACGGTGCTGATGCGTGTGATCGGCACGTTGACCGCACGGCCACCCTGGCCCTTTTCGGTCCGTGCCGCGTGGATCAATCGGGTACGCACCCGCGACAGCGGCGCCAGTGGCTTGAGGCTGGCGATTTCCGCCTCGCTCATCTGCGCCAGCAGGCCGATCTCCACGCCAGGTACTGGCGTGCGGCATCCTGTTCCCACTGTGACGGTCGTGGGTGAAAAACAGGAAGTCGATGCATTCGGCGTCAGGTGGGTTTGCCCATCCTCTGCCACAGGCAAACCTGCAGCAACCCACGCCTCGAATCCGCCGTCGAGCAGTGTTGCGTCCAGCCCCTGGGCAGCAAATGCCGCCAACGCAGGATCATCTGCCACCAGCACCAACGGTCGGTTATCGGCCTTCAACCGCGAACGAATCGACCAGCGAGCGCCGGGAATATGCCCTTGCGAAACGCCATGCTCGGGCGCAGGTCGATCAGGTTAACGGCGTTCACGTCAAAGGCTTTAGGACTGATCAGCGCCAGCGGTTCATACGCAACTGGCTGCACCACCGGCAGGGCCAGGCCGCTGGCAATACCGCCGCTCAGCACGTAGGCCTCATGCCCCAGTTGGCGCAACCAACTGGCGACGATGGGCGCACGCACCCCATCGCTGTCCACTAGCACAATGCGCGCCTGACGCACACCAATGTACAGGTCGGTGGACTGGATCAACTGCCCGCCCGGTGTGTGCTGCGCACCCGGCAAACTGCCGAGGGCAAACTCTTCGGCCGTGCGCACGTCGCACAGGAACAGACTGCGTTGCGCATCATCGGCCCATTGGCGCACCTGGTCTGCTGACACATTCACCACCCCTGCCCGCTCAGCCAGTTGCCGGGCAGCCTGGCGCTGCTGGGCCAGGTCAGTGCTGACCTGTTCGGTATAACGCCGCGTGCTGCCGTGCTCCAGTTTGAAGTCTTCCAGGTACCAGCCCTGGGTGCCGTTTTCCAGCGCGTAGATCGGGTTTTTCAGCCCCAGGTTGATCAGCGTCTGCGCACCGATAATGCTGCGGGTACGCCCGGCGCAGTTGACCACAATGGGCGTCGTCTCATCCGGTACCAAGTCATGCACCCGATAGCCCAACTCACCGTTGGGGCAGCAGATGGAACCGGGAATGGTCATCTTGCGGTATTCGTCGAACGGCCGGCCGTCGAGCACTACCAGCGGCTCACCGCTGGCCTGCCAGTCCGCCAGTTGTCGCGCCGTGACGTGGGGTGTGACTGGCCTCTTCCACCAACTCACCAAAGGCCTTGGATGGCACATGCACCCCAGCGAACAGTTGCAGGCCCGCCGCTTGCCAGCCATCCGCACCGCCTTGCAGGACATGCACATGGCCGTAGCCCAACCCTGCAAACGCGCCAGCACACGTGCCGCCACCTCACCGCCATCCTGGTCATAGATCACCAGGCGCACCTGCGGGTTCGGTGCCAGGCGGCGTACGTCCAGCTCCAGGCGGCTATAGGGCAGGTTCACCCCATGGAACAGGTGGGCCTCACCGTATTGTCCATGTTCGCGAACGTCGAATAGCGCAATTTCCTGCCCGTCGAACAGCCATTGCTGCAGTTGACGTGGGGTGATGGTCTGGCTCATGGAAGTCCCAACAGTGTTCAAGAAAGAGTGGCTGCAATCAGGCATAGGCCTTGATCGATGGCGCCATTTGCGAGGCGTTGTAGTTGAGGATGCGACCGTCTGCCTCCACGCCATAACGACCGTTCAAGGACTCCAGTGGCAAGCCATACAGGTGGAAGTGCAACGTCGCCTGCTCGCCTTCGACCTTGATGCCGTGAAGGTCTTCACCCAGGAACGAGATGGATGTACCCGGCTGCACGATCACTTCCTTTTCCAGGCTCAAGGCGGTGAAACCAGGCGCCTGGC